>NZ_BPQP01000072.1 GCF_022179305.1 Methylobacterium iners
ACGCTCCTCGGCTGCCTTCACACGCTCGTCAGCAGTCTTGAGCAGCTTTTCAGTGCGGGCCTGCATCTCGGCGGTGCGCGCATCGGCGGCACGCACACGCTCAGCTGCTGCCTGAATGTCCTCTCGGGCACGATCCAGGAGGGCCTGAACGCGCAGCTCCTGCTCATGGGCCTGGGCCTCGATTTCGCGGCTATGGGCTGCAGCCTCACGGATGCGGTCGATCAGCTTCGTCCAATCGCGTGCTGAGGACCGGTGGGTCGGGGGTGGTGCTTGGCTCTCCAGCTCATCGAAGGAGCCCACCAAACGCAGGACGTTGCTCAAGCTGTTGTCTCCGGCCACGGCTGCCTCTGTGCCACGAGCATCGAGCTGAGAGGGGCGATCCCAGGGCAGGCGCTTGATCGGGTCCATGTCACGACTCCCCCTGCCAGCGTCACCGCGGACGCACCACTCGCAGCTGTGGCGAGAGGATCTAGAGACCAAATTCCTGTGTCAAATTTGCTGGATTGATCTATGTAAATTCTGATGACTTTGTGGTTGCTTGCTGCTGATTTATCACACTGTCGGAAGTCGGTGTTCCCGTCGAGCAGGTCGGTTGTAAGCGCCGGATCATCTCTGCAGATCTTGGATGTTAGCAAGGTCTGGCTCAGCCCCTACAGCTGTTGCCGTCCCCTGCAGCCCTGATTGGGCGTTGCATTGAGGTCCGCAGCCTCGGTTTGCAAATCGGTGCGGAGCCACTCTCTGGAACGGGCGTTGCCCGCCCATGCACACGGCGCTTGGTCTTCTCGTGCTCGGATAGGCGCTCTGCGAGGCTGGTGGGCTCCTCGTCGGTTGGTCGCGAACCGACGTCGTTCGTCGCTCTGGTGCCTTCGCCCAGCTCACGGGTGTCATGCTCGGCACCACGGCGATGCTCCTGGCAGTCGTCCGCCTCGTCGATTGACGACTATTGCGGCTCCGCCTAGCTGCGAGCCGGCCCGTAGGGCGTGGTTGACGAAGGGAATGCGCCCTTGGCGACACGACCGAACGCGCTTTCGCACCCTGGGAGCCGAACTGACCGCTGGGCTTGCCGAACGTTAGCGCGGCAGGTCCCTGCCTCACGATAGCGTGCCTCCGTCATGGAGGATCCGATGCCGCGTTACTTCATCGACACGAGCGACGGCACGTTTGACGTACGGGACGACAAAGGTCTCGACCTGCCCGATATGGAGGGCGCGCGTCGCGAGGCAGTGACAGTCCTGCGCGAGATGGGCCGCCATAGCCTCGACGGAAACGTACGCAGTCAGATTGCCGGCAGCGTGCGCGACGAGGCAGGAACTGTTCTGTTTGAGGCTGTGCTGGTGTTGTCCCAGTACTTGATGGTCAGGCCACCATCGACCTTTCGGGGGGTGTAGGAGCCGCAATGCTGGAGTCATGGGTACGCTCGCCGGGCACATGGTTGTTCGCAAGTCTGCAGCCTGTAACCTCCGATGGGGTGATTCCCGGAGGCATCGACATGCCTGATGCGCCTATCGAACCACCGGCCAACGACCGCCATCGCCTTTTGCAGGAATGGGAGCGGGCCGCCGACGTTGCCGCCCACAACCTGGGCGTCGACAAGATGCTGCCAGATCTTTGCCCTGAGCATTGGCAATGGGTCCTCGCCAGTGTTGAGGCTCGAATGAAGCTGCGAGGCGTTCCTCTGCCGCTCGGCTGGGAGAAAGCCCTGGCGCTCCAAGTCGGTCGGCGCCAGGAGTGACGTATTCTGAACCTGAGGTAAGTCGGTGGCTTTGCCTCTTGGATGAGCGGGCTCAAGGACCAGCAAGTTGCCAGCAAGACGTTCTCGTCACCTTCGATCAGCCTTGGCTTTCGCGCTGTTTACCTGTCAGCTTCTGCCGGGCGCTGCTTCTGCTCAGGATGAGCCGATCAGCCTGGCCGATGATCCCTTCGAGGTCACTGATCCGAACGCCACCCCCGTTGGCGAGGCGGTCTTTGGCATTGCAGGTTCGTATGAGCGAGCACCGAGCGGACGAGTGCGCAACACGTACGGCGCAGAGACCGAGATTGGCTTTGGAATTGCCCCCGACCTTGATCTCCGGATCGGCCAGTCCGGCGCCTACGGCAACCTCGACATCGGTCGTCGGCTTGGCACCATCGCCTCTGAGCAGTCAGAGGACATGGTCCGTAGTGGGCGCGCCGAGCTTGGGGGCGTGACGCAACTGGGCAGCCTCTACCAGCTCAGCAAGGAGCAGGCTGCTGTACCGTCCGTGGGACTGCTCGGGCGCGTGCGGGCGCTCTACGGACCGGATGGGACGGCCTATGAGACGGATGCGGTCGCTCTGTTCGGGAAGTCCCTCGTAGGAGGCGAGAGGCCGCTTGGGATCAGCCTGAACGCGGGCCTGATCTCCCGCATCGACCCAGGACCGAGCGACCGGCCGCATCGTTATCTCGCCAACGCCTCCATCGGACAAGCGATCTCGCGAGACACAGCTTTAGTGGCGAGCTACGCGCGAGAGCAGCAGGAGCGTGGCGATCAGGATTTTAGCTTGGCACAGATTGGCGTTCGCCATCGCTTGCGGAGCCAGAAAGCCATCGTCGGCGTGGCGGTCGGGATCGGGCTGAACCGAGACACGCCGCAGTACCAAGTCGCTGTCGCAGTTCAGTGGCAGATCGGCGCCCCATAGAGGCTCTTTCCCCCACAGTCCTCGCGGATGTTAATCAGAGCGGATAGGCGCATTTCTCTACCCCGTCAGCCAACCCGCTATGACGGGTCATGCATTGAGGGCCCGGCCGTCGCGAGCTGTGCCCCACAAGGTTGGGACCTCACCGCCGCTTCCCATAAGGCCTGCGCCAGGGGTTCATCTCCTTTGCCATCCAGAGCCCGGCCCGCAGGTAGGCAAGGGCACGCACGAAAACCCGTCTGAGGCCGACGGGGGCTTGGTTGTCGTTCAACACGCGGTTCCTCGAATGATCAGGGGCCGACTGCAACGAGCGGGCTAGAGCCCAAACAAAAGGACGGCCCGATGCCGCCCCTAAGTCCATCGCCTTCTAAACCAATCAAAGATTGAGGACTTCGACCTTCAGCCCTCGATCCAAGATCGCTTGTGGGATGTGGGCAGCGTCCAGGTAACCCGCCTCGTGCGCCATGGCTTCGAGAGCAGACGCGTCGCCTGCGGCCGCGCCTGTCCAGAGAATGCTGCCCGTCGTCGCTTGTCTCACCTGAAATACGCGCATTGCGCCCTCCGTCGCCTGTCGATTCGACGGATCAAGGCCTGAGCGTTCACCCGGTTCCGGTTTTCGGCCTCCCACATCGTGAGATGGAGGGCCGGGCTCGGAATCGAACCGAGCCTGTGACGCCTTGCACGGCGTCCGGGTGATCCGCTCCCCCACCGGCCCGTAGGCCTGGTCTCGCGCCTGAATTGTTTGCGCCGGCCTAAGCGGGTCCGTCGAAGTCTAGCGATCCCTCTTCATCTTCGACTGCATCAGCGCGACATCGACAAGGTCTAGGAGGCATCGTCACCCGCGGCTAGCACGCCCGGGTCTGGACCTCTGAGGAGCAACAGAACGCCAACCTGCAGCGCCAGATAAACGACATAGAGAAATCGTTCAGCGACACGTTCAGCCTGCGGGGCGCCTTGGCTCAAATGCAGCGTCGGATCGATGCCTTGGAGGAGGTGCGGTCGAGGCGATAGGCTTAAATCACGGACGGGGCTGACCATGCGAGCAACGTGACAGCCTCAATGATCCCGAAGGCCAGGCTCACGACACGACCGCGGACATGCCGAAGAAGCTGAAGGAAGGTCCCGCGACGGAGCGGCTGCAGATCGTGGCGCCAGTCTCATTCGTTCAGAACGTTGATGCGTTCAGGCGGGAGCATCCTGACCTTCCAAACCGATCAGAGGCCATTCGGATGCTGGTGACTGAGGCGCTGGAGATGCGGCGCGCGAAGAGCCGAAAGCCCTGACCCTGGCACGCACCCTGCTTTTCTGCCGCGACCTTCCTCACGTTGGGCGATTGGCTCAACTTCAGCCCCGCCGGCACCCGCCGCGCTGGGCTTTCCTTTGCGGCTCAGGCTGGGCATCATTCCTTGGTCCGGGAGCTTCTTTCCTGTCGCATATCGGACAGGTCCTGCCGTTGTGGATCGTCCCCCGATCTGCGGCGGCAGGGCCACCCGTCGTTCAGCCCTCCTCGCTCGCACCGCGGCGGGCTCTTCTGCCACGTCGAGCTTTAGCGAAGGTCAAGCCCTGCAACGAAGTTCTAGGAGGCTTGTAGCCTAAGATTGAAGCTGAAGCCTTCCCGAATAGTGGCGGGAACTGGCCTCGACATTTCAGCATCTTCGCTTAGCCGCAGGCTGTATGCGAAAGTTTCAGGCTGCGCCGGAATGGCAATCGGTGCAACAGCATAGGAAACTCCGGTTCCGAGTGCTGCCGCCATTGCGAAATAAGCTCCGACGTAGGTCGCCAACTTCTTGACTGGTTGATGATGTACGAGCGCGGGCCCTGAGTCACTTGCAGAAAAACAATGAGGCGCCAGCTCTGACACCGCTGGTTCAGAGACATGTGCGAAGTCGAAGGTGTCTTCGCATGCGATAGTGTTCAGACATAACGTGCTCATACCAATCGATTTATAAGACTCACGCTAACGGCGCGTTAAGGACCTGACCACCGCAATGACTCTCTTGTTTCAGTCATCCCGCTCCCGCACCAGCGCCGGCCCGGCCGCCGTCAGGAACCAGGCTGTCCCACAAGACCGGTGCTACTTCCAGCGCGTCAGCCCTTCCTCGACCAGCCCGCGCGCGACCAACACCAGCACCGGCATCGCGGACGTGTAGACGCCGCGGCGCAGGCCGAGCGGACGCAGAGCGCAGGCGCGCAGCGCCTTAAGATGGCGGCCTCGGACGGGCGCGGCTGTGTCGTCGCGCACTGTGCGGCCAGGTCGAGGTTAGGGTGTATCGAGGGGCACTGGGCTTGAGGGCTCAGCAGTACCCCGTGAAGTCCTCTCCGCCGAGAGACTGGCGCTCACCCTTTCATCCGCCAGCCGCCAGTGCTTTTCTGAAGCAAGCTTGCGCTTTTCCTCGTCCAATTCATCGGTTAGCTTACCAAGGCGCGACAGGGCTCTAAGTCGGGATCTAAGTGCCGTACCCAGAACGGAACTCATCAGCCCTATGACGGCAGCCATGATGAGCAGCGTCAGCTTGGCCCAATACGGTAGGTCGAGGAACGCGACGATGAACTGAGACGGATCGAGCACTCGAACTCCTCCCGACATGCACACTGCTCTACGAGCGACAGGAGCTTGTCCGACTTACCGCATGTTTCGTATCAGGATCCATAACGTCCAAGCGACAGACGTCCGCTTCCGGAGGCGACAAAGGCGTGCTCTCAAAGTGAGGTTGGGTCGAAGGTGGATGGTCCGCTTCTGGTTAGAGGATCAAGGTCCGGGTGCCACCCGTAGTGGGCGCAAGACAATCCTGCACACTTCAGTATGACGTCACCCCTTCACCGGCCGGGCCAGGAGGATCGCCGTGCGCACCGCGCTGCGCCTTGAGCCATCCTTGAACGCCGGGTCGTTTAGCATCCGCATGGCAAAGGGGCTCGCCTGGACGGCTGCGGCAAGATCCAAGACGTACTCGCCGCCGATCGCAAACTCGGCCGTTGTCCGGTCTGTCATGAAGGCGTTCACGGCCGCGACGAGGTCTTCCTCGGTGATGGCGTTGGCCTTGTAGAGCTCGCCGAAGGTCGCTCCGGTTTTCTCGGCCATCGCTACTGCATCCCCTGCAACCCGCCCATCAGCCCCGTATCCCAAGCCAGTGCCACGACGCCACCGAAGGTCACCGGCGGCCCACCGTCAATGCTGTAGGTGTCGGCAGGATCCGCGAGCTTCTGAACGATCCGGCCGGCGATGCGCAGCGCGCTGATCGCCTCGGCAAGGAGGGAGCGGGCGGCATGGGGTAGAGGAAGGTTGTCCGGCAGCATAGCCGGGCGAAACTAACGTGGGTTTATGAGCACGAAGTGAAGGCGCGAAGCAGCCCCTGCTCCTGAACGCTCAGATTGGGATGCCCTCAGGCACACCCGGCACGTCGCGCCGATCGTGCGTCCGCTGGAACAGGGTGCAGTTGCGCACACTCGTTTCGAGTGCGGGTCAGGCTTCCCGCCTGACCCGACAACCTCACTCAGCGGCAGCAACAGCCTTGCTGGCTCGACCGCGCTTCTTCGGTGCTGAAGCCGAAGGGGTAGCAACATTGGTTGTGCGCCGGCCGCCGCGAGCCTTCGGCGCATCCGTGACAGTCTCAGCCACGTCAGCGCTCTTTGGTGCAGCCGGCTGACGCGCCCGCCCAAGCCCAATGGTGCGAGCGAGCTCGGAGCGCTGCCTGGCGTAGCTCGGCGCGACCATCGGATAGTCGGAGGGCAGACCGTACTTGGCCCGGTAGCCTTCCGGTGTCAGGCCACGGCTTGAGAGGTGGCGCTTCAGCGACTTGTAGGGCCTGCCATCCTCGAAGCTGATCAGCCCCTCATCCCCGATCGACTTCTTGACCTGCGCCGGGGTGGCCTTGGTCACGGGCTCCTGAGCAGGAGCGCTCGGCTTGCCGAGGCCGAGCAATCCTGAGTGGACGGACACGATGAGGTCTGCAAGGCCGGAGGCCGGGACCGAGTTGTTGGACACGTAGGCCGCCACGATCTGCGTTGTTAGCTCGACCGTATCATCCTGCTCAACGATTTGCGTTTCGACGTTGTCTGTCATGGCGGGCCTTCTTTCGCTAGTATATACGCAATCAGCGAAGGGCGCTCCAAGATCAAGGCCTCTACGCAATTTTATTCGCAGCGATCTTGTAGGCAGCCCCCACGGAAATTTGCTGCAGGTCGCGCCGTTACTCAAGGCGGAGCTGACCTGAAGTTCTAGCTTCGCCGCGGGATTTTCCAAGACGAACGTAGCACTTCGGAGTGAGCAGCGACGGAGTGGCCCGGCCTGTTTGCCCCGCCGCCCGATCTGGTCACGGGCTGGCGGGGCGAGTCGTCCATCTCACAGGTGAGCCGGTACGCAACTTGGCTCGCGGATAGGATGGATGAGGCCAGTTAGCCAAACCTCAGTCTGGCGCCATCACGCGATCTCAGAACGGGAAGAGAATGGCTGGACCCGTCGTCAACTGCTTGGGTTGGCACAATGGCGGTCGATGTGACGAATGAGGCTGCTGACGGGTTGCTGTCTCGGGCCACTCAGTTCCTCACGTCAGAAAGCCCGCCATGAGCCCCAGCCGCATCATGATCATCCGTCACGCAGAGGAGCACGAGACACCGGGCGTGACCAGCGAGGGCCAAGCCGATCCCGAAAGCCTGACCGTACGGGGCTGGCAGCGCGCAGGCGCCCTGGCGTCTCTCTTCGGCTCGGGACAACGGGGCCTTGCGACGCCCGACGTCATCTTCGCCTCGGGCGTCGCCCCCGGCAGCGAGAGCCTGCGTCCTCAGCAGACCGTCGCACCGCTCCACGCCCTCCTGGGGGAGAGGGGTGCCATCGACTACAGCGAAGCCTTCGCGAAGCCGGAGACGGGCGCCCTGATGGCCGAGGTGATGACGCGCTCGGGCGTCGTCCTGATCGCCTGGAACCACTCGCGCATCCCGGATTGCGTGGCCGCACTGGCAAACCCGCCGCAAGCCCCCGACGAATGGCCGGGGTACCGCTACGATCTTGTCTGGGTGTTGGACCCCGCGGAGGAGGGTTGGACCTTCAGGCAGATCCCTCAGCAACTCCTGGCGGGCGATGCTGCCTGAGAAAACTCTCCTCACGAAAGCTCCCGTCGGCGGGATCTCCCATCCCAAAGAAAAAGGCAGCAGCCCGACCAACCCTGGGCGGTTCCCGTGAGTTGCTGTTTGTAAGGCTCGCTCAGGCTGACGCGACCGCGTAGGGAACGTAAGTCGGCTCGGACTGCGCCAAGCAGGGCATCGCCATGAGTCGGTCGCTTCCGTTTATCGCTCTAGCCCTACTCATCGCCGTGGCTGTGGGCACCGCCGTGTTCTGGGGCTTCGGCCTTCTCAGGAGCCCGAAGGACGACACGTCTGGAAAGCCGGCCGTCGCAGCCTGCGAGCCGCAGGGATACGACAAGCCGCCACGTCCTGCCGACTGCCCCCAATCCGCGCCGCCGACGCAGCGCACGCCCTGAGGCTATGGACTGGCTACCGAAAGAGCGAGCGGACGAGGGCGTGCCCAGCTTCATGGTGACAGGTGGAGCGGCGCCGGCCCTTCGTCCTAGCCATGCTTCGAACCATCACTCCGATCCCGGAAGCAGATACCGATACCTCCTCGGTTCTCGGAAATAAATTCAAGACCGGCAGCTTCCAGAGTGAGCTTCACCGCCCAGAGATCTAGGGCCTGTCAGCTGAAACAGGGCGGCTCGGCATGCGCAAAGGCGGTGCATGCCGCGTTCAGGCAGCTTGAAGCGAGACAGGCCTTCACGATACGTTCCCACGTCGCCGCGGCTCTGAAGCCGTAGCCGCGACATGCCATAGGCGCTCCACACAGAGCGCGCGGGCCCCGATCCGGTCACCGGAGGAGCCCTGCCTGCATGTCGTCCGACCTCCCAAACTCCAGACCCGGCCGCAAGGCGATCATCGCCAACCATCCGCATCGGCAGGACATCGAGCTTGCGCGAGCCGCAGGTATCAGCCTCGCTCGGATTGCTCAGCGCTTCGGCGTTGGCCGTGGAGCCGTAGACCGACACTGGCGTGGCCTCTCGTCGGAGTACCGAGCTGAGCTCGTTGCCACCGCCCGCTCTGTGGAGAGCCAGCACTGGCGGGAGGTGACCGCCGAGCTCGCCTCGATTGCGAAGCGTTATCCCGAGGCGCGTGCCGATATCGACGCCCTTGCGCAACTACTACAGCAATCGCCGCCGGGCAGCATCATGGGAGGCTGTGCCAATGGCACCCATTGAAGCCTCCGTGAATATCCCCGCAGAGGCGCAAATGTCCGCGCAACGCATGTCCCGCCGGGAGCTCACAAAGGCCGGCAGCATGATGGGCGCCGACTCTGTCCGTTTCATCGATGACACCCTGCCTGAGGGCGCGACGAAAGCCTTCGCGGAAAAGGCCGTCGACCTGTTTTTGACGGCAATGGAGCAGCAGGCTGCGATCTACCTCGAGGATGGCGTCCCGCCAAAGTGGGTCCGCGAATTCAAGAGTGCCTTCCTGCGCACGATGCGGGCTGAATTCCTGGCCCTGCAACGGGCGGCAGCTCAGAGGAATTAGCTCTATGCCCTCGATCGAAAGCATCCGCCGCATCACGCTCCAGGCCCGCGCCGTTGGTGTGACCGAAGCGCGGACGGCCATGGATCGTTTGGTGACCACGGTCGACGGGGTCACGGTTGCCAACGAGCGCATGGCCAGGGCCACCGAGGCGACGGCGATCATCACCGACATGGCCTCACGCCGGCAATTGTCGGCCACCGCGGCCGTCGACAAGCTTCGGGCCTCGATCGATACGCAATACCGCTCGACACAACAGCTCGAGAAGGGAATGCGGACCCTCGACAGGGCGTATGCGCAGGGTGCTGTCGACGCCACGGCCTACGAACGGACCTCGGGGCTGCTCGAGGCTCGATATGGCACCCTGGCAGCCGCCTCACAGCGCGCGGCCGATGCGCAGCGTGCCGCCTGGAAGGATCTCGGGGGCGTCGGCGCCAAGCAGCTCGAAAGCGTGGAGCTCAGCCGGAAGGTCGCCTCGATGGGCTCCACGCCGGCCATGGGCCCAGCCGCGAACAGCAACCGCCTCCGCGGCGACCAGGTCCAGAATTTGGCCTACCAGGCGTCCGACATCGTCTCATCACTCGGCAGCGGCAGCAGTCTGGCGACGGTGGCCTTTCAGCAGGGTCCGCAGATTGCCCAGGCCTTCGGTGGACCGGGCGGCGCGAGCGTCCGCGGGGCGCTGGCTCAGGCCGGGGAGGCGGCCTCAGGACTCGCGGCCCGGGTTGGCCTGGTGGGCGCGGCGATCAGCGGGGTGGGCACCGTCGCACTCACAGGCGTTGCGGCCTTCGTCAGCTGCCGGAATTCGATGCGCGACCTGCAGGCCTCCCTGTCGGGAATTGGACGCGCCTCTGGAACGACCGCGGACGAGATTAATGCGCTGGCGCCGGCAGCGGCCGCCGCGGGTGACGTGTCGGTCCGTACCGCCCGTGAGATGGCGGGACAGTTCGCCGCCACGGGCCGGATCGGATCCGAGATCTATGCCGGGCTAATTGGGTCCGTGAAGGATTACGCCGCCACGACAGGCCAGGAATTGCCCGACGCCGCGAAGGTGCTCGCCGAGGCCTTCGCTGATCCGGCCAAGGGTGCGGACGACCTCAACAAGCAATTGGGCTTCCTGTCGGACGCGACCCGGGAGAATATCCAGCGCCTGCAGGCTCAGGGTGACCGGTTGGGCGCACAACAGGCCTTGCTGGCCGCCTATCGAACCGGTCTGACAAGCGCGACCGAATTGACCTCCGGATGGGGCAGGGCCACCGCAGCGGCGGGGACGCTCATCTCGGATGCGTGGGACAAGGTCGGGCAGGCGATCGATCGCGTGGCCACCGGTGGTGACCTAGAAACCCGACTGGCGACCGCACAGACCGTGCTGGCCAATTCGAGGGCGCGCGAAAGCTACCTGCCATTCGGGATCGGTGCGCGGGACACAGCCGCGGCACAGGCCGAATTGAAGCGCCTCCAGAGGGAGATCGACAAGCGTCGGAGGCAGAACGAGGCGGCACAGACGGCACAACGGTCGCTGCAGATCGGCGTGATTGTCCGCTCGACGGATCCCGAGCGCCAGGAATTGAAGAAGCTCCAGGATCAGGCCGAGCAGCTCCGCAAGGCAATTGCCGACCCGATCAAGTTCGGCCTGGACCGCAGCGCCCTCACGGACACCACCACTGCCTTCGAGGGCCTGAGCCGTGCCACGCGCAACATGGCCGACGACATTGCCCGGTTCGGGAGCGTGGCGACCGCGACCCTCAACCGGACGGCGGAATTCAACAATCGCACCGCCACCTTCGCACCCACGGCACGGGCAACGGCGGCCATCGAGAAGGAATACGCCGACAAGGAACGCGACGCCGATCCGCGCGACCTGGCCGGCATCCGGCGGGCCCGGGATCTCGAATTAGAAACCCAGCGCCTCCGGACGATCAACGGGAGTTCGTCCGGCAGCGGGCGCTATTCCATGGGTGTGGGACAGGCGCCGGCGCAATACCGCGATCAGATCATCGCCTCGTCCAATGCTAGCGGTGTGAACGCCGATCTTCTGGCCGCGCAGATTCGTCAGGAGAGCCGGTTCAACCCGAACGCCGTGAGCTCTGCCGGCGCGCAGGGCATCTCGCAGTTCATGCCGCAGACCGCCCGCGGCATGGGCCTGCGGAATCCGTTCGACCCAATGGAGTCCATCGTGAAGCAAGGCGAGCTCATGGCTCAGTTGCTTCGGCAATTTAACGGGAACGAGGTGGCAGCGCTCATTGGCTACAACGCCGGGCCACGCACGGCTCAGCGCTTCCTCAATGCCGGCAGCGATCCGTCCGTGCTCCCGGCTGAGACGCGGGATTACATCAAGCAGATCCTGACGCCTCCGCCTGGCGCCGAGCAGATGATAAAGGCCGAAGGCGATCGCGCAGCAGCCCTCGAATTGGAGCGGAAGAACCTCGAGGCGAACAATCGGCTGTACGGCCAGAACGGCAAGGCGCTCGAGACCACGATCGAGGTGAACCGTCGTCTGTTCGAGGAGCAGCAGAAGGGCGTCACGATCACGGAGTCCTATGCCGCGGCGATTCGGCAGGCAGAAGTTGAGCGAGCGGCTATCGCCCAGCAACTGGCAACCACGCGCTATGGCCGGGACGCTGCCTTCGAGCGTGAGCAGCTTGGACGCCCTGCCTCGGAGCAGAGCGCCTACAGCCGGGCTCGCTCAGTGATTGGCGACACCACCTCGCCGGCCGCGCAATTCATCATCGAACAGGAGGCCATGACCGCGAACATGCGCGAGCTTCGGTCCGAGGCGACTAACGCTCTGGGCGGGTTTGCCAGCGATCTCGCGCGCGGCTCCACCGCCATGCAGGCTCTGGCCAATCAGACCACCCGATGGGCTGACAAGCTCCTGAACCTGGCAGCGGACCAGGCCGTGAGCGCACTGTTCCGGGGCTTCCTGGGCGGCAGCGGAGGCGGGAGCGGCGGATTGCTCGAAGGCCTCCAGAGCCTGAACCTGGCCAGCCTATTTGGGGGCAGTCCCCTCCCGACCTTCGCGGCTGGCGGCATCAGCAATGGGCCGAGCATCTTCGGTGAGGCAGGGCCCGAGGCTGCGGTACCGCTGCCGGATGGTCGCCGGATCCCAGTGCACATCAGCCAGCCGGCGAACAGCAATCAGGCCGGGGAGGGTAACACCGTGCTCTCACCATCCTTCGCAGTGTTGATTCAGGCGACGGGCTCGTCGGGTGACGCTGCGATGGATCGCCGAAATGCTGAAGCCAACGCCAAAGCCGCCATGGAGCAGGCCGAGGTGATGTGGGTGAGATTCGCCAGCAAGCACATGCGACCTGGCGGGGTGGTCTACGAAGGCGGCGCTCGCCGCTCGAACGCATAGATGCATCAGCGGCCTTCCGCAGGGGTGGACTGCTACTGACGCAATTCGTTGGGTCGAGCGACAAGATGCCGAACTTCGCAGGCTCGGTGATGCAAGCCTCCACCGTTGCCGCCTCCGCGACGGCGCGGTGGGGGGGTCGGGCTCGTGATGGGGCCTCGAATCATCGGTGGCTTCGCACGCCGCGGGTCAGTCCTTGCCCAGTCCCTTATCGGACGGACCCGAGGCATATTCATCAGCTTCCGTGCCAGGGCGCGCGCCGGCACGCTCTGGCGTCGCCGGAAGTCTGCCTGTTGCCGGATCAGCGGCGCTCGTCACAGATCCTTCGGGCTTGGCCCCCGGCTTCTGGGTCAAGTGGCCAGCCTTTTGGTCGTAGGCGCTATTGGCCAGGTCTTCGGTCGAGGTCTTCGGCTCGTCGGACATTCGCCGTGCTCCGCTAATCAATCCAACGCTCCAAGTTTTCACTAGGTCGGCGGACCTTGCCCTGGTTGTGGGTATGCCGGTCTAGGATCGTGGTCGCTCAGCTCAACCAGTGGCGATTCGGTCCGCTTGTCACGTTGCGGAGATCGACTCGGGCGTACGGCGACCGGATGTATGCCGCAGCGACTGCTCGCAAATCATCGCCGGAATGTCCCCCTCGCCGCGCTGCTGGGTCCATTGACCGGCTTTTCGATCCTCAAAGTCGAGGCGTGCTGAGATCTGCTTTGCCAGATCGGCGCCGATGATGCTGACGCCGAGAGCGTTGCTGACATCCTGGTTCATCATGGCGTGCGGTCCTCCGAGTGCCGATCTTCCGCGGCCAAGCCGCGCTGTCGGGTTCATGCGAACTACGCGCTTAACCATAAAGCGTTCCGGCTGGTCCCCTACCAGCCGCCTTTTCGTGACACTGGCCACACCGTAGCCACCGGGTTGGTAGGGTGAGCGCATGACGGCTGCATCCCCAACCGTGACTATTCCGCAGCTTGGACGTTTAGCCCCGGCAGCGCCGACATCGCCAATAGCACGCCGACACAGGCAATCGCTGCCGCGAGCACCCGGCTGCCGTCGAAGTCGAGAAATCGCAGCCTGAGGGTCCCTGCCAGAGCGAAGGCGAGGAGCGCGACGGTCAGCGCCAGAGGGCACCAGACCAGTCGGAAGCCGGGAATGCAGCGGAGGAAGTGCGAGAGGGTCGTCATGCGTGGCGGTGTAAGCCAGCCCTGTTGCGCCACGATCTCTTCGGGCGCGACGATTGTTGCGTCGCGTGGGCGAGAGCGCAGCAGTCTGACTGCTCTCTTTCGCCTCCGTCACACCGTGAAGGCGACGCCGATCTTCGGGCCCTCACGCCAGATTACGAAGCAGGAACGACGTGGCTCATTTTCGTCGACGAACAGTTCGAACTCGTTAGGCACGGGCTCTAGAGACAGCGGCTCAATCTGCGCGCCGCACTCCGAGATGTTCCAGATCAGACACTCGATGTCGACGGAGCATGCATTGATCTGGATAGCGCCGATCTTAAAGGCGATCTGCCGTGGAGACTTGCGGAGATTTACGTTCACGGCAGAGCCTCTGAGGCCTAACTGCGCAAACGATGGTGGTCACAAATTAAGCGCGGTTCAAAGCAACCATTCAAAAGCTACGCTGTGCCGTCTCATTCTCGCTAGGGGCCGCATGAGCGCCCTTCCCACCTATGGCCTATTTGGCATTACCCTCACCGAGCCGACCAATCAGGCTGATGACCCTCAGGCCGAGAGGGACCCAGTGACGAACTCATCCAGTGCTCGACGGACCGCTTCCAATCCCGCGATGCTGGCGACTTCAGATGCCGGGAGTCTCGGAAGACGGATTGCAGCGAACGGCTCGGCATTGAGCTTCTGCGCCTTTAGACGCGCTTTCACGGCGAAGGTACGGCCATCGGAACTGCCATTCATCGCGGTTACTCCTGTTGAGCTGCTCGGAAAGCTGAACAATGTGAGTAAGCATTTCCATGCCTCTCAGTTCCCGCAGAGAGACCACGAGCTTAGTCGTCTCAGCGGCCCTGGCTACTGTTTTTCCAACCCATCGGTATTCGAACGCGGGATGCGGCTGACGGAGCAGTGATGAGCCCGCGGTAGATCTCCTCAGGCACCCCATAGTTGTTGTACGCATGACCGAACAGATGCGGACGGGCGGCATGCTGTACGGGGGCGGCGCCCGGCGGAGCAACGCATAAGTGCCGGAATGGGCTACCGCGGGCGCATATTGCTGGTGATCCTAAAGGGTGATCTGAACCGCGTTCAATCGCAATGGGAGGGGTATTCCGAAGCCGGATGTAACCTAAGACTTCGTGGCAGAGGCAGTAGACCTACCGAGCCAAGGCGCTCGAGGTCACCGCACCGGCTCCGTCAGCCGTTGCGCCAATCCTCGGCCGCCGTGCGAATGAGAATGTGCCGCCGAGGCGCGCCCTTCGGCCCGAGGACTTCGGCGCATTGCCGATCTTGCCTCGATAACCTGCCCGCTCCCTCGGCCCCTTTACTGAGCACAGCCGCGGGGCTGGTTGGTTAGCTTCTTGGCGGATCGCGACGTAGGCCTGCATCTCGGGGCCGGTCGCCTGACAGGGAAGTGAGCGCCGGCGCTAACGAGTCAGATGGAAGGCGACGAGCCGACGGCACTGGCCATGTGCGAAGGCGAAAGCTGCGAGCATCACGGCAAGCCCCACGTCCGCATCACCCACGTCGATTTTGTGGCGCTCGAACAAGCGTTCAATTTAACCGTTGGTCCTGCCCGAGAGAGATTGCGAGGAAGCAATGACCGAGAAGAAGCCACTCCATGCCGAGGACCCGGGCGAGGTTGGTGGAACCGGTGCTGAAGGCCACGGCACTCGTACGGTCGAGATCGGTGCAGGGGGCGAGACTCCCAAGCCCAAGATCGAGGGCATCCACGCGACTGAGAGCGTGGATCCAGCTGAAGACCCAGGCATTCAGAACAGCGTCGCGTGAATTGATCCGCACGACGACCAGAAGCCCCGCCTCATGTGGGGTTCTCTGCATTTCGCGATCTAGGTCGAGAACGACTTACGATGTTCCGATCCCGCTAGAGCGTCACTGAGCGTCGAGGGAGACCAAGCGCATTGCGGCCACAGAGGAGCGAGCCGCCTACGCTGAGCGGTGGTTGCAGCGTCTGCGGGATGCCGTCTTGCAATCCTCCGTTAACACGTCGAGATGATGCTCTCGCGGCTTTGGGGATCGTCTGACTAGATGCGGTGGAAACCTGCTCATGACGCCCACGCCATTGAGCGTGTGAGCCTGTCTCTCCAGTTTCCTGAGCCTATCCCGTCAAAGCCTTGGCAGACGCTTCTGAATGCTGCCGCTCTCGAATTTCCTGCAGCCGGGTTCAATGTGACCCTGGAGGAAGTGGAGATCAACATTGGGCAGTTCGCTGGCGGACCGGGGATGCGGATACCGATCGCGGGCGCTCCTGGTTTTGCCGTTGGGCCTGGCCAAATGGTGCAAGCGCCCATCGCAGGCCGCAGCTTCCAGCGCGTGGTCAGTAATGAGGTCCGTGAGGAAATTACGTTGAGCCGCAATGGATTTGCGTATGCAGCGGTTCGATACGACGGCTGGGCTAGCTATCGCGAAAGGGCGATGTCTCTCTTGGCGAGGTGCATCGATACCACCTTGCCCCTCGTGAACCTGCAGCTCGTCAAGCTAGAGTACTGGGACCGCTTCGTTTTCCAAGGTCCACGCGAGGAGGTGGACTATGCCGAGCTTTTGCGGAGGCACTCCCCTTATCTTCCGTCCTTTCCATACGGCAGCAATCAGCTGTGGCACTCCCATGTTGGGCTCTTTGTGCCCTCCGGGACATCGGCTCGCCGCCTCCTGAACCTGAACGTCGATGTGCTCGATTTGGCTGACAATACGGGAACGACTGCCGAGGCGCCTACTCCTGTCGGAAAGCGTTCGGTTGGCATCTACTCCCTGGCTCAGGACACCTTCTCGTCTGATGGCTCACCCTCTGATCGGAGTGGCTTGGTCTCGTCGTTCGAAGGGATGCACACCATCTTGAAGGTGGCGCTCGCGGAAGTTATCACTCCTGAAGCGTCGAGCCGCATTTCTCTCAACCCTCAGGCACCAGCGTGATCACTGCCGTACCCACGACAGCTGCATACAGCCTTGCTGCCTACCTCAGCAGCGCCGAACTCCTCGATGCCACGACATCGACGACGGCGCGCGCTTCGATCAACGTTGAGGAGCCCCTGGTCCGCTCCTACGCCAGCGCTGCTCCCTGGAACTTGATTCTGGGGCAGTCAACGCGCGTTCAAACCGCGGTGTCTGACACTGCGCCGATGCTGGTCGGTCCGCATCGCTTCGAGGACGAGGTGATAGCAAGGATCGCGGAGTTCCTTGAACTCGAGGATGGTTGGGACGGCGAAGATGCGGCCAAGCCTACTGCTTCAGCCGTTTTGGATGCAGTGCGATTCATGCGCTCGGCTGGCGACATGGCCTCGCGGCTTGAGCCTACCCTCCACGTCGATGGATCCGTGATCTTAGAGATTGAGGACGGCGCTGAAGGCTCACTGCGCTTCAGGGGCGATGGAACGATTGTCTATGCGACGGCTCGCGCAGGCATGGGCTCTGTGCCTTTTGATGGCTTCAACGTACCTGAGGAGATCGCTCGGACCCTGGCTGCCTGACAGCAACTCTTATGGGCTGCGAGGCATGCCGATCGACATTCGCTTCCCTAGATGGCGATTACGTCGAGGGTGGACGAGCTCTTCGACTGGATGAGGCAGAGCCGCACTGCCGGTGTGAGATTCACTCGGTTAGCGAGTACTCGACTGGGCCCGTTGATGGAGCGGAAACCCTAGTCCGCATCCTTGTCGCCCCACAGCACATTGACGGGAAAGGCCGCCCACGAGCTGCGGCGTTGTCAGACGCCGAGCGGAATGGCCTCTCTCTGTTCCGTGTCGCCGGCGCCCGGGACGACGAAATCCGTACAGTTGCCGAAGGGTTGGTCGAAAAAGCTCGCATCCACAATGGGGCTAAGGCTGGTGTTTTCGGCGTCTTGCTTATGGACTGCGCCGTGATCCGTTCCTGTCGTGGCCAGTCCGATGAAACCCCATGTTACTGCGTCTACGACACCGCTCTGGAACACAGCCCAGCGCATGCAGAGACGTTCCAGCGCATCGCAGGAGCGGAAGATCCCGTCCGAGAAGATCGCCGTCGAGTTCTCTTCTCGCTCGTCCGAGCGAACTTCGTCCCAGTTGATGAATTTCGCGGCGGACTCCTGAGCGACCTCGCGCCAGGACGGTAACTCTGTGCCGCAACGTTACTCCGGCACCTTCGGCTTTCGCCGGTTTCCCCCATTCCGCTTGAACAGGCTCGGCCGCGGTGGCGCCTCCAGATCGGTGCGTGGCGTCAACCGGACTTTTGCAACGGTGTCGGACGACGTCTTCGGCCCTACGGGAACATCAGCGTAACCTCTAGGCAGCTCGATAGGGCCGAATTGACGGTCGTAGAGCGCCCGCACCGCTGGCACGTGCTGAAGCCACTTAACCGCGCGCCTGCCCCATGCCGCCTTCGGAATTGAACTCGACGCCAGCGGCTTCGAGACGAGCACGAAAGCGAGCGTGCGCCTCCACCAGCAGCCGTGCTTGTCTGTCCTCGATGCCGCGACTCTCACCCGCCTCGACGACGGCGTGAACGCTTTTCTGCAGGTCGTCGGCGGCCGCATCCAGGCCGGGGTTGCGCTCGATGAGGCCGAGCAGATCAATCAGATATGCACGAAAGGTCAGAGCAGCGTCTTTGGCGTCTCGGCCTAAGCCGATCTGAAGCAGGGCGGCGTCGATGCCCTCGACTCGCCTGCTCACAAGCTCCTGGCGTAGCTCTGGCGTCATTGGATTGCGGTCCTGGGTCTCACGGCTGAGGCCTTCTCAACGCCTGGTCCTACTGATCCTTTTGCCCCTGTCGAGGACGCAGCGACTGCGCAAGGCGTTCGATGCCCGCAATCTCTGCCTCGTCGTGTGCGTCGGGCGCTTTTGGCCCTTCCTGCTCGCGATCCTGATGCATGATGCGGCTCAGCAAAGGTGGGGCCGCTCGCCCGTACTCCTCCAGCAGCGAGCAGGCCTTGATCAAGGCCTGAATCTTCGCCTTGGAGGGTGGTCGTCCCAGAAACTGCGCACTC
The DNA here is from genome assembly GCF_022179305.1 of Methylobacterium iners. Classification (GTDB taxonomy): domain Bacteria; phylum Pseudomonadota; class Alphaproteobacteria; order Rhizobiales; family Beijerinckiaceae; genus Methylobacterium; species Methylobacterium iners. The sequence continues at coordinate 18,697 of NZ_BPQP01000072.1, forward strand.
AAGAGCTGATCCGCCAGCTGCTCAGCCATGTGCGCGACCTGGTCCAGCCGATCGTGCTCAGGAGGAGTGACGGTCCCTGAAGCTTGCTCGCTCACTCCAGATCGCCCTTCTCCATCAAGTGCTCGGTGAGGGCCGCCGCCTGCCCCACTCACGAGGAGATCGTTAAGGTCACAACCCCGGCCGCGCCAGCCGCGAAGAGGGCATCGAGTTCAGCGTGGGCATAGCCGGCGCGCTTGAGCGCGAATGCGGCTCCGACAATGAGCAGCATGCCGGTCAACGCGAACAACCGTGACAGCGCTGATCCCATTCGTTCGCTCCTAGTTTCCTGAGGCGCATCTCGACGCCCTCGCACGTACGATCGATGAGGCTTGGCCTGCTACATCTGACAGCGGATATGGGCTATGGCCTTGTCGTTCTTCGCATAGCCACGTCTGGGCGCTTCTGACGTTTCCTCCAGAAGCTCGAGGCTCCGCGTCTCGTCGAGCCGCAGCAACTTCCAGCCCGTGCGTTCGCCGCTCTCGCTACCTCCTCGGACTTGCCACACCCGCATCACTGCGTTGCCGTCCGAGGTGGTTCCACACGCATGAACCTCAACGACGCGGGTATAGCCGTCGTACCGGATCTCAAGCCGACGCTTCTCCCGCAAGGCTTGGCAGGCGGTTTCAACGCGCATTAGCTGCCTTCCTCGGTCTGACCCCGGCCTGCGCCATACTTCTCGGGACTAAACACAAAACCGGGTGACTTAGGCCCAGCCGTCAAGTTGCACGGCCATACCGGCTGCCCCGTGGACAGGGAGTGCAGCAGATACGGTGCGCCTTTAGCAGCTGCCCTTCAGCACACGCGAGGGCTGTGCGTTGCTATCCGCAGCCTGGCCACCGTTTGCCTCGTGCGAGTGGTTCACGGTGTTCCAACCCCACACGATGCATCCGATCCAGGAAGGCCTTCACCGCAGGCCAGTACCGGCCGCCAAACAAAGGATCGATCCGAGGAAGGCCTTGCCGCTCGAGCACGATGGCTAGGTCTGACCAGGCCCAGCTGCGCTCAGGGCCAAGAATGCAAAGCGCGATCTCACTCTCGTCTGGGAAAAGGCATGAGGGTTCTGATGTCCGCGGCACTCTTCGAGGAGGCACTCTGACGTCTCTTTCCCACTTTTGGGCTTCTCAATGAGCGCTCCTCGGGCTTGGCCCGGTGGCGTGCGGACGGATCTAACCCGGCCCGAGCGTAACCTCGACGCTTGGGTTCACTACAGCCGCGGCAGGTGGCTTGGTCGCGATCGCGTCGGCTAGCAGGTTCAGGCGGCGGGCGAGGTCGGTGATCTCGTTCAAGGCGACTGCCTTCTCGCTACCCTTCACCGCCCGTGTGATGTCGCTGATCTGGACCTTCGCCATATGGGTCAGCTGGGCGGCGATCTGCTGCTTCGTCAACAAGGCGGTCTCAAGCTCCCTACAGGATGACCGAGGTGGCCTAGAGAGACAGGGTTACCGCGTGGTTCCTGCGCCTCAGGTTGGTCCTCCACCAAGCCAGCGATCAGGCGCCATAGCTCCTGATGCTCAGGGCCACGCCGCTCAGCGCCAAGAAAGTCCGGGATCGCGCAGTCCGTTACGTGGCCACCTGAGGCCTCGTTGGCACGGTGGCGCACGAACACCGACCCGCTGGTAGAGCCGCGCACCAAATGCCAGGTGTCACCGTTCTCGCTGACGTACAGCGGCCGCTCATTCAGCATGGGCTCGCAACTCCGACAGAGGCTGAAACGCCAGCAAGAGCAATAATCCGGCCGCCATTACGCTGTGGCGAACAAACGACCGTCACCTGCCTATCGGCCGTCTGCAGACACCCGGATGGAGTCATAGCACCCGCCACCACACTGTCCTCACTAGGTGATCGAGGCTTCGTACTACGCGCGATGGGCAGCTGAGTGGGGCGGCAAAACGTGTTGCGCCCGTGTTGCATGGACCAGGCGCCGGTCATTTGTAACTCGTTGTAAAATCAGGGTTCGTGTTGCAACGTGTTGCAAATCCTATCGGTCACCGAAGAAACACGAAAAAGCCCGCTAAGTCATTGACCTAACGGGCTAAAATCTTGGTAGCGAGGGAGGGATTTGAACCCCCGACACAAGGATTATGATTCCTCTGCTCTAACCAGCTGAGCTACCCCGCCACGACGTTTCGCGGCCCTTGAGGAGGACCGCGATCCGCAGGATCGGCGGTATAGGGAAACCCGCCTTTGCGTGTCAACGGCCCGTCAGAGCTCGGTGCCGAGGATCTCGGCGACCTGGGGTACGTCCTTGTCGCCGCGGCCCGAGAGGTTGAGCACCATCAGGTGGTCGGCGGGCTTGGTCGGCGCGATCTCCAGGACCTTGGCGAGGGCGTGGGCCGGTTCGAGGGCCGGGATGATCCCCTCGAGCATGGAGCAGAGCTTGAAGGCCTCCAGGGTCTCGGAATCCGTGGCCGAGAGGTAGGTGACGCGGCCGGCCTCGTGCAGGTAGGCGTGCTCGGGGCCGACGCCGGGATAATCGAGGCCGGCCGAGATCGAGTGCGCGTCGGCGATCTGGCCGTCGGCATCCTGCAGCAGGTAGGTGCGGTTGCCGTGCAGCACGCCGGGCTTGCCGCCCGAGAGCGAGGCGGCGTGAAGGCCCGAGGCGATGCCGTGGCCAGCCGCCTCGACGCCGTAGATCTCGACCTCGCGGTCGTCGAGGAAGGGATGGAACAGGCCCATCGCGTTCGAGCCGCCGCCGATGCAGGCGATCAGCGAATCGGGCAGTCGCCCTTCGAGGGCCAGCATCTGCTCTCGTGTCTCGCGGCCGATGATCGACTGGAAGTCGCGTACCATCGCCGGGTAGGGATGGGGGCCCGCCACCGTCCCGATGCAGTAGAAGGTGTCGGCGACGTTGGTGACCCAATCGCGCAGGGCCTCGTTCATCGCGTCCTTGAGGGTCTTGGTGCCCGATTGCACGGGCACCACCTCGGCGCCGAGCATCTTCATCCGGAAGACGTTGGACGCCTGCCGCGCCACGTCGACGGCGCCCATGTAGACGACGCATTTCAGCCCGAAGCGCGCGCAGAGCGTCGCGGTGGCAACCCCGTGCTGGCCCGCCCCCGTCTCGGCGATGATCCGCGGCTTGCCCATGCGGCGGGCGAGCATGATCTGGCCGAGCACGTTGTTCACCTTGTGCGAGCCGGTGTGGTTCAGTTCCTCGCGCTTGAAGAAGAGCTTGGCGCCGTAGCCCGGCGCGGAGCGCTCGCGCAGGTAGGCCGTCAGCCGCTCGGCGTAGTAGAGCGGGCTCGGGCGGCCGACGTAATGGGTCAGGTGACCGTCCATCTCCCCCTGGAACGCCGGGTCGGCCTTGGCCGCCTCGTAGGCGGCCTCGAGGTCGAGGATCAGCGGCATCAGCGTCTCGGCGACGAAGCGGCCGCCGAAGATGCCGAAGCGGCCGCGCTCGTCCGGGCCGGTGCGGAAGGAGTTCGGTGCGGGCGCGATGGTCACGGGGCTCGTCCTTCGAGGGTCTTGGGATGCGTCGATGGGTGCCTAGACCCGGGTCGGGTCCGGCCACAATGCGGCGAAGGCGCCGATTTGTGAAATCCTTACGTCGGAACCGGACGGAACGGTTGAGCTTGCGCGCGGTTGTCGAGCGATTGTTTCACCGGAGTCCGCGCGCATGACGCTGCTGAAATGGGCCCTCATCTGCTTCGTGATCTCCCTTCTCGCGGCGGGCCTCGGCTTCACCGGGATCGCCTCGGGCGCCCGCTCCCTGGCGCGCATCCTGTTCGGTTTGTTCCTCCTGCTCGCGATCGTCATCGTCGTGGTGGCGCTCGCGATCGGGCAGGCGATCTTCTGAGCGGATGACGGGCGCGATGCGGGAGAAGACGATGCGGGGAAAGACCTGCCTCGTCACCGGAGCCACGTCGGGGATCGGCTACGAGACGGCGCTCGGGCTGGCGCGCGCGGGCGGGCATGTCGGCCTCGTCGGCCGCGATCCCGCCCGCGTCGCACAGACCGCCCGCCGCATCCGGGCGGAGGTGCCGGACGCCGGCCTCGACACCTTCGTGGCCGATCTCTCCGATCGGGCGGACACGCGTCGGCTGGCGGAGGCCGTGCGGGCGCGCCTCGCCCGGCTCGAGGTTCTCGTGAACAATGCCGGGGCGATCTTCGACAGGCGCGAGATCACGGCCGACGGCGTCGAACGCACCTGGGCCCTCGACCATCTCGGCTACGTGCTCCTCACCCTCGAATTGCTCGACCTCCTCAAGGCGAGCGCCCCGGCCCGCATCGTCAACGTCGCCTCGGCGGCCCATGCCCGCGCCCGGATCGATTTCGGCGATGTGCAGGGCGCGCGGTCCTACGGCGCGGTGAAGGCCTATTCGCAGGCCAAGCTCGGCAACGTGCTCTTCACCTATGCGCTGGCGCGGCGGCTCGAGGGCACCGGCGTCACCGTGAACGCCCTGCATCCCGGCGTCGTGGCGACGGGCTTCGCGCGGGACACCGGCGGCTGGTTCGGGATCGCCTGGAGCCTGATCCGTCCCTTCCTGATCAAGCCGGCGGACGGCGCGGCGACCTCCCTGTTCCTCGCGACCTCGCCGGAGGTGGAGGGGGTCAGCGGGCGCTACTTCGCGAGGTGTCGGGAGACCGCGTCCTCCGCCTACAGCCGGGACCCGGACGTCCAGGAGCGGACCTGGGCGCTCAGCCTCGTGCAGCTCGGTTTGCCGGCCTCTGCCGCGTCGCCGTCCGGTCACACCTGAGGGACGCGCCGCAGGAATCAGGCGGCAACTTGAACCCGATCTCAGCCAAGCGTGGCCCCATCCGGTCCAAGCCCGGCTAAGGCCTGCAGATCTCAGCGGATCCCTGCACGATTTGCACGCAGACGATTTGCACGCACCTGACCCGATCGTCCCAATATAGCCAAGCTTACAACAATCGGCCGAGTGTTCGTTCGTATTCCGGGCGAGTTCGATGCCGCCCGATGAATGATCCGTTTCGGAACGATACTTCGTGTACGGAATTGTTGCTGGCGATAACAGCTTTGGAGGAGCAGCCCATGAAACTCTCGATGATCGCCAGCGCCGCGGCCATTCTTGCGCTCACCGCAGGAACGTCCCTGGCCGCACCCTGCAACACCGGCTCCACGGCGGGTCAGCAGACCTCGAACGATAGGAATTCGCGGGTCGATCCGGGCGCCAAGAACCTGGCCGGCGGCCAGCAGCCGGCCTCGCCCGGCACCGTCGGCGCCATGAACAACGTCGGCGCCAACCAGGGCCTCGGCGAGAAGCAGGTCGCCAACACCGTGACGGACAAGGGCCGCGAGGACCCCGCCAGCAAGAACCTCGCCGGCGGCCAGCAGCCGGCCTCGCCCGGGACGGTGGGTGCGTTGAACAACGCTGGCGAGAATCAGGCGCTCGGCAAGAAGGACGACAATTGCTGACCCATCCTGCAGCGGGCGAGTGATCTGCCCGCGCAGGATAGGCCCGTCGTGACCCCGTCGCGGCGGGCCTTTCCATGCCGATGGCCTCCGCCTCGGCGTCACTCGAGCGCCGATGCCCGGCAGGCACGCCTGCTGCCCGAGGAGCGGGCCCGTGCCGATCGGCCGCCCCGAGGCTCCCGCGCCCCTTGGATGCTCTTGCCCCAGACCAGCCCGTCGCCAGGGCATCGGCCATGGCGGCTTGATTTTCCCAGTCGATCCCGCATCCAACCGTGCGGTGTCGGTGTAGCGATGCCGTGACGTCGGAGACGGGATGACGGTTGCCAGGGCCACGACAGCGATGCCGTCACCCGCCCTCGATCTGGAGAAGGCGCTCCTCGCCTGTGCAAGCGGAGACAAGGCGGCCCTGCGCGCGATCTACGACAGCGAGGCCGCGCAGATGCTCGGTGTCGCGCGGCGCTTCCTTCCGCGCTCCACCCTGGCCGAGGAGGTCGTCCACGACGTCTTCGTCAAGATCTGGCGCAATGCGGGGGCCTTCGACCCCGCACGGGGCAACGCCAGGGCCTGGATCTACACGATCCTGCGCCACCACGCCCTGAACACGCTTCGCACCGAACGGCGCATGGACCTGACCGATGACTTGGAACCCTTCGGCCTCGTCAGTCACGAGGAGGGTCCCGAGGCGGTCGTCATGCGCTTGTCCGAGACCAGCCGCCTCCGGCTCTGCCTCAACGCGCTCGAGCCGAAGAGGCGGGAGATGATCGTGCTCGCGTACCTGCAAGGTCTCACGCACGGGGAGCTTGCCGGCCGCTTCGGTGTTCCCCTGGGAACGATGAAATCCTGGATTCGACGCTCGCTGGCAGTTCTGAAGGACTGCATGGCATGACGGGCTCAAGCCACAACGAGACCCTGGCCGCGGAATACGCCCTGGGCCTGCTCGAGGGAGAGGGTCTCGCCCAGGCGGAGCGGCTGAACGCGGAGGACGAGGGTTTCAGCCTGTCGGTCGCCGCCTGGCGCGCACGCTTCACGGAGCTCGACATGACGGCGAGCCCGGCGGTACCCGGATCGGGGCTCTGGGAGCGGATCGCGGCAAGCGTCGTCCGGGGCGACGCGGCGGCGCCTCAACCGGTGGCATCGCCCACCCAGATCCGGCGCGAAGGACCGTCCTTCCTCGCGAGGCTCTGGGCGAGCTTGCCCCTGTGGCGCGCAGCGGGGCTCGTCGCGACGGCCGCCGCCCTCGTGCTCGCCCTGGCCCTCGCCGCGGCCTCGCGCCGAGGGAACGAGCCGGTCTACGTGGCGGTCCTGATGACGGACGCGGCCACGCCCGCGGCCATCGTCAACGCCTATCGCGATGGACGGGCGGAGCTGATCCCCCTCGAACCCATCCCGGTGCCCGAGGGCAAGGCGCTGCAGATCTGGACCCTGTGGGATCGCGAGCGCGGACCGGTCTCCATCGGCCTCCTCGATCGGGCCCGCTCCGTGCCGCTCGGAACCGAGCGGCTGCCGGAGACGCGTGCGGACCAGCTGTTCGAGATCACGCTCGAACCGAAGCAGGGCTCCCCGACGGGCCGTCCGACCGGGCCGATCCTGATGAAGGGTCTCACTCACGCCCCCCTCTGACGTCCCAGGGTCGCGGCCCGGCCGGATCGCACGCTTGTGAGGAGCCCCATCGAGAAGGTTGACGGCGCGTTAACCATACCGGCCTAGCTTCTGTATGATTTCATACGTAAGTTGCAGGATCGCGATGACGACACTGACGATCCTGGACCCGGTGACCGGCAGATACGTCACCATTCCCATGCCGCCGAAACCGACGAAGCCGAACGCCCGACCTCGAACCTGAACACGACGGCATGACCGACGCCCATCTCTGCATCGGCACGTTGAGGGAGCTCGCCAGCCTCCAGCCCGAGGCGTCGGAGGACGAGATCGACGCCGTCCTGCATGGGCACCTGTGCAGCCGGCTCGACGACGCGGCGCGCCTCGCGCTCTTGGACTTCGTCAGCAACGAGGCCGATTACGAGGCGCTCGGCAGCCCGACGCTCCACGCCTTCTGGCAGCGGGTCCTCGTCGTCGTGATCGACAAGCACCGCGTCATGACGCGCGCCTCGGCCTGACCGGGCCTTACGACGCGCCCTCAGCCGATCAGCGTGTGGATGCCGACGACGAGCGCGGCACCGAGGACCGCCAGGCCGAGCAGGTGCAGGCTGCTGGCCTGATCCACGGAATCCACGTCCTGGCCGACGCGATGGACAGACTCGTTCGCCTGGCCGCCGGTTCGGGTCTGGTTAGGTGCCGGATACACACGGGCGTTCATGAACCACCTCCCTGGCTGACGAACGATCAACCTCGCAGCGCGCGCATGGTTCGCAGGCTCCAATGTCGTCGGCCTCGGTCGGGTGAGCACGCAACACGGACCCAAGGCCGTCACCCCTTCTTTCGCAGCGGCCTCACGAAGCTGGTCCCGGCCTGCGTGAAGCCCGTGGCCTCGCGGAAGGCCTGCAGGGCAGGCTGATCCGGCGGCGCCAGAAGCTGGAGCTCATCGCAGCCGGCGAGCCGAGCCGCCTGCGCGGCGGCCTTGAGGAGCAGCCGGCCGACGCCGCGGCGGCGATCGTCGGGAGCGACCAGGAGCAGAGTGATCTGCGCGACAGGGGCGGCGGCCGCGATCGTCCGGTACCAGTGCAGGGCGATGACGCCGCTCGGCGGTCCCCACTCCGTCGCGATCAGAACGGCGCCCTGCTCGTGCCGCAGGGCGCCCAGTCGCTCGGTCAAGTCGCTTGCCGGGATCGACAGACCCGCCGTGCCCAGGAGCCCGGCGAGGCCGGGCGCGTCGAGGCTCGTCGCCGAGCGGATCTCCAGGCCGTATCGGCTTCCCAAGGCTCGAACCTCACCACGCGGCCGCACGAAGCTCGACTCCCCCGCACCGGGCCAGGGTAAGCCAGATAGGGCAGGCAGGCCGCTGCCCGGAACATGAAAGCACTCATCCCGTTGGCTCGCGAACAGGGAGCGAAGCGAATGATCGATGTCTCTCAGCTCAAGGAACACGCCGACGTGATCGGCTCGGACGGCGTCCATGTCGGCACTGTCGACGGCGTGGAGAACGGCGAGATCAAGCTGACCAAGACCGATCCCGCGGCCGGCGGGCTGCATCATTACATCCCGGTCGACTTCGTTCAGACCATAGAGGGCATGACAGTGCGGCTCGACCGGCCGGCCGACGATGTCAAGCGGGAATGGTCGACCTCCTGACGGGCAGCCGCACGACAGGGGGAGACGCGGCGATGGCGGAACTCGACGCGAAGCGCGAAGAGATCGCGGGCCTGATCGCCCAGGAACTCGGCCTCGGCGATCTGAGCAGCTTGAATCCGTCCGAGCGCGCGACCGTCGATCAGCAGACCGCCGAGACCATCGAGGGCTGCGGTGATGACGCGGCCGAGCCGGCGGATTGCACGGAGGCGACGCTTCGACTCCGGCAAGTGCTGAAGGAGTACCGCGACCTCGAGACGCTGCGCTCGGACGAACTCGACGCGCGGCTGGCCGAGGAGGGCGAAGTGTTCGCCCGGGAAGACGACGCCTGACGCGAGCGACCGGAAGCGGGCAGGAGGTTTGACCTCCCGCACCGGGTCCTCAGAGCGCCTCGATCTCGGCAAGCAGCCGGTCCGGAAGGGTCAGTCCCTCCGTGGCGGCGCGGGCCCGGGCGGCGAGGCGGCGGCTGCCGGGCAGGCGTGCCCCATCCTGATCCTCGATCATCGCGGCGAGCTGCGCGAAGCGTTCAAGCGCATCCTCTGCGAAGGCGGCGGCATCCAGCACGATGATCAACTGGCCGGTGGCCGGCGGATCGCCCTCGGCGTCGAGGAACGAGGAAGCCTCCGCCGCGAAGCGTGCGCCGACGAGGCCGGCGGCGAGCAGTTCCACCATCAGCGCCAGCGCCGTGCCCTTGGCGTCGCCAAGCGGGATCATGGTGCCCGCCAGCGCCGCCGCCGGATCGGTCGTCGGCCGGCCCTCCGCATCCACGGCCCAACCCTCGGGGATCGGCTCCCCCCTCTGCTTGGCCGCCACGATGTTGCCCCGCGCGACCTTCGACAGGGAGAGGTCGACGACGATCGGCGCCCGGCCCGGCAGTGGGCAGGCGAAGGCGATCGGGTTGGTGCCGAAGACCGGCCGCGCGCCGCCCCAGGGCGCCATGGAGGCCGGCGCGTTGGCGAACAGCAGCGCGACGCAGTTCTGCGCAGCCAGCGCCTCGACGGGTCGTCCGGCGGCTCCGCAATGATGCGAGCGGCGGAGGGCTGCTGCGGCGATGCCCTGGGCACGGGTCATCTCCGGCAGCTGCGCCACGGCCGCGTCGAGGGCCGGATAGGCGAAGCCGTGGCCGGCATCGATCGCCAGCAATCCGGGGCGTGGTCGGCTGACCGTCACGTCCGCTCCTCCGGCGACCTTTCCGACGCGGACCTGCGCGCAGTAGGCGATGAGGCGCATGAGCCCGTGGCTCGCCAGGCCGTCGGCCTCGGCGCCGACGAGCGCCCGCGCCGTGCTCGCGGCCGCCTCTCGCCGAACGCCGCAGCGGATCAGGGTCTCCTCGGCCAAGGCCGAGGCTTCCGTGAGGGTCAGGACCGGCATGGAGATCTGGAACCGAGGGGAGGGCGCTCCGCAATGGCGGGCATCACCTCTCTATGGCGACGGCCCTCGCGATGCGGAAGGGGTCGCCCTCGATATCGTCGGTTCGTGCAGGACGGCCGGTTTCTCGCCAGCCATTCGCGCACGTCGCGATCGCGACGCGGGATGTGCCCAGCTCGCTCAGCGAATGGCCGCATCCGCTTCCAAGGCACTGCGGCCCCGGAGAATGCCCCCGCTATGCGGGCCGCCGATCTCGGCGGCTACCGAGGCCATCCCCGCATGCTCGCTTCGGTCGACGCGCCTCGCTTACGGCGAGAAGCTGAAGAGGGGGCTCCCGGGACCCGCCGCTTACCGAGCGGAACCACCCTCATCCCGAACCCCTCCCCGCAAAGGGGGAGGGAGGAGTGCCGAACCGAATTACTTCAGCAGGTTGACCAGCGCCTTGCCCGCCTTGGACTTCAGCTCCTTGGCATCGAGGGTGCCGTCCTTGTCGGGGTCGGCCAGGGTGAACAGCGCCTGGGCAACGCCGAGATACTCCTTCTTGTCGAGGGTGCCATCGTTGTCCGGGTCGGCATCCTTCATGTCGGCCTTGCTGATGCGGCCCTTCAGCTCCTTCTTGTCGAGGGTGCCGTCGGCGTCCTTCTCGAGCTTGTCGAAGGTGGCGCTTGCGACCGCCTGGACCTCCTTCAGGTCGATGGTGCCGTCGGAATCCGTGTCCACCATCGCAATGACCTTGTTCGCAGGAGCCGCGAAAGCGGCCGGTCCGGCGACGAACGAGGCGGCGAGAATGGCGGCTGCGACGGTCTGATGGAAATTCATGCTTCAACTCCTTGGAGAGGCCGACAGCCTTAACATAGGTCAGTTATCGGGCAAGGCGAGATGTTGCGCTGCAATATGCTGAAGTCGGGCATCCCCAGCTTCGATCTCATCAGTGCCGACAAGGCCATGGGGGCTGCCTGAAGGATCTAGATTGATAACGTATTCACCTCGAACGGGTCATGGGGCGGGGGAGCCGAGTGGTCGAACCGACTGCCGGCGCATCGCCCGGGGATGGCGCGAGGCGGCGGTTTCGGTCCGCAAACGAACGCGCTATGCCTCACCGGCCGCGGCGTTTGATTGCGGGTGAGGGAGGTGGGGCGTTGAGTCAGCGGGGAGGGCGCTTCATCCTGCTCGCCGCGTTCGTGGGACTGGGGGCGGCGCTGCTGGCACCGGCCACCGGGTTGGTCAGCCTGCCGGCCGCGATCGGCAGCCTCAGCCTCGACGCCGCGCCCCTCCTAGCGGGGATCCGCGAAACCGTTCGTCCCCCCGCGCCTGAGCGCCCGCACCTGCCGGCGCAACGCAGCGTCGTCGAGGAGGGACGCGTCGTGGTGCGGCTCGACGAGGCCGAGCGCACGCGCGTGGGGCTCGAGACGATGGTGGCCGCGGTCGAGCCTCACCGGGAGGAGATGCAGGCCTATGGCAGCGTCCTCGACCTCGCCCGCGTCACCGACCTCACCAATTCCTACGCCGCCGCCAAGGCGGGGCTGCAGACGGCGCAGGCCCGGGCCGACGTCTCCCGCAACGCCTATCTGCGCGCCAGGAACCTCGGTCCCTACGCGACGACGGTCCAGGTCGAGACCACCGAGGGCACCTTCCAGACCGATCAGGCCGCGCTCGCCGCCGCCGAATCGCAGCTGCGCACGCTCGCCGCCACCGCCCAGCAGGAATGGGGGCCGGTGATCGGCCGGGCCATCGTCGAGCGCTCGCCCGTGATCACCCGCCTCATCGAGCGCGTCGAGTTCCTGGTCCAGGTGACGCTGCCGCCAGGCGAGACGCTGAAGGGCGCACCGACGAGCGCCTTCGCCGAGGTTCCACCCCAGAGCGAGCGGATCGCCCTGCGCTACGTCTCGCCTGCGACGCGCACGGACCCGCGCATCCAGGGCCTGAGCTTCTTCTACACGGTGGCGGGCGACAGCGGCTTCCTGCCCGGGATGAGCATGCTCGCCTTCCTCGCCTCCGACCGGACCATCAGGGGCATCACCGTGCCGGAGGACGCCGTGGTGCATTGGGGCGGACAGACCTGGATCTATCGCGGGGTCGGGCCGAACGCCTTCGCCCGCCACCCGCTCAAGGGCGACGGACCGATGTCGGCCGATGCCTACGTGATTGAGGACCTGCCGGACCGCACCGAGATCGTGCTTCGCGGCGCCCAGGCGCTGCTCTCCGAGGAGATGAAGGCCCAGCTCCAGGTCTCTGGTGGCGCGGACGACGACTAGCGTGACGCCGATCTCCGGACCTCAGGCGGCCCTCGTCGCCTTCGCGGTGCGCTTCCGCGGCGTCGTGCTCGGCCTCGCCCTCGCGCTCGCCGGCTTCGGCATCTACCGGCTGGGGGATGCCAAGTACGACGTCTTCCCCGAATTCGCGCCGCCCGCCGTGGTCGTCCAGACCGAGGCGCCCGGCTTGAACCCGGAACAGGTCGAGGTGCTGGTCACCCAGCCGATCGAGGTCGCCATCAACGGGCTGCCGGGCCTCGCGACCCTCCGCTCGAGCTCGATCCAGGGCCTCTCGGTGATCACCGCCACCTTCGGGGCCGGCAGCGACGTCTACCGGGCCCGCCAGCTCGTGACCGAGCGCCTGACCGCGCTCGCCGGCCGCCTGCCCCAGGGCGTGCGGCCGCCGGCCATGACCGCGCTCACGTCGGCGACGAGCACCGTGCTCCTCGTCGGCCTCACCTCGCAGGCGCGCTCCCCCCTCGACCTGCGCACCCTCGCCGACTGGACCCTGCGCCTGCGCCTGCTGGCGGTACCGGGCATCGCGGAGGTCTCGGTCTATGGCGGGGGCGTGCGCTCGCTGCAGATCCAGGTCCGGCCGGCAGACCTGATCCGGTTCCGCGTCGGCATGAACGACGTGCTCGCCGCCTCGCGCCTCGCCACGGGGGTGCGCGGCGCCGGCTTCGTCGACACGGCCAACCAGCGGGTGACGCTGCAGACCGACGGCCAGTCCCTCAGTCCCGAGGCGGTGGGGCGCACGGTTCTGATCAACGAGGGCGGCGCCAGCGTGACGCTTGCCGACGTCGCCACCATCCTGGAGGCGCCCGAGCCGCCGATCAGCGCCGCCCTGGTCGACGGGGTGCCCGGAATCCTCATCATGGTCGGCGCGCAATACGGCTCCAACACCCGCGAGGTCGCGGCCCGGGTCGAGGCGGCACTGGCCGAGCTGAGACCGGCCCTGGAGCGGGAGGGAGTCGTCCTGCGCACCGACCTCTTCCGGCCGGCGAACTTCATCACCACCGCCAACGGGCACGTGCTGCAGGCGCTGGCGCTGGGCGGAATCCTCGTCGTGATCGTGCTGTTCGTCTTCCTGTTCGACTGGCGCACCTGCGTGATCTCCTGCACGGCGATCCCGCTCTCGCTGCTCGTCGCGGTCCTGGCGCTCCAGGCATTCGGGGAGAGCCTCAACACGATGACGCTCGGGGGGCTCGCCATCGCCATCGGCGAGGTGGTGGACGATGCCGTGATCGGGGTCGAGAACGTAGTCCGGCGCCTGCGCGAGAACCGGCGGGCCGGCCTGCCGGTCCCGGAGGGGAGGGTGGTCATCGACGCCCTGCTCGAGGTCCGCACGGCGGTGGCCTACGCGACCTTCGCGGTGCTCCTCGTGTTCCTGCCGGTGCTCGCGCTCTCAGGGATCGCCGGGGCGCTGTTCGGCCCGTTGAGCCTCGCCTACATCCTCGCGGTCATCGCCTCGCTCGCCGTGGCGCTGACCCTGACGCCGGCGCTCGCCATGCTGCTCCTGACGGGGCGGGGGACGGGGGACACCCGCGATCCGGCCGCGATGCGCTGGTCGCGCGCGGCCTATGCCGCGCTACTGACCCGGATCGGGCGGGCGCCGCGCCTCGTCATCGCGACGGGCGCGGTCCTGACGCTCGCCGGCGCTGCGATCGTGCCCTTTTTCGGCAGCACCTTCCTGCCGGACCTCAAGGAAGGGCACCTCATCCTGCACATGGCCGCCGCGCCCGGCACCTCGCTGCAGGAATCGGCCCGGCTCGGCACCCGGATCACGCAGTCGCTGCGCGAGATTCCCGGCGTTCGGGCCGTCGCTTCGCAGATCGGGCGCGCGGAGGTGGGCCAGGATACGGCCGGCACCCATTACAGCGAGATCCATATCGACCTCGAACCCGGCCTCGACGGCGCCGCCCAGAAGGCGACGGAGGAGCGCATCCGCACGCTGATGGCGGGGTTTCCCGGCGCGGCCTTCTCCCTCAAGACCTTCCTGACCGAGCGCATCGAGGAGACGGTGGCGGGCGCGCCCGCGCCGGTAGTGATCAACGTCTTCGGCACCGATCTCGGCCGAATCGAGGCGGCGTCCCGCGATATCGCCCGCGAGCTCGGGGAGGTGAGGGGGGCCGCCGACGTCGCTCAGAGCTCGCCGCCGGGGCTGCCGCAGATCAACGTCTCCTTACGCCCGAACGATCTGCGCCACTGGGGCCTCTCGGCGATCGAGGTGATGGAGGTGGTGCGCACCGCCTACCAGGGCGACACCGTCGGCCAGACCTACGAGGGCAACGCCGTGTTCAACGTCCTCGTCATCCTGGACATCCAGGCACGCGGGCGGCTCTCGGCGGTGGGCGACCTGCCGCTACGGACCTCGAGCGGGCGCTACATCCGCCTCGCCCAGGTCGCCGACATCTACGAGAGCTCGGGCCGCTACCAGGTCCAGCACCAGGGCGCGCAGCGCGTGCAGACCGTCACCGCGAACGTGCGCGGCCGCGATGTCGCCGGCTTCGTCGCTGAGGCGCGCGCCAAGATCGCCCGCGAGGTCGTCCTGCCCACCGGCGTGTATCTGGGCTTTGCCGGCGCCGCGGAAGCCGAAGCACGGGCGCGGCGCGACCTCCTCGTCTATTCGGGCGTGGCGGGCCTCGGCATCCTGATGCTGCTCGCCGTGGTCACGGGCTCGGTGCGCAACCTCATCCTCGTCCTCGTCAACCTGCCCTTCGCCTTCGTCGGCGGCGTGCTGGCGGTGGCGCTCACGGGCGGAACCCTCTCGATCGGCTCCATCGTCGGCTTCGTGACCCTGTTCGGCATCAGCTTGCGCAACACCATCATGATGGTCTCGCATTACGAGCACCTCGTCGGCGTCGAGGGGCAGCCCTGGAACGCGGAGACCGCCGTCGCCGGAGCGGCCGACCGCCTCGTGCCGATCCTGATGACGTCGCTCGTGACCGGGCTCGGCTTGCTGCCGCTGGCGCTCGGCGCCGGCGAGCCCGGCCGCGAGATCGAGGGGCCGATGGCGCTCGTGATCCTCGGCGGCCTCGTCACGTCGACGGTGCTCAACCTCCTGATCCTGCCGACGCTGGCGCTCCGCTACGGCCGCTTCACGGCTCCGGAGGGCAGGGGGCTCGAGCCCCTGCCCGGCACGGCACAGGGGTGAAAGCTCCCGGTCTCGCCGCCCTGCGCCGGCTCTGGGCAGAGTGGGGTGCGCCCTCGCCCGGGCGCCACCGCCAGCGATCGCCTGCTGGCGGCTGCGGGTCCTTCGAGGTGGCGCTGCCGGCGATCACCCTGGAGACGCCCGCCGGCCAGCGTCGTCTCGAGCGACGGACGCTCGCCGTCGAGGCACCGCCGATCGAGACGGTGACCGGGGTCCGGGCCGAACTCAGGGCGGGCGCCTACACGGCCTTGGGCCATCGCTGGATCGACCATGTCCGCGTCGCCCGCGAGGATGGGACGGCGCTCGTGGAGGGGACGGATTTCTCGGTCGACCGGATCACCGGACGGCTTCGGAGCCGGTGCGACGCGCGCGTCGAGGTCGCCTACGACTGGGGTCGCCATCGCTACGATGTCATCGCGCTCGACCCGGCAAGTGGGCGCGTCGACCTCCTGCGCGGGCCGGACCGGGTGAACGATCCGAACGAGCATATCCCGGTCCTGCCCGGGGGTTGGACCGCACTCTTCCACGTCTACGTGAACCGCGATTTCTGCGAGACGGTGGCGACCCACGAGTGGCGCGGGCTGGTGCGCCGCGGCGAGGAGGAGGCTCACCGGGCCTGGGCGCGGGAGTCCCGGACCCGTTTTCCCCGGACCATGCAGCGCCTTCGTGCCGGGCAGCCCCTGGTCGTCGCCTCCTACGGCGACTCGACGGGTGCGCTGGGCGAGGGCGCCGACATCACCGCCGCCGGAGGCGCCCGCGACACGGTGGCGTTCTGGGCCGGCTACCCAGAGGACACCCTCGCCCGCCTCGACCGGATCGACGGCCCGCTTGGGCCCGGGGCGCATACGCGCGACGGCTGGAACTGGCGGATCGTGCTGGGTCTTAAGGCCCGCTACGGCGCGTCCTGCAGCTACCGGAACTGGTGCATCGGCGGCACGGTCATCGGCCCTGAGACCGTCCTCGAAGGCCGCCCCGGCGGCCTCGATCCGGCCCGGCTCGAACGCTTCCTGTCCGCGGAGTGGGATCTCGCCCTCATCCAGTTCGGCGGAAACGCCATCGACCCGAGGCGATATGGCGAACGCTACAGCTACGACTGCACCCTGACCCTCCTCGAAGCCATACGCCGGACCGGCCGCGAGGCGATCGTACTCGGATTGCCGCGGCTGAACCCGTGCTCGTCACCGGCCTTCACGCGGTCCTGGCAGCGGGTGAACCGCCAGATCGTTGAGGCCGCGCGCACGGCCAGCGTCGCCTATGTCGACTTCGCGGCGATCGCAGGCCCGGGACGCGAGGGCGGCCTCGGCCTATCGCCCCTTACGCTCGGCGAGCAGAACCTGTTCAACCATCCGGGCCTCTACGAGCACGCAAGATACGCCGCGTATGTCCTTGAGATCTTTGGGAACGAAGGATAGCGGGGCAGGGCGATCGGACAGGGTTGCATCGGGCACAGGCCGCGAGATGGAAGTGGGCTGATGCCGTCAATCGATCAGTTCCATCGACCCGTTCGGACACGGGTCCGGCATTCGCATAAGATATATTATGGAACCTGATTGGGCTTGCGCGCGGGTGAGGGGGGCTCGTTGTCGTAATCCGTAACCGGCGCGATGGCCGGCGCCGGCTGCAACTTGGCTGTCCGTGTCGCGTAGTCGAGGCGGCGGTACCTTCGCGATCAGGACCAGCCCAACACCCGGCTATCTCCGCCCGCCCTCATCGGCGCCCTGCCCCGACAGCGAACCGATCCTTAACACCTGGAGCGCGAAGTTGTCGCCCTGGCGCGATGCGCCGGTTGAACGAGACTTACGCGATGCTGCACGCCCCGATCCTGGCTCATCGCCGGCTCGTTCCCGACGACGCACCCCTCGAACTCGCCGTCGTCATCCCGACGCGCAACGAGGCAGGGAACGTCGCAGCCCTGCTCACCGCCCTTGAGGCTGCCCTCGGCGACATCGTGTGGGAAGCGATCTTTGTCGACGACGATTCGCCGGACGGCACGGCCGACGTCATTCGCGAGATCGGACGCACCAACATCCGCGTCCGCGTGCTGCAGCGGATCGGCCGCAAGGGCCTCGCCTCGGCCGTGGTGGAGGGCATGCTCGCGACGGCGGCGCCCGTCCTGGCGGTGATCGACGCGGATCACCAGCACGACGAAACCTTGCTGCCGCGCCTCTACGCGGCCGTCCGCATGGGCGGACACGACGTGGCGGTGGGCTCGCGCTACATCGAGGGCGGCGGCGTCGGCCAATGGGAGGCCCGCCGCCATGCGGGGAGCCGCTGGGCCACCGCCCTCGCCCAGCGCCTGCTCGGCCGTTCCAAGATGGACGGTCCTATGATCGGCGATCCGATGAGCGGCTATTTCGCGATCTCCCGCGACGCTTTCCGGGAGGTTCTGCCGAACCTGTCGAGCGTCGGCTTCAAGATCCTGCTCGACATTCTCGCCTCGGCGCCCCGACCCCTGAACGTCGTCGAGCTGCCCTATGTCTTCCGAAACCGCACGGTCGGCGAGAGCAAGCTCGACCTAATGGTGGCTTTCGAGTACCTCGAGCTCCTGCTCGACAAGACGCTCGGCCGCCTCCTGCCCCTGCGTCTCATGCTCTTCGCTGTCGTCGGCGGCCTTGGCCTCGCCGTCCACTTGGCGGTACTAGGCATCGCCCTGGGGACCGGCCTGACGGCCTTCGCCACCGCCCAGGCGCTCGCCGTCGGCGCGGCGATGACCTTCAACTTCACGCTGAACAACGTCTTCACCTATCGCGACCGGCGCCTGCGCGGCCTGCGCCTCGTCACCGGGCTCCTCAGCTTCTACGGGGTCTGCCTCGTCGGCGCGGCGGCCAATGTCGGCGTCGGCGCCCTCGTCTACGATGCCCAGCATGTCTGGTGGCTGGCGGGCGTGGCCGGCGCGGTTATCGGCGCGGTGTGGAACTTCGCGGCCTCCTCGGTGGTGACGTGGCGGCGCTGACGGCGCTTGGCGCCGGCCAGTTTGAGACGCGGTTCGCAGGCTGGCCGGCGGTGTGGGCGCGGGCACTTCTGGCAGCGCTCGCCGTTTTGGTGATCTACGGCATCGCCGTCGGCATCCCGCCAGAGGCGCTCCCCGCCCCTGCCGAGGCGGCCGATGCCCTCCCCAATGATTCGGATCTCCGTCTCTACAGGGCCATCGCCGGCCGTGTCGCCGCGGGTGAGGATTATTATGCCGCCGCAGCCGCCGAGCAGCGCAGCCGCGGCTATCCGTTGAAACCCTTCATCACCGTGAGGCTCCCGACGCTGGCCTACCTCGTCACGACGCTCGGTCCGGAGACTGCGCTCTTCCTCCTGCGGGGACTGGGCCTTCTCGCACTCGGCATCCTCGCTCTCCGCCTGCGTAAGATCCTCCCCACCGGCCCGCTTTGGGTCCTGTGCCTGTGGGCCGCGGCGGTCGGCGCCGCTCCGGCGCAGTTGCTGAAGCTGGTGCCTCTCCACGAGGCCTGGGCGGCCCTCCTGCTCGTCCTCTCGCTCGTCCTGCGCCGGCCAGGACGCTACGGCTTAAGCCTTGCCCTGGGCTTCGCCGCCTTTGCCGTGCGCGAACTCGCTCTGCCCTATCTTTTCGTCATGGCCGTCCTGGCGTGGCGGGACGGCGAGCGGCGCGAGATGCTGGCCTGGATGGCGGCGATCCTCGCCGCGGCCGCCGTGCTCGGCGCCCACGCCCTTATGGTGGGAGGCGTCGTGACGCACTCGGATGGGGTTTCGCCGGGATGGACGCGGGTGGAGGGCTGGCCGCTCATTCTCGCGATGGTCGGCGGCTACAGCCTGCTCCTGCTGCTGCCCTCGCCCCTCGTCGGCGTTCTCGTGCCCCTCTGCCTGCTCGGCTGGGTCGGCTGGCGGCATCCGCTGGCGGAGCGCGCGGCGCTGACGCTCTGCGGCTACGCCTGCGCCTTCATGATCGTCGGCCGTCTCGACACCGCCTATTGGGGGGTCCTCATCGCGCCGCTGTTCCTGACCGGACTCGCCCTCGCGCCGGCGGCGCTGCGCGATCTCTGGCAGGCCGCAGGGCTCCGATCGACGTCTCAGACCTCAAGCGTGACGCTAAGCCCATCATAAGCCGGTACCACGTTCGACGGCAGCTTGGCGGCCAGTTCCGTATAGTCGAGATCGGTGTGGAGGTTCGTCAGGATCGCGCGCCGCGGCCGCAGATCCGCGATCAGGTTCAGCGCGTCCGACACGGAATAATGGGTCGGGTGCGGCGTCTCGCGCAGCGCATCGATGATGAGGAGGTCGAGGCCGCGCAGGCGCTTGAGGCTCGCCTCCGGCATCAGGCTGACATCGGGCACGTAAGCCGCCGGCCCGAAGCGGAAGCCGTGCGCGGCCTCGTTGCCGTGCTCCACGCGGAGCGCTGTCGTCTCGACCGGGCCGCCCGCGCCATCGATCGTGACGGGTTCGCCCTCGGCGAGGTCGTTCATGTCGAGGATCGGCGGGTATTGGCTGCCGGGCGGGGTCGCGAAGCAGTAGCCGAAGCGCATTTCGAGGAGCGCACGGGTCTCGGCATCGGCGTAGACCGGAATGCGCCGCCGCATGTGGATCACCAGCGGGCGAACATCGTCGATGCCGTGGGTATGATCGGCATGGGCATGGGTGAACAGGACGGCGTCGAGGCGGCTCACGCCGGCCGCCAGGAGCTGCTCGCGAAGATCCGGCGAGGTGTCGACGAGGACCGTGGTAATGCCGGCCTCCGCCCGGCGCTCGACGAGGAGCGAGCAGCGCCGCCGGCGATTCCTGGGCTCGCCAGGGTCGCAGGCGCCCCAGCCGTAGCCAACCCGGGGCACGCCGCCGGACGAGCCGCAGCCGAGGAGGGTGAGGGCGAGTTCAGCCATGGCGGGCGCCCTCCCCGGTCACGCCGCGGCCTTGTCGAACAGGCGGTGGAAATTGGCGGTGGTGAGCGCACAGAATTCCTCGAACGGCAGGTCGAGGGTCGCGGCGAGCGCGCGGGCGGTGTCGGCCGTGTAGGCCGGCTCGTTGGTGCGGCCCCGGTACGGCTCGGGCGCGAGAAAGGGCGCATCGGTCTCCACGAGCAGGCGATCGCGGGGCACGCGCGCGGCGATGGCCCTGAGATCGTGCGAGCGCCGAAACGTCACGATGCCGGAGAAGGATATGGAGAGGCCGAGCTCGACCCCAACCTCGGCCAGCCGCGCTCCGGACGAGAAGCAATGCAGCACCGCCTTGAACGGGCCGCGGCGCATCTCCTCGACGAGGATCGCCTCCATGTGATGGTCGGCGTCGCGGGCGTGGATGACGAGGGGCAGGCCACTCTCGCGCGCCGCCGCGATGTGAGCGCGAAAGACCCGCTCCTGCACGGCTTCCGGCGCGGCGTCGGCATAGTGGTAGTCGAGGCCCGCCTCCCCGATCCCGATGCAGCGCGGATGGGCCGCGAGCGCGGCGATGTCGGCCGCCGGCACACCCGGCTCTTCGGCAGCGCCGTGGGGATGGGTGCCGACCGTGTACCAGACCTGAGGGTGAGCCTCGGCCAGCACCCGGTAGGTGTCGGCCTTGGCCACCCGCGTCGAGATCGTGAGCATCCCCGTGACGCCGGCCGCCTCGGCGCGGGCGATCACGCCGGGAAGGTCCTGGGCGAAGTCGGGAAAGTCGAGGTGGCAGTGGCTGTCGATCAGCATGGATGTCTGTCAGCTATCAAGGATCGGGCCGCTTCTCAGCCGGCGTCCGGCTCGACGAAGCGCGGAAACAGCCCGCTCGGCGCGGGCAGGGCGGCGCCGGGGACGAGCCGCCCGCCCTCCCCCAGATCGGCGATGCGGCGATCCTCCGGCGCCACCGCGAGAAGGTCGAGGAGTTTGGCGGCCGAGCCCGGTATGAAGGGCTGGACCAGGATGCCGATCGCCCGCAGGGTCTCGGCCACGACGTAGAGGCAGGCGCCCATCCGCGCGGGATCGGTCTTGCGCAGGACCCAGGGCTTCTGGGCGTCGAAGTAGCGGTCGCAGGCCGTGACGAGGGTCCAGATCTCACTGAGCGCCGTGTGCAGCGCGAGCCGGTCCATCGCGGCGCGGACAGTCTCGGGCAGGACGTCGGCGAGCGCCAGCAGCGCCCGGTCGTCCGCGGTGAGGTCGCCGTGCTCGGGCACCCTCCCCTCGCAGTTCTTGGCGATCATCGAGAGCGAGCGCTGGGCGAGGTTGCCGAGGCCGTTCGAGAGGTCCGCCGTGTAACGGGTGATGATCGCCTCGTGGCTGTAATTGCCGTCGCTGCCGAAGGGTACCTCCCGCAGCACGAAGTGACGCACGGCGTCGACGCCGTAGGCGCCGATCAGGTCGAAGGGATCGACGACGTTGCCGAGAGACTTCGACATCTTCTCGCCCTTGGAGAGCAAGAAGCCATGACCGAAGACGCGCTTGGGCAGCGGCAACCCCGCCGACATCAGGAAGGCCGGCCAATAGACCGCGTGGAAGCGCACGATGTCCTTGCCGATCACGTGGAGGTCCATCGGCCAGAACTTTTTCCGCGTGTCGGCCTCGTCCGGGAAGCCCGTGACGGTGACGTAGTTCGTCAGCGCGTCGACCCAGACATACATGACATGGTCCGGGTGGCCCGGCACCGGCACACCCCAGTCGAAATTGGTGCGGCTGACCGAGAGATCCTTGAGGCCTGAGCGGACGAAGCTCGCGACCTCGTTCCGCCGCGTCTCAGGGCCGATGAAGTCAGGCTGCTCCTCGTAGAGCGCAAGCAGGCGGTCCCCATAAGCCGAGAGCCGGAAGAGGAAGTTCTCCTCCTCCATCCAGGCGACCGGCGTGCCGGTGGCCTTCGCTCGCCGCTCGCCGTCGGGGCCGGTCTCGGTCTCGTCCTCGGCGTAGTAGGCCTCGTCGCGCACCGAGTACCAGCCGGCATATTTCGACAGGTAGATGTCGCCCCGCGCCTCCATCCGCCGCCAGATCTCCTGGACGCTGGCGTAATGGGCGGGCTCGGTGGTGCGGATGAAGCGGTCGTAGGAGCAGTCCAGCGCGTCGGCCATCGCCTGGAAGCGCGCGGCCATGTCGTCGACGAAGGCGCGGGGCGCGAGGCCGGCCCGGGCGGCGGTCTGCTGGATCTTGAGGCCGTGCTCGTCGGTGCCCGTCGTGAACAGCACGTCGTAGCCGTCGAGCCGCTTGAAGCGGGCGATGGCGTCGGTGGCGATCACCTCGTAGGCGTGGCCGATATGGGGCGCGCCGTTGGGGTAGGAGATCGCGGTCGAGATGCCGAAGGTCTTTTCCGCGCCGTCTGTGGCCGTCACGTCCTGTCATCCCCGGATACGCGGTTCATCGGATCGCAGGACGGGGCGTCCCGCTGTCGGCCCTCCCCCGGCTCAGGCCGCACGGACGGCACCGGCGAGATCGCCGAACAGGGAGAGGACGAGGGGCCGGCGGTCGAGATTGTAGGTTGCGGCCTCCCGCGCGGCGCGGGCGATCTTGTCACACACCTCGACGAGGGCGGCAAGGCGAGCCGGCGGCTCGTGCCGGCGCCGGTCGAGCTCGTCCGAGACGAAGCGGAAGACGGTCTCCAGGCTCGCCGCGAACAGCTCCTCCGCCTCGCGCGGGGCGAGGCGCTCGGCGAGCGCCAGGATGCGGCGCCAATCCGGCTGGTCAAGACGGGCGAGCAGCGCCTCGACCTCCGCCACGAGGCTGGCCGTCGCGGGGTCGAGCATCGCCACCGCCCGGGCGACCGAGCCCTCGGAAAGGGCCGCCGCCCGGGCGAGCGCCTCCGGTGCGGGCGCGGGGAAGGGCGGCGACAAGCCGGTGACCACCGCGCCGACCTGCTCAATCGTCAGCGGCCGCAGGGTCAGGGCGCGGCAGCGCGAGCGGATCGTGGGGAGCAGGCGGCCCGGCGCGTGGCTGACGATCAGGAAGAGCGCGCGGGCAGGCGGTTCCTCGATCATCTTGAGCAGCGCATTGGCGCTGTTGGCGTTCAGGTCCTCGGCGCTGTCGACGATGCAGATCCGGTAGCCGGCCTGGCCTCCCGTCGAGCCGAACAGGTCGAGGGCGCGGCGCGCGGCATCGACCGAGATCTTGGTCGCCAGCGTCTTGGCGCCCGGGGGGCGGGTCCGGCGCAGGGCCACGAGATTGGGATGGGACAGGGCCGCCACGCCGCGGGAGGCGGGATGGGCGGGGTCGACGGCCAGCGTCCCCGGCTGCCCCCCGTCGGGATGGGCGAGGAGCCAGCGCGCCACGCGATAGGCCAGCGTCGCCTTGCCGATGCCGCGCGGGCCGCCGATCAGCCAGGCGTGATGGAGCCGGCCCGCGCCGATCGCGGCGGCGAAGGCGGCCCCGGCCTCCTCGTGCCCCACGAGCCCGGCCTGCTCGCGCGGACGCGGGATGCCGGCGAGGTCGCCCGGCTCGACATCCTCGGGGGCGCGGTCAGGCGGCATCGTGGCGGCTCTCCGGTCCCTCGGCGCCCTTCTCCAACAAGCCGGGCATGCGCTCGGCAACGACCGCCCGGATGGCCGCCTCCACCGCCTCGGCCTCCGCGCCCGCGTCGATGACGGCGCAGCGCTCCGGCTCGGCCGCGGCGATGCGGAGAAATGCCTCGCGCAGGCGGCGATGGAAATCCAGGGTCTCCGCCTCGAAGCGGTCCGGCTCCTCGGACGGTCCCGACCGCGCTCTCGCTCGAGCAAGTCCGATCTCCGGGTCGAGGTCGAGGATCAGGGTGAGGTCGGGCTGGGTTGGTCCCACCACCACGCGCTCAAGACTCGCCAGGAGCGCGGGTTCGATGCCCCCGGCCGCGCCCTGATAGGCGCGGGTCGAATCCGTGAAGCGGTCGCACAGGACGATTTCGCCGCGGGCCAACGCCGGGCGGATCAGGGTGTCGAGGTGGTCGATGCGGGCGGCCGAGAACAGCAGCGCCTCCGCGAAGGGGCCGTAGGGCTTGGCCACGCCCGCGAGCAACGCCTCGCGGATCGCCTCGGCCCGGGGCGAACCACCTGGCTCGCGGGTGGTCAGCACCAGGTGATGTCCCCCGCGGCGCAGGTGCTCGGCGAGGCGGGCAATCTGAGTCGACTTGCCCGCCCCCTCCCCGCCCTCGAAGGTGATGAAGACGCCTCGGCCCAGAGCCTCGGTCCCAGATCGCGTCACGAGGCGTTGCTGGCCTTGCCGAAGGCGCGGCGGAACAGGCCGGTCCCGAATTCAAGGGCTGCGTCGAGCGCCCGCTGCGGGATGGTGCCGGCGGCGACCGTCTCGGCGGCGTAGAGGGGCTGGTCGAGGGCCTGGGTCTCGCCGCGCATGACGCGCAGGCGGGCGATCTCGCGGCCCTGCTCGACCGGCGCGGTGAGCGGGCCCGTGTAGACGACGCGGGCCGTCACGCGGTCGCCCGAGCCTTTGGGCAGCAGGAGCCGGACGGGTTTGCGGGCCACGAGAGGCACGCCGCCGCGCTCGCCGCCATAGACGGAGGCCTCGGCCACGGTCTCGCCGGCGGCGAAGATCTGGCGCGGCTCGAAGGCGCGAAAACCCCATTCGACGATCTTGCGGGACTCGGCGGCGCGGTCGCGGGCGGTCTTGAGGCCGGAGATCACCATGACGAGACGCTGCCCGTTCTGCACGGCCGAGCCGGCGAGCGCATAGCCGGATTCCTCGAGATAGCCCGTCTTGAGGCCGTCGGCGCCGATATCGAGGGTCAGCAGCGGGTTGCGGTTCTGCTGCTTGATCTTGTTCCAGGTGAACTCGCGCTCGGAGTAGATCTTGTAGAAGTCGGGATAGGTCTCGATGAGGTGGATCGAGAGCTTGACGAGGTCGCGCGCCGTCACCTTCTGGTCGGGCGCCGCGTAGCCGGTGGCGTTGCGGAAGGTCGAGCGCGTCAGGCCGATCTCCTTCGCCCGCGCCGTCATCATCCGCCCGAAATTCTCCTCCGAGCCGGCGATCCCTTCCGCGAGCGCGATCGCCGCGTCGTTGCCCGACTGGACGATGAGGCCGCGCAGGAGGTCGGAGAGCTTGATGCGGCTGTTGAGCTGCGCGAACATCGAGGAGCCGCCGCCCCCCGCCCCGCCGCGCCGCCAGGCGTCCTCCGAGATCTGGAACTCGCTCTCCATGGTGAGCCGGCCCTGCCGGATCTCATTGAACACGATCTCGGCGGTCATCAGCTTGGCCATGCTGGCCGGGGAGAAGGGCTCGTCGGCCGCCTTCTCGAACAGGACCGACCCGGAATCCGCGTCGACCAGGATCGCGTGGGACGCGGCCGTCTGATAGGCCTGGGCCCGTGCGCCCGAGAGGCCGGCGGGGGTCCCCAGGAGGAGAGCGCCGGCGATGCACGCCGTGGCCGCCCGGATCCATCTCATACGCATGATCGCCTCACACCTGCCGACCGGGAACGGTCAGCCCCCGGCCCCCGGTTCCGCAAGCGTGACGATATAGCGGTTTCGGCCAGGATCGGCCAGGAATCGAACGCCCCTTCTCGCGCGGCGGCGCTGAATCCTGTGTCCGGACGAGGAGGCTCGCTCCCTCCCGCCACCCGGCGGGGGAGGAGACCGCGCTGGCAGCTCTCAGTAGATCTCGGCGATCTGCGAGCGGCGCGGCGGCGCCGCCTTCGCGAGTGGCAGAGCGGGCGTCTTGCCGACCGGGGCCGTCGCGAGCTTGGCGATGGCGAGCTTCGAGGTGGCCGGCAGCGGCGCGACGGACCGGGAGGGCGCGGGCGGCAGGGCGGCCGTCCGGGTCGCCGGGGCGAGCGTCGGCCGCGGACCGGGCTGGGCGGGCTTCTGGGCGACGATCGCAACGAGGCCGCTGCGAGGGCCCGCGAGGTTCAGGCCAGTCGGAGCGGGCTTGCCCGCCAGTCCGGCCGCGGCGAGCTGCATCGTGGGCCGCGCGCCGGAGGGGGCGGGCTTGACCCCCGCAAGCGGGGCTGGCGCGGGCGGCTCGCGGCCGGCGACCGGGGCCGGCCGGAACGCCGTCTGGGCGACCCGGGTCGGCTGCAGGGCCGCGGGGACCGCGACGGTCGGGGCCGCCGCGACGACGACGGACGCGGGACGCGTCGGACGCGGCACCGGGGGGGCCTCGTCCTGAGGGTCCGGCCGGAAGGCGAGCGCAGGACGGGCGGGCCGCGACAGCCGCTCGACGGGCGGCTCCGCCTCCGGCCCGAGATCGGCCATCATCACAGGCGCGCGGCCGCGGATGCCGGCGGGCTGGCCGTCGGTGCGCAGCGTCGCCATGAGCTTGCGGTCGTCGCTCCCCGCGGTCGAGGCCTTGCCGACATACTCGACGCGCACCCGCGCCGTGCCGCGCCGACGGAAGTCGAGGGCCTGGGCCGCCTCCTCCGACACGTCGATCAGGCGGTCGGCGTGGTAGGGGCCGCGGTCGTTCACCCGTACGATCATCGAGTGGCCGTTGGCGAGGTTCGTCACCCGGGCGTAGCTCGGCAGCGGCATCGTGGGATGGGCGGCCGCGATGGAATTGCGGTCGAAGACCTCGCCGTTGGCGGTCAGGCGGCCGTGGAAGGCGGCACCGTACCAAGAGGCGAGGCCCTCGCGGATGTAACCCTTGGCGTCCTCGCGCGGCACGTAGGTCCGGCCGGCCACGACGTAGGGTTTGCCGGAGAAGCGGCGGCCGCCGCCCTTGGGAATCACGTCGCCCTCGTTGTAGAGGCGCGGGCTCGCCTTGACGCCGTATTTCGGGTCGATCCCGGAGCCCGACCCCGAGGGAGCCGCGTATTTCTGGGGGTTATTGGCGCAGTTGGCGGTCGCCAGAGCGAGGCCTGAGACAGCGAGGAGCCGCCAAAAGGGCACCGTCCGCGCGAGCTGTCGCGCGGCCTTCGTGGAACCCGCCATCACCCGATCCGCCCTGCCCGCCGCCTACGCCACACAGGGCCGCGCCGGCGCGGTGGGCGGGCCGGCGAAACCTTTCGAGGGCGTGCCACCAACGGGGGCCCGTCCTCGGAACACCGACAATTGTCGATCTGGCGTAAAGGAAGGCTGAACGGTACTCCGACCCGTGACCGCTCGCGGCCGGCCTCAGCGCCCGTCAGGCTTGGTGAGCCCGTCGATGGAGCGGGCGCCGCGCTGCTTGAACAGCAGGTCGAGGGCCTCGAGCATCAGGGCGTGCATCTTGGTCCGCTCCGCGTAGGCGAGGTCGCGGAGCTGATCGTAGACCGGCGGCTCCAGATAGACCGACATCTGGCGCGCCCGCGCCTTCAGCGTCGTCGCGGGCTTCGCCGCGGGCGCGGCGCCGGTGTCGAGCTGAACGATCTCGGCGGTCTGGACCGGCCTGACGGGATTCGCTGCGGCGACGATGGAGGCGAGGTTTGGCTTAAGCGGCTTTGACATGCTTGGAGACCTGCATCCGCTTCTCGATCCAGGTCCAGAGCTTGCGCACTTCCGCCGCCGCCTGGCCCTTCGGGTTGAACTCGGTGACGCCCTGGCCGACGCCGATGGCGTCCTGGTGATCGGTGCGGGCGACGATGTTGACGTCGGGCAGGATGCCGAGCACCGCGAGCCCGTCGGCCGCGTCGCGGATGCGGTAGGAGCGCGGCGGCGTCTGGTTCAGCACGAAGGCGAATTTCTTTTCAAGGCGGTAGACGGCCGCCAGCGTCGGCTTGAAGGCGCGCAGGTCGGCCGGCGTCGGGCGGCAGGGGATGATGCAGAGGTCGGCGGCGCGGATCGCCGAGAGGGTGCCGGTCGAATCGACGCCGGGCGTGTCGATGAAGACGTAGTCGTAATCCGAGGCGCGCAGCTCCGCCATGACCGCGTCGATCTGGGTCGCGTCGATCTGGGCGACCTCGGGACCCTCGGCGGTGCGGTGGTCGAGCCAGTCGCTGATGGTCGCCTGGCGGTCCATCTCGAGGATGCAGACGGAGAGGCCGCGCTCCTGGGCGGCGACGGCGAGCGAGATGCACAGCGTGCTCTTGCCGCTGCCCCCCTTCTGCGTGACGAACGTGATGGCCTTCATCCTGACGCCCTCCCGCGGATGGCTCCTGGTCCTTCGAGGCCCGCGGCCCGCGCCGCGTCCTGTGACCCAGGGATGCCCTGATCACGGGGTTTGGCCGATCATGGTTAACGAACGGTTAAGCTGGACCACGCAGAACACCGACGGAAACGATCGATAAGGCAATTTGAGGTTGCCTCTGCTGACGGTAATTCGCGCAGGGCTCTTTCATCCGGTGAGGCTTTTGCGTAGGCTGGTCGCACCTGGAGCCCGGCAGGGCAGCGTATAAACCTCAGGTTTCTATCGGCGCCGGACCGGTCGGGTGTTAAGGAAAGCCATGTCGCGGCCCCTGCTCCGGCCTCCGGCCCTCCACGCCGACGACTTCGCCGCGGCTCTCGCCGCCTCTGGCGTGATCGGGGCCTGGCGCCACGATCTCTGGGCCGATCGCCTCGTGCTCGACACGCCCCTTGCCGCCCGGCTCGGCATCGATCCGGACGAGGGCGCGCGGGGCGTGCCGCTGGCGGCCCTCCTGGCGGCGGCCCACCCCGAGGACCAGGCCCGGCTGGAGAACGCCCTGCACGCCGCGGGCGAGTTCGGCGGCCCCTTTGCGGTCGAGTTTCGCACCGGCGCGCAGCGGCTGGCCCTGCGCGGCCGCATCGTCAGCGACGTGTCGGGCCAACCGGCGTAGGGCCAGGGCATCGCCCTGGATCTCGGTGAGAAGGTCGAGCCGGGCGCGCCGCGAGAGGACCAGCGCCTCCTGAACCGCGCGGCCGAGCACGCGCTGGCGCTGCGCGGCCTCGCCGAGACGCTGGAGCGGCCCGGGCTCCGCCGCCTCGTCGACGCCCTGATGCTGGAGGTTGGCCGCGAGCTCGCCCGCCACCTGCACGGGGCGGGCGAGGGCCGGCCGCAATAGATGAAGTCCGGCCCTAGGGAAGCGCCGAGACCTCCTGCACCGGCAAGCCGCCGCGGAACAGCAGGTGGCGCAAGGCAGCGCTCGCATCAGGGCCAGGCCGTGCGAGCGCCTCCGCATAGGCGCTGATCAGTTCCGCGCAGGCGCCCCGGGCTCCGCTCGCGCCTCGCGGCGTCTCGCCGGCAAGAACCTGCTGCGCGAGCGCGACATCCCCTGCCCCGCCGATGATCGAACAGATGTCGGAGGGTGCGGCGCGCATCGCCTTGAGCAGGTAGCGGCCGAGCCCCAGGACGGGCGCGGCCTCGGCGCCGCGCGCCGCGCGCATCACCTCCGCCGCCGCCAGGCGCCGCAATCCGTCGAGAGCCTCGCCCTCGGAGACCCCGGCGCGGTAGGCGTCGCGGTACCAGAGCGCCAGGCGCTCGGTCAGCCCGGGAACCTCCTTGAACTCGGCGAGCAGGTCGAGGTTGCGCAGGATCGCCGCGCGGGCCGCGTCAAGGCTGTCGTCGTCGTCGAGGCCCGAATCGGGGAAGCGCCCGCTGTCGACCACGCCCGTGGCGACCCGCGCCGCGAGGAGCCGCGCCGCATCCGGAACCCAGAGGTCGTCGGACGCGACCTGCAGGGCCTCGGTTGCGAAGGCCGCATCGACGCCGGCTGCCAGGTAGGCGCGACGCTCAGGGCTGGCATCGGCCTGGAAGGCCTGCCCGAACAGGCCGGGCTCGTAGGGCGCATGGAAGCCGAGCCGGGAGCTCGCCTGGATGAGGCGCTCGCGCCCGCGCACGAAGACCAGGGTGCAGGCCGAGACGCAATAATCGGGCACGTAGGTGACGAGGCCCCGCGCCGCGACGCGCGCGGCGATCGCCTCGGCCTCGTCGACGAGCCCGCCCTCGCTGGTGAGATGGATGCGCTCGACCTGGCGGTTCGCGTCGAGGAGTTGCCCAAGACGGTCCGCCGCGCCCTCCGCGATCTCACCCCACAGCCGGAGATCGCGGCCTCCCGGACCCAAGGTGATGCGGGTCGCGATCGGCTGCGGCCGGGTCTGGAGACGGCCTTCCAACGCGAGGGAGAGGCCCGCGTAGGTCTTCGTGAGGGCGGCCGGGCCAGCGAGGCAGGCCAGCCCCGCTGCGGCCAGCGCCAGGCCGGCGAGCCCGAGAGCGATGCGGCTGCGACTGCGACTGCGCCCTGCCCCGACAAGTCCCATGCGCTCGCCCCGATGTCAGGATGAAGAGATCGGCCCAGTATTCACCGGCCGAAGTCTCAAGCAAGCATCCTGCCAGTTTGAACATTGTGGACCCTAGTCATCGATATCGATGCGAGAGGTGTTTTGCTCATCTGAACCGCGAAAGGCGGCACAAACGTCCACGAAGCGGCGCGATGCTGGCATTCTTATCCGCGGCGGGGGCCAATCTGTCGCAGGCGCGAACTGTGCTCTTCTTCAGCTCCGGGTCGGGCTGCGCAGCAGGTAGGTGTCCATGATCCAGCCGTGGCGCGCGCGCGCCTCGCGCCGGGCCTCCCGGATCGCATCGCCGACGTCGCCGAGCCGCCCGGCCCGGAGGATCTCGTCGGCCGTGCCGAGATAGGCGCCCCAGTGGATCGTCAGGTCCGGGTCGAGATGGTCGAAGCGCGGGTCCCCGTCGAGCATCACCACGACGGTGTCGGCGCCCGCGGGCAGCCCCTCGGCCACAAGCCGGCCAGTGGTGATGTGGACCGGCGCGCCGATCCGGTTGAGGGGGATACGGTGGCTCGCGGCCAGCGCCTGGACACTGCTGATGCCCGGGATGACCCGGTGCGTGAAGGCGACCCGCTCCCGTGCCGCAACCCGGTCGATGATCCGCAGGGTGCTGTCGTAAAGAGAGGGATCGCCCCAGACCAGGAAGGCGCCGCACTCGTCCTCGCCCAGACCCGCGATCATCGCCTCGTAGAGATCGGCCCGCGCCTCGTGCCAGGCATCGACGGCCGCCGGGTAATCGGCGGGCGCGCGGTCCCGCTCGGGGTCCGGCGCCTCGACGAAGCGATAGGGCCGCGCGGTGATGTAGCGCTCGCAGATCTGCCGGCGGATTCGGACGAGCGCGGCCTTGTCGTACCCCTTGTCGAGGACGAACACGGCGTCGACACCATTCAGCGCGGCGACCGCCTGCATCGTGACGTGTTCGGGATTGCCGGTCCCGATGCCGATGACGAGGATCTGTCTCAAGGCGCGTCCGGACCTGCCGCGTGCGGCTCGGCCGCGAGGGCGCTTCCTGTGGCCTTCCGCCCGGTTGCGTCAACCTGGGTCCGCTGGGAACGGCGGCGCCCCCCGGTTTGATTGCGGCGCTCAGATGAAGATCAGGCAGACGCCCAGGATGGCGGCCTGCGCGACGAAGAGCGCCAACAAGATCCACAGGGTCGGATCATTGCGAGAGGTGAGCCTGCTCACGTCGAACGGTCACTCCATCACCTGGCCGCGACGGGAAAAACGCATCGCACGACTGGGACGAGGCCGCGTTACGGAATGTTAAAGCTTTGCGATTCGATGGGTTGTTGCGAGTAGATCAGCCGAACGCCTTGCGGAATGCTGTCAGGCGGCGCTTCGAATACACGCTGAGGGTCGGACTCGGCTGCGCCGGGGCTCGGATGGCTGCGAGCGGCTCAGGCTCACTGTCGCGCTAGCCCGCGCCATGCTAGACTTGGCGCCGGAATGAGACTCGCCCGGCACATGGCTGCGTTCTGGCTGGCGGTGATCGCGACGATCGCCGTCCTCGGGCTGCCGTCCTCCGCTCTCGCCCATCAGGGTCACCGTCACGGGCTCCATGACGGCGGGCACGGCCACTCCGCCCCGGCCGACATTCGGCACGGGCGAGACGCCAAGGTCTCTCGGGCGATGACCGCCGAGGCGGCCACCCTCACGACTGAGGCAGATGCACCCGGCGAGAGCCTCGCCTGCACCGGCCCCTGCTGCGGGGCCGGCGGTCATTGCTGCGCCGGCGGCCTCGTACCGGAGGCGGGCGCAGGCCCCTTCGCGGATCGCTCCGGCGGGCCGGCACTCGCCCGCGATCCCCCGGCACGGCTGGGCATCGTCCCGGAAGCCCTGCCCGAACCTCCGAGATCCTTCGCCTGACGCGACGCCCGCGTCCGATGCGCCACGGCTGAACCCGGCCGGCGCCGGATGGCCGTTTCCGTGTTCCGGTGAAAGATCCCTTCCATGCCTCTCCGTCCCGCGGCCGCCGCCTGCGCGCTCGCCCTCGCCCTGCTCACCTCGCTCGGCGACGCCTTCGCCCATGAGGGCCACGACCACGCGGCGCCCTCCCCCCTCGTGACCCCGGCGCCGGCCTCCGGCCCGCGAGCCGAGGCGGCCTCCTCGCGCTTCGAACTCGTCGCCCTACCCCGGGGCGAGGTGCTGGTGCTCTATCTCGACCGCTTCGCCACCAACGCGCCGGTGCTTGAGGCCGCGGTGAGCGTCGAGACGCCAAACGGGCGCGTCGCCGCCGCGCCGACCCCGGACGGGACCTACCGCCTCGCCGCTCCCTGGCTCGGACGGGCGGGGCATCACGACCTGTCCGTGTCGGTGACCGAGGCGGGCGAGACGGACGTGCTCGACCTCGCCCTCGACATCCCCGCGCCCGCCCCGACGGCGGCCCCTGCCTCGTCCGAAACGGCGGCGGACGCGCTGCGGGCGCATCTCGCCCGGCAGAACCCCCTTGCGACCGCGGCCGGCGGCTTCATCCTCGGCCTCGCCACGGTGCTGCTGATGCGCGGGCGGCGCCTGGTTCCGACCCTGGCGATGATCGCGGTGACCGCGACGCTCCTGATCGGTACGGCCGTCGCGCATGAGGGTCATGACCACGGCGCCGCGCCGGTTCAGGCGGGCGGAGCCGGTGGCATGGCGCTCGCCGCCCCCCTGCCCGGCGAGCGGGCCGCGCGGCTTGAGGACGGCTCCGTCTTCGTGCCCAAGGCGACGCAGCGCCTCCTCGCCCTGCGCACCACCATGGTCGCACCCGAGATCGTCGCCCGCACCCTCGAATTGCCGGGCCGGGTCGTCCCCGATCCCAACGCCAGCGGCGTGGTGCAATCCTCCGTCGGCGGACGCCTCGCCGCCCCCGAGGGCGGGTTCCCGCGCCTCGGGACGCGGGTGCGCCGGGGCGCGGTGCTCGCCACGGTGACGCCGCCGGTCCAGGCGGTGGACGTCTCCGACATGCGCCAGCGCCAGGGCGAGCTCGACCAGCAGATCGCGATCGTGGCGAGGCGCGTCGCCCGGTTCGAGCGCCTCGCGCCGACGGGGGCGCTGGCGCAGACCCAGCTCGACGACGCCCGCTCCGAGCTCGAGGGCCTGAGGGACCGCCGCGCCGCCCTCGACCGGGTGCGCGGCGAGCCGGAGGCGCTGGTCGCCCCCGTCGACGGGGTGATCGCCGAGACCAACGTGGCGGCCGGGGCGATGGCGGTGCCGGGCAGCGTCCTGTTCCGCATCGTCGAGCCGGGCCGGCTCTGGATCGAGGCGCTGAGCTTCGAGACGCCCGAGGACGACGCTCCGGCGAGCGCCCGGCTCGGCGACGGGCGGATCCTGGCGCTGAGTCCCCGCGGCATCGGGCTTGCCGACCGCAACCAGGCAGTCCCCGTCCAGTTCGCGGTGGAGGGCGACACCACCGGGCTGCGGCTTGGCCAGTTCGTCACCGTCCTCACCTCGGCCGTGGGCGAGCGCCGGGGCCTGCCAGTGCCCCGCGGCAGTGTTCTGCGCAGCGAGGGTACGACTCGCATCTACGAGCATGTCGGGGCCGAGCGCTTCGTCGGGCGCCCCGTCCGGGCCGAGCCCCTCGATGCCGAGCGAATGCTGATCGCCGAGGGTCTGGAGCCGGGCCGCCGCGTCGTCGTCGAGGGCGTCGAGCTCCTGGATCAGGTCCGCTAGATGTTCGCCGCCCTCGTCGCCGCTTCCTTACGCAACCGGCTGCTCGTGCTCGCGCTCTCGGCCGCCCTGGTGGTCGCGGGCCTGCTCGCCCTCACCCGGCTGCCCGTCGACGTCCTGCCCGATCTCAACCGGCCGACCGTGACGGTGATGACCGAGGCCGAGGGCCTGGCACCCTCGGAAGTCGAGCAGCGGGTCACCTACCCGATCGAGACCCGGATGAACGGGCTTCCGGGCGTGACGCGGGTGCGCTCGGTCTCCGGCATCGGCCTCTCCGTCGTCACGGTCGAGTTCGATTGGGACACCGACCTGTTTCGCGATCGCCAGTTCGTCGCCGAGCGCCTGGCGCTCGCCCGCGCCGAGCTGCCCCCCGGCGTCGCGCCCCAGATGGGGCCGGTCGCCTCGATCATGGGCGGCATCCTCCTCGTCGCAGTCACGGGCCCCGAGGCGAGCCCGATGCAGCTGCGCGAGACGGCGGATTTCACGATCCGGCCGCGGCTCCTGGCGATCCCGGGCGTGGCGCAGGTGATCCCGATCGGCGGCGAGGTCCGCCAGTTCCGGGTGGCGCCGAACCCGGCCGCGATGCGGGGGCTCGGCGTGACGAACGAGGCGCTCGAGCGGGTGCTGCAGGGCTTCGGCGGCAATGCCGGGGGCGGCATCGCGGAAGCCGGTGGGCGCGAGGTCCTGATCCGCGCCGTCGGACGAAGCTTGAGCCTCGACGACCTGCGCAGCCTCGCGATTCCGACGCCGAGCGGCCCGGTCTACCTGCGGCAGGTCGCGGAGGTCTCCTTCGCCGCCAAGCCGAGGCGGGGCGATGCCGGCTTCATGGGCCGGCCGGCCGTGGTGGTCTCCGTGGAGAAGCAGCCGGGCGTCGACACGATGCGGCTCACGGGGGCCGTCGAGGCGGCGCTTGCCGAGCTGAAACCCGCCCTGCCCCGCGGGATCGAGGCGCAAAAAATCCTGTTCCGCCAGGCGGACTTCATCGAGACCTCGCTCGGCAACGTCCTGCAGGTCTTGGCCGAGGCCGCCGCCGTTGTGGCGCTCGTCCTGTTCGCCTTCCTCCTCAACCTGCGCACCACCGTGATCTCGCTCTCCGCGATCCCCGTCTCGATCCTCGCCACGGCGGCGATCTTCTCGGCGCTCGGGCTCTCCATCAACACGATGACCCTCGGCGGCATCGCCATCGCGGTCGGCGAGCTCGTCGACGACGCGGTGGTCGACGTCGAGAACATTTTACGCCGCCTGCGCGAGAACCGCCTGGCCGGCGAACCCCGCTCGGTCTTCGCGGTGATCGTCGCGGCCTCGAACGAGGTCCGCTCCGGCATCGTCTACGCCACCGCCATCGTCTGCCTCGTCTTCCTGCCGCTCTTCGCGCTCTCAGGCATCGAGGGCCGGCTCTTCGCGCCGCTCGGCCAAGCCTACATCGTCGCCATCCTGTGCAGCCTCGCGATTTCGGTGACCCTGACGCCGGCGCTGGCCTCCTGGCTGCTGCCGGCCCTGGCGCGGCGACAGGACCGGGAGAGTCGCCTGATCCGCGCCCTGAAGCGGTGGAACGCCTCAATCGTCGGCTGGGCCCTCGCTTGCCAGGCTCCCGTGATGGCGGCCGCACTCGTCGCGGTCGGCCTCGCCGCGCTCGGGGCGACCGGTTTGCCGCGCGCCTTCCTGCCGGCCTTCAACGAGGGCTCCTTCACCGTCAACCTCGCCCTGGCGCCGGGCACCTCGCTCAGCGAATCCGCCCGCCTCGGCGCCATCGCCGAGCGCCTGGCGGCGGAGATCCCGGGCGTCGAAGTCGTGGGGCGGCGCACGGGCCGGGCCGAGCTCGACGAGCACGCGGAGGGCGTCCATTCGACCGATCTCGAGGTGCGGCTGAAACCTGGGGCGCGAGACCGCGATGCGGTCGCCGCCGACATCCGCGACCGGCTCGCCCTGCTGCCGGTCGCGGTCAATCTCGGCCAGCCGATCTCGCACAGGATCGACCACATGCTCTCGGGCGTCCGCGCCGAGATCGCGGTGAAGCTGTTCGGCGACGACCTCGACGTCCTGCGCCGAAGCGCCGAGGGCCTGCGCACGGCGCTCGCGGCCGTCCCCGGGCTCGCCGACCTCCAGGTCGAGAAGCAGGTCCGCGTGCCTCAGCTCGAGATCCGCGTCGATCCCGTCCGGGCGGCGCTCTACGGCATCGCCCCGGCCGCACTCGTGGAGACGGTCTCGCGGCTCGCCAACGGACGGATCGTCTCGACCCTCGTCGACGGCACCCGCCGCTTCGACGTCGTGCTGCGCCTGGCCGAGCCCGCCCGCTCGGTGGCCGCGCTCGCCGATCTCCCGATCGAGACCCCCGCCGGCTGGGTGC
The DNA here is from genome assembly GCF_022179305.1 of Methylobacterium iners. Taxonomy (GTDB): domain Bacteria; phylum Pseudomonadota; class Alphaproteobacteria; order Rhizobiales; family Beijerinckiaceae; genus Methylobacterium; species Methylobacterium iners. The sequence continues at coordinate 55,099 of NZ_BPQP01000072.1, forward strand.
CGGTGCGGGCGATCGCCGACGTGACGGAGCGCGACGGCCACAACCAGATCCTGCGCGAGAACGGCAGGCGGCGCCTCGTCGTCCAGGGCAACCTCGCGCCCGGCGCCGATGCGGGCGCGGCGACGGGGGCGATCCGCTTGCTTCTCGCCCGGACCGCGCTGCCCGAGGGCGTCACCGCCCGGCTCGAGGGCAGCGCCGAGGCGCAGGGGCAGGCCATGCGCACGGTGGGGGTTTTTAAGCCTCGTCTCGCTAATGCTGGTCTTCGCCCTGCTCGCGAGCCGCTACCGCTCCGGGGTGCTCGCGCTCATCGTGATGTGCAGCGTGCCGCTGGCGCTGATCGGCAGCGTAGCGGCGCTCGCCCTGTTCGGGCTTCGCCTCGATGATCGGCTTCGTGACGCTCACCGGCATCGTCGCGCGCAACGGCATCCTCAAGATCAGCCACGCCCTTAATCTCAGCCTGACCGAGGGCTTGGCCTTGAGCCCCGCCCTGGTCCTGCGCGCGAGCGAGGAGCGGCTGGTGCCGGTGCTGATGACGGCGCTGTCGGCCGGCATCGCCCTCGTCCCCCTCCTCTTCGACGGGGAGGCGCCCGGAAAGGAGATCCTCCACCCCGTGGCGGTGACGATCTTCGGCGGGCTCGCCTCCGCGACCCTCCTCGACGCCGTGCTGACGCCCGTCCTGCTCCTGCGCTTCGGCGGTCCGGCCTTCGCCAGCCTGCGGGAGTCGCAGGCGGGCGAAGCGGCGGGAGCGCCCGCGCTCTTGTAACGCCGCGGAAATGCGGTCATCGGGACCGTCCATGTCCAAGAGCCCGCTCCTCCTCTATCCCGATCCCGGCCTGCGCCGCGCCGCCGATCCGGTCGAGCGCTTCGATGCCGCCCTGGAGAGCCTGGCCGAGCAGGTTCGCGGCACCCTCGCGAGGGTCGGCGCCATCGGCCTGACGGCCCCGCATATCGGCCGGCTCCAGCGCCTCGTGGTGCTGCGCCTGGAGCCGGGCGAGCCGACGACGACCTACGTCAATCCCGAGATCCTCTGGGCCTCGCCCGAGCGCCAGGCCCACACGGAGGGCAGCGTCTCGATGCCCGGCATCGCCGAGAGCGTCGAGCGGGCCGCCCGCATCACCCTGCGCTACCGCGACCTCGACGGGACGCCGCGTGAAGAGAGCGCCGAGGGCTTTCGCGCCGCCTGTCTCCAGCACGAATGCGACCAGCTCGACGGCATCTTCTGGATCGACCGGCTCTCGCGGCTCCGGCGGGAGCGCGCGCTCAAGCGCTTCGTCAAGCTGCGTCGCACGGATCGTTGAGGCGCCTGCCTCGTTCCTTCGTGATAGGACACCCGTATGCGAGCGTCCGCGACCCTTGTGCTTCACGCGATACCGGCCCTGCTGACGTTCCTCTCGCCGACGGCCGCTCCGGCGCAGGCCCTCCCCGCTCAGGCGGGATCCGGCAAGGCCGCTCCGGCGATCGGCTGCCCCTCGCTCGCCAACCTGCGCATCCTGCTGCGGCGCTCGAGCGGGGACACCGCCGCGGCCGCGGCATCGCTGGCGGACGAGAAGGCCGACCATCTCGGCTGCCTGGTGCTCGGGCGGGACAAGGTCACGGCCATCGTGGACCGGGCCGCTTTCGACGGCAGCGCCTACGATTGCGCCAGCCTGCAGGGAACGTCCGTGTGCCATTGGACGCTCGCCGGCACCGTCACGCCGGCCGCTCCGGCGCCGCCCCGCGAGCCGCCGCGCGAGAAGGGCCGTCGATGAATTCCGGGACGCTCCTCGCCTCCTGCCTCGCCCTGGGGCTGCTCGGCCTGCGTCCCGCTCAGGCGCAGGAGCCCACACTCGTCGCCTGCGAGTCGCTCGTCGCATTGCGCCTGCTGACCGCCGAACCTCCGGCCGCCCGCACGGCGGAGCGGCCCGGCTGCACCCGGGTCGCCCGCGACCGCATCGGCGCGGTCGAGCAGCGCGCGATGGTGGGCGGCACGCCCTACGAATGCCTGTCGCTCAAGGATGCCGAACGCTGCGTCTGGGTGGTGCCGTGAGAAATCCTGCATGAGGAGATCATGACGAAAACCGCTTGCCCCCGGCCCCACGTCCTTGCCCCGATTGGGTTCGGCATCACCCTCGCCCTGTGCGTTTCGCAGAACGCCTCCGCCGAACCGCCGATCCAGAGCCCGCAGGACGCGGCCTGCCGCAACGAGGCGCGCGCCAAGGTCTTCACCGCGCCTGATCCGCAGGGGCTCGGGCTGCACGCCCTCGGGCGGCAGATCCACGCCGCCTGCATGCAGCGTTCGCAGGGCCGTCGGGCCACGCGGCGCAAATCCCGCTGAGACCGAGTGCCGCTGACGACCGCTCAGTTGCCGCGGTACAGGATCGAGGGCAGCGGCGGCTGGGTGTAGCGGTAGTTCACGTCTCGGCGGGTCTGAGTGCCGTTGGTGTTCGGCGAGTAGCGGTAATTGCCGGTGTCGAAGGTCTCCGAGAGACCGCTGCGGCCGCTGGGGCTCGACTCGGTGCTGTTGCAGGCGGCGAGGCCGCCGGCCAGGAGGGCGGCGAGGGCAAGGTGGCGAAGGCGCATCGAGGCTGATCCTGGCTTTCAAGCGAGTCCGGCTGTGGTGCTGCCGGGGGGCTGCGCCCGTCAAGCGCATGGGTAACGCCCCGTCGCCGGTTCCGCGCCAAGTGATGTCGGCGGGACACGGAAAAACACACCACCTCCGCGCATGATCGCGGCGCATCCGCGGCAATCGTGTGGAGAACGGCTGGGCGCGTCTGGCTTTCCCGCTTCGGGTCGGCGCACCATTCCCGCCGATGAGCAACGTCGTTCCCTTTCTCCGGCGCCAGCCAGCCGCTCCGCTTCGGGGCTGCGACGTCGTCTCCGTCGCCGACGGCCTGTTCGCGGCCCTGGAGCAGCTGCAGACGCTGAGCGCCTGCGCGGCGACGATGGAGCGGCCGCGGCTCGAGGTCGAGCGCACGGTCCAGAACCTGCTCGACGCGGTAGGCGCCGTCGAACGCGCCCTCGATTGCATCGGCGAGGGCGACGAGGTGGGACAGGGCTGAAGGCCCGCCCGAACCTCGATCCGCCGGGGCCCGCGGCCCGAGGCTTCTTCCCTCGATTTGATCGCCCCGCGCAGGCCGGTTCGCACGGCGTCTCAGGTCCGCGCCTGCCGATCCTGTGTCCGGCGGCAAACCATCCATCAAAACGACAAATTTGTCGCCTCGTACGTCTACTTGTAGACAGACGTGAGCTGGGCTGTGCGATACGAGCGTCGGGAGCTCACCGGGTGAACACAGCCTATCCCATGCCGTCGGCCCCCAAGACCCTCTTTGAGGGCAACCTGCTGCTGAAATCGTTGGACGCGGAGGATCGGGCGCTGCTGGCGCCTCACCTCGAACGCGTCGAGTGTCAACGCGGCGACACGCTGTTCTCGGCCGGGGCTGAGGTCTCGTGCATCTCCTTCCCCTGCGATCAAACGGTGGCGACGCTCATCGTGGCCATGCGCGACGGGCGCGGTGCCGAGACCGCCACGGTCGGACGTGAGGGCGCCGTCGGCGGCGTCGTCAGCAGCGGCTTCCTGCCGGCCTCGACCAGCGCCGTGATCCAGATCGGCGGTCCGGTCCTGCGCATCGAGGCGGTTCGGCTCCAGGAGGCGAAGCGCGCCTCGGCGAGCTTGCGCAATCTCTTCACCCGCTACGCCGATTGCCTGCTCGCGCAGGTGCTGCAATCCGTGGCCTGCAACGCCCTCCACCCGATCGAGGAGCGCTGCCTGCGCTGGCTCCTGACCCTTCAGGACCGGATCGGCACCGATGTCCTGCCGGTGACCCACGAGCTGCTGGCCGCGATGCTCGGCGTCCAGCGCACCTATCTCACCCGGATCCTGCGCACGCTGCAGCAGCAGGGACTGATCGAGGTCGGCCGCGGTCGCATCACCATCCTGAGTCGCTCGGAGATGGAGGAGGTCGCCTGCGAGTGCCACGGTGTCGTGGTGCGCCATTACGCGACGGTGCTCGGCGCGGTCTCCAATTCTGCCGGTCGGCTCGTCTCGGTCGACCCGCCGCCCGCCACCGGCGCGACGGGCTCCGCCGAACCCGTCGCGCTGGCCTGAAGCGGGTGGGCGCCGAGAGCGACGGACCATGAGATCCCGACGCGCCCGGCCACGCCCCGGCACGAGACCGAGCTCACGCGCCCCGATGAGCCAGCCGCCCGCACCCACCACGACCGGCGACGGGCCCGCGCTCGACGCCGAGGCCGCGGACATGCAGGCGCTGGGCGAGAGCGCGATGCTGCTGCGCCTCGCCGTCGAGGCCACGGGCGTCGGAATCTACGATTACGATCTGACCCGCGACGTCCTGCGCTGGGATGCGCGGACGCGGGCGATGTTCGGCGTCGACCGTGACGGCGCCGTCACCTACGCGGGCACCTTCCTTCCCGGCCTGCATCCTGAGGACCGGTCGCGGGTGGACGCGACCCTCCAGGCGGCCATCGACCCGCTCGGGTCCGGCGTGTTCGACAGCGAGTACCGGGTGATCAGCCCGGACGGAATCATGCGCTGGCTCGCCGCGCGGGGCCAACTCGTGGTGTCGGAGGGCCGGGCGACGCGCATCGTCGGCACCGTCCGCGACATCACCGAGCGCAAGGGGATCGAGATCGCGCTCCTCGCGACGAAGGAGCGCTACCGCCTGGTCACGCGGGCGACGAACGACGCGATCTGGGACTGGGACCTCGTCGCGGACAGCGTCCTGTGGAACGAGGCGCTCTGCACCGCCTATGGCTGGGAGCCCGCGCAGGTCGAGCCGACCGGCGCCTGGTGGCTGGCGCGGATCCATCCCAACGACCGGGCGATGGTCGAGACCGACATCCGTGCCGTCATCGACGGGAGCGCGGAGGATTGGAGCCACGAATACCGCTTCCGGCGCGCCGACGGACGCTACGCCGAGGTGCTCGATCGCGGCTTCATGGTGCGGAGGGCCGACGGAGCACCCCTGCGGATGATCGGCGCGATGCTCGATATCACTGAGCGAAGCCAAGCCGAGGCGCAATTCCGGGCGGTGTTCGAGGGCGCCAATGTCGGCATCGTGCAGTTCGATCCGCTGAGCGTCACGGTGCTGCGGGTCAATGCCAAGCTCCGCGCGATCTGGGGCGCGGAGGAGGCGGACATCGTCGGCCATTCCCTGGCCCGCTGGACGCCGCCGGAGGACGCGGCCGAACGCGACGCCCTGCACCGGCGCCTCGCCACCGGCGAGACCATCCAGGAGCGTTTCGAGAAGCGCTACCGCCGCAAGGACGGCCGGATCATCTGGGCGCGGGTGAACCTCGTCTCGCAGCGGCTCGGCGAGACGACCTACGCCACCGCGATGATCGAGGACATCACCGAGGAGAAGCTCGAGGATTCCCGGCGCGACGCCCTGATCGCATTGAGCGACCGCCTGCGCGACCTGCAGACGAGCGGCGAGGTCGTGACCGCGACGGCCGAGATCCTGGGCCGCACCCTTGCCGTGGCGCGGGCGGGCTACGCCATCGTCGACCTCGCCAAGGGCGTGTTCACGGTCGCGCAGGACTGGACCGACCACCGGATCGCAAGCCTTGCCGACATCCATCCGCTCTCGATCTTCCGGGCGACGGTGGAGCGGTTGCGGAGCGGGGAGACCCTCGTCGTCCCGGACATCGCCGCCACGCCCGCGCTCGCCGAGGACGCGGTCGCCTATGCGCAGATCCGGACGCGGGCGCAGATCGAGGTGCCGCTGCTCCAGCGCGGCCGCCTCGTCGGCGTGCTCTACGCCCAGGAGCGGGAACCCCGCGCCTGGACTTCGGGAGAGATCGCCTTCGCCCGCGAGGTAGCCGAGCGCGCCTTCGGCGGCCTCACCCGGATCGCGGCGGACGAGCAGCAGCGCATCCTCAACCGCGAGCTCAGCCACCGCCTGAAGAACACGCTCTCGATGGTGCAGGCCATCGCCTCGCAGAGCCTTCGCAACGTCACCGACATCGACGCCGCAAAGGAAGCCCTGGCCGCCCGGTTGATCGCGCTCGGCAAGGCGCACGACATCCTGCTGACGGGCGAGACCGAGAGCGCCGAGATGGCGGAGGTGATCGAGGGCGCGCTCTCGCTCCACGACGATCAGCAGCCCGGCCGCTTCCGGATCGAGGGCCCGCCGATCACGATCGGCTCGAAGGCGGCGCTCTCCCTGTCGCTGATGATTCACGAACTCGCGACCAACGCGGCGAAGTACGGTGCGCTCTCCGTTCCCGAGGGCTCCATCGCGATCACTTGGACGATCGATGCCGGCCCCGAGGAGCCGAACGTGCACCTGACCTGGGTCGAGCAGAACGGGCCGAGCGTCCCGGTTCCCGAACGGAAGGGCTTCGGATCCCGCCTGATCGAACGGGGCCTCGCCGGGGCGGTCGGCGGCGCGGTCGACCTCAGCTTCGAGCCCGAGGGCGTCGTCTGCCGCGTCGACGCTCCGCTGGCCGGTTTCGCGATGGACGGATAGCCGAAAACCGCGTGAAACGATCCGCGGGCTCGACGCTTAAGGCATGGATGGATCAACCCGCCGCGACAGCCCGTCCCCTCGCCCTCGTCGTCGAGGACGAGACCGTGATCCGAATGGAGACGGCCGACCTCCTCGCCGATGCGGGTTTCGAGGTCCTCGAGGCGTGGAACGTGGTGACCGCGCTACGTCAGTTCGAGCGCCGCTCCGGCATCGATCTCCTCGTCACCGACGTGCAGATGCCCGGCGGCCGCGACGGGTTCGCCCTGGCCCGCGAGGTGGCCGCGCGCTGGCCGGGGGTGGCGATCGTGGTGATTTCCGGCGTCTCGGCTCCGGGCCTCCGCGACCTGCCCTCCGAGGCCCGCTTCATCCCCAAGCCCTTCAGCGCCCGCGTGGTGCTCGAGACGGTTCAGGAGATGACGCGGGACGCCGGCGGGGCGCCCCAGATCGCCTGAGGAGGCTCGGAGGCCGTCCTGCGCTCGTCCGCCTCACACGTCGAGGTTGGCGACGCTGAGCGCGTTGTCCTGGATGAACTCGCGCCGGGGCTCGACGACGTCGCCCATCAGCTTGACGAAGAGGTCGTCGGCGTCCTGCGTGTCCTTGACCTTGACCTGCAGGAGGGAGCGCACGTCGCGATCGAGCGTCGTCTCCCAGAGCTGCTGGGCGGTCATCTCGCCCAAGCCCTTGTAGCGCTGCAGCTGGAGGCCCTTGCGGCCGAAGGCCATCACCGCCTCGAACAGGCCGACGGGGCCGTGCAGCACCGTCTCGTCGCCCTTGCGCGCGTAGGTGACAGGCTCGTCGTAGATCTCGCGCAGGGCCTCGGCCCGCTCGGCGAGCCGGCGGGCCTCCTGCGAGGCGACGAGCGAGGCATCGAGGGTCACCACTTGGCGCACGCCGCGGAGCGTCCGGCTGAGCACGTAGCCGCCGTCGCGGGCCTCGCCCTCCCAGCCCTGCTCGATCTCGTCGGCGATCCGGTTCATGCGGCGGGCGGTCTCCTCAGCGAGGGGCTCGGCCTCGGCCGCGTTCTGCGCCACCTCGGCCCGGAAGGCGCCGGCGATCATCGCCTGCTCGACGACGGCGCGGTCGTAGCGGGTGTGGAGTGCCTGCATCAGGCCGCGGAACTGGCGCGCCTCCTCGACGAGCGCCTTGAGCTGCGGGCCGCCGAACTCGGTGCCCGAGGCCAGCCGCAGGGTCGCGCCCTCGACACCCGCGTCGATGAGGTAATCCTCCAGCGCCCGCTCGTCCTTAAGGTAGATCGCCGACTTGCCCTTGGCCGCTTTGTAGAGCGGCGGCTGGGCGATGTAGAGGTGGCCACGCTCGATCACCTCCGGCATCTGCCGGAAGAAGAAGGTAAGGAGCAGGGTGCGGATGTGAGAGCCGTCGACGTCGGCATCCGTCATGATGATGATGCGGTGGTAGCGCAGCTTCTCCGGGTTGAAGCCCTCGCGGTCGGTGGAGGAGCGCCCGATCCCGGCGCCGAGCGCCGTGATCAGGGTGCCGATCTCGGCCGAGGATAGCATCCGGTCGGCGCGCACCCGCTCGACGTTGAGGATTTTGCCGCGCAGCGGCAGCACCGCCTGGAAGTGCCGGTCGCGGCCCTGCTTGGCCGAGCCGCCGGCCGAATCGCCCTCGACGAGCAGGATCTCGCATTTCGACGGGTCGCGCTCCTGGCAATCGGCGAGCTTGCCGGGCAGGGAGGCGATGTCGAGGACGCCCTTGCGGGTCACCGTCTCGCGGGCCTTTCGCGCGGCCTCGCGGGCGGAGGCCGCCATGATGACCTTGGCCATCACCGAGCGGGCCAGCGCCGGATTCTCCTCGAGCCAGTTCGAGAGGCCCTCGTTGAGCACGTTCTCGACCGCGGGGCGGACCTCCGACGAGACGAGCTTGTCCTTGGTCTGCGACGAGAATTTCGGGTCGGGCACCTGCACCGAGATGACGGCGGTCAGCCCCTCGCGGCAATCCTCGCCCGTGAGAGTGATCTTCTCGCGCTTGGCGATGCCGGAGGATTCCGAGTAGCCGGTGATCTGGCGCGTCAGGGCGGCGCGGAAGCCCGCCATGTGGGTGCCGCCGTCGCGCTGGGGGATGTTGTTGGTGAAGGGCAGCACGGTCTCGTTGAACGAGTCGTTCCACCATAGGGCAACCTCGACGCGGATGTCATCGCGCACGGCCCGCACCATCACGGGTTTCGTCATGCCCTCAATGGGTTTGCGCGAGCGGTCGAGGTAGCGCACGAAGGCCTCGATGCCGCCCTCGTAGTAGAGCTCCTCGCGCTTGTGCTCGGCATGGCGCGCGTCGGTGAGCACGATGCGCACGCCAGAGTTCAGGAAGGCGAGCTCGCGCAGGCGCTTCTCCAGCGTCCCGTAGTCGAACTCGATCATCGTGAAGGTCTCGGTCGAGGGCAGGAACGAGACCTCGGTGCCGTGCCGGCCGCCACCGTCGCCCACGACCTTGAGCGGCGAAACCGCATCGCCGTGGCGGAACTCCATCGCGTGCTCCTTGCCGTTGCGCCAGATGCGCAGGCGGAGCCATTGCGAAAGCGCGTTGACGACGGAGACGCCGACGCCGTGCAGGCCGCCGGACACCTTGTAGGAGTTCTGGTCGAACTTACCGCCCGCATGCAGCTGGGTCATGATGACCTCGGCCGCCGAGACCCCCTCCTCCTTGTGGATGTCGGTGGGAATGCCGCGGCCGTTGTCGGAGACCGTGCAGGAGCCGTCGGCGTTCAGCGTCACGGTGACGAGGTCGGCATGTCCCGCGAGCGCCTCGTCGATGGCGTTGTCCACCACCTCGTAGACCATGTGGTGAAGGCCCGAGCCGTCGTCGGTGTCGCCGATATACATGCCCGGCCGCTTGCGCACGGCGTCGAGGCCCTTGAGCACCCGGATGGACTCCGCGCCATAGGCGTCGGAGGCGAGGTTGCGTGATGCGTCGTCGTGGGAAAGATCGGCCATGAAGTCCCTCGGGCAGGCGGGTCTTGCTTGCTCTTGGTGCCGAGGCTTGAAGCCCCGGCCGCGCCTGCGATTCGTTTGCCGACCTGATATAGGCGTTCGGCGTTGAGATTGCATCGTTTCCGGGCCTCATCACCCGGATTCCGACACCCTTTCCCGCCTCTCGGCAGCACGGGGCAATGGCAGCGGGATCGGCCCTCCGCGCTCCAGCTGGAACGCCTCATCGAAACCCGGTTGTCGCGACGCGGCGATGATCGCGTCCGACCCGGGATGGGCCCCTCACCCCTGCAGGAACGGGTTGGTCACCCGCTCCTCGCCGAGCGTGCTCGTCGGGCCGTGGCCGGGGATGAAGGCGACGTCGTCGCCCAGCGGCAGAAGCTTCTCGTGGATCGCGCGGATCAGTTGCTCGTGGTTGCCGCCGGGCAGGTCGGTGCGGCCCACCGATCCCTTGAAGACCACGTCGCCGACGAGCGCGAAGCGTGCGTCGCGGCTCATGAACACGACGCTGCCGGGCGAGTGGCCGGGCGCGTGCAGGATCTCGAAGGTCAGCCCGCCGACCGTGACCGTATCGCCTTCGGCGAGCCAGCGGTCGGGCGTCACGGCGCGGGCGCCGTCGAGGCCGTAATTGGCGCCGGTCTCGGGCAGGCTGTCGAGGAGGTAGCGGTCGGCCTCGTGGGGGCCCTCGATCGGAACGCCGAGTCGTTCCCGCAGCTCGTCGGCGCCGCCGGCATGGTCGATGTGGCCGTGGGTGAGCAGGATCTTCTCGACCGTGATGCCCTGGTCGCGGATCGCCGCCTCGATGCGGTCGAGGTCGCCGCCCGGATCGACCACGGCGCCGACCTTGGTCTCCTCCGACCAGATCAGGGTGCAGTTCTGCTGGAAGGGCGTGACCGGGATGATTCCGGCGCGGGGCGTACCTGCCATCGGGACCGCTCTCGTTTCGCGTGCTTGGACGCCCAGGGGCGCGGAAGCCGCCTCTCTACCTCGCGTCGGGCATCGTTGCGAATCCGGTGGACCGGCGCGAGCCGCCAAACTTCGGCCGCGGCTTTTCGCTTAAGTATACCGGGCCGCACGGTCCCCGACGGCCATTCCCGACAACGAAACCGCGCCAGACGGGGTAGTCCCTTGCGTCCATGCTGAGAACCGCCTTCGTCGCCGCCCGGGACCGCCAGCGCCTCGGCGAGATCGTCGCCGTTTTGATCGGCTACGGCGTCAACAAGGTCGTCGAGCGCCTCGGCCTCGTCCACGTCGCCCGCTTCGCCCGGCGCAAGGCGCCTCGCGTCGACGTCGCGCGCCTGTCGCAGCCGCAGCGCGTCCGCCGCGCCATCGAGGCGCTGGGGCCGACCTTCATCAAGCTCGGCCAGATCCTGGCGAGCCGGGCCGACCTGCTGACGCCCGAATGGACCGACGAGCTGGCCAAGCTCCACAGCCAGGTCTCGCCGATCCCCTGGGAGAAGATCCGGCCGCAGCTCGAGGCCGATCTCGGCGGACCGCCGGCCGAGATCTTCGCCGAATTCGACACGACACCCATCGCCTCGGCCTCGATCGCCCAGGTCTACCGGGCGCGGCTGCACAGCGGCGAGGACGTCATCGTCAAGGTGCTGCGGCCGGGCCTGCGCAAGATCATCGAGGCCGACCTCCGGCTCCTGGCCCACGCCACCCGGATCGTCGTGGCGGAATGGCCCGAATTCGGCCGCTACCAGCCCCAGGAGCAGATGCGCCACCTCGCCGGCGGCCTCTACGGCGAGCTCGACCTCGTCAACGAGGCGCGCAACTGCGAGCTCATCGCCGCGATCTTCTCCGATCGCGACGACATCGTCATCCCGAAGATTCACTGGGACTGGACCTCGGAGCGGCTGCTCGTCCAGGAATTCATCGCGGGCATTCCGCCGAACGAACCGGCGCGACTCGATGCGGCGGGGATCGACAAGGTCCTGCTCGCCCAGAAGGGCACCGACGCCTTCCTGCAGATGGCCCTGATCGAGGGCGTGTTCCACGCCGACCCGCATCCCGGCAACATGCTGGCGATGACCGGCAACCGGATCGGCTTCATCGATTTCGGCATCGTCGGCCGACTCTCGGAGCGCCGCCGCACGCAGCTCCTGATGCTCATCGCCTCGATGGTGAAGGAGGATGCCGACGGGCTCATGGCGGTGCTCCTCGACTGGACGGGCGCCAGCAATCCCGACCTCACCAAGCTCGAGGCCTCCTCCCAGGCCTTCATCACGCGGCACGCCGGCGCGCCGCTGAACTTCGGGGTGCTCATCACCGACTTCATGACCATGGCCCGCGAGAACGACCTTGCGATGCCCACCGATCTCGCCATCCTGTTCAAGGGGCTCGTCACCGCCGACGGCGTCATGCGCCAGCTCGATCCGGCCTTCGACCTGTTCGCGGCCGCCGGTCCCACCGTGAAGAGCCGGCTCACGGCGCAGTTTTCGATCCGGGGCCTGCGGCGCAAGGTCGAGGCGGTGGGCGCCGGCCTGTTCGGCGCGGCCTCGGAGCTGCCGACGCTGATCCACCTGATGCTCGTGCGGCTCAAGCAGGGCCGCGTCACCGTCGAGATCGAGGTGAAGGGCATCGACAAGCTGACCCGCGGCATCGAGCGCGCGGCGGCCCGCGTCGCCGTGGCCCTCATCGTCGCGGCCTTCGCGACGCAGCTCGCGCCCCGCTTCATGGATCTCGGCACGCCGGCCTTCGTCACGGTCGGCATAGGCGTGCTCACGCTCGGGATCGGCTGGCTGGTGCTGCTCGGGCGCAACAAGTAGGGCCGGTCGGTATCGGACATCCGTCGGTGGACGACGATCGTGGATGGTTGCCATCGAGCCATTGCGGACGTGCAGGAGGGCTCCTCGACTGCTACCCTGTCGATAAGGCTTCATCTTCGGTCATCGCCAAACTGACGCGCAAGCTCACCCTCCTCCGTATCCATGATCGCGGTTTAAAGGTCTTCGGCGCTGACGCTCACGGATACGAGGTCGTACCCGTCAGCCTGGATGATGTTTTAGCTCTTGAGGGTGAGGTTGAAGTCAAATTGCCCAACGAATTTCGTGCTTGGCTCTTGGAAGTCGGCTGCGGTGCCGGCCCTTACTACGGTTTGTACTCGCCCTCCCAGATTACGTCCGCGATCGGGGAAAGGTCCGTCGGGCACGGCGGAGATGTTCTCAGTGCGGGTGGTATCAAGTCGCGCGATGTTGAGCGCTACTTCGCGCAAGGCGGCCGATCCACGTCGGGAACTCGTTATCCGATCACAACGGACAGTCTTTCAGGATCCATTCTGATCGGCCATCAGGGATGCACGGCACATTCCTGCCTGCTGATTGCTGGCGAGCAGGCGGGCACGATGTTCGGTGAGTCCGAGGATGCAGTGGGCGAGCCGTGGATGGCAGCGACCGCACTCTGGCCAGACCACTTCTCGTACAAGCGGCGTATGGAAAATCGGTCCGTCTCTTTCTTTGAATGGATGGAAGACTGGATCGACAATGCGATGGACGAGACGCCTTGAGCGGGTGCCGCCTCATCACAGTCGGAGCGCTCCACTTGCTGCAATCATCAGTGAACCTCTTGGAGGACGATCACAGGCTCGAAGGCGGGAACGCTCCACTGCCACGCTAGGAGGAGTCTTCCGCCCGATCCGGCGTCCAAGAGATCGGGATCGGGTGAGACGTGAGACGACACACTCTTCCAGAAATCAAATCGCTTCGATGGATCAATCCATTCAAGCGCTCGCCCTACGTCGGCAACCACGAAACGGACCGGCCCTTCGGCGAGCAGGCGCCGAATCGTGTCGCGCGTGATCGAACCGAGACAAAGCGCTTCCGGGAAGTCCCTGCGCTCGTCCCACAGTTCGGTTAGCGGAAGTCGCGTAATGATGCGATGACGGCGGTCCATGGCAATCTCAGTGCAAATCGGAACGATGATCGGCGGTGCCTCAACGATGACGACCGCCATAACCATCCCACGCCGAAGGTCTTCGATTGAGTGCGACTGTTCGCTGTCTACCCCCCGAGCGGACCTTCGCAATGGGTATCAAGCATCAGATTTTCACCGCCCAGTGATCCACAATCATCGGAGCGGCCGGGGAGACAGGGTTAAGGCTTTCAAGGCAGAGTGGCCCCTCGTGACGGCGTAGGGTGCTTCGGGGGATGCCCGCCGCGACGGTCTGCGCCGCTTCACGTTTCCGTTTCGTTCCGGTATGGTTGGCTCATGAAGAACCGCGAAACGTCACGTGCGGCCGCCCTGGCCGGAGCCCGCGGCCGGCCTGTCGACCTGTTCGCCACGGGCGGCGCACCGATCCACGCCGCTTCGCTGCGCCCCGCCGTCAAGACCGTGCTCCCCCTGAAGCCGCCGGTCGATACGGCCGAGGCCGGCTACGACGCCTCCGCGATCGAGGTGCTGGAGGGGCTCGAGCCGGTGCGGCGCCGGCCCGGCATGTATATCGGCGGTACCGACGAGCGTGCGCTCCACCACCTCTTCGCCGAGGTGGTCGACAACGCCATGGACGAGGCGGTGGCGGGCCACGCCACCTTCATCGAGGTGGAGCTCGAGGAGAGCGGCCACCTCGTCGTCACCGACAACGGGCGCGGCATCCCCGTCGACCCGCACCCGAAGTTCCCAGGCAAGTCCGCCCTCGAAGTCATTATGACGACGCTGCATGCGGGCGGAAAATTCGATTCGAAGGTCTACGAGACCTCCGGCGGCCTGCACGGCGTCGGCATCTCGGTGGTCAACGCGCTGTCCGACCTCCTCGAGGTCGAGGTAGCGCGCAGCCAGGTCCTCTATCGCCAGACCTTCTCGCGCGGGCACGCCCAGGGCGGCCTCGTCACGGTCGGTCGGGTCCAGAACCGGCGGGGCACGCGGGTGCGCTTCCACCCCGATGCCGAGATCTTCGGACCGCTCAAATTCGATCCGCGGCGCCTCTTCAAGATGGCGCGCTCCAAGGCCTACCTGTTCGGCGGCGTCGAGATCCGCTGGCGTTGCGCCCCCGCCCTGCTGGAGGGCATCGAGGACGTGCCGGCCGAGACCGTGCACCGCTTCCCCGGGGGTCTTCGCGACTACCTCGCCCGCGACATTGAGGGCAAGGAGCTCGTCACCGACGCGATCTTCTCGGGCAAGGTGACGAAGCCCGGCGGCCACGGCTCGCTCGAATGGGCGGTGGCCTGGATGGTCGTGGAGGACGGCGTCTCCGCCTCCTACTGCAACACGATTCCGACCGCCGAGGGCGGCACCCATGAATCGGGCCTGCGCGTCGCCCTGCTGCGGGCCCTGCGCGAGCATGCCGAGCGGGTCGGCCAGGCCAAGCGCATGGGCGGCGTCACCACCGACGACGTCATGGCGACCTGCGCCTCCATGCTCTCGGTCTTCATCCGCGAGCCCGAGTTCCAGGGGCAGACCAAGGACAAGCTCGCGACGGTCGAGGCCGCCCGCATCGTCGAGACGGCGGTGCGTGACGCCTTCGACCATTGGCTCGCGGCCTCTCCGGCCCAGGCCAACAAGTTGCTCGACTGGGTCATAGACCGCTCCGAGGAGCGCCTGCGCCGTCGCCAGGAGAAGGAGGTCGCGCGCAAGTCCGCGACCCGCAAGCTCCGTCTGCCGGGCAAGCTCGCCGATTGCTCGAAGGCAGGCGCGGCCGGCTCCGAGATCTTCATCGTCGAGGGCGATTCCGCGGGCGGCTCGGCCAAGCAGGCCCGCGACCGGGCGAGCCAGGCGATCCTGCCCTTGCGCGGCAAGATCCTGAACGTGGCGAGCGCGAGCCGCGACAAGATGGGCGCCAACCAGCTCATCTCGGACCTGACGCAGGCGCTCGGCTGCGGCACCGGCAGTGCCTTCCGGGCGGAGGACCTCCGCTACGAGAAGGTCATCATCATGACCGACGCCGACGTCGACGGCGCCCACATCGCCTCGCTGCTCATCACCTTCTTCTATCGGCAGATGCCCAAGCTGATCGACCGCGGGCACCTCTACCTCGCGATCCCGCCGCTCTACCGGCTGACGCAGGGGGCCAAGACCGCTTATGCCCGCGACGACGCCGACAAGGCGCGGGTGATCAAGACCGTGTTCAAGGGCGGCAAGGTCGAGATCGGCCGCTTCAAGGGCCTGGGCGAGATGATGCCGGCCCAGCTCAAGGAGACCACGATGGACCCCAAGAAGCGCACGCTCCTGCGCGTCGCGGTCCTCGAGGAAGCGCGGGACTCGACGGGCGACGCGGTCGAGCGCCTGATGGGCAACAAACCCGAGGCCCGCTTCGCCTTCATCTCCGAGCGCGCCGCCTTCGCCGACGGGGCGGAGCTCGACATCTGAGCCCCCGCCGTCCACGCAGCCGTGTCGGCGTGAGAAAGCCCTGCGGTTGCGCGG
>NZ_BPQP01000073.1 GCF_022179305.1 Methylobacterium iners
CGGTTGCGCAAGGCAGTTTGGCGCTGCCCTGGACAAATAGGTCGGCAAGTTCCGCACGGAGTTTGCGCTCAGCGGCGGCGAGGCTGTCTAGCTCGGCCAGGATGAAACCAACCCGGGAGAGGTTCGGGATCGGGACGTTCATCGCGACACCTCGCGCACATCGTCGTCGGCGTTCAGCAGGCCGAGCCCGGCCAGTTCGCGTCGGACCCTCCGAGGAGACTTCCGCGCCGGTCGAGGAGGGGGCGCGTTCGAGCGCGCCCCCTTCGGCTCCTCCGGCTCGGCGAGGAGGGGATGGCCGACGCGCTCGAACATGCGCCACGAACCGTCACTCGTCTCAAAAATCGCGAACCTCCGGCCGGCGCGGTCGCCTTCGAGCCAGAGCCGGCCGCTCGGTCCGCGCCGGCCACGAAGGTTCATGACGGGCTTCAGGTCAGGCGAAGGCATAGCGCCCCTCCATGACGGCAAGGGCGCGGGCAGAGACGGTAGGGAGATCAGGCGCCATGACGAGGACGGCGGGTCGGGGCTGCTCGGGCTTGAAGCCCGGCCTCCCCGCCCCGCCTAGGTTGAGCCTCGCACCGGCTGGGGGCGGGGCGACGGGGGCGCCCTCCGGCGCGCCCCCGTCGATCCGTTGCGCCGCCTTGCCCGAGACGCCGGCTAGCGCGCGCCGACTCTGGTGGGTTCCTCTAGAAGTGTTCTTATGAAACCGGCGAGATTTTGAGGGTTTGGGATGGTCGGCAGCCCGGTTCAAAACCGCTGAAATCCGCGGTTTTGAACCCTCCCCTAAACCCTCGAAAACCTGATGTTTTAGCTCAGGCCGCATCGGTGCCTCCCTGAGCCGTCCCGAGGGCGTATTTGTTCTGGTTGCGGATGCCTTTCTTTCCCTGGCGGAGGTGTCCGAGCTGGATAAGCGTCTTCAAGCAGGCTCGAAGGGTGGTCTCGCTGACGCCCGCTAGCTCGGCCATTCGCCTTTGACTCGGCCACGCCTCGCGCGTCGCAGCATTCAGGTGCTGCGACACCACGAAAGCGACTAGGAACGTTGTCGGATTGACCCTTCGGTGATCAGCCCTCACGCCATCCAACCACTGCCACTTCTCGCGGCCGATGCTCCGGGCGGAGCGGCGAGGCTCGGTGTCGTCTGAGGGTGGTCGAGGCTTCGATGCTGCCCGATCCATGGACGGACGCTGCTCGCGCCGGCCGAGGGAGGCAGCCCCGATGACTTTAGGCTCCGATGCTGGTTCGTCCGCGGCGAGGATTACCTCAATCGGCGGGAACCGGTTCTCGTCAGGGCACCCCTGCTCGAGCGAAAAGACACCCGAAATTATGATGTGCGCAGGGTTTTTGCTTGTCTGCCGGAAATCAGCAATGTTATTGTACATCTTGAGATCCTACTCTCAACGTCACGACGAGCGCCCCGGGGAGGTCCAGACCCCGGGGCGTGCTCGTTCTAGGCTTCGCTGTTGTTGATAAACGCAGCTACTTCGCGTCGACAGTAGAGTGGCGTTCGGCCGATCCGAATGAACTTCGGACCGTAGCCTTTTCCTCTCCACTTCTTCAAAGTGAGTGGCGATCTTCCAGTAAGACGCGCGAACTCTTCTGCGGGGACGTGCGTTTCGGAAACTGGACGCAAGGCGGCTGGGGTCATCTGCGCCATGGCAGGCTCCTCGAACTAAATTTCAGGGGATCGGGCGTCCGGTCCGCCCGTAGAGCGACTAAAGCGTGCGTAGTCGAAGGGAGCAACACCGATCCGATCGTTGCTGTTAATAATCCCCAGCCCAGTTGCTGCTGCGACCGTCGTTAGCTGCTATCTACTTTCCGGCATTATTGCCGGAAAACTGTCGGAAATCCCGATAATAAGGCGCCAGAAAATATCAGGCTCACGCGTGACCAAGACCGTGACCAACCGCGTTACCATCAAATCTTCGGCGTCACCCTTCTAGTGCGCGTACGACTTTGCTGATAGCCTCATGCGGCGTGACCACAAGCGTGACCAACGCCGTGACTGAGGCCAAATGTCAGTGGCCTTGTCAGTCCAATGTCAGTGGAGGGAAATCCGGCAAAATCGACGGAAAGCCCAACCCGGCGACGGAAACAAAAATCGGCCCGGAGGCCGATTTTCGCGTCTGCAAAGTCACCGGAGCGGCGAGGATCAGCCGTCGCGCGGGCTCAGCCCGGGACGTGGCCGAAGCTAGCGTTCGGGGAGGGCCAGAAGATCGTCCTGCGAAGTTCCTCAAGGACGGGTTGGCGGTGGGCGAGCCACGGAGCCTCTTCCCCCGCGGCGAGGTCGCGACCGATGAAGCCGTCGTCGATCTGATGAAGAAGCTCCGCCCAGCGGGCGTAGGCGGCAGGATCGGGGATCACGGCTTCGAAAGGGTCGACCTCAAGGGCACGCGGATCATCGATGAAGGAAGCCATCGCCTTGTTCACCTCTTGGCGGTTGGTCAGGGGCGGGCCGGGGTTGCACCCCCGGCTCGCTCCGCCATCAGGCCGTGAGGCTTCGGATTTCGCAACTGCTCCCCTATGCCGGCGAACGCGCAATTTCCGGCAAGATTTTCCGGCGCTGACCTATCGAAAGCGATGGCAACCGGACGGTCGAATAGCAGGCAAAGCAGAGAGCAATGACATGGGCCAGGAGGAGGATCGCGCCGAGAAGAATTCAGATGCAATTCAGGTTGATGAAGACGCAATATCAAACTTCTTCATCAGGACATTTCCTGATGATCGCAGGTATGTAATCAAAAAGAGAACATCTATATTCGGGTATGTATCCTACAACCGAAGATGCACTTCATCTGATGTTATGCGAAATACAAAGTATGCGTCAGAAAATATTAGTTCCTTCGTTCATGAATGGGTGGAAGAAGGTTATCTTACCCGCGAGCCAGATCAATACAATCGTCGATTTAAGATCCTTGATCTCACTCCGAAGGGCGTGGCCTTGCTACGCGAATACGAAGCAGCTCTGGCTGGCGATGTAGGAATAAGAGAGGGCAATATTCCCATCCAGGAGGGGAGGGAACTGGCCGAAGGCATTGAGGACGGTACCGTGCCAGACCGCGTCATCGAGCATCCTTGCTACCAGGAGCACAGGAGGCTTGAACGCGAAACCCAAGCTTCGGCCATGGCCAAAAGGCGTCATGGATACCGCTGTCAGGCCTGCGATCTCGATTTTGAGGAGCGCTACGGCTCAATCGGACGGGGCTTTATAGAAGCTCACCACCTGCGCCCGGTCGCATCTTTACCGAAAGATGAGGACTCGGAACTCGCCCTAGAGCACGATTTCGCTGTGCTATGCGCCAACTGCCACAGGATGATCCACCGATACGACGATCCCGGAGATCTTGAAGGCTTCCGTCGGCTAGTTCGATCACGCTCGTGAAAGCCCCTTATCGTTAGAACACCCTGTCTTGGGGAAGGCCTTCTGCCGCGTCGTCCCACGCGCTCGCTGCGGCCCGTCGCCTTCGCCGTCGCGGCGGTGAAGCGCTCGGTGGAAACGGTCGCCAATTTGGCGACCGTTTTTCCTCGACCCGGGCCTCCGCGCTCAGTTACCGAGCGCGTCTCCGGATGCGGCGCCTCGTAGATCTCCTGCCGTTCGGCGAGTGGCCGAGCGTGTTTGGCGACGCCAAGATGACGACGGCGCTGCTCGACCGTCTCACCCATCACTGCGAGATCTTGGAGACCGGCAACGCGAGCTGAGGGGATTGGGGGCGGCCAAAGCGGGCGGCGCGATCACCCTTACCGACCTTGCTGCCCCCGGCGCGGCCCTAGCAGCGCGAAGCCATGTCGCGATCCGATAACAATTACTTAACCATAATCCGCCAACTTGGAGTGGCTTGGAGACCAAAGAGCCTCTGACGACGCGGTCTGGTTCTGCCCGTCCACGGGCCGTGTCGTCACCGAGGCTTTCTCAGCTTCCGCGCTCAGTGCCTTAGCCGCGCGGTCCTCGACCTGACCAGGGAGGACCGCGCTGCTATGCCGAGCCCCTCGACAGGTCAAGGCGGGAGCCGACTGCGAGACCTTAGGACAAGCCAGTTAAGGAAAGCTTGGAAGCGGTGCCAGGGCAGTGCCGGAAGCACGTTTGTCTGACAACAGAATTCCTGTCGGGTTTTTCTTCCAAAAAGCTGAAAGGTTTGGACGCCTTTGGACGTGCTTATCGGTCATGGCAAGAAAACAGTCGTTTTCTCCACAGAAGACAGATCTGTAAGTGGGAGTAGCGGTTCAACGTACGATGCGTGTAGCAGTCGGCGTATGAGAAGAACCCTCCTGGCAGGCTGCCTCGCTGCGGCATTCGCACTTCCGACCTCAGGTCACGCGGACTGCGCTGGCGATCGTATTCGCTCATGTTACGCCGTCGAGAGCAAGAAGCCAGCTGCCAGCCGTGGCGGAATGTCAGCTTCGGAATTTTGCGCGGCGGCGGCGATTGCCAATTGTTATAGCGGCGGGTCCGATGTGACAGGTCGCGAGGGACAAGCGGCGGAGCGCGACCGGGCAGGTGCCGGCATCCGGTTCGCTCCGCCGACCCCGCCGCCTGTTGCCGCCCCTACCGTGAGGAAGGCACCTGCGGCGCTTCCAAGTGATCCACGGCGCCTGACCGAGATCGTTGTTTCGAAGGGCAAGTTGAAGATCTTCGAGGGTGACACCGATAAGATCAAATCATACATTCAATACAACGACAATCTTATTGAAGAATTTTCTGGTGTATACCTGGGCATTACCGCCATCATATTCGTCGGCGGCGACACAGTATTAATATACTCGACCAATGCCGGTGGTTCAGGAACATCTGACGCCTATGGCCTCGTCTCCATTAATTCTAACGGCAATATCTATCAGGCAGAACTTCCATACGGTACCGGACGGTTCGAGTATGTGGTCGCCAACAACCGTATTGCGTTCGAGCTTGGTGTTGACGCTGGAAAGGAGGTCCGGGCGATCTACGCCAATGGGCGTCTGGACGTAACGCGCACTGCAGCTCCTAAGACAGGTCTGAAGGCGGAAGATTGCAACTTCCTCTACAACGACGTCCTAGCTCAATGCTCTGACGCCCGCCAAACCACCTGCGCCTACGACGACATCGGCATTGCGATGGCCTATCAGCGTCCGATCAATATGATGGCAGCCGATGACCCTAACTTTCGCGAGGCCGATTTTAGAGCAGCGTGCGAAAAGTCTTGCAAGTCGAAGAGTAAGCCATCACTGGCAGCGTTTAGGAAAGCCGTTTGCTTACCTAAATAGAAGACTAGCGCGTGTAGATGTAGCTCATAATCTTTCACACTTTCCTGCTGAAAGGACGCTCAGTGCGGAAGGATAGATATCAGCTGCTGCAAATCTAAGATTTTTACGGTCCATTGAGAATGTTTCAGGCCCCCACACGCACATCATAACTTTTGTTTCTTTATTTGTATCGCAGCTGAATGTCTTGGCTATTTCATTGATAAATCTAATTTTATTTTCTGTTATAGATATATTGAATGACGCTTCGTCCGTGTTAATTTGTACTATCTTTCCATTATAGTAGGACATGATAACTTTTTTATCATAGTGACATAGATATGATGCTTCATCTGCAAACACATATTCAGTGGCGGAGAAGAAAGCCACGATCGCGATTATAATCCTCACATCGTCCCCCTATTGGAGCTGGAGGATCAGCAATTCTGCAAAGTAAGTCGAGTCAAGCCCAGCTCTGTGACGACGCCAACGTTTTAAACGGGAAAGTTGGTGACTTGCTGGTTATATCGCCCTCCACCATGCCCGGCGATCCCTAAGTGGTAACCGCTCGTTAACTACTCGTTGCTGATTTAACCCGACATCCGCGTCAACGAACGTCGACGCCAGTGTCGGAGGGTCGTGCGTGGGCAAGTTCGTGGCCTACTACCGGGTAAGCACGGCTACGCAGGGGGCGTCCGGCCTTGGGCTTGAGGCGCAGCGCGAGGCAGTGGCCCGCTTCCTCGACGGGAGCTCGTCGAACATCGTTGCCGAGTTCACCGAGATCGAGAGCGGCCGGCGAGCGGATCGGCCGGAGCTTGCCGGCGCGATCCAAGCTTGCCGGATCTATGGGGCTCGCCTCGTCATCGCGAAGCTCGACCGGCTTAGCCGAGACGCACACTTCCTGCTCGGGCTCGAGAAGGCCGGCGTGGACTTCGTTGCTGCCGACATGCCGAACGCCAACCGCCTGACGGTGGGGATCATGGCGATGGTCGCCGAGGAAGAGCGCCGGATGATCTCGGCTCGCACCAAGGCCGCACTGCAGGCCGCCAAGGCTCGTGGAGCCGTGCTGGGCGGGAACCGAGGCTCGAAGATCACGAAGGAGGCCGGGGAGGCTGGGAGAGCCCTGCAGGCCGCCCGAGCGGCCGGCCGGGCTCAGGATCTCACACCCGTGATCGCGGCCATCCGGGCGGCCGGAACGACCTCGCTCGGCGGGATTGCCCGGGCGCTCAACGCCCGGGGCATCCCGGCTCCGCGCGGTGGCGCATGGTCGGATGTGCAGGTCCGGAGGACTCTCCTGCAAGCCTGAGCGCCGCTCAGGCAGGGCTACTTCTTACGAGCCGTGGATAGGTGTTCGAACTCAAGAATGTCGCTCTCGACGTAATCGCGAGCCGTCATGTCCTCGAGCCTGCACACGATGACGCCGCTGACGGTGAAGCACTCTCCGGCGTCGAAAAGACTCATCCAGCTTTCCACAACTGCGGGCCAGTCAACCTTCTCGATGCCCTCAGGGTCGTAGTGCTTGATGAACCACCACTCCAAGTCGACCTTCTCTCCCTCCCATGCGGGAGCTGCACGGACCCGGATCTGCCAGAGTGCTCGCAGGTACGCACCGTCTTCGTTCTGCTTCTCGTGCTGCTTGGAAAGGCGGGCAGCCAATCTCTTGATGGCTTCGGTGAACGCATCCGGGAATGCGAACCGAACTCGCTTGCGAGCCAGCGCTTGGCCGAAGGCACGAACCTCGCTGTCGTGCTCCCAGCCAGGAACCCTCCGCCACCGAGCGACGAGCGACTTCTCGACTGTCATCACACGGTCGAGATGCGCAACGAGCCTACGCTCTGCTACGGCCGGGATGTAAGCGTAGGCTGGCATCTTCAAACGACGCGCTGCTTCGAGCTGCTCGGCTGATGCCTCGATCAGCGGAGCGACCTCGATGTACGGGCGATCTCGACAGTCCCGAACGACATCGCAGGTCTGGCTCAGCACGACCAGGCCGTGCAGGGCCCCATCCATCAACGGAGTGGGCCCTACTGGTACAGCTTCGCCTGTCTCGGCGAACGCGGCCGCGGTCTGTTCTGAGGCCTCGGTGTGAGGCCGCGACAAGTCACCGAGGTGCAGGAACTCAAGCCCTTCGTCGAGGGTGATATCGCCCTGACGCCAGTCCTTTAGAGCTTCGTTTATTGCTTCGGCGTCCGGCTCCGATAGCGCCAAGAGGTCTACCCCGCAGCCTTCGGCAGACGTACTACGCGAGCGACGCGAGCTTTCGCGGGAATACTGATCCTTTCCTCGACCGTGTCGAGCAGCAGTCCAGGAGGCTGAGGACGACGCGCTTCCAACGCATCATGCGACAGAGGAATGCGCCGGGGTCTTGCGGCAATCGGCTGATCACCGACTCGGCTA
Organism: Methylobacterium iners; assembly: GCF_022179305.1. Classification (GTDB taxonomy): domain Bacteria; phylum Pseudomonadota; class Alphaproteobacteria; order Rhizobiales; family Beijerinckiaceae; genus Methylobacterium; species Methylobacterium iners. Next base: position 7,606 of record NZ_BPQP01000073.1, read on the forward strand.
ACAGCTTCCTGGAACCGCTCGCTACGCAAGAGATCGAACGCGGTCACACCCCAAGCGTCAGCGGTGAGTAGGAGAGCGCGCGTGTCAGCGCTGGCTCCCTGGTCGAGGTCCCGAACTGCCAGGAGTGTCTGCCTAATTGCATGCTCATGCTTGGAAGAAACGGGCTTGCCGCTAGCCCAATTATGAGCACTCCGACGCGACACACTGAAGAGGTTGGCGAGTTCGTCCCAGTTCAGGCCGGAACGACGCCGGATCTCCAGCATGGCAGCAGCTGCCGTGTCAGCTGTCCCCACGTTGATCTGTGCGCTGGGACCAGAGTTCGTCCGGGTGGAAGAAGAGTTGATCTGGTAAGTAGTGCTGGCTGTTGCAGGGGCAGACATGTTGCCAAACAGCAGACACAGCGCGACCGTGCTCGCTCGAAAGACAGGCGAGTTGTAGAAAGCCGAGCAGAAGCCAGAGCCGGTGCTGCCGAACATGGTTCCCAAACGCTGCACGCTCACAGATTTCCTCCGTAGAACCTCAAGAAATCTTCCGTGACCATATCACGAAAAACCGAGTAGTTTCGTTCCGCAAACCTCGTCGTCAATTGCAGCAGGTCCGCACTCTCAAATGGCTGCGGGGTCGTCGTGAAGAGATCGAGATCTAGAACCCAGCTCGACTTATCAAGTGCCGGGAGAGCAGTTTCATCGTACGTCACGTTGGGAGAAAGATGCCCCCAGCGAGCCTGCATGAGGCCTTCTTCGGCGAGAAGATGAGCCTCAGTTAAAAGGTGCTGGATCGCCGAGTAGAGTGACGAAGAGGTCTCCTCTTCGGGCATCGAGATGCCAAGAACATTCGGTTTGATCAGTCTATGTATATTCTTCAACCCGTCTTCAACGATCCTATCGACATAACGCAAACCTAGCCTTTGGATCTCGCCGGGAGCGAACACCCGCTGAAGGCTGTTGAGCACCAACTCAAATCGCCCAAGGAAGTCCTGCCGGCTGACGTACGCTCCCGTCTCAAGAGCCACGAAATCGACACCTAGCGAGACGCGCCATTTCGGCGACTTCGACCCGCCGTTGAAACGCCAAATCACCGACTCGGCGAATGAAGGGACACCGTTAGCTCCGACCGAGAAGTGCGGCATGCGCTCGTCGGTTAGGTTTGGATATGTGCTGCGGATCGCCTCTTGGAAGTCCACCACCTTGTCTGGCCGACCGATGGCCAGGATCGGCGCGAAGCGCACTTGAGCAACAACCTGCACCAATGGCGCCCGTGGCAGGGGCACCTCGGCCGGCGGTGGTCCCTTCAGGGGCTGCACTTTCATCGTCATGCCACGTCCATAGCGATCCTACAGTGTGAAGCATAGTGTGAAGTAGGAAGTTCTTAACAGTTTGCAAACGGCTTGAGCCGCCTTAGGCGCATCCCTTCTGGTACGTGACGAAAACGTAGCGGGTTTAGCGGGGAAACGCGGAGTAGCGACCAGCTATCCTGATGTTCTCGATGAAAGGCCGAGGCGGTCGAGTAGCGCGCTGCTGTATCGCAGGCGTTAAGCCGTGTGATGTTCCTGCTACAGTTTAGCCGGGCAGCACGCCGGGTACGTTCGCCCTTGCCTTCAGGAACATGACCCCAGCCATATTGGCCTGGCGCCATACCGTCCGTACGCGGTGGCTACGGCGGGCTGGTCCGATCACAAGGTCGAAGTACCCTGGGATCGACACGTCCGCTGAGAAGACCACGCGAGCTCCCGTAGGCGAGAGATCCTCGACGATGCAGTCAACGAGGACTGCGGAGCCGTCCTCTAGGGCGGCGCGACCGGCCATGCGCGTATGGGCGCGAGTTGCTCGGGAGGAGGTGTCCATGGAAGGTCTCTAGCAGGCCTGCCTTAAGGGGCCGCTGCTGGGACTGTCGAAACCTTATGGTTCTCGCGCAATTCGTGCCGAGTACGTGCTCACGGGGCCGCGTCGGTAGTCTGCCACAGGGCGGGGCACCGAACCCTTCAGTTTGCTGATGGTTATGGGATCGCAGATCGGCCGTCGCGTCCGAGAGGGGGAGCTTTGCTCGCTCGTCGCGGCAGTCGGTCTGCACCATCCCTACCGCCTCACCGCCGTCCTAATCGCGCAGCGCCCTTCGCAGTTCGGGCAGGGCCGCTATACCGCGAAACCTACTGCAGAGGGCCTTGCGTCAGCGCATGGCCCATACAGCAACGAGGCAGCGCCCGAGGTAGGTAACGCGCTTCAAGAATAGGATGCCAAGCTCAGAGGCCAGCTTGGCTGGGATAAGCGCAGGTGTCTGGTTCACCCTACGGTCTGGCGCCGTCGCAGACGTAACACTCATGCCTTCTCAATTTTGCCTATGAGGCGATCGAAGCCTTCCCGATAGGACATGCGCTCGCGCTCACACCAATCGATGAAGGCATTGGCCGAGCGGACACTCACCCGGGCCGTGAAGGAGTAGGTCGGCTCCTCGGTCGGCTTGCGGCGCTTCCGGATCGTCTGCGGATTGCGTTCAACGAAGCCGTGCGCCTCGGCGATGGCACGTGCTGTAGGAGCCGGAGTAGCCTGGGGCTCCGACGCCTGGGCCGGGCGGAAATCTGAAAGGCCGGTGAGGCCGGCGGGGATCGGACGGTTCATAGGACGCTCCCTCAGGCAGCCTGGCGATTGATACGAAGGTTCTCGACAACCTCCCCCGCCAGGGCGTCAGCGTTCTCCAGAGCCTTGTCGAGGCCGTTGACCGCTGCGGGGTCCATCTCCTCTAGGCTCTGCCGGAACGTGAACATCGAGCGATAGGCAGCCCGCTCTGCGAGATCCGTCTTGAAGATGGGAATGCCGGATCCAGCCATTGTCTCCCGGATCACGCGCTCATCGCGGGTTGCGAAGCCGGGCTTTGTCCGCGTGAACAGCACGCGGTACGGCCGGGGGCCGACCGCGGCAGCCTGGTCATCTATGAAGCTGATGGCGCGCCGAGCCTGGGACGCGTCCATCGCCGACCCTTGCGTTGGTATAATCACTAGGTCGGCCGCGAGGATCGCCGAAGCGACCATCAGCGAGGCCGTACCTTCAAGGTCAGCGATCACGAACTGCTGGCGGCTGGCCTCGGCCTTGAGCATGCGTGCGATGTTCGAGGAGTCGACATGCCCGACGATCTCGACCTTGTTCTGAGTGGGACCATCCTTCCAGGCGACAAGATGCCGGTTCGGATCGCAGTCGAACGCCGTGACGCTCGCGCCATGGCGCGCGAGCGTCGTCGCTAGGACGAGCGACGTAGTGCTCTTGCCTGTCCCGCCCTTGGGGTTTGAAATTACGATGACCGGCATGGTGTGCCTCCGAGCGGCTTCGCATGCCGCTACACGCCTCAAATGCACACCAATCCGTTAGCTCTGCGTTAAGACCCGCCCCGCGACCGAACGCAGCGTGACGCCAAATGACTTCATTGGCTCCCGGTGAAGTGGTGTGACTTCAAGTCGATCTGGGTAACAGCACTATGGGTTGAAGCCGCCGGAGCTGATCTCCGGCCAAGGCCGCCTCGGGTGGCAGGCGTCAAGCGATAAGGTGGGCTGTCGCTGCGGTTGGGTGTTGCCAGGCGCGGCGCGGCACCGGATAACCGTTAACCGTCGCGACTCCGTTCGGGAGTCGCAGCAGAAGGAGGGCGCGAGCCCAGAAACGAAAACAGCCCGCCTTTCGGGCGGGCCGCATCGCCGGCCGGGGCCGGGACAGATCTTCGATTGGCGTCAAGATCCTCCCATAGCCTTCGGTTCTCTGCAAGCCAAAAAAGCGATTTTTGGCGACGGCGGAGCTATGCGGGTGTGCGTCCGCGTCCCTGCGGCGGGTGTTCGAGGAGAACACCTGATGACGACGCACGCTTATGCGAGCGCGATCCCTGTCGCTCGCCCCCTATCGCCGCCCCGCCGCTCCCGAACTCCTTGGGCGCCAGCGGCTGAAGGCCCATACAAACTGCCCCGCGGCGTCGAGGAGCGGCTCACGGCAGCCTTGGCAGGCTTCCGCAACCGCGACGCCGCCTTCCGCCTTGCGGTCTTTCTGGGCCGCTACTGGTCGACGCCGCTCCGGCTCGTCGACGCCTTCATGATCGACAGGCGGGCGCTAGCCGGCCACGCGAGCCTCGGCTTGAGCGAGGCCCGCGTTCGCGGCGCGATCGCGACGCTTGAGGAGGTCGCCTTCCTCGACCGAGAGGAGCCCCTGGCGGGGAAGCGGTACAGGCGGACAGACGAGGGCCTTCATCGTCGCCCGATCCCGTTCCGCTTCGGGTCGGAGTACGGGGCCGCTTTCGCGAAGGCCAACGGCCGCGCTCTGGAGGCTCGTAGCGGCCATCTCGCCTCCCGCTGGCCTCTATCCCCTGCAGCAGCGATTCGGCCGTCTGCGGCCGTCTTGAGCGAAAAAATCAAAGTCGCCCAAATACAAATCCCAGGCGGAAGCCTATTGGATATGGGCGACCAACCGCGAGGAGAGCCAGAATCTGCGCTAGAGGCTGCGCTCGCACGGCTCAAGGCAGGGCTAGGGCTATGACGTCGCTAGCGCCAGGAGCCGGGCAAAGGGGCTTTCGAGGGGCGGAAAGCAGAGGCGGCGGAAGCTCAGAAGCTGACGTTGAGATTCGCAGCAGTGTCTTGGGAAGATACGTGAGCCCCGCGTCTGGGTCATGAGTCCGTTCGGTAAGCCGAACGGCTTCGGGAAGCGGTGACAGGCGTATGACGATGGAAGAGGGTTGAGCCTGGCGGGTGGTCAGCGCCTACTCCGGCAAGCCCCAGTTTCGATCTGCATCATTGCGCCGGTTCTTCGCCTGCGCGGGCTGATGGGACGAGGTTCGTAACGTGCCGTCGCTGCCGGTCCACGTGAAATCGACACCCCAACTTTGGGTCTTTCCGCTGTTGGATGAGTAGCGGGTAACGGTCTTCCTCACCGCGACGCCGGCAAGCGTCAGGGTAGCGGCACTGGTTTCGGCGTGGGCAAAGAATAGCTCGTTCAGAAACTGGTGATCGGCGAAGTCCGCCTCGATCACGAGCGCCAGATCCTTCAGAGCGCGAGCGCGACGGTTGCGCGTCGCCAACTCGGCCACGAGCTCCTCGCGTCTGCCGAGGTACGCCTCAGCGGCGGGAGCGTCGGTCGGAACGGCCTTTTTGCTCATCGGCAGCCGCCCGCCGCGGTAGGCGACAAGGATGGCAGCCGCGGCGTTTGGACCGACCTCGAGCACGGGGCCCCAGTAGCTATCACGCTTGTGTAGGTCGGCTCGCTCTTCTTCCGACAGAATATCGCCCTCCAGGATGGCGGCGCGAGCCTTCAGAGGCGCGACACCAGGCAGATCCTTGATGAAGGCAGTCAGGGCTTTCATGAAGCACCTCAGACGCAATGAGCAGCCTCAGTGGCCAGCAACACGCATGCCCGCGTCCCTAGTCGCTATAACAACCGGAAGCTCAAGCGAAGGAGAAGAAATCGTGCCGACGATCCTCAGGACCAAGCCTCGCCGCGGCGTCGTCGAGTCTCCTGTCTGGACGCCGCGGGGCTACGAGCTCGCGCACCCGAAGCACGGCGCCGAGAAGCATCATGCCCGGAACGCGATCTATGCTTCCACGCTCGGAGACGCGGCTCGGCTCGTGCTCGCTGGATACTGGCTCCGCATGGGAGGACCTGGATTACGGCCATCTCTGATCTCGCCGGGAAGCTTGCGCGTTATCCCCTGATCGGGCGAGGTCGCAAGCCTTCGCGTCAGCTATCCGAGAACGACGTCCGGCTGGTGTTGACCGCCCGGGTTGCGGAGCTATCGGAAAGGACGCCGATCTGCCCGAGGAGCGGCCTAGACCCTCAGACAGAATTCCTCGCCGTGGCTGAAATGCCACCAGCGTAGCCTAACCCCGCCCATTCAGCGTCGAAGCACCTGGCAGCAATCTGAAAATTCGTTAGAGTTGCACTGCAACACGAATCAATCGTGATTAGAAGCGTTAGGCTTCCTAGCATCGCACGCCGAAGTTTAATCTAATAGGGGGCTAGGATGGCTTACTCTTCAAGTTATGATTTAGTTATATTTAGTGATCGCGGCCCATACATCGGGGGTTACGACGTAAATTTGGATTTTCTAACAGACACTACGTTCGTTTCTTACGGAAATTATTATAATGAAACGTATAGGTATTATGATCTTTATAATGACGGTCCAATGCCCGAATCCTATGAGCAGACTAGCTCCGTGGATGTTGAGCAAGATGGCCTAAGTATTACGTTTAACACCATAGCGCGGCATACATTTCGTGAGCTAGAGTATTCTACGCAATACTACGAAGAAATCACTGAATATAGTACTTCATATAGGAGGCTCTCAAATGGTTATCTTGCCATAAGTTTTATGACAGAAGAGGAAAGTGATCTTGGTGATCGCGAGTCCGAACAGTTTCTTCTAGATACTTCCTATCCAGATGGCTATTTCAGCCTTCGCAGCGCAGTAGAAGATGGAAATAAGACGAGCATCATTTCCATCTATGGCAACAATACTCTTAGGACAACTAACGTTGCGGAATCCATCACCACCGGTCACGGCGACGATATCATCGATGGCCGCGGTGGTGCCGACACAATGTCTGGCAGTTACGGCAACGATACCTACTACGTCGACAATGCCGCGGACGTGGTCATCGAGAGCGACAACACCGACGGCACTGAAATCGACACCATCATCAGCTCTGTGAGCCTCAGCCTCGGTGCCTTCCGTCTGCCCTATCTCCAGCGGGCAAACATCGAGAACCTGACGCTGGCTGGCTCCAACGCTATCAACGGGACCGGCAATGAGCTCGACAATCGCCTCACCGGCAATGTTGCTGCCAACACCCTGGTCGGCGGAGCGGGCAACGATTGGCTCGACGGTGGCATCGGAGCCGACGCGCTGACGGGTGGGACCGGCGACGATACCTACATGGTTGATAGCGTCGGCGACGTGGTCACCGAACTGGCCGGAGAGGGAACCGATCTGGTCTGGGCGGGCGTCAGCTACACGCTCTCGGCTGAGGTCGAAAACCTGAGGCTGATATACGGCTCGAGCGCGTTCGACGGCACCGGCAATACACTCGACAATTCCATCATCGGCAACGACGCCGCCAACCGCCTCGACGGCGGCTTGGGCGCGGACCGAATGGATGGCCGCCGGGGCGACGATACCTACGTGGTCGACAACATCGGCGACACCATCGTCGACTCGAGCGGCACCGACACCGTCGAGACCAGCCTCAACAGCTACATCCTGGGTAACGCATTGGAGAACCTGACCTACACCGGCAGCGCGAGCTTTGCCGGTACGGGAAACGTCTCCGCCAACCGCATTACGAGCGGGTCCGGCAACGACACGCTCAACGGAGGGGCAGGCGCGGACATCCTGGTGGGCGGAGCGGGCAACGATGTTTATGTGGTCGACAACATCGCAGACACCGTCATCGAGACCACCAGCACCGGCACCGACGCGGGCGGGGTCGAACTCGTCAACAGCTCCGTCAGCTTCACGCTTGGGGCTTTTGTCGAGAACCTCACTCTCACGGGCACGGGCGCGATCAATGCCACCGGCAATGCCCTGGCCAACAACCTGATCGGCAACGGCGCCGCCAACATCCTGGATGGCCTGAACGGCAACGACGTCCTCACCGGCAACGCTGGCGCCGACACGCTGAACGGCGGCACGGAGAACGATGTTCTGACGGGCGGCGAAGGCAACGACATCCTCGATGGCGGGGCCGATCTCGACACGGTGGTGCTGAGCGGGCGGCGCAGCGACTACGCGGTCGCTAAGGGCAGCGACGGGCTGATCGTGAGCGACCTGCGCGCGGGTGGTCCGGACGGCATCGACACGGTCCTGAACGTCGAGGCCTTCCAGTTCCTGGGCGGACAGACCACGCCGATCGGCACGATCCAGAACAGCTTTGCCAGCCAGACCCTGCAGGGCACGAGCGGGCAGGACGTGTTCCTGTTCGACACCGCACTCGGCTTAAGCCTGGGCAACGACACCATCCGCAACTTCGGTGCGGGGGACCGCCTCGTGACCACCACGCGGCTGTATGATGCCAACGAGGATGGTCGTGTCACGGCCAACGGGAGCGACCGCTTCCTGCTGCCTGATCTGGTCTACGACGGCGTCTCCGACACAGGTTCGGTGAAGGTGTTCTCGACCACCGGCCGGGCCGTGACCAACCTCGTTCTGGCCGAAACCACCGTGCGGGACGGGATCAGCTACCACTCCTATGCGGCCTTAGGCGATACCACCTCGCCAGCAGTGGGGGTCTACGCCGGCACAGCGGCGGCCGACACGTTCACGGCCGCCTCGGGTGCGAGCTGGACGATCAACGGCCTGGGCGGCAACGACATCCTGACCGGAGCCGACAAGGCTGACACGCTGAACGGCGGCGAGGGCGATGATCGTCTGGCAGGTGGCGGCGGCAACGACACCGTTGAGGGCGGCCTGGGCAGGGACACGGTGGTGTTTACCGGGTCTCGGGCCGACTACAATGTGGCCAAGAGCGGCTCGGGCCTGAGCGTGACGGGAAGCAACACGGGCGCAGGTGACGGCACCGACCTGATCACGGGCGCGGAGCGGTTCGAGTTCGCCGGCGGCTCGGGGGCGCCCGCAGGTGCCCTCGTAAGCACGGATCTAAGCGAGACGCTCCAGGGCACGAGCGGGCGTGACGTGTTCTACTTCGACACCGAGGTTGGGCTGGGGCTCGGCACCGACACGATCCGCAACTTCGCCTCGGGTGATCGCATCGTGACGACAACGCGGCTGTATGATGCCAACGAGGATGGTCGTGTCACGGCCAATGGGAGCGACCGCTTCCTGCTGCCCGATACGATCTATGACGCCGTCTCCGACACCGGCTCGCTCAAGGTGCTGACTGCCACCGGCGGCGTGGTATCGAACCTCAGGCATGTGGGCGACGTCACACAGGGTGATGGCATGGTGTTCCACGTCTATGCCGCGTCCAGCGACACCACAAACTGGCTACTCGCCTGAGGCGGACACCAAAAGCTAGCAGCACAGCTCTACCACCACATCCGAGTGACACGGACAGCGCCGCCCGAATGCCAACCTGTCCCGCGGCCAAACCGACAACGCCAGCACGTTCCATTAGGGCTTATCCTAGTGGAACGTCCCAAATGATCGCCCACCCCATTCCAGATGGATGGAGCGGGATCATGCCGTCCCCGCCTTGGGGCTTCGCGGGAGAGGTCTCGGCCATAGCGGGCCTGGGGAAGGGAAACCGGATCGGCAAAACCCGGCAATAGCGGGGTTGGCGCGCCCCTTAGCCCCCGCATACCCCCGGGTAGGGGCGAAGGACCCGTGACGGGGGGGGTAGGTACGGCGGCGTCGATACCCGTTCCCGCCACGACGTTGGCTCAGGACGGGGGCGGAGGATCATGGTGGGTGGGAGAAGGCTGTTGAAGGACGCCGAGGCGGCTGCCGCCCGGGTCGGCCCTTGGGGGCCGCCCGGGTCGGCTGCGATCGCGCTAGCCTTGTCCCCGAACCTTCTACTCGGCGGAGGGGAGGCGAGCTTACCGATATCGGCCGGATCGCTGCGGCCTCACCGTGGAGTCCGCCGAGAACGTGAACGAGGTTACGCACCCACTGCCCCCTGCATCTCGGCGAACGTGGCCTCGACCGCCGCGCGGAGGGCGGAGACGTCGACGAGAGCTTCGACTTCCTCGCCGCTGAGGAGGACGCGCTCTTCGAGGGCGGCGGCAACGCGGCCCAGTGCGATCCGGACGTCGAGGCGATCGAGCAGGCGATAGGTCGTGTCGTAGAACAGGAGCCAAGCGGTCTCCCGCGCGGCATCGTCGGCAAGAGGGGCGATATCGAGGAGCACGTGCGCAATCTGGCAGTCGTCGCACCGCCCCGCGCCGTGCTCGCGAACCCTGTCGAGGATTGCGGCAACCTCTTCTCGGGATGGGCGCCGGAAGCGCCGCCGCGCGACGGCCTCGGCCATTGGGCCTGCCAGGAGCATTATCAGCCGGTGCGCAACTGTAGGCGCGAAAGCGGTGTCCGCTTCGAATTGGAAACGTGCGTGCGGGTACGCCGACTCCGTGGTTGCGTGGGTCACACCATACCCTGCCGCGAGGCCGACAATTGCGTGCCCCGCCTCGTGGGCCGCGATGGCCTGGACCTCCTCGGCCTCCCGCTGCGCGACGAACTCGCGATCAGTGGGGCTGTAGTTGGCAAGCTCTTCTGCGCTGAACATCGCCACCCGCACGCCGGTCGGTCGATCAGGCGCTGGGCTGGGCCGGCAGGTCGGGCAGGGACGGGTCACGCCGCGCGCTCCGCAGCATTAGCCTCGGGCGCGTCGAGGAGTTCCGAGGTATAGCTCTCAGAAGGTAGCCGCGGGTCCCGCACGTGCCCGCGCTCTACGCCCACGAGGTACTCGCAGGACGAGATTACTGAAGCCGGATCGCCTTCCGGCTGCCAAAACGGCGCCTCGCCCGGGAGCAGTGCCGGCAAAAAGACCTCTGCTGCGAGTGGTGTCGCGACGTGGGCGGGCAGGTGCTCGCGGAAGTGGTTGAGCTGGCGACGGCGCTTCGCGACCTGGAAGGTCGTCGTGGCACCGGTCTCGCGATGGCGCCGGGTCAGTGTTCCGCTTTGCCCCTTCGCCTCAATGTTAGGAACGTGGAAGTCCTCGACCAGCTCGCCGTCGAGGCTCCCGCCCACATAATACCAGTGATCGGAATGGATCGTCGGCGGCAGGGGTGTCCGGGGCACGGCGGCTAGTCCTCGGATTTTCTGCTCCGGCGAAAGGAGCGGCCCGGCGTTCGCGGGCAGGTCTGCGTTGGCGGCCTGCACCGCTACTTCGGCCGTGGCGATGACACTGAACAACTCGACGAGCTGCTGGGCGATCGCAGGGTACCCGGCCAGGGCCTTCTCGGCGGCGGCGCTCTTAAGCTCGGCCTCCACGTACCGGCGGCGCCGGGCGGCCTCGGCGTCGCGGGCGACGGCCTCTGTGTGGCGTTCCTCGGCAAGCTGTAGCGCAGCCTCGGCGCGATCTACGAGGACTTCACGCCGGAGCCGCTCGTCGCGAGCGGCGAGGGTTGCCTTGGCATCGTCAGCGACGCGGGATTTTCGGTAGGACTCCTGCGCCTCGGTCAGCATCTCGCGGGCGGCGGCAAGCTCGTCACGAGCCAGCGTGACGAGGCGCTCAGCTTCGGCGGCGGTCGTCTTGTCGGAGGTGGCGCGAAGGGCGCTGAGGAGGGTCTTGAGCATGGCGTGAGCATGCCGAAGCTCGATCGTCCGAACGAGGCCAACGAGGCGACAAGATGTGGCCAGCGACGCGACACGAACCGGGGCGCAGGGGAAAACCTGCGTCCCAGTATGATGGCCTTAAACCTTCGATCGGCCACGCACCCTCGGACGCGCCGGCAGTGGCCGTTCGAGGTCGTCAACATGCACGAAGACGTTCTGGCCTACCTTGTGCGCGATGCCGTTGCGGTGTGCCCACCGTGCGGCCGAGGGCTTCGAGATCTTGCGCAGGGCTGCGATCTCGGCCGTCGAGATGAAGTCCGCCAGCCTCCCGCCGGCCGCTCGGT
>NZ_BPQP01000074.1 GCF_022179305.1 Methylobacterium iners
GAGGGACCGAGCCTCCGACGCGGGCACCGCCCTGCCGCCCAAAGCCCGCCCGGTCGGTCACCGAACAGACACCCTCAGTGCCAGGCAGCAGGTGACGGATTAGAAACACAGCTTAGGAATAATAGCAAGAGAAATCGTCAGGGCCGCATTAGGATCGGACGTAGCGTGCCCGGCACGGCCTGTTCGCGAATCGGCTTTGACCGCGGGCGCCCTTCTCGGGCAGAGGGGAGCGATGCGGCCGGCGATCCCTCGAACGACCCTCGTCCTCGGAGGCGCCCGATCGGGCAAGAGCGCCTATGCCGAGCGCCTCATCCAGGCCTGCCCTGCACCCTGGCTCTACCTCGCGACGGCGCAGGCCTTCGACGACGAGATGCGCGAGCGGATCGCCATCCACCGCGAGCGGCGACCTGCCGGTTGGGAAACCAGCGACGTGCCCTTCGACCTGCCCCAGGCCGTGGCGGCCGCGCGGGGGCCCGTCCTCGTCGACTGCCTGACCCTCTGGCTCACGAATCTGATCCTGGCCGAAGCCGACATCGAGGCGGCCGCGCGCGCGCTCGCCGAGGCCTGCGCCGCGGCGGCCGGTCCCCTCGTCCTCGTCTCGAACGAGGTCGGCCTCGGCATCGTGCCCGACAACGCGCTCGCCCGCCGCTTCCGCGACGAGGCGGGCCGCCTGCATCAGCGCCTCGCCACCGCGAGCGACCGTGTGGTGTTCATGGTCGCGGGCCTGCCCATGGTCGTGAAACCGTCCTCGGAAGGACTGCCGGATGCGCGTATCGCCGATTGACGAAACCTCCGGGCGCCTCCGCGACGCTCAGCGCAGGAGTCGCGGGTCCCCTCTCCTGCAAGGAGAGGGACAGGGTGAGGTGTGGAGGCTTTCCGGAGAGGTCACACACCTCACCCCAACCCTCTCCTTCCAGGAGAGGGAGCCCGTCGCGTTGACCGCAAAACACGAACACGCACCCTCGGAGCGAGGCACGTCCGGAGCCACGGCATGAGCGACGACGAAGCGCGCCACCGCGAGAAGATGGCCAAGCGCAAGGCGGTGCAGGACGCGGAGGTGGCGGCCAAGACGATCGAGAAGGGACTCCTCATCGTCAATACCGGCCCCGGCAAGGGCAAGACCACGGCGGCGCTCGGCCTGATGCTGCGGGCGCTGGGCCACGGCTGGCGGGTCGGCGTGGTGCAGTTCATCAAGGGCGCCTGGGACACGGGCGAGCGCCGGGCGCTGGCTGCGTTCGGCGACCGGATCGCCTGGCACACGCTGGGCGAGGGCTTCACCTGGGAGACCCAGGACAGGGCCCGCGACATCGCGGCGGCCGAGCAGGCCTGGGCGCAGGCGCTCGCCCTGATGGCCGATCCAGGCATCCGGCTCGTGGTGCTGGACGAGCTCAACATCGCCCTGCGCTACGACTACCTGCCCCTCGACGCCGTGGTCGGCGCCCTGCAGGCGCGCCGCCCCGATCTCCACGTCGTCGTCACCGGCCGCAACGCCAAGCCGGCACTCGTCGAGGCGGCCGACCTCGTCACCGAGATGGGCATCGTGAAGCATCACTTCGCCTCGGGCGTGAAGGCTCAGGCGGGAATCGAGTTCTGACGCGCCGCTCAGAGCCGGGCCGGGGCGAGGTCGGGCAGGGGAAGCGTGATCCGCACATGCGTGCCGGGCAAGGCGGGCAGCCACTCGATCGTCGCGCGGACCTGGCGCACCATCGCTTCGATCAGCGTGGTGCCGAAACCGCTTCGCGGGCGGTCGCCTCCCGGCATGCCGGTCCCGTCGTCGCGCACGGAGATCTCGCAGGTGCCAGGACCCCGCCTCACGTCGATGCGAAGCGCGCCGCCCCGTCCGGGCGGAAACGCGTGCTTGAGGGCGTTGGTGACGGTCTCGTTGATGACGAGCGCGACGGGGGCGGCGGCGTCCGGGCCGATCATCGCGCTCTCGACCGCGAGCACGAGGGCGATGTCCTCCCGGCCCGCGGCCGTGACGAGGTTCGTGGCGATCTCCCGGATGAGGTCGCCGATGTCCACCGAGTCGGAGTTCGTGGCGTCCTGCAGCCGCTGATGCACTAGGCCGACCGCGTCGACCCGCTCGACCATGTCCTGCAGGGCGGCCTGCACGCCGGCATCCGGGGCGCTCGCCCGCTGGATCAGCAGCATCGCGCTGATCATCTGGAGGTTGTTTTTGACCCGGTGATCGGCCTCGTGCAGGAGCAGGGTGCTTCGGCGCAGCGCCTCCTCCAGGTGCCGGGTCCGGCGCCGCACCAGGCGCTCGACGTCCGCATCCCGCCGCGATCTCTCCCTGGGCGATCCAGGGTAGACGGAGGCCTCACCCTCGGCGCATGCCCGCACAGCCTTCATCCGCCAATCCACAAGTCCGCAACAAGGCGGCGCTTCATTCAGCTCACTTTAACGTTACCAGGCTTCCCGGCACAGCAACAAGGCCACGACCCAGATCTCGCGCGATATTCCCCAACGTTTATTCGAGTCTCGTCACGCACGACTGGCATTTCCACGGGGATAAGCGAAGGGTCAGGCTTAACATTAATCAATCATTAACCCTTGTTTTACGCCAGGAGACGAACGGAGATTCTGGAGCACGTGCCTGCTACCGCATTCATGATTCAGGGAACCGGCTCCGATGTCGGCAAGTCGCTGGTCGTCGCCGGCCTTGCCCGCGCCTTCGCGCGGCGCGGGATGCGGGTGCGGCCGTTCAAGCCCCAGAACATGTCGAACAACGCCGCGGTCACGGCCGATGGCGGCGAGATCGGGCGGGCGCAGGCCCTGCAGGCGCGCGCCGCGGGCATCGCCCCCTCCGTCCACATGAACCCGGTCCTGTTGAAGCCTCAGAGCGAGACGGGCTCGCAGATCGTCGTCCAGGGCCGCGTCGCCGGCACGGCCGGTGCCCGCGACTACCAGGCCTGGAAGCCGCGCCTGATGGGACACGTGCTCGACAGCTTCGAGCGCCTGCGCGCGGAGGCCGACCTCGTCATCGTCGAGGGCGCGGGCTCGGCCTCGGAGGTCAACCTGCGGGCCGGCGACATCGCGAATATGGGCTTTGCCCGCGCCACCGGAACGCCGGTGATCCTCCTGGGCGATATCGACCGGGGCGGCGTGATCGCGAGCCTCGTGGGCACCCGCGCCGTGCTCGACGAGGACGACGCGGCGATGATCCGGGGCTTTCTCGTCAACCGCTTCCGGGGCGATCCGAGCCTGTTCGACGACGGCATGGCGCTGATCGCGGCGCGCACGGGCTGGCCGGGCTTCGGCCTGATCCCGCACTTCCCTGAGGCCGCGCAGCTGCCCGCCGAGGACATCCTGGGGCTTGCGGGCTCCCTCCCCCCGGCAGGCGGGCGCGTCGTGGCGGTGCCGATCCTGCCGAGAATCGCGAATTTCGACGACCTCGACCCGCTCCGGGCCGAGCCCGGACTCGGCGTCGTGCTGGTGCGGCCGGGCGAGCCGATCCCGGTGGCCGACCTCGTGCTCCTGCCGGGCTCGAAGACGACCATCGACGACCTCGAATTCCTTCGCGCGCAGGGGTGGGACATCGACATCCAGGCCCATGTCCGCCGGGGCGGCCGGGTGCTCGGCCTCTGCGGCGGCTATCAGATGCTGGGTCGCCGGATCGACGATCCCCACGGCGTCGAGGGTCCGCCCTGCTCGGTCCCCGGCCTCGGCCTCCTTGACGTCGAGACCGTGATGGCGCCGCTCAAGCGCCTCGAGGCGGTGCGCGGCACGAGCCTGGCCGACGGCCAGCCCTTCGCCGGCTACGAGATCCATGTCGGGGCGACGTCCGGCCCCGACGCGGACCGGCCGCTCCTGCGCCTCGCCGACGGTCGGCTCGACGGCGCGACCTCGCCGGACGGGCGGGTCTGCGGCACCTACGTCCACGGCCTCTTCGCCGACGACCGTCAGCGGGCGGCTTGGCTCGGACGCCTCGGCGCGACGGCGGGCGGCGCCGGTTACGAGGCCGGGATCGAGGCGGTGCTCGACCGCCTCGCCGACCATCTCGAGGCCCATGTCGATTGCGAGCGCCTCCTCGCCCTGCGCTGAGGCTCAGGGCAGGGCGTAGGCGCGCGGCGCGCCGTTCGGGAGGGAATCGAAGAAGACGAGCAGGCGGCCGGGCTCGACCAGGGCGATCGCCTCGGGCTTGCCCTCGTCCTCCGCCTCGCGCAGCTCCGGGAGCCGGCCGAGCCGGGTCGTCGCGCCGGTCAGCGGGTCGAGGCCGATCAGGCCGTAGCCCACCTCCTGCTCCTGCGCCGGCCCCGTCAGGACGAGGAGCCGGCCGTCCGGCAGGGGCGTCAGGTCGCGGATGCCGGTGCGCTTGCCGGTCGCGATCGGGATCAGTCTCGGCTCGGCCTGCAGGGCGGCGTGGCCGGGCGCGAACAGGGCCTCGACCGGCACCGTGACGAGGAAGGCCTCGCCGTCCAGCGTCGGCGCCCGCAGGCCGGCATGCAGGGTCCCCGCGACGACGGCGAGGCCCTCGACGTTCAACCCCCGGGAGTGCGCGCCCTTGGACCGCGACTGGAGGTCGACCGCGAAGAACTCGCGCAGCGGCGCGGGCGCGCGCAGGGCGTCGGAGAAGCGGTAGGTCGTCTCCACCGGCTCGCGGCCGGTCGGCGGGCTCGATCCGTCGAAGCGGATGCGGGCCAGGACGAAGGCCGAGAGCTTGAACGTGTTCCCGCGCCGGGAACAGCCATGCGAGCCGATGACATAGAAGTACGGGGCCGCGTAGGCGATGCCCTCCCCGTCCAGTTCCGAGAAGCGGCCCTTCCCCTCGGAGCAGCGGTGCTCAGTCGGCGCCGTCCCGAGTGTGGCCGCCGAGGGCTCCGCGCCGACGAGCCGGATCTCCGGCCCGGGCCTGATCGTCGTCCCCTCGATGGTGACGAATTGCGCGCCCGCGTTCTCGTCGTTGACGAGGAGGCAGTGCCGGGGTCCGGACGCGGCCGGCAGGCAGGCGATCCCGCTGATGTCGTTGGCGGGTTCCGATCCGCCGCCGGCGAGATCCTTGGACAGGATGTACCCGGGTCCGACCTGCGCCAAGGCGTCCTCCCGGGCCGCGGCCGATCCCGCCCCGATCGCCAGGACGGCGAGACTCACCGCAATCCCCAACCCTCTCCGGATCATCGCCCGCCCTCCCGTGAGGCCGGGCTTGTATCAGGGAATGCCCGCGCTTCCAGCGAGGGCCGCGAGGCCTACGACGAGGGCGAAGAGGAGGAGGCAGGCCGTCCGGTAGAGCGCCAGCGCCCGGTCCACGTCGCCGGCCCGGGCCTCGGGTCGCCCGTCCCCCATCCAGGCATCGTCGACGCGGACGCTCCCGTAGATGCGGGGTCCTGCCAGCCGCAGGCCGAGCGCGCCGGCCATGGCGGCCTCGGGCCACCCCGCATTCGGCGAGCGATGGGCGCCGGCGTCGCGGGCCACGGCGCGCCAGGCCCCCGTCGCCGAGGCCTTCCGGTGGAGCAGGGCCGCCGCGATGATCAGCCCGGCCGCCAGCCGGGAGGCCGGGAGGTTCACGAGGTCGTCGAGGCGGGCCGAGGCCCAGCCGAAGGCCTCGTGGCGCGGCGTGCGATGGCCGATCATGCTGTCGGCGGTGTTGATCGCCTTGTAGAGGACGCCCCCGGTCAGCCCGCCGGCCCCGATCCAGAAGGCCGGGGCCACGATCCCGTCGGAGAAGTTCTCGGCCAGGCTCTCGATCGCGGCGCGGCAGATCCCCGCCTCGTCGAGGCTGTCGGGATCGCGCCCGACGATCATCGCGACGGCGCCCCGGCCGCCTGCCAGCCCGTCGGCGCGCAGCCCCTCGGGCACGCGGGCGACGTGCTCGTGGAGGCTGCGCTGCGCCGGCAGCGTGGCGCAGAGCACGCCGGTCAGGAGGAGGCTGATGAGGGGCCCGCCGGCCCCGGCGAGGGCCGTCAGGGCGAGCGCGGCCGCGCCGGCGACGGTGAGCAGGATGAGGACGGCCGCCACACCTCCTGCCCGTCGCGCGGGGGGGCTGCCCCGGTTCAGCCCTCGGTCGAGGGCGGCGATGAGCGCCCCGATCCACGTGACAGGATGGCCGAGCGCCCTGTAGAGCCGGTCCGGATAGCCGGCCGCGGCCTCGAGGGCGAGCGCGAGGGCCAGGATGGGAAGCGTGTCGGGCGGATGGATCAGGGCGGTCCAGGGCATCGTGTCTCGCGAGGGCGCGCGCCGATCGCGCATGGCGGCGACCTCGACGCGGCCAGGCTGCTGTTTCCGGGCGCGCCCGAGCCCTGGATCGATCTCTCGACCGGCATCAACCCGGTCCCCTACCCGCTGCCGCCGATCGAGGCCAGCGCCTTCCGCCGCCTGCCTCCGGCCGGGGCGCTGAGCCGCCTGCGCGAGGCGGCGTCGGTCGCCTATGGCTGCGGCGATCCCGCCTGCCTCGTCCCCGCACCCGGCACCCAGATCCTGATCGAGGCGCTCCCGCGCCTGCGCCCTCCGGGCCGGGTGGCGGTGATCGCCCCGACCTACGAGGAGCATGAAGCGGCCTGGAGGCGCGGCGGACACCACGTCGCCGCGGTGCCGAGGCTGGAGGAGGCCGGGGATGCCGACGTCGTCGTCCTCGTCAACCCCAACAATCCCGATGGCCGGACCTGGCCCGCCGCGCGGCTTCTGGCCTTCGCCGGCGCGCGGCCTCGGGACAGCCTCCTCGTCGTCGACGAGGCCTTCGCGGATCTCGTGCCGGGCGACTCGCTCGCGCCGCACCTGCGCGGGGGAATCGTGGTGCTCCGCTCCTTCGGCAAGACCTACGGCCTTGCGGGCATCCGGCTCGGCTTCGCGCTGGCCGAGCCCGATCTCGCGGCCCGGATCGCCGCCTCGCTCGGGCCCTGGGCCGTCTCGGGGCCTGCCCTGGCGGTCGGCACCGCGGCGCTGGCGGATCACGCATGGCGCCTCGAGGCCGGCGCGGCGCGGGGTCGCGACGCGGCGCGGCTCGACCGCCTGATCGAACGGGCCGGCGGTTCCCTCGTCGGCGGCACGACGCTCTTCCGCACGGCGGATTTCCCCGACGCCGCCGGCCTGTTCCGGCGGCTCGGCGAGGCCGGGATCTACGTCCGCCGCTTCGAGGCCGCGCCCGCCCGCCTGCGCTTCGGGCTGCCGGCGGACAAGGGGGAATGGTGCCGCCTCGCCCGCATCCTCAAGTAGCGCCGGTCCGGTCGCGGAGCGCCACGAGGAGCGCCGCCCCCGCGAAGGCGCCGCCCACGGCGCAGACCCCGGACCAGCCGAAGCTGAGGAAGGCCTGCGAGCCGGCGAAGGCGCCGAGCGCCCCGAACACGAACATCACCGTGAACAGGACCGTGTTGATGCGGCCCCGCGCGCCCGGAACGAGGGCGTAGGCGCGGGTCTGGTTGGCGATGAGCGCGCCGTTGAGGCCGATGTCGACGAGGAGCACGCCGATGCCGACGGCGATCAGCGAGGCCGCGCCGGCCAGCCACAGCACGGCGAAGGCCGCCACCACGCAGAGGCTGCCCGCGACGACGACCGGCCGCGCGCCGCGCTCGTCCGTGTAGCGGCCCGACAGCGGCGCGATGAGGGCGCCGACCACGCCGATGACGCCGAACAGCCCGGCGCCCGCCGCGCTGAGGTTGAAGGGCGGCACCTCGACGAGGAGCGCGAGCGTCGCCCAGAAGGCGTTGAAGCCCGCGAAGAGAAGGGCCTGGGACAGGCTCGCCCGGCGCAGGATCGGCTGATCGCGCACGAGGTGGAGGATCGAGACCATCAGCGCGCGGTAGCGCAGGGGCCGCGTCGGCAGCCGCGGCAGGGTCGCGGCCGCGACGCCCGCCATCGCCAGCGCGATGCCGGACGCGGCCAGGAACACGGCGCGCCAGCCGAGATGCGCGCCGACGAAGCCGCTCAGCGTGCGGGCCAGCAGGATGCCGCTGAGGAGCCCCGTCATCACCTGGCCGACGACGCGTCCGCGCACGGCGTCGGGCGCGAGCTCGGCCGCGAAGGGCACGGCCTGCTGGGCTGCCGAGGACAGGAACCCCATCGCCAGGCTTGCACCCACCAGGACCGCGAGGTTCGGGCTGGCGCCGGCGACGAGGAGGGCCGCGCCGAGGCCGATCAGCTGCCCGATGATCAGGCTGCGGCGCGAGAGGCTGTCGCCCAGCGGCACGAGGCCGAGGATGCCGAGTCCGTAGCCGACGAGGCAGGCGGTCGGGACCAGGAGCGCGGCCCGCTCCCCGTACTCGGCCACGAGAAGGGCGAGCAGCGGCTGGTTGTAGTAGATGTTGGCGACCGCGCCGCCCGCGATTAGGGTCAGACCGATTCGCGCCCGCGTCGTCAGCCCGTGCGGCGCTTCGACACCGGACGCCCCATTCCCGCTCAAAGTTCAGCCATCGCGGACCTATCTCCTGGATGAGGCGGACGCGCGAAAGCGTCCGGTTTCATGTGGAACGGCAACGGATTGATAGCGACGACTCGTTCGATGGCCCCGGAAATCCGGTGTGCGGCCCTTGGAAAGCGTCCGGCATTGCGATCTGATCCGATCCGTCGTCATTTTGAGGGAAGTCCGGCATGTCGCGTTATCGCGTCAACTTCGCCAAGGAGATCCTGGGTGTGCCCTTCACGATCGGGTGCGTCGAGATCGCGAGGGCCCGGGACGCGGAGCGCGCGCTTCGTGCGGCCGAGCTGCGCTTCGCCAGGCTCTACGGCCTCGACGACTGGCGCGAGCGCGCCGACCGGGCCGTGATCGAGAGCCGGGCCGGGATCTGAGCGGATCGCGTCGGGCGGCCCCGCCGAGATCGTGGCGGGTGCGTCCGCCTCGGCGATCCCCGCGAAAGCGGCCGGGGCCTTCGTTCTTGGTCGTTCCGCTCTGGCCCTCGGCAGCGAGGCGTCATACATCTCGGCGACGCTGGTAGACCGATGGCGCCGCTTCGGGCCGGTCGGGTATGACGGCGGTGGGGCAGGCGGCGTGTCATGGCGACGATCTCGTTCTTCGGCGACCTAATTCAGACCATCAGCGATCGCGGACGCGACCTGATCGGCTTCGGGCGCGGCGATCTCGCCGCCCGCGCCAACGCCGCGGAATTGGCCAATCTCTGCGAGGACCTGATCTCCCGCCGCGGCGAGGCCTCGGGCGTGGCGCTCGCCCGCCTCATCCTCGACCGCTACGCCAGCTTCCCGACGGCGGAGCGCGCGACCTTCCTGCGCCTCGTCGCGACGGAGTTCGGCGCCGACCACGATTCCGTCGAGGCGGCCATCGCGGCCTACCGGGCCGACCCGACCCGCGCGGCGCTGGGCCTCCTGCATGGGGCGGCGGAGCCGCGCAGCCAGGAGCTGATCCGCCGGCTCAACCTCGCGCGCGACGGCACCCTCGCCCTCGTCCGGATGCGCGAGGATCTGCTGGCGCTCCGCGCTGGCCTGCGGGCGGAGACCGAGCGCGACGACGCCCTGATCGAGGCCGTCGAGAGCCTCGACCGGGACTTCGAGCACCTGTTCTCGTCCTGGTTCAACCGCGGCTTCCTGGTGCTGCGTCCCATCGCCTGGACGACGCCGGCGCATATCCTGGAGAAGATCATCCGCTACGAGGCGGTCCACGAGATCGCGGGCTGGGACGACCTGCGCCGGCGCATCGAGCCGCAGGACCGGCGCTGCTACGCCTTCTTCCACCCGGCGCTGATCGACGAGCCGCTGATCTTCGTCGAGGTCGCGCTCACCTCGGGGATCGCCTCGGCCATCGCGCCGATCCTGGCCCACCAGCGCGAGCCGCTGCCGCTGCGCGCGGCCACCACCGCGATCTTCTACTCCATCTCGAACTGCCAGAAGGGTCTGGCGGGCGTCACCTTCGGCAACTTCCTGATCAAGCAGGTCGTCGAGGACCTCGCCCGCGAGATCCCCTCGCTGAAGACCTTCGTCACGCTCTCGCCCGTCCCCGGCTTCGCCCGCTGGCTGGCGCGCGAGCGTCGCGCCGACGCGCCGCAGCGGCTGACCCGCGAGGATGTCGAGGCGCTGCGCCTCCTCGACGATGCCGACTGGCACAGCGACAAGACGAAGGTCGAGGCGGTGCGCAAGGCGATGCTGCCGGCCGCGGCCGCCTATTTCCTGCGCGCCAAGAACGAGCGCGGCCGGCCCGCCGACCCGGTGGCCCGCTTCCACCTCGGCAACGGGGCGCGGCTCGAGCGGATGAACTTCCTCGGGGACACTTCGCCGAAGGGCCTCTCCCAGTCGCATGGGCTGATGGTCAACTACCTCTACGACCTGGCGGCGATCGAGAAGAACCACGAGACCTACGCCAATCTCGGCACCGTCGCCGCCACCGGTGCCGTCAGCCGCGAGCTTCGGGCGAACCTGCCGCCCCCGCGCGCCGTCGCGCTCGCCGATGCCTGAGGGCGTCGTTCCAGGGTCAAACCGTTCATGACGAACCACCTGTTCGACCTCGTCCGCGCAAGCCTGCCGGCCGATCCTTCGACGAAGACCTTCATCGAGACCGGGGACGGCGGGCGCCTCACCTATGCGGACCTGCTCGACCGCTCGGCGGCCTATGCCCGGGCGCTGGTCGGCCTCGGCGTGAAGCCGGGCGACCGCGTCGCGGTGCAGGTCGAGAAGAGCCCGGAGGTGGTGTTCCTCTATCTCGGCGCCGTCCGCGCGGGCGCCGTCTTCCTGCCCCTGAACACGGCCTATACGGGGCCGGAGATCGCGTATTTCCTCTCGGACGCGGAGCCCGCCCTCTTCGTCTGCGATCCGGCCAAGGCCGGGGAGCTCTCCGCGGTGGCGAACGGGGCCGGGGTCCCGAAGATCGAGACGCTGGATGCGGCCGGGCGCGGCAGCCTCGCCGAGGCGGCCGACGGGGCGGCCGGCGCCTTCGAGGACGTGGCGCGGGGCGCGGACGAGCTGGCCGCGATCCTCTACACCTCGGGCACGACGGGGCGCTCGAAGGGCGCGATGCTCAGCCACGCCAACCTCGCCTCCAACGCCTGCACCCTCGCCGAGGTCTGGCGGTTCACGGCCGACGACGTGCTGATCCACGCGCTGCCGGTGTTCCACACCCACGGCCTGTTCGTCGCGACGAACGTCGTGCTGGCGAGCGGCGCGAGCATGATCTTCCTGGGCAAGTTCGACCCCAAGCAGATCCTCGCGCTGATGCCGCGCGCCACCGCCATGATGGGCGTGCCGACCTTCTACACCCGCCTCCTGAAGGAGCCTGGCCTGACGCCGGAGGCCGTGCGCGGCATCCGGCTGTTCGTCTCCGGCTCGGCGCCGCTGCTCGCCGAGACGCATCGCGAGTGGCAGGCCCGCACCGGCCACGCCATCCTCGAGCGCTACGGCATGACCGAGACCAACATGAACACCTCGAACCCCTACGAGGGCGACCGCATCGCCGGGACGGTGGGACTGCCCCTGCCGGACGTCGCGGTGCGGGTGGTCGATCCCGAGAGCGGCGCGGTGCTGCCCACCGACGCCGTCGGCATGATCGAGGTGAAGGGGCCGAACGTCTTCCAGGGCTACTGGCGCATGCCCGAGAAGACGGCGGCCGAGTTCAAGCCGGACGGGTTCTTCGTGACGGGCGACCTCGGCAAGATCGATCCGGACGGCTACGTCCACATCGTCGGGCGCGGCAAGGACCTCATCATCACGGGCGGCTACAACGTCTATCCGAAGGAGGTCGAGAACGAGATCGACGCCCTGCCCGGCGTGATCGAATCGGCCGTGATCGGCGTCGCGCATGCCGATTTCGGCGAGGGCGTCACGGCCGTGGTCGTGGCCCGCCCCGACCATCCGAGCGAGGCGGAGATGCTGCGCGCGCTCGAGGGCCGGCTCGCCCGCTACAAGTGCCCCAAGCGCATCCTGTTCGCCGACGAACTGCCCCGCAACGCGATGGGCAAGGTCCAGAAGAACGTCCTGCGCGAGACCCATGCCGGCCTCTACCAGGCGTAGGCGCTACCCTCACGGAACGCGTTGCCCGCGCTGACGTTTTCGAGGCGCCGCCCGAGCTTGCGCCGACCCTGACCCCCGGTTCCTCGATGTCCGCTTCTCGCCCGCCGACGCCCGATCCAGCCGGCTCGGTCCTGTGGACGCTCTTCCTCGGCGGCGCGCTCCTCGTTCTGGCGGCCGCGCCGAAGGGCCGGCGGCAGCCGGAGCCGATGTCCGATCCGAAGCCGGACCCGTCCGGGATCGAGGGCGCGAAATCCTATAGCGGCCGAGCCGCCGAGCAGGTCGCCGCGCGCGAGCCCGAACGCGGCCGGGCCGCGACGGGCCCGACCGAGATCACCGCGCCGGGCTGGAAGGACATCGCCTACCGGATCTACCTCGAGTTCAACAAGGACCGCGTCCTCTCGGTGGCGGGCGGCGTCACCTTCTTCACGCTGCTCTCGCTGTTTCCCGCCATCGCCGCGCTGGTCTCCTGCTACGGGCTGATCGCCGATGTCGGCGTCATCAACGAGCATCTCGCCAGCCTGCAGGGCGTCCTGCCCTCCGGGGCCGTCGAGGTCATCGGCGAGCAGGTCAAGCGCATCGCGGCCAAGGGCACCGGCTCGCTCGGGCTGACCTTCTTCACGAGCCTCCTGCTGTCGCTGTGGAGCGCCAACGCGGCGATGAAGGCGATCTTCGACGCGCTGAACGTCGTCTACGAGGAAGAGGAGAAGCGCTCCTTCCTCATGCTGAACCTGCGCTCGCTCACCTTCACGGTCGGCGCCCTCGTCTTCATCATCCTCGCGCTGATCGGGATCGTGGTGCTGCCCCTGGTCTTCAACTTCGTGGGATTGAGCGACAGCGCCTGGCTCATCGCCCTGCTGCGCTGGCCGGCGCTCCTCGTCGTGCTGCTCGGCGGCCTGGCGCTCCTCTACCGCTACGGCCCGAGCCGCGAGCGGGCGCGCTGGCGCTGGGTCGGCACCGGCAGCGTGGTCGCCGGCCTGCTCTGGCTCGTCGCCTCGATCCTCTTCTCCTGGTACGTGGCGAGCTTCGGCGACTACAACGAGACCTACGGGTCGCTGGGCGCCGTGATCGGCTTCATGACCTGGATCTGGATCTCGGCGACGATCGTGCTGCTCGGCGGCGAGATCAACGCCGAGATGGAGCACCAGACGGCCCGCGACACCACGACGGGCCCCGAGGAGCCGCTGGGCCACCGCGAGGCCCGGATGGCCGATACCGTGGGCGCGGCGGCCTGACCTCGGGCCGAGCCCGCCTCGAAGAACGCTGCCGCGGACCCCATCTATGCGAGACGCGTTCGTGAAGGAGCAGCCGATGACGTCCGATCCCGGTATGATCAGCGATCCGCGCACCCGGTCCGAGGCCGAGTGGCGCGCCATCCTGACGCCCGAGCAGTACCATGTCCTGCGCGAGCACGGCACCGAGCGGCCCGGAACGAGCTGCCTGCTGGCGGAGAAGCGGCCGGGCACCTATCACTGCGCGGGCTGCGACGCGCCGCTGTTCCAGACCGGCGCCAAGTTCGAGTCCGGCACGGGCTGGCCGAGCTTCTTCGATCCCCTCGACGGCGCCGTCGAGACCAACGTGGACCGCAGCCATTGGATGGTGCGCACCGAGGTGCATTGCGCGCGCTGCGAGGGCCATCTCGGCCACGTCTTCGACGACGGCCCGCCCCCGACGGGCCTGCGCTATTGCATGAACGGGGTCTCCCTTCGCTTCGAACCGGGGCCGGTCAACTCGGAGTGACACAGGAAATATCCTGCCGTTCTCTCCTTTGGTCTTGATTTCGACGCGTTCTTGCTTAGCGGTCGATGGGGTCGTCTTCCGGAACTGGCTCCGGCGGCGGAACGGATAGCGGAGTGTGCGTATGAGTGTCGTTCGCCGTTTCCTGGTCGCGCCCGCCCTCGTGCGCCTGCTCCGCAAGGAACGTGGCGGCTCGCGGATCTCGGAGGGCTACTTCCCGGCCCAGGCAGGCCGCACCTCCTACGTCCGGGTGGACGGGCAGCAATGCCACCTCATCCTCGTCGAGACCGGCGCCGACGGCGCGGTCAACGAGGAGCGCACGGACGTGCCGCGCGCCCACGGCGACGCCCTGATGGACGTCTGCTCCGGCAAGGCCGCCTACGACCGGACGATTGTGGCGCTCGGCGGTGGCCGCGAGGCGCAGGTCGATCGCTACACCGCGCCCGGCACCCTCGACCTCGTCAGCGTCGCCTTCGCCAATGACGGCGAGGCGCAGGGCTTCGCGCCGCCCGCCTGGTTCGGCAGCGAGGTCACCTCCGATCCCGCCTACGAGCGCCATGCCGTGGCGCTGCAGGGTCCGCCGCAGCCCGGCGAGATCGGCCTCAGCAACGCGGCCCTGGAGGCCGTCCTCGACCTGCTCGAGCCCCGGTTCGGCTTCGGCCGCTACAGCGCGCCGCAGAAGCCGGCCGAGGACGACGGCGTCGTGAACGCACTGCGCCGCATCGCCGTGCCGAGCGCGGCCCCCGCGGCGGCGCTTCCGCCCGAGCCCGTCCCCGCGCCGGAGCCCGCACCGCACCAGGCGGTGGAGCCCCCGGCCGAGGTCAGCCCGCCCACCGAGACGGCGGAGGGCGAGCCCCAGGGCGACGCGCGGATCGACGACGTCATCGAGAGCCTGTCGCAGGCGCTCGGCACCGCCATCCGCCAGCCGCAGGAGCCGGCCCGCGACGAGGACGCAGCCGGCGGCTTCGAGCGCTGGACCGTTCGTCCCCGGCGGACCCAGCAGACCTGACCCCCGTCAGGGCCGGATCAGGATCTGCGCGCCGCCCTTCGTGCGCGCGAGCTCGAACAGGATCCGCGCGTTCCCGGGGCTGAGACGGACGCAGCCGTGGCTTGCGCGGCGGCCGAGCCGGCGGATCTCGCCGGTGCCGTGGATGGCGTAGCCGCCCCGGAAGAACAGCGCGTGCGGCATCGGCGAGCCGTGATAGCGGCGCGAGTACCACATCCGTTCCATCCGCCCGACCCGGAACCGCCCGTTGGGGGTGACGTAGCCCTCGCGCGCCGTGGAGACGGGCCAATCGTGGGCGAGGCGGCCGTCGAGGTAGACGCGCATCCGCTGCACGGATTGATCGATGCGCGCCACGACGCTCGCCGAGGCGGGCGCAAGCGTCGCGAGGGACAGCGCGACGCTTGCGAGGACGGAAGTGAGCAGGAAGCGCGGGGGCACGGAAGCGGCCGTTCTCCGGGTGCGGAACGCTCGGACAGCATGTGCGCCAGCGCCGCCCGGCGACAGCGCCACGGGGGCGCCCTGCACAATTTTCGCTCGCAGGAAACTGAAGTCCGACTACCGATCCGGCGTTCAGCGCGCCGTACAACTTCGGTAGCGTCTTGCACGCGGGGGCCGAAAACGATGCACGACACCGTGCGCGGGTGAGGAAACATGGCCCAGACGACGACGCCCGGCACGGCCGCAAGCCCCTCCGCGTCCGCCGCGCGCGAGCCCTGGTACAAGGTGCTCTACATCCAGGTTCTGATCGCGATCGCGCTCGGCGTGCTCGTGGGCTACCTGGCGCCGGAGACGGGCAAGTCCTTCAAGTGGATGGGCGACGCCTTCATCGCGCTGATCAAGATGATGATCGCGCCGATCATCTTCTGCACCATCGTCCACGGCATCGCCTCGATCGGCGACCTCAAGAAGGTCGGCCGCGTCGGCCTCAAGGCGCTGATCTACTTCGAGATCGTGTCCACCCTGGCGCTGCTCATCGGCATCGCCGTGGGCGAGCTGGTGCAGCCGGGCGCCGGCTTCAACGCCGACCCGACGAAGCTCGACGGGAAGTCGGTCGAGAAATATGCCAAGGCCGCGGCCGACGACAGCGTGGTCGGCCACATCATGGCGCTGATCCCGAAGAGCTTCTTCGACGCCTTCGCCACCGGCGACCTGCTGCAGGTGCTGCTGATCTCGTTCCTCACCGGCATCGTCGTCACCGGCATGGGTCAGAAGGCGGAGGGGATCAGCCACGCCATCGACACGGCCGGACAGATCTTCTTCCGCATCATCGGGCTCATCGTGAAGCTCGCGCCCATCGGGGCGTTCGGGGCGATGGCCTTCACCATCGGCGAGTACGGCATCACGAAGGTCGTGGACCTCGCTTGGCTGGTCGGCACCTTCTACGTCACCGCGGCGCTGTTCGTGTTCGTCGTGCTGGGCGGCATCGCCCGGGTCGCCGGCTTCTCGATCGTCAAGTTCCTCGCCTACATCAAGGACGAGTTGCTCATCGTGCTCGGCACCTCGTCCTCGGAGACCGTGCTGCCGCACATCATGACCAAGATGCGCCGCCTCGGCTGCTCCGATTCGGTGGTCGGCCTCGTCGTCCCGACGGGCTACTCGTTCAACCTCGACGGCACCAACATCTACATGACCCTGGCGACCCTGTTCCTGGCGCAGGCCGTGGGCGCCGACTTGTCCTTCGGCCAGTACGCCACGATCATCCTCGTGGCGATGCTCACTTCGAAGGGCGCCTCGGGCGTCACGGGCGCCGGCTTCGTCACGCTCGCGGCGACGCTCGCCGCCATCCCGAACAACCCGGTTCCCGTCGCCGCCATGACCCTGGTGCTCGGCATCGACAAGTTCATGTCGGAGTGCCGGGCGCTGACCAACCTCATCGGAAACGGCGTCGCCACCGTCGTGGTCAGCCGCTGGGAGGGTGAGCTCGATGCGACGAAGCTCAACGAGGTGATGGCGAACCCGCTCGCCATCGGCACCGACATCTCGGACCATGCGCCCGAGCCGGTGA
Organism: Methylobacterium iners; assembly: GCF_022179305.1. Lineage (GTDB taxonomy): Bacteria > Pseudomonadota > Alphaproteobacteria > Rhizobiales > Beijerinckiaceae > Methylobacterium > Methylobacterium iners. The sequence goes on from NZ_BPQP01000074.1 coordinate 16,626, forward strand.
ACACCGGCGCACCGAAGGATGCCGGCGCGCCCGGCGCCAAGGTCGCCGCGGCCGAGTGAGCCCGCCCCTTCGCCTCGGGATCGACCTCGGCGGCACGAAGATCGCCGGGATCGTCCTCGACGCGTCCGGCGCCACCCGGGCCGAGGCGCGGATCGCGACGCCGCGGGACGATTACGCGGGGACGCTCAACGCCATCGCCGGCCTGGTCTCCCGGCTCGAGGCCGACGCCGGCGGGACGGCCAGCGTCGGGATCGGCATGCCGGGCGCGATCTCGCCGCGCACCGGCCTCGTCAAGAACGCGAACTCGGTCTGGCTCAACGGCCGGCCCTTCGATGCGGATCTCGAACAGGCCATCGGCCGCAAGGTGAGGGTGGAAAACGATGCCAACTGCCTCGCGGTCTCGGAGGCGGTCGACGGGGCGGGCGCGGGCTCGAGCCTCGTCTGGGCAATCATCCTCGGCACCGGCGCCGGCTCGGGGATCGCGATCGACGGCCGGGCCCTGCCCGGACGCCAGCGCATCGCCGGCGAATGGGGCCACAATCCCCTGCCCTCGCCGCGCGCCGACGAGCGGCCGGGGCCGGCCTGCTATTGCGGCCGCCACGGCTGCATCGAGACCTGGGTCTCCGGCACCGGCCTTGCGGCCGACCACGCCCGCCGGACCGGGCAGGCGCTGCGCGCCGAGGCGGTGATCGAGGCCATGCGCGCCGGAGATCCGGCGGCGGGCGGCACCTTCGCCGCCTATCTCGACCGCCTGGGACGCGCCGTCGCCCACGTCGTCAACCTGCTCGACCCCGACGTCATCGTCATCGGCGGCGGCCTCTCGCGCGTCCCCGAGATCCTGTCAGGGCTGCCCGGGGCGACGGCGCCGCACGTGTTCTCGGACGGGTTCGACACCCCGATCCGCGAGAGCCTCCACGGCGACGCCTCGGGGGTCAGAGGTGCGGCGTGGCTGTGGGCCGATCAAGAGATCTGACCCCGCTATTGCCGCTTGCCCGGTGCCGGTTTTGGATATAAAGATATCTTTATGTCTGAAGTGAGCAGCCCCGATAGCAGCCGAACTCCCTTCGCCGATGCCCTCGGCGTGCTGCGGGCGGCTGCCGAGGAGACGCGGCTTCGCATCCTCGCCCTGCTCTCGGAGGGCGAGCTCTCGGTCTCCGATCTCACCGACATCCTGGGCCAGTCGCAGCCGCGCATCTCGCGCCACCTCAAGCTCCTCGTCGAGGCCGGGCTGGTCGAGCGTCACCGCGAGGGCGCCTGGGCCTTCTTCCGGCTGGTGGAGAGCCGGTCGGGCCTCGTCGATCCGCTGATCGCCGGCCTGGAGCGGGGCCGCCCGCCCCTGTCCGAGGACCGGGCGCGCCTCGATGCCGTGCGGACGCAGCGGGCGCAAGCCGCGCAGGCCTTCTTCGCCCGGCTCGCGCCCAAATGGGACCAGGTCCGGTCGCTCCACGTGCCCGAGGCCACCGTCGAGGCGGCGGTGCTCGACGTGCTGGGGCCGCGGCCCGTGCAGAGCCTGATCGATCTCGGCACCGGCACCGGCCGGATGCTGGGGCTGCTCGCCGGCCGCGCGGTCCGCGCCGTCGGCCTCGATTCGAACCACGCCATGCTCTCGGTCGCCCGGGCGAATCTGGAGCGCGCGGGCCTGTCCCGCGTGGATCTGCGCCAGGGCGACATCCACGCGCCGCCCTTCGGCCGCGGCAGCTTCGATCTCGTCCTCGTGCACCAAGTCCTGCACTATCTCGACGAGCCGGCCCGAGCCCTGCGCGAGGCCGCGCGGCTCGTCGCCCCGGGGGGGCGCCTCCTCGTCGTCGACTTCGCGCCGCACGACCTCGAATTCCTGCGCGAGGCGCAGGCGCATCGGCGCCTCGGCTTCTCGGCGGAGCAGGTCTCCGGCTGGCTCGCCGATGCCGGTCTCGGCGCCGTCGAGACCCGCCACCTCGTCCCGACGGGCGTCGCCGCCCACCAGCTCACCGTCACCCTCTGGCTCGCGGCCGAGACCGCGGCCGCCATCCATCCCGAGGCGGCGCGCGCCGTCGCCTGACATCGCGGCCCCGCCGCCCGTCCGATACGAACCCACCCGAGGATACCCCGATGCCCACAGCCTCCCAGCACCGCGCCAGCCGCGACGGCTACCGTCCGATCCAGGTCTCGATCGAGTTCTTCCCGCCCAAGACCGACGAGATGGAAGCGATCCTCTGGGCCTCCATCGAGCGCCTGGCGCCGCTGCAGCCCAAATTCGTCTCGGTGACCTACGGCGCCGGTGGCTCGACCCGCGAGCGCACGCACAACACCGTCGCCCGGATGATCAAGGAGACGAGCCTCAAGCCCGCCGCCCACCTCACCTGCGTCGACGCTACCCGCGAGGAGATCGACGCGGTAGTCCAGTCCTACTGGGATGCCGGCGTGCGCCACATCGTGGCCCTGCGCGGCGACCCGCAGGACGGGCTCGGCACCGCCTACCGGCCCCATCCCGGCGGCTACGCGCAGACGGCCGACCTCGTGGCCGGCATCAAGCGCATCGGGGACTTCAAGGTTTCCGTGTCCGCCTATCCCGAGAAGCATCCCGAGGCGTCCACGCTCGACGCCGACATCGACGCTCTGAAGGCCAAGGTCGATGCCGGCGCCGACCAGGCGATCACGCAGTTCTTCTTCGAGAACGACGTGTATCTGCGCTACTGCGACAAGGTTCGTGCGGCCGGCATCGACATCCCGATCATCCCGGGCATCCTGCCGGTGCAGAACTTCAAGGCGGCGACGAACTTCGCGCGCCGGGCCGGCGCCTCGGTGCCCTACTGGCTCGCCGCCCGGTTCGAGGGCCTCGACAACGACATCGAGACCCGCCGCCTCGTCGCCGCGGCGGTGGCGGCCGAGCAGGTCCTCGACCTCGTCGACGAGGGCGTCAACGACTTCCACTTCTACTCGATGAACCGTTCCGACCTCGTCTACGCGATCTGCCATCTCCTGGGGTTGCGCTCGCAGGCGCCGAAGGTGGCGGCGGCGAAGGCGGCTTGAGCCAAGTCTGACGATGAAGCGCCTCTCCTCCCCCTTGTGGGGAGGAGTGGGAGGTGGGGGTGGTTCCGGTGGCCTCGACACAGGGTCGCCCAGCCACCCCCACCCCCGACCCCTCCCCACAAGGGGGAGGGGACATCCCGGAACATACCCGAGAGACTTCATGACCGATCTCCGCCCCGTCGACGGCACCGAAATCGAAGCGGCGCTTCGCCAGCGCGCCCAAGAAAAAATCCTCGTCCTCGACGGGGCAATGGGGACTGTGATCCAGCGGCTGAAGTTCACGGAGGAAGACTTTCGCGGGTCGCGCTTCGGCGACCACGGCCATGACCAGAAGGGCAACAACGACCTCCTGATCCTGACTCAGCCCGACGCGATCCGGCAGATCCACCTCGACTACTTCCTCGCCGGCGCCGACGTCTGCGAGACGAACACGTTCTCCGGCACCACCATCGCCCAGGCCGATTACGGCATGGAATCGATCATCCACGAGCTGAACGCGGAGGGCGCGCGTCTCGCCCGCGAGGCGGCCAAGCTCGCCGAGGAGAGGGACGGCCGCCGCCGCTTCGTGGCCGGCGCCATCGGCCCGACGAACCGCACGCTCTCGATCTCGCCCGACGTGAACAATCCGGGCTACCGGGCCGTGACCTTCGATGAGGTCCGCCAAGCCTATGCCGAGCAGGTCCGCGGCCTCATGGATGGCGGCGCCGAGCTCATCCTGATCGAGACGATCTTCGATACGCTCAACGCCAAGGCCGCCGTGGCGGCGACCTGGCAGGTCTTCGACGAGCGTGGGCTGAAGCTGCCGATCATGATCTCGGGGACGATCACCGATCTCTCCGGCCGCACCCTCTCGGGCCAGACGCCGGAGGCGTTCTGGAACGCGCTGCGCCATTCGGCGCCGCTCACGATCGGCCTCAACTGCGCGCTCGGCGCCAAGGAAATGCGCGGACATATCAGCGAGCTGTCGCGCATCGCCGACACGCTGGTCTGCGCCTATCCGAATGCCGGCCTGCCCAACGAGTTCGGGCTCTACGACGAGAGTCCGGAGGCGATGGCCAAGCTCGTCGGCGAGTTCGCGCAGGGCGGCATCGTCAACATGGTCGGCGGCTGCTGCGGCACAACGCCGGACCACATCCGCGCGATCGCCGAGGCCGTGGAGGGCTGCAAGCCCCGCACGATCCCCGAGGTGCCGCGCCTAATGCGGCTCTCGGGCCTCGAGCCCTTCACGCTGACGAAGGAGATCCCCTTCGTGAACGTGGGCGAACGCACGAACGTCACCGGCTCGGCCAAGTTCCGCAAGCTCATCACCGCCGGCGACTACGCGGCGGCCCTGGACGTCGCCCGCGACCAGGTCGCGGCGGGCGCCTCGATCATCGACGTCAACATGGACGAGGGCCTGCTCGATTCCGAGAAGGCGATGGTCGAGTTCCTCAACCTCGTCGCCGCCGAGCCCGACATCGCCCGCGTGCCGGTGATGATCGATTCCTCGAAGTTCCACGTCATCGAGGCCGGCCTCAAATGCGTGCAGGGCAAGGCCATCGTGAACTCGATCTCCATGAAGGAGGGGGTCGAGAAGTTCATCGAGGACGCGCGGATCTGCCGCTCCTACGGCGCGGCCGTCGTCGTCATGGCCTTCGACGAGCAGGGCCAGGCCGACACGCTGGAGCGCAAGGTCGAGATCTGCACGAAGGCCTACAAGGTGCTGACCGAGGAGGTCGGCTTCCCGCCGGAAGACATCATCTTCGATCCGAACGTGTTCGCGGTGGCCACCGGCATCGAGGAGCATAACGGCTACGGCGTCGCCTTCATCGAGGCGACGCGCATCATCCGCGAGACGCTGCCCCACGCCCATATCTCGGGTGGCATCTCCAACCTCAGCTTCGCCTTCCGCGGCAACGAGCCGGTGCGCGAGGCGATGCACGCGGTGTTCCTCTACCATGCGATCAAGGTCGGCATGGACATGGGCATCGTGAATGCCGGCCAGCTCGCGATCTACGACGAGCTGCCGCCGGAGCTGCGCGAGCTCTGCGAGGACGTCGTCCTCAACCGTCGCGACGATTCCACCGACCGCCTGCTGGAGGCCGCCGAGCGCTTCAAGTCCGGCGGCGGCGTCCAGGCGAAGGTGGCCGACCTGGCTTGGCGAGACGCCCCTGTGGCGAAGCGCCTGGAGCACGCCCTGGTGAACGGCATCACCGAGTACGTCGTGGCCGATACCGAGGAGGCGCGGAGCCAAGCCGAGCGACCGCTCCACGTCATCGAGGGCCCTCTGATGGCCGGCATGAACGTGGTCGGCGACCTGTTCGGCTCAGGAAAGATGTTCCTGCCGCAGGTGGTGAAGTCGGCCCGCGTGATGAAGCAGGCGGTGGCCTATCTCGAGCCCTTCATGGAGGCTGAGAAGCTCGCCAATGGCGGCGACGGCAAGCGCCAGGCCGCCGGCAAGGTGCTGATGGCGACGGTGAAGGGCGACGTCCACGACATCGGCAAGAACATCGTCGGCGTCGTGCTCGCTTGCAACAACTACGAGATCATCGACCTCGGCGTGATGGTGCCGGCCGCCAAGATCCTCGACGTCGCCCGCAAGGAGAACGTCGACATCGTCGGCCTGTCGGGGCTGATCACGCCCTCCCTCGACGAGATGGTCCATGTCGCCGCCGAGATGGAGCGCGAGGGCTTCGACGTGCCGCTCCTCATCGGCGGCGCCACCACGAGCCGGGTCCACACGGCCGTGAAGATCCATCCCTCCTACGAGCGCGGCCAGGCGGTCTACGTCACCGATGCGAGCCGGGCGGTCGGCGTGGTGTCGAGCCTCCTCTCGAAGGAGACCCGGGGGCCGACGATCGAGAAGGTCCGCGCCGAGTACCGCAAGGTCGCCGACGCCCACGCCCGCGGGGAGGCCGACAAGCAGCGCCTGCCGCTCGCCAAGGCCCGCGCCAACCCGTTCCGGATCGACTGGTCGGCCTACCGGCCGACGCGCCCAAGCTTCACCGGCACGCGGGTGTTCCGCACCTACGAGGTCGCCGACCTCGTGCCCTACATCGACTGGACGCCCTTCCTGCAGACCTACGAGTTCAAGGGCCGCTACCCCGCGATCTTCGAGGATCCGGCGCAGGGACCTGCCGCCAAGGCCCTGTTCGACGACGCGCAGGCGATGCTCAAGCAGATCGTCGAGGATCGCTGGTTCAACCCGAAGGCGATCCTCGGCTTCTGGCCGGCCAACAGCGTCGGCGACGACATCGCGCTCTACACGGGCGAGAGCCGCTCGGAGACGCTCGCGACCTTCCACGGGCTGCGCCAGCAGCTCACGAAGCGCGACGGGCGCGCCAATACCTGCCTGTCGGATTTCGTGGGTCCTGAAGGGGTGCCCGACTATGTCGGCGGCTTCGTCGTGACGGCGGGGCTGGAGGAGGTCCGCATCGCCGAGCGCTTCGAGCGCGCCAACGACGATTACCGCTCGATCCTGGTCAAGGCGCTGGCCGACCGCATCGCCGAGGCGCTCGCCGAGCGCATGCACGAGCGCGTGCGCAAGGAGTTCTGGGGCTACGCGCCGGACGAGGCCTACAGCCCGGACGAGCTTGCCAAGGAGGAGTATCCCGGCATCCGTCCCGCGCCCGGCTACCCCTCGCAGCCCGACCACACCGAGAAGGTCACGCTGTTCGACCTGCTCCAGGCCGAGTCGCGGATCGGCGTGAAGCTCACCGAAAGCTACGCGATGTGGCCGGGCTCGTCGGTGTCGGGCCTCTACATCGCCCATCCGGAGGCGCATTACTTCGGCGTCGCCAAGGTCGAGCGCGATCAGGTCGAGGATTACGCCGCCCGCAAGGGCATGGACATCCCGGCCGTCGAGCGCTGGCTCGGTCCGATCCTCAATTACGATCCCGCACGATACCTCGCCGTCGCGGCCGAATGATCAGGTCCGCGCTCAGCGCAGCCAATTGGTGAACAAGTAGATGAGAAGAATGATCGGCAGCGGAATGCCGATCAGCCAAAGTAGACCACCCTTCAACATGACATGGACTCCTCGGTGACTTGTGGAGTCCAACGGAGGCCGCGCAGAGACGGTTCCGTCAGGCGCCTCTCCTCCCCCTTGTGGGGAGGAGCCGGAGGTGGGGGTGGCTGGGTGACCCTGCCGCTCACCAGGCGGAACCACCCCCACCCCTACCCCTCCCCACAAGGGGGAGGGGCGTGCTCCTCGGCCGTACCGCCTACAGGACCCGCCGCTCTCCGCGCCCGTAGCGCTCGAAGTAGAAGGGGATCGTCCGGTGGGGCGCGAAGCCGCCCTCCACCTGGGCCTCCAGGTCCTCCAGGATCACGCCGGTGATCCGCGGCAGGTCGAGGCCGCGTGCCTCCTTGAATCCGACCCAGGCGAGCTCGACCAGTTCGGCGCTCTCCCCGACGATGTCGGGCGTCTCGGCCGCCACGGCGCGGCGGTCGACGGCGAAGAAGCGGGTGTCGAAGCGGCGCGGGCGCTTCGGCGGGGTGATGGCGCGGGCCACGAAATGCACCGCCTCCAGATCCGGCAGCACGCCGGCCTCGCGGAACGCTTCCCAGATCCCCGCGGGCACCTCGTCGGGCGGGCCGTATTCCTTCGTCCCGAGCAGCAGGCCGGTCTCCTCGTAGGTCTCCCGGATCGCCGCGAGCGCCAGGGCGCGGCCGAGCCGATGCGGCGGGCGCACGACCTGCGCGCTGAGCGCCGCCTCGTCGCGGGCCGACAGGGCGCCCGTGACCGCCATGTGGCGATCGCCCGGCTCGATGCGGCCGCCGGGGAAGACGAACTTGCCGGGCATGAAGGCGAGGCTCGGATTGCGCCGGCCCATCAGGATCTTGGGCTTTCGTCCGCTACGGTCGAGGACGATCAGGGTCGCGGCGTCGCGCGGGCGGAGGCGCTTGGCCGCCGCGGCCGGGTCAGGCGCGACCGAGGCCTGGGCTTCCCGTTGGGCTTCGGTCGTCGCTCGGGTCACGCTGTGGGTCCTCGGGCCGCGCCGGAGCGGCGCCGCCCGTGCCCGGTAGCTTGGCGAAGCCGTTCATGCCAAGCGCGTATTGCAGCCCGACTACGGCACCCTTCACCGGCTGCAGCAGGGCGAGCGCCGAGCCGAGGGTCGCCAACGGCCAGAAGGTGAGCTGGAACCAGAGCGGCACGTCGTAATTCATCTCCATCTCGAGGATGACGTAGCCGACGACGTGCCCGACGATAAAGATGACCGCGTAGGGCGGCAGGTCGTCGGCGCGATGATGGTGCAGTTCGAGCCCGCAGGCCGTGCAGTCCGGCGCCACCTTGAGGAAGCGGCCGAAGACGCGGCCCTCGCCGCAATGCGGGCAGCGGCCGAGGAAGCCGCGGGCCATCGACCGGACGATGCCGGTGCGCGGGGCCGGTAGGGTGTGTGTCGCCGTCACCGCGATAGCCTCATTCTTCCTTCCCGTAGCGCGCGTCCCTCCCCCTTGTGGGGAGGGATTGAGGGTGGGGGTGGCTGGGCGACCCTGCCGGTCACCAAGCAGAATCACCCCCACCTCCAGGTCCTCCCCACAGGAGGAGGAGAGGCGCCAAATTCTACCGCCGCGCGCCGCGATGGCGCGAGCCACTGTTGCGGATGCCGGGCGGGCGGCCCGGAACGCCGCGCCGGGGCCCGGGCCTCCCCTTGTCGCGACCGCCAGCCTGCTGGGGCCGCGACTGCCCCTCGGAGAGCAGCTCGAAGCGAAGCGCCCCGGCCACCGCCGCGGCCTCGACGAGCTTGACCTCGACCCGGTCGCCGAGGCGGTGGGTCTCGCCGCTACGCTCGCCGACGAGCGCGTGCCGGCTCTCGTCGTGCCGGTAGTACTCGGCGCCGAGCGTCGAGATCGGCACGAAGCCGTCGGCGCCGGTCTCGTCGAGCTTGATGAAGAGGCCCGAGCGCGTCACGCCCGAGATCTGGCCGTTGAAGGTCGCGCCGACGCGGTCGGCGAGGTGATGGGCGATGAGCCGGTCGATAGTCTCGCGCTCGGCCGCCATGGCCCGGCGCTCGGCCGCCGAGATCTGCTCGCCGATCCCGTCCAGCATGCCCACGGTGACGTCGGACGAGAGGCCGTCCTTGCCGAGCCGGCAGGCGCTGATCAGCGCGCGGTGCACGATCAGGTCGGCGTAGCGGCGGATCGGCGAGGTGAAATGCGCGTAGCGGCGCAGGTTCAGCCCGAAATGCCCGAGGTTCTGCGCCGCGTAGACGGCCTGCGCCTGGCTGCGCAGCACGACCTCGTTGATGAAGGTCGCGTGCTCGGTCTCGGCCACCGAGCCGAGGATGCGGTTGAACAGGGCCGGCCGCAGCGCGCCCTCCTTCGGCAGCTTGATGCCGATGGAGGCGAGGACCTCGCCGAGGGCGCGCATCTTCTCCAGCGCCGGCTCGTCGTGAACCCGGTAGATCAGCGGCTGCTTGGCGGCCTCCAAGGTCTCGGCGGCGGCGACGTTCGCCTGGATCATGAACTCCTCGATGAGCCGGTGCGCGTCGAGGCGGGCGGGCACGATCACCCGATCGACGGCGCCGTCGGGCGTCAGCAGCACCTTGCGCTCGGGCAGGTCGAGGGCGAGCGGCCCGCGCTTGTCGCGCGCGGCCTTGAGCGCCGCGTAGGCCGCCCAGAGCGGGCGCAGCACGGGCTCCAGGAGCGGGCCGGTCTTTTCGTCCGGGTGCCCGTCGATGGCGGCTTGCGCCTGCGCATAGGCGAGCTTGGCGCGCGAGCGCATCACGACGCGGTGGAAGCTGTGACGGCGCTTCACGCCGTCGGCGCCGATGGTCAGGCGCACCGCGAGCGCCGGCCGATCCTCGCCCTCGCGGAGCGAGCAGAGGTCGTTCGAGATGCGCTCGGGCAGCATCGGCACGACGCGGTCGGGGAAGTAGACCGAGTTGCCGCGCATCAAGGCCTCGCGGTCCAGGCCTGAGCCGGGGCGGACATAGGCCGCGACATCGGCGATCGCCACGGTGACGACGAAGCCGCCGGGGTTCTCCGGGTCGGCGTCGGGCAGCGCCATCACCGCGTCGTCGTGGTCCTTGGCGTCGGGCGGGTCGATGGTGAGCAGCGGCTCGTCGCGCCAATCCTCGCGGCCCTTCGCGCCCGCCGGCTTCACGGCATCGGCCTCGGCCAGGGTGTCGGCGGAAAAGACGTGCGGGATGTGGTGGAGGTGAAGCGCGATCAGGCTCACCGCCTTCTCCGAGCCGAGCGAGCCCAGCCGCTGGGAGACCCGGCCCTGCGGCAGCCCGAACCGGGTCTCGCGTTGGACCGTGACGCTGACGAGATCGCCGTCGCGCGCCTCGCCTTCCTCGCCCGCAGGGATCTCGATCTCGCGCCCCTGCGCCCGCTTCTCCACGGGAATGATGCGGCCGCCCTTCGGACCGGCGCGGTAGATGCCGATGGCCTCGGCCTTGTTCTTGCCGATCACCTTGATGACGCGGCCGGCATAGCGCCCACCGTCAGTCGGCTCGACGCGCAGCAGCACGCGATCGTTGAGGCCCGGCGCCGGTCGGCCGGACTTGCGGCCCGCCCGCGGGGACGAGACGTGGATCTTCGGCGCCGGGCCCTTCGCGGCATCCCATTCGGCCGGGACCGCCAGGAACTCGCCGTCGCGGTCGCGCCCGTTGATGTCGGCCAGCACGACGGGCGGCAGCCGCCCGGACGGCGCCAGGCCGCCGCGGCCGCGCTCGATTGCGCCCTCGGCCTCGATCTCCTTGAGGATGCGCTTGAGCTCGATCTTGTCCGAGCCCTTCAGGCCGAAGGCCTGCGCGATCTCGCGCTTGCCGACCTTGTCGGTGGACTCGGCGATGAAGGCGAGGATCTGCTCGCGGGACGGAAGCGCGGGTTCGCGGACAGGCTTTGCGATGCGTTTGGCCAAGGGGTGGGCTCGTTGCGCCGGCAGGGGCGCCGACAATGACGGCCTCTCGGCCCATGCCCACAAGATGGGACCGATGGCCGGCGCGGGCAATGTCCGCGCGACGATGTCGTGACCAGGTATGTCGGCTCCGCGGGACGCCCACGACTCGCCACCACCCCCGTCATTCCGGGGGGCGGCCCCGGAATGACAGAGCGACCTCTCAATACGGCACACCCTCGGCCCGCTTCGCCTTCAGCGCCTCGGCGTACCAGACCAGTTCGCCGATGAACTTCGCTGCCGACCGGCCGAGCCAGTCCTCCTGCGGCCGCCCGTTCGCGTCGAGCATCTTGCCCACCCGCGGGATCGGCAGGAGCGAGGGGATGCTGGGCGTGCCGAGCTCGCACAGCATGGCCCGCAGCTGCATGGCCGCGCGCACGCCGCCGTATTGGCCGGCCGAGTAGCAGACGATGCCCGAGGGCCGCCAGAAATACTCTTCGAGGAAATGGTCGAGGGTGTTGGAGAGCGCCGGCGGGATCGAATGGTTGTACTCGGCCGAGACCACGACGAAGGCATCGGCCCGGCGATAGAGCACCGCGAGATCCTCCAGCACCCGCGGCGCCTCGCCCTTCGGGTATTCCTTGTACATCCGGTCGAGGAGCGGGAGCTTCAGCTCGGCCGGATCGACCAGCGGTGCCTCGTGTCCGAGCGCTTCCAGCTGCGCGATGAGGAAGCGGGCCGCGCGCAGGCCCTGGCGGTCGGAGCGGACCGAGCCGAGGATGACAGGGGTGACGAGGGACATGGAGGTCTCCCACCGGCGGAATCACGCGATCCTCCGACGAGGTTACCAGATTACGGCCGAGGTTTCCCCCGGCGCATGACGGTGCGGAGGCTCCCGCGTCCGCCCGGTTAGCTAGCGCTTCGATACGTTGTCGTGATGCATTCGCCGCAGATTTCCAAAGACTCTGTCACGACGGAAAATGCTTCTGCGGCTCGGGTCCAACATTCTTTAAGATTCGGATGCGCTCATCCGTGACCATGGAATTTGGCGCGGATCGATGTACCGGACCCTTGTCTGCCTGACCGTGGAGCATAAGGCCTGGGTCATCCCGCTCTCGGCCTTCATCTGCTGGTTGTCGTGCCAGATCACCTTCTATCTTCTCGGCCAGGCGCGCCAGAGCCGTGAATGGTCCGTCCTCGTCTGAATGGTCGCGGCGGGCATCGCCGCCGGGGCCGGCACCTGGAGCACGCATTTCATCGCGATGCTGGGCTACGATCCGGGTCTCGGCGTCGGCTACGATCCTTTCCTGACCCTCGTGTCGTTCGGCGTCGCCATCGCCGCGTCCTGCTGCGCCTTCGCGCTGCTCGGCAGCTCGAACCGACTCCCCATCGTCCTCGGCAGCGGCGTGCTCCTCGGCCTCGGCGTGGCGGGGATGCACTTCACGGGCATGTCCGGCGTGAGGATCCCGGGCCGCTTCGCGTGGGACGAGGCGCTGGTCGCCTTCGCGATCACGGCCGGCATCGCCCTGACCTGCCTGTCCCTCCTCGTGTTCACGCGCGACCTGACGCGCCATCCGGCGGCGGTCGCGGCGATCCTCCTGACCGGTGGCATCGCGGTCCTGCACTTCGTGGCCATGGGCGCGGCGCAGGCGGTTCCGGACCCGAGCGCGAGCCGGCCCGACGAGAGCCTCGATCGCGGCGCCCTAGCCATCGGCATCGCGGTCGTGATGCTCGCTGTCTTCGCGTTCTGCGTGCTCGGCCTGTTCGCCGAACATCTTCGCCGCGTGAACCAGGCCCTCGCCGCCCAGGGCAGCGTGCTGCGCGCGAGCGAGGAGCGCCTGGCCCGCGCGCTCGATGCCGGCAGCGACGGGCTCTGGGACTGGAACATCGCGACGGGGGAGACGTGGTTCTCGGATCGATGGTTCACGCTGCTCGGCTACGAGCCCGGCGCCTTCGAGAGCCATATCGGAACCTGGCAGCGCCTGGTCCACCCGGAGGACATGCCGCGCGCCCAGGAGAACCTGGCGGCGCATTTCGAGGGGCGCTCCCCGGCTTACGAATGCGAGCACCGGCTCCGGTGCAAGGATGGCGGGTGGGGCTGGGTGCTGGCGCGCGGCAAGGTCGTCGAGCGCGATGCGCAGGAGCGTCCGATCCGCATCGTCGGAACGCATATCGACATCGCCGCGCGCAAGGCCGTCGAGAGCCAGGTCGCCCACATGGCCCGGCACGACGGGCTGACGGGCCTGACCAACCGCACGCATTTCCACGAGCTCCTCGACGGCGCCCTGGCGGAGGTCGCGCGGGCGGGCGGGCGCTGCGCCGTGCTCTGCCTGGACCTCGACCGCTTCAAGGCCGTCAACGACACGCTGGGCCACCTCGCGGGCGACAAGCTTCTCAAGCAGATCGCCGAACGCCTTCGCACGCGCATCCGCTCCATCGACGCCGTGGCGCGCCTCGGCGGCGACGAGTTCGCCATCCTGATCGGCGGCGATCCGACGAGCGCGTTCCTCGACCGCGTCGCGGGCGATCTGATCGCGGCCGTCGGCGAGCCCGTGGCCTGCGACGGCCAGGTCGTCGATGTCGGGCTCAGCATCGCCCCGGATCACGGCCTCGACGAGGAGCTCCTGTTCCGGCGCGCCGACCTCGCGCTCTATCGCGCCAAGGCCGAGGGCCGGAACACCCATCGCATCTTCGACCCCGCCATGGACGAGGCCGAGGCCGGGCGCCGGGACATCGGGCGCGAACTTCGCCGCGCCATCGCCGAAGGGGGCCTCGACCTGCACTTCCAGCCGCAGGTGCGGGCGACGACCGGCGCGGTGCTGGGCTTCGAGGCCCTGGTGCGCTGGACGCATCCCTCCCGCGGCTCGATCCCGCCCTCGACCTTCATCCCGCTCGCCGAGGAGACCGGCACGATCGTGACCCTCGGCGAATGGGTCCTGCGCACCGCCTGCAGCGAGGCGGCGCGCTGGGCCAACCCCCTCAAGATCGCCGTCAACCTCTCGCCCCGCCAGTTCCAGCAGGAGGATCTTCCCGACCTCATCCTCGGCATCCTGACGGAGACGGGGTTGTCCCCCGCCCGGCTCGAGATCGAGGTGACCGAGACCGCGATCTTCGCCGACATGAGCCGGGCGCTGAGCCTGATCCGCCGCCTGAAGGCGCTCGGCATCAGCATCGCCATGGACGATTTCGGCACCGGCTACTCGTCGCTCGCGACCCTGCAGGCCTTCCCCTTCGACAAGATCAAGATCGACCGGTCCTTCGTAGGCCAGGTCGGATCGAGCCCGCAGGCGGCCGTGATCGTGCGCACCGTGCTCGGCCTCGGCCGCAACCTCGGCATCGGCGTCGTCGCGGAGGGCGTCGAGACGGCCGATCAGAGGGACTTCCTCATCGCCGAGGCCTGCGACGAGCTGCAGGGCTACTTCTTCGGCCGGCCCCAGCCTATCGAGCGCTTCGCGAGCCTCGTCCACGGCGCGGCCGCGGAGGCCCTCCCGCGGAACGACGCGCGCGCTGAGGCTGCCTTGCCGCCGCTGGAACGCGTCGCCTGACGGTTGAACGGCGCTGCCGCAACACGTCCGGCATGGGAAGGACGCATCTAGGACAGGATGCGGATGCCAGTCGGCGTCTCGACGACGGCCTCGTAGCGGAACCGTGGCCCCGCCCGGATTGTGATCGCGCCCGTCAGGCCGAGGTCGCCGTAGCGACGTTCGACCTCGGCGGGGTCCGGATGCTCCACCACCAAGGAGGCCAGCCGGGCTCCGAGATCGGGCATGGCGGGAGCGGGGCAGCCGCGCTCGCCCCAGTCGATGAGGCAAGGCGCAAGTCCGTCGAGGGGCAGCGCACCGTCGTCCCGCACGCCGAAGGACCAGACGCGGTCGCCCCGCGAGACGCGCCGGCTCCGTCCGAGGAGCGGGCACGTCCGGCCGAGGATCGCGTCGAGCTCCGGGGTCTGGGCCACCCAGGTCCGGAGCCGGCGTCCCGCATCCCAGTCGCGCCGCACCTGCGCTGCCTCGTCGAGGCCGAACCAGCGCGGATGGACCGGCTGCGCCGCCTCGGGATCGACGGCGATCACCTCCAGGAAGACGTCGCCGCCGAGGCGGAGCAGGTGGTTGTAGGTCCCCATCTCCGGATGGCGGCCGCCGAAGGGCATGTCGAGGCCGAGGCAGTCGCGGACGTGGTCCACGCCCTCGCGCAGGGTCGGGGCGATGACGGTGAGGTGGTCGAGATGGGGCATGGCAGCGTCCGTGGGGGTTTCAGCCGGACGGCGGTCTTACCTTCTATCTGCGGCCGATCACGTCCAAGCCGTTCCAAGCAAGCAAGAGCGCAAGGGCGACGGGGATCAGGGTATCAATCGCGTTCGCGTAGATGGACCTGCGAATAGTCTCGCCCGCCATGCCGCGCAAAGCATTCTCACGGATTTTGGGCGTTGCCTCATCCACGACCACAGCACGGAATGCCGCCAGGGTGCTTTCGGCTTCATGCCTTAAAGTGAGAGGGTCCGGCTGTCCAAGGGGCGGCAACCGGCTGACCCGCCTCGGAGGGTAGGTCAAAAGTCTCGACGAGGTGCGGAAACACCGCGGCTCCACCCCTCGGTCACGCGGCGCTCCATGGACCCGCACGTCAAAGCCGGTCGCGCGCGCCCCGCAGCAATCCCCGCAGGTTCTGGACGGTCGGGAAGTAGATATCGGAATCGACCGAATCCCAGAGCCGCATCAACCCGTCGTCGGGCACGTCGTCCTGAAGCGCACGATCGATGAATTCACGCAGACGAGCGCGTTCTTTGCCGATAAGATCGCTTAGAACGAAGTCGTACATCTCCTCCTCGGTCGGTGCGATCCAATCTATATCCTGTATGAACCGACGACCGAACTTATGAAACTCTGGCGAAGCCTGCATCTCAATCTCCGTCGTTTCGAGGATAGGCTGTGTGGACGCGATAGCCGTTCCTGCTCGCGGAATCACGCAAGATAAGGACTCCGACGCCATAGGTGTTGCGCATGTATGGGTCCAACCGTCCGGCCGTAAACTCAACGCTGATCTATGCCGGCCCAAGAAACGGAAAGCGCCGGGGTCTCGATGACCCCGGCGCTCACGCCTCACCACATTTCCGATGCGACCGGTTCGAACTCGACCGGCTGCCGGCTCACTGCGAGTAGTACATCGTGAACTCGACCGGGTGCGGGGTCATCTCGTAGCGCATCACTTCCGTCATCTTCAGCTCGATGAAGGAATCGATGAGGTCGTCCGAGAAGACGCCGCCGGTCTTGAGGAAGGCGCGGTCCTTGTCGAGGTTGGTCAGGGCCTCACGCAGGCTGCCGCAGACGGTCGGGATCTTGCGCAGCTCCCGCGGGGGCAGGTCGTAGAGGTCCTTGTCCATGGCCTGGCCAGGATCGATCTTGTTCAGGATGCCGTCCAGCCCGGCCATGAGCAGGGCGGAAAAGGCGAGGTAGGGGTTCGCCATCGGATCGGGGAAGCGGACCTCGACGCGCTTGGCCTTCGGGTTGTTGGTCCAGGGGATGCGGCAGGAGGCCGAGCGGTTGCGCGCCGAATAGGCGAGCAGCACGGGAGCCTCGTAGCCCGGCACCAGGCGCTTGTAGGAGTTCGTGGAGGGGTTGGTGAAGGCGTTGAGCGCCTTGGCGTGGCGGATGATGCCGCCGATGTACCAGAGGCATTCCTGGGAGAGGTCCGCGTACTTGTTGCCGGCGAACAAGGGCTTGCCGCCCTTCCAGATCGACTGGTGCACGTGCATGCCGGAGCCGTTGTCGCCGTAGACGGGCTTGGGCATGAAGGTCGCGGTCTTGCCGTAGCTCTGGGCCACGTTGTGGATGCAGTACTTGTAGACCTGCATGTGGTCGGCGAGCAGCGTCAGCGTGTCGAACTTCATGCCGAGCTCGTGCTGAGCGCTCGCCACCTCGTGGTGGTGCTTCTCGACCTTGACGCCCATGGACTGCATCGCGGCCAGCATCTCGCCGCGCATGTCCTGCGCCGAATCCTGCGGCGGAACGGGGAAGTAGCCGCCCTTGGTCTGGACGCGGTGGCCGAGATTGCCGCCCTCGTAATCGGTCATGCCGTTGATCGGCAGCTCGACCGAATCGAGCTTGAAGCCGGTCTCGTAGGGATCGGAGGCGAACTTGACGTCGTCGAACACGAAGAACTCGGCCTCGGGGCCGACATAGATCGTGTCGCCGATGCCGGACGCCTTGAGGAAGGCCTCGGCCTTCTTGGCGGTGCCGCGCGGGTCGCGGGAATAGGGCTCGCCGGTCGCAGGCTCGAGCACGTCGCAGACGATCGACATGGTCGAGGCCGAGTAGAACGGGTCCATGCAGGCCGTGGCCGGGTCGGGCATCAGCAGCATGTCGGACTCGTTGATCGCCTTCCAGCCGGCGATCGAGGAGCCGTCGAACATCGTGCCTTCCTGGAAGATCTCGTCGTCGACGAGGCTGACGTCGAAGGTGACGTGCTGCCACTTGCCCCTCGGGTCCGTGAACCGGAAGTCCACGTACTTGACGTCGTTGTCCTTGATCTCTTGCAGGACCTGCGAAGCGGTCTTAGCCATCCCGGAGCCTCTCCCTGGAGTCGCGGCGTTCAGCCGTGGTTGCGCCGCGGGTCGGCGAACGCCCGCAGTCGAAAGCGCGCCCTTATTGCAGGGAATCGCCCGTAGATGAAGCGGCGAAGCTGGGGCCCGGCGCGCCGGGCATGATGGCGAAACCGATGGGGGCCCGACAGGCCGCCCGGAGGTTTGGGATCATCTCCCGCGGCAAGCGGTTTTCCCCTCGTGCGCCCTCCTCCAGGCCGGCCGACGGGGCGGCCGAGGCGCTCACAGGCGCGCGATGCGATCACAGGAGAAAACCGACGATGGCAGACATCCGCTCACATGATCCGCTCGGACGGTCCGACGGCCGGTCTGGTTCGAGCTACAATGGCGGCTCGTCCGGCAGCGGTGCAGGCCTCGCAGACCAGGCGAAATCCGTGCTGCGGGACGCGACCGATCGGGCCTCGGAGACCTGGGACAACGCCTCGGATTACGGTGCCCGCACCTACCGCCAGGGCACGCGCGCGGTCGGCGAGGTGGACGCCACCACGATGACGGGCCTCGTCATCGCCGGAGCCATCGGCTTCGGCCTCGCCTGGCTCATCTTCGGCCAGCAATCCCGCTCGGGCAGCTATGTTGCAAGGGGAATGAGCGAGGGCAGCGAACGCCGCTACTAGGCGGAGCGCCGGCGGCGGGCCGAGCTCGATCGAGCCTGATCCGGCCTGCTGCCGGCAGGGGGTCGATCCCGGTCCGCCATGTCCTCGTTGCCACATTCGGTTGGGCCACCTGCCGCGAGGTGGCCGCCGCGAGACATCTCCGCTGCGTTCGGAACGTTCCGGCGCCTGCGCGCCGCGGCTCCGGCACTTGCAAGGCTTAAATCGCGTCCGTCCCCGTCTCACCCGTCCGGATGCGGATCGCTTCCTCGATCGTCGAGACGAAGATCTTGCCGTCGCCGATGCGGCCGGTCTGGGCCGATTTGCGGATCGCGTCGACCGCGCCCTCCACGAGGGCGTCCGCGAGCACGATCTCGAGCTTCACCTTGGGCAGGAAGTCGACCACGTATTCGGCGCCCCGGTAGAGCTCGGTATGGCCCTTCTGGCGGCCGAAGCCCTTCGCCTCGATCACGGTGATGCCCTGGAGGCCGACCTCCTGGAGGGCCTCCTTCACCTCGTCAAGCTTGAACGGCTTGATGATCGCTTCGATCTTCTTCATCCCGAATGGGCCTGACCTGATGTTGCATCCAAGCTATTTCCTAGCATCGCGAGTGCCTATCCGCCACGTTGTTTCGGAGCGGCCCGCGCGGAAACGGCCCAAGGCCTGTGCAGCCCCTGCAAATCGTTTCGGCAGGCGGCGGCGGGCAGGCCGGTTTCGAGGCAGGGCCTGAGCGGGCGGCAGGCAGACCGGCGAGAGAAGGAAGACGCCCATGCGGCTGCTCACGGTGGAGGCTATGCGCCGGGTCGACGCGACGGCGATCGCGGGCGGGACCGCCGGCCTCGACCTCATGCGGCGGGCCGGGCGGGCCGTGGCCGAGCGCGCCGAGGCGCTGGCCCCGCCCGATGCGCCGATCCTGATCCTGTGCGGGCCGGGCAACAACGGCGGCGACGGCTTCGTCGCGGCCCGGGTGCTGGCGGATGCAGGCCGCAAGGTGGAACTGCACCTGCTCGGCGAGGTCTCGGACTTGAAGGGCGACGCCGCCGGCGCCGCTGCGGAATGGACCGGCTCGGTCGTCCCGGCCTCGCCCGCGGATATCGGCCGGTTCGAGCTCGTCGTCGACGCGCTCTTCGGGGCTGGGCTCGCGCGGGACATCGAGGGCGCGGCCCGGGTGCTCCTCGAGGGGGTCGCGGCCTCCGGCGTCCCGGTGCTCGCGGTCGACGTGCCGAGCGGCGTCGACGGGGATACCGGCGCGATCCGCGGCTTCGCCCTCCAGGCCGTCGAGACCGTCACCTTCGTGGCCCTCAAGCCCGGGCACCTGCTCCAGCCTGGCCGGTCGCGCTGCGGGCACCTCCACGTCGCCAGGATCGGCACCGGGACGGCGGCGCTGGAGGCAGGCTACGCGGCGGCCGAGCCGCCCGTCTTCCGCAACGGGCCCGATCTGTGGGGGCCCGCCTTTCCGCGCCTCGATGCAGGAAGCCACAAATACACCCGCGGCCACGCCCTCGTCCTCTCAGGGCCCGCCTACCGCACCGGCGCCGCCCGGCTCGGCGCCCGCGCCGCGCTGCGGGTCGGAGCCGGGCTCGTCACCCTCGCCTCGCCGGCCTCGGCGCTGCCTGAGAACGCCGCCCAGCTCACCGCGATCATGCTGCGCCCCTGCGAAACCCCGGACGACCTCGACGACCTCCTCACCGACGAGCGCCTCAACGTCGTCCTCGCCGGGCCCGGCCTCGGGGTCTCGGCGGGAACCCGCGACCTCGTCGCGGTGGCGGCCGCCGCCGGACGCGGCCTCGTCCTCGACGCCGACGCGCTGACGAGCTTTCGGGGCCAGGCGCCTCTCCTCGCGAGCCACCTCGCGGAAGGGGACGCCAGCGCCGTGCTGACGCCCCACGAGGGCGAGTTCGCCCGGCTCTTCTCCGGCACCGAGGCGGTCGCAGCGGACGCAAGCAAGCTGGAGCGGGCGCGTCGGGCGGCTGCGCTCATCGGTGCGACCCTTGTCCTGAAAGGCGCCGACACCATCGTCGCGACCCCCGACGGCCGGGCCGCGATCAACGACCACAGCACGCCCTATCTCGGCACGGCCGGCTCCGGCGACGTGCTGGCCGGGCTGATCGCCGGGCTGCTGTCCCAGGGCATGCTGCCCTTCGAGGCCGCCTGCGCGGCGGTCTGGCTCCACGGCGACGCCGGGCTGCGCCACGGGCCGGGCCTCATCGCGGAGGATCTGCCGGAGCTGATGCCCACGGTCCTGCGGGATTTTCTAGGGAGCTAAGTGCCTTTGCTGGTCCTCTCGATCGCAGTTTCACGCGGAGCCGGCAGAACGAGCCCTTCCACCCGCAACGTTTGTCATTCCGGGGCGCCGCAGGGGAGCCCTGAATGGCATCCCTATCCGCAGTTGCCGACGATGGAGAAAGGCGTCGAGGAGAGAGGAATCCCTACCCCTCCACCCGCGCCGGCGTCCCGAGCCGCAGCAGCACGGCCACCGGGATCAGCCCGACGAGCACGATGAGCAGCGCCGCCACCGTCCCATCCTCGTAGGTCCCCCGCGCCGCCTCGCCGTAGAGATGCGTCGCCAGGGTCTCGACGTTGAGCGGGCGCAGGAGCAGCGTCGCCGGCAGCTCCTTCACACAATCCACGAAGACGAGGAGCGCTCCGCTGAGCAGCGCCGGCCAAGTCAGCGGCAGCTGCACCTGCCGCAGGGTCTCGCTGGGGCCGCGGCCCAGCATCCGCGCGGCGTCCGGCAGAGAGGCGGGCACCCGCGCCAACCCCGCCTCGCAGGTGCCGATGCTGACGGCGAGGAAGCGCACCAGATAGGCGATGACCAGCGCCCCGCCGGTCCCGAGGCCGATCAGCGCCGGGGCCGCGCCGAACAGGCTCTTGCTCGCGGCGGCGAGCGCCGAATCGGCGAAGGCCAGCGGCGAGAGCAGGCCGATGGCGAGGATGGTACCGGGCAGCGCGTAGCCGAGGCTCGCCACCCGGATCAGCACCTGGCCGAACCGCCGCGCGACGAGGCGCGGCCCCGCGGCGACGAGGAAGCCGATCGCCGCCGCGATCAGCGTCGCGATGCCCGCGTAGAGGACCGTGTTCACCACCTCCCGCCCCAGCGTGTCCGGCAGGCCCGAGCGGCCGATGCGCAGGGCGGCAGAATGCGCGAGATAGGCGGCCGGGATCAGGAAGCCGATGGCGATGGGCAGGAGCCCGAGGAGGAGCGCGGCGAGCGCTCCCCAGCCGCGGAGCCGCTGGCGGACCATGGCGCGCGGGCGCTGCGCCGTCGCGGCGTAGCCCTTCCGGCGCCGCGCCCAGCGCTCGGCCGCCACGAGCGCGATCACCACGACGAGCATCACCAGCGCGATCTGCGCGGCGCCGGGGAGGTCGGAGCGGTTCACCCAGGTCGCGTAGACCTGGACCGTGAGCGTGCGCACGCCGAGGAATTCGGCCGCGC
Source organism: Methylobacterium iners (assembly GCF_022179305.1). GTDB lineage: Bacteria > Pseudomonadota > Alphaproteobacteria > Rhizobiales > Beijerinckiaceae > Methylobacterium > Methylobacterium iners. The sequence continues at coordinate 38,079 of NZ_BPQP01000074.1, forward strand.
CGATGTCGTTGAGCGCCTCCATCAGCGCGAGACTGGCGCCGAGCGCGATCGCCGGCCGGGCCATCGGCAGGGCGACGCGCCGGAACACCGCGGCCGGCGAGCCGCCGAGCGCGCGGGCCGCCTCGATCAGGTTGCCCGCCTGCATCAGGAAGAGCGCCCGGGTCGGCAGGTAGACGTAGGGGTAGAGCACGAAGCCGAGCAGCAGGATGCAGCCCGGCAGGGAGCGCAGCTCCGGCAGGGACAGGTCGCGCGGGCTCGTCAGGCCGAGGATGCCGCGCAGGGTCGTCTGGACCGGCCCGATCGGGTGGAGGACGTCGAGATAGGCGTAGGCGATGATGTAGGTCGGCACCGCCAGCGGCAGCAGCAGCCCCGCATCGAGCAGCCGACGCCCCGGGAAGTCGTAGGCCGAGACCAGCCAGGCCGCGCCCGTGCCGAGCACGATCACCATCAGCCCGACGCCGAGCAGCAGCAGGGCCGTGTCGGCGATCGCCTGCGGCAGGACATGGGCGGCGAGGTGCGGCCAGAGCTCGCCCGAGCCCTGCGCCGCCGAGAGGGCGAGGGAGGCGAGCGGGCTGAGCACCACGAGGGCGATGGCGGCCGCGCCCACCCCCCAGGCCGCAGCGCGCAGGCGGGGACCCGCGCGGCGGAAGCCAGCAGCCGGCCGCGCGGCCCCGTCGATCAGGTCCTCGATGCGCGGCGCATGCGCGGTGGCTGGCATCGCGGGTTCGATCAGTTGTCGAAGCCGACCTTGTCGACGAGCAGGCTCGCCGCCTTGCGGTTGCGGGCGATCTCGGCGAGCGACACGGTGTCGATCTTGAGGGTCCCGAGCTCGGCGAGGAGCGGGTCGATCGGGGCGCCGGCCTTCACGGGATACTCGAAATTGGCCTTGGCATAGAGGCCCTGGGCCTCGTCGGAGACGAGGTATTCGAGGAGCTTCACGGCCTCGTCGCGGTTCGGCGCGTTCTTGGCGACCACGGCGCCCGAGATGTTCACGTGCGTGCCGCCCTCCTGGAAGCTCGGCAGCACGACCTTGATCGCCTCACCCCACTTCACCTGCTCCGGGCCGCCCTTCCCCGAGCGCATCAGGCCGACATAGTAGGAATTGGCCAGCCCGATCTCGCAGATGTCGGCGAGGATGTCCTTGGCCACGTCGCGGTCGCCGCCGGCGGGCTTGCGGGCGAGGTTGGCCTTGACCGCGCGCAGCCAGGCCTCCGCCTTCTCGGGGCCGTGCTTGACGAGGTAGTGGGCGATCAGCGCCGTGTTGTAGGGGTGCTGGCCGGCGCGCAGGCAGATCTTGCCCTTCCAGGCCGGGTCGGCGAGGTCCTCGTAGGAGATCGCCTTGAGGTCGTTGAGGCCGCGGTCGGCGTAGAGCACGCGGGCCCGGGTCGAGAGCGCGAACCAGCGCCCGTCGGCGCCGCGCAGGGCGGCGGGCACGGCCGCCTCGAGCGCCGCCGAGCGCACCGGCTGGGCAAGGTCGCGGTCGACGAGCTCGATCAGGTTGCCGATGTCGACGGTCATCAGCACGTCGGCGGTGGCGCGCTCGCCCTCGGCGGCCACGCGCTCGGCCAGACCCTTTTCGACGAAGACGGTGTTGACCGTGACGCCGCTCTTGGCCTTGTAGGCGTCGAGCAGCGGCTTGATCAGGCCGGGCTCGCGGGTCGTGTAGAGGTTGACCTCGGCCGCTTGAGCATGTCCGAGCGCCGCGAGCGCGAAGACACCACAGGCACCGACCCTTGCAACCCAACCGAGCATGATGTGCGACCCTTCTCCAAAAGAGGGCCGTTGCAAAGCATCGGGCGCGGCAAAGAGCAAGCAGGATGTATTTGATTTAAAACAGTTAAAAACTGAGTTGAAATTCCCAGTCTAGTATTGATCTAAAGTAGGCGCTCCAGATCACGCCTCCTCCGCCCGGAAGATGAACCGGCCGTGGCCGTCGAGTTCGAGACCGACCCGGTCGCCCGGTGCGCGCATGTCGGAATGCGGGACGGCGACCTGCACCGGTTCGGGCAATCCCTCGGCCGCGACCTCGAAGAGGGCGCTCGCGCCGAGGAAGCGCCGGCTCAGGATGCGGCCGGCGAGGCCCCGCCCCGGGCTCGTCAGACGAATCGCCTCGGGGCGCAGGCAGGTCAGCACCGCCGCGCCGCGCGCGAAGCCGGGCGCCGGCACGGGTCCGAACGGCGTCGCGACGTGGCCGCCCTCGCAGCGGCCGGGCACCTCGATCAGCTCGCCGAAGAAGCGCGCCACGAAGCGCGAGGCGGGGCGCAGGTAGAGATCCTCGCCGCTGCCCACCTGGACCACCTGGCCCGCCCGCATCAGCGCGATGCGGTCGCACAGGCCCAGCGCCTCCTCCGGGTCGTGGGTGACGAGGAGCGTCGTCGTTCGCGTCGTCCGCAGCACGGAGAGAGTGTCGGCCCGGACCCGGTCGCGAGTGCGCCGATCGAGGTTCGAGAAGGGCTCGTCGAGGAGCAGGATGCGCGGCCCCGGCGCCAGGGCGCGGGCGAGCGCCACCCGCTGGCCCTCGCCGCCCGACAGCGTGCCCGGGTAGCTCTCGGCCCGGTGCGCCAGCCCGACCTGTTCGAGCCGCGCCTGCGCCACGCTCCGCGCCTCGGCACCCGGCCGGCGGTCGAGCCCGAAGCGCACGTTCTCGGCCACCGTGAGGTGCGGGAACAGGGCGTAGTCCTGGAACATCAGCCCGACCCCGCGCGCCTCGGGCGGCACGCTCCCCGCCGACCCGCAGATGAGGCGGCCGTCGAGGAGGATCTCCCCGGAATCCGGTCGCTCCAGCCCGGCGACGGCCCGCAGCAGCGTGCTCTTGCCGCAGCCGGAATCGCCGAGCAGCGCCACGGTCTCGCCGGCGCGGATCGACAGCGAGACGCTGTCGAGGGCCGCCACGTCGCCGAAACGGCGGCTGATCGCGCGGATCTCGAGCCGGGGCGGCGGCTCCCTGCGGGACTGGCCTTCCGCCGCGATCATGATGTCGCTCACGGGTCCGATGCTCCGTTCCGGCTCGAAAACCCGTCCTTTCGCACGAAGAACGGCGTTTCGGCGATGGTCCTGCCGCGGCTCTTGATCGGGCCCGAGACAGCGGGGGCAGGATCATCGATGGCTGCCCTTAATGACGCCCGCGCCCCGGCATGCAAGATATTCAGGCGCGCGACCCATCCGCGATGCCGCGGGAGCATGTCAGCCATGACGGGGCCGATCGGCGGAACGGCTCCCGGAGCGGCGGGACCGAGCGCCCTCCCTCCCTACCTCCTGCTCTACGCGGCCCTCTACGGCGCCTACGGCAGCATCTCGCCCTTCCTGCCCAACGTGCTGGCGGGGGGCGGATTGAGCGCGCAAGAGATCGGCGTCGCGCTCGCGGCCGCGACGACCGTCCGGCTCATCGCCGCGCCCCTCGCCGGGCGCTTCGCCGACCGAAGCGGGGCCACCCGCCCGCTGCTCGCGGGTGCCGCCGGGTTCGCGGGCGCCGCGGCCCTCCTGCATCTCGCCGGGCAAGGCTTCTGGCCGCTTCTCGCGATCGGGCTCGCCTACGCGGTCGCGACGGCGCCGCTCGGATCCTTCGCCGACACGCTGGCGCTCGCCGCCTCCGCGACGGGGCGGGGCTTCACCTATGGCTGGGTGCGGGGCGCAGGCTCGGCCGCCTTCATCCTGGCGACGAGCGTCGTCGGCTGGTTCGTGCGCGACCACGGCCTGTCCTTCGCGCTCATGGCGGCCGGTGCCCTGTTCGGGGCCGCCGCCCTCGTCGCCCTGACGGTTCCCGCCGGGACCCTCCGGTCGGGCGAGGATTCCCGCGAAGGGCTCTGGCAGGGCTTCCGGACGGTCTTCGCGATTTCCGGCTTCCCTCGCGTCGTCCTCGTCGGCGGGCTCGTGGTCGGCGCGCACGCGATGCACGACGCCTTCGCGATGATCCTCTGGGAGGGCGCCGGCATCACCCCGGACGTCGCCGGCCTGCTCTGGTCCGTCTCCGTCGCCGCCGAGGTCGTGGTCTTCTTCCTCGTCGGCCCCCTCCTCCTGCGCCGCCTCGGCCCGGCGGGGGCCATCGCGCTCGCCGCGGGGGCGGGCACCCTGCGCTGGGGCGTCATGGCCTCGACCGCCGCCCTGCCGGCGCTGATCGGAACGCAGCTCCTGCACGGGCTCACCTTCGCACTCCTGCACCTCGCCTGCCTGCGCCTGATCGCGCAGATCGTGCCCGCGCGCCTCGGGACGACGGCCCTTACGCTCTTCGGTGCCTTCGGCCAGGGCCTGGCTTCCGCCGTGCTGATGCTGGCCTCGGGCACGCTCTACGCCCGGTTCGGCGCGGGCGGGTTCTGGGTCATGGCCGCGATCAGCCTCCTTGCCGTGCCGATCGGCCTGTCGCTGCGGTCCGGCAAGGCCCGGCCGGTCGCTTAAGCGGGGCGGCATGCATATATTCCGCCCATGACCGACCCAGCGCCCGCACGATGCCTCGCACCGCCGAGATCCTGATCCCGCTCGCGCTCGAGAGCGCCTACAGCTACGCGGTGCCCGAGGGTCTGGAGCTCGCGGCCGGCGACGTGGTGCAGGTGCCTCTCGGGCCCCGCGAGATCGTCGGCGTCGTCTGGGAGGTCGGCGAGAGCGCGTCGGGCTCGAACCTGCGGCCGGTGACGGGCCGGGTCGAGGTGCCGCCATTGGCCCCGGGCCTGCGCGGCCTCGTCGACTGGCTCGCCCGCTACACCCTGGCACCGAAGGGCTCGGCGCTCGCCATGACCCTGCGCCTGCCCGACGAGGCCGCCGGCACAGAGACGATCCGCGTGGGGGTGCGGGCCGCGGGCAGGCCGCCGGCCCGGGCGACAGCGGCACGGACCAAGGTCCTCGCCGTCGCGGCGGACGGCGCCGTGCACGGCAAGAGCGCGCTCGCCAAGGCGGCCGGCGTCTCCTTGAGCGTCGTCGACGGGCTGATCGACGACGGCGCCCTCGAAACCGTTGCCCTTCAGCCCGAGCCCGTGGCGCTGCCCCCCGACCCCGACCACGCGCGGGTGCCGCTCTCCGAGGCGCAGGCGGAGGCGGCAGCGAAGCTGATCGCGTTCCTGAACCCTCCCCCCTCTGCGGGGGAGGGTGCCTGCGGAGCAGGCGGGAGAGGGGACCGCAACATCTCCGGAGAGGGCGGTGCTCCCCTCTCCCGACCCTCGCTGAGGCGAGGGCCACCCTCCCCCACCCAAGTCGGGCCTGCCCGACTTGGGCACCAAGATGCCGATCTCGGGCAAGCCCGAGATCGAGTGGGGGGAGGGTCGAGTGCGCCGGCCGCGATCCTGCTCGAAGGCGTCACCGGATCGGGCAAGACCGAGGTCTATTTCGAGGCCATCGCCGAATGCATCCGGCGCGGGCGCCAGGCCCTGATCCTGATGCCCGAGATCGCCCTGACGGCGCAGTTCCTCGACCGCTTCGCCGATCGCTTCGGGGTGCGGCCCGCCACCTGGCATTCCGGTATCGGCGGAAAGCGCCGCGAGCGGCTGCGGGCCGGCGTCGCGGCGGGCGAGGTCGCCGTGGTGGTGGGCGCGCGCTCGGCCCTGTTCCTGCCCTTCGCCGAGCTCGGCCTCATCGTCGTCGACGAGGAGCACGAGGCCGCCTACAAGCAGGAGGACGGCGTCCATTACCACGCCCGCGACATGGCCGTGGTCCGCGGCCGGATCGAGGGCTGCACCATCGTGCTCGCCTCGGCGACCCCCTCCATCGAGACGCGGGTCAATGCGATGCGCGGGCGCTACGCCCACATCGGCCTGCCCGAGCGCTTCGGCGGGCGCCGCCTGCCCGACATCGCGGCGATCGACATGCGCCTCGACAAGCCGGAGCGCGGGCGCTTCCTGGCGCCGCCCCTCGTCGCCGCGGTCCGGAGCAACCTCGCGGCCGGCGAGCAGGCGCTCCTCTTCCTGAACCGGCGCGGCTACGCGCCCCTGACCCTCTGCCGGGCCTGCGGCCATCGCTACCGCTGCCGCAACTGCTCGACCTGGCTCGTCGAGCACCGCTTCCGCCGAGCGCTGGTCTGCCACCAATGCGGCTATGCCGAGCGCCGGCCGGAATCCTGCAGCGAATGCGGCACCTTCGACAACCTCACGGCCTGCGGGCCGGGCGTGGAGCGCATCGCCGAGGAGGTGGCCGAGCTCTTCCCCGACAAGCGCGTCATCGTGCTGTCGAGCGACTTTCCCGGTGGCGCCGAGCGGCTGCGGAGCGAATTGCAGACCGTGGCGGAGGGCGGCTGCGACATCGTCATCGGCACGCAGCTGGTCGCCAAGGGCCACAACTTCCCGCACCTCACCCTCGTCGGCGTGCTCGACGCGGATGTCGGGCTGACCTCCGGCGATCCCCGCGCGGCGGAGCGCACCTTCCAGCTCCTGCAGCAGGTGACCGGCCGGGCGGGGCGCGGCGACAGGCCGGGGCGGGCCTTCGTCCAGACCTACCAGCCCGAGCACCCCGTGATCGCGGCGCTGCTGTCGGGCGATGCCGAGCGCTTCTACGCGGAGGAGATTGCGGCCCGCGAGGAGGCCGGCCTGCCGCCCTTCGGACGGCTCGCCGCGCTCATCGTCTCCGCCAACGAGCGGGAGGCGGCGGAGAAGCATGGGCAGGCGCTGGCGCGGGCCGCCGACCCGCCCGCGGGCGTGATGGTGCTCGGCCCCGCCGAGGCGCCGCTCGCGCTCATCCGCGGCCGCTACCGCTTCCGGCTGCTCGTCAAGACCGAGCGGTCGATCAACCTGCAGAGCTACCTGCGCGACTGGCTGGCGCAGGGGCCGAAGATCCGCGGGAACGTCCGGGTGTCGGTCGACGTCGACCCGCAGAGTTTTCTGTGAGGCGTGCTAGTCTCGCCCTCGTCCGAGGACGCACAAGGAGTGGACGCGGTGCTGAGCTACACGAAGAAGCCGGATTCCAACGTCGCGGAGATCGTGGTCGACGGGAAGATCACCGACGCGGAAATGGATGCCGCGATCACCGCCCTGAAGGCCGATCTCGACAAGGGCAAGCTGCGCCTGCTCGAGGACATCCGCGCCTTCGAGGGCATGGAACCGGCGGCCTTCTTCAAGGACCCGCGCCTCGGCCTGGCCATGATGAAGGGCATCAGCCACGTCGCCGTGGTGTCGGACGCACAGTGGCTGCGCCTCCTCGCCGAGACCGTCGGCCGGCTGTCGCCGGCGCAGATTAGGGTCTACGAGCGCGCACGGATCGAGGAGGCGCGCGCCTGGCTTGCCGCCGGGTAGCTCTGGTCAGTCGGCCTGCGCGGTCCGCATCGCCTGACGGCGGGCCGTCCAGCGCCCGGAGCAGAGAGGCGACACCTTCCAGGTGCCGCCGCCCGAGCTCGCCTGCAGCCGGCCGGAGACCGCGCCACTTGCGGCGCCGTTCGAGACCGAGAGGCCGACGGTGCCGTCGGGGCCGACCCGGCCGCTCATTGTGGCGCGGTCGGCCGAGGCGACGAGACGAACTTGGCCGTCGTTGACGGCGACGGAGTAGCGGTAGCGGCTGTCGCAGAGGCCGCTCTCGGTGACGAGCTCGACGGACCAGGTGCCGTTGTAGTCGCCACCCGCTCCGGCCGCGGCCGGCAGCGCCAGAGGAGAAACCAGACCGGCTCCGATCGCCAGCACCGCCAAGACCTTCGACATGCCCCATTCCGAATCAAGAGAACACTCGACCTCGTCCGCACCGCGAGAGCAGCGGGGGAAGCGTTCCGAAACATCGGGAGATCGAGAATGCGGTCAGCATAGCGCAAGAAGCGGCGAGAATATGACGCCGGCAAGCTGAGCCGTGCGAATGGCATGCGGCGTCGAGGTTTATAGCCAAGTTTGTTTCGACGAATACTTGCATGATCGTTGCCGCGCGACGCGGCGCGTGGCGGGCGCCCCGCTTCGTGGACTCACGCCCGGCCGCGCTCTATTCGCTTGACCCCGATGAACGCCCCCCTCCCCGTCACGGCCCGGACCGGGCGCGCCGCCTCATGCGCGCGCTGATCGACCTCGTCCGGATCCTGCGGCCGCGGGACCGTCGGCGGCTGGCGCTGATCGCACTGGGCCTGGCGCTCGCGGCCCTGTTCGAGGTCGTGGGCATCGCCTCGGTGGTGCCCTTCCTGACCCTCGTCGGCGACCCGGGCGCGGCCGCCCGGGTGCCCTACCTGGCCTCCATCCGCGCCGAACTCGGCCTGGTCGACGACCGCACCTTCCTGATGGCGACCGGATTCGCCGCGCTCCTCGCGATCCTGACCGTGAGCCTCGTCAATGCCGGGCTCACCTTTGCGACGCTGCTCTTCACGAACCTGACCGGCTACGGCCTCGCGAGGCGGCTGCTCGCCGCCTATGTCGGGCGCGAGCGGCTGTTCTTCGCCCGCGCCAACAGCGCCGAGCTCGCCAAGAACGTGCTCAGCGAGACGGATCGCCTCGTCGTCGGCGTGCTGACCCCGAGCACCGTCATCGCCTCCCGCTCGTTCTCGGCCCTGGCGATCGTCGGCTTCCTGTTCTTCTACGCGCCGCGCCTCGCGCTGATCCTCGGCGGCGGCTTCGGCTCCCTCTATGTCGGCCTGTACCTCGTCATGCGGGCGCGCCTCGCCCGGCTGGGCGCCCGCGCGGTCGCCAACAACGAGCGGCGCTTCCGGGTCGTGCAGGAGACCTTCGGCGCGCTGACCGAGCTGAAGCTCTACGGCCGCGCCGACGCCTTCGCCGAGCGCTTCGACGCCCCTGCCCGGGGCTATGCGAGGGCGACCGCGCTCAGCCTGCTGACGGGGCAGATCCCGCGCTTCGTCATGGAGGCGCTCGCCTTCGGCGGGGTCATCGCGGTGGTGCTGTTCGCGCTCTCGCAGGGGCTCGATACGGCCGGCCTGCTGCCGCTGCTCGGCCTGTTCGCCTTCGCCGGCTACCGCATGCTGCCGGCCTTCCAGAACATCTATCTCTCCCTGTCGCTGCTGCGCTTCTACCTGCCGGCCGTGCGGGTCGTGGTGGACGAGCTCGCAGGCGAGCGCCCCACCGTGGCGCGAAGCGCGGAGCGCCTGCCGTTTCGCGAGGCCATCCGAATGGAGGGCGTCGGGTTCGATTACGAGCCGGGCCGGCCGACGTTGCGCGACATCGAGCTCACGATTCCGGCGGGCTCGACCATCGGCCTCGTCGGCCGGACGGGCTCGGGCAAGACCACCCTCGTCGGGCTCCTGCTCGGCATCCTGACGCCGGACACGGGTACGATCCGCATCGACGGCACGGCGCTGGATGCGACGAACCTCGCGGCCTGGCAGAACCGCATCGGCTACGTGCCGCAGGACGTGTTCCTGATCGACGGCACCGTCGCCGAGAACATCGCGCTCGGCGTCGACCCTGCGAGGGTCGATCGCGGCGCCGTCGAGCGCGCCGCCCGGCTCGCGGGAGTGCACGAGGTGGTGGCCGCCCTGCCCGGCGGCTACGATGCGGGCGTCGGCGAGCGGGGCGCCCGGCTCAGCGGCGGGCAGCGCCAGCGGATCGGCATCGCCCGCGCCCTCTACCACGACCCCGACGTGATCGTGTTCGACGAGGCGACGAGCGCGCTCGACGGCGAGACCGAAGGCGTCGTCATGGAGGCGCTGTCCACCCTTGCGGGCGGCCGCACGATCATCTTGATCGCGCATCGCCTCACCAGCCTCGCCCGCGCCGACACCGTGCACGTCCTCGATGCCGGCCGCCTCGTCGCCTCGGGGCCGCTGGCCGCCGTGACCCCGTATCTCACCGGCGTCGCAGGCGGGAACCCGCCGCCTTGAAACGCCGCGCCGGGAGCGGTATCGGCGGGTCGCCCGACGGTGCGAGGACGACGCCATGACCGAGATCCGCCCCCGTCGCAGCGTGCTCTCCCTGCCCGGCTCGAACGCGCGGGCCCTGGAGAAGGCCCGCACGCTTCCCGCCGACGTCGTCATGATCGATCTGGAGGACGCGGTCGCGCCCGAGCGCAAGGCCGAGGCGCGGGGGGCCGTGGCCGACGCCGTGCGGGCGCAGAGTTTCGGCCCACGCGAGGTCGTCGTCCGCATCAATCCCCTCGACGGTCCCCACGGCGACGAGGACCTCGTCGCGCTCGCGGCCGCCGGTCCGGACGCGATCCTGGTGCCGAAGGTGACCGGACCCGACGGGCTCGTCACGGTCGGCTCGCGGCTGCGGCGGCTCGGTGCGCCGGAGCGGACGCGCCTCTGGGCGATGATCGAGAGCCCGATGGCGATCCTTCAGGTCGGGGACATCGCCAGCGCGGCGCGGGACGTCGACAGCCGCCTCGGCTGCCTCGTGCTCGGACCGAACGACCTGATCAAGGCCACGCGCGTCCGCCCGGGGGGACCGGGCCGGGCCGCCCTGATGCCCTGGCTGATGGCGACGATCGTCGCCGCCCGCGCCTACGAGATCGACGTCATCGACGGCATCTACAACGCCTTTCGCGATGCGGAAGGCTTCGCCGCGGAATGCGCGCACGGCCGCGAATGCGGCTTCGACGGCAAGATGCTGATCCACCCCGACCAGATCGCGACCGCGAACGCGGTGTTCGGCCCGAGCGAGGCGGAGGTCGCCGAGGCCCGGGCGATCCAGGCCGCCTACGCGGCGCCCGAGAATGCCGGCCGCGGCGCCATCGCCTTCGAGGGCCGGATGATCGAGCAGCTGCACGTCGAGGCCGCCGCCCGGACGCTCGCCATGGCCGAGGCCATCGCGGCGCGCGCGGCGTGAGCGGGGACGGTCCCCCTGCGATCGGGATCAGGCTTCTCGACCCGCGCCTGCGGGGATGGGGATTTCCGCGCTGGGGCTCGGCGGCCGCGGCCGGGCTCGACCTTCATGCCTGTCTCGATGCGCCCCTGACCCTGGCGCCGCAGGCGCCGCCGGTGCTGATCGCGGCCGGGTTCTGCGTGCGGATCGGCGATCCGGATTGGTGCGGGCTGATCTTCCCCCGGTCCGGCCTGGGCCACTGTGACGGCTTGGTCCTCGGCAACACCGTCGGGGTGATCGATGCGGATTACGAGGGACCGGTGATGATCTCGGCCTGGAACCGCAACCCGATCGCGGGGGACGCGCCGGCCGTCACGATCGAGCCCGGCGATCGCATCGCCCAGCTCGTCCTCACGCGGGTGACCCGTCCAGCCCTCACTGTGACCGAGGCGTTCGGGGAGGCCGAAGCTCCGCCCGAGGGCGGGAGCGGTCGCGGGCGGGGCGGCTTCGGGTCGACGGGAGTTCGTTAGGTCTCTCGATGTCTCCAGCGATCAGGCCGGATCAATCCAGGTAATCGCCGTACTTCTCGACATGCTGCGCGAGGCCGAGACCGTGCTCGCGGACGAGGCGCTCGCTGAGGTCCGCATTGCGATCCTCGAGCGCCTTGATGATCGCGACGTGCTCCTTGATCGAGTTTGCGGCGCGATCCCCCTGCCGGAGCGCCGTGTTCCGGATGCCCCTGACATGGATCAGGAGGTTGCTGGTCAGGTCCTCGATCACGTCCGACTGGCCGAGCGAGATGATCTTCTGGTGGAAGCGCATGTTGGCGTCCGAGTACTCGTCGAGGTGATCGGACGGACGGCCCTCGTAGAACTCGGGGAAGCGCTCGCGCAGGCACCGGAGCTGCTCGTCCGTCGCGCGCTCGCAGGCCAGCCGCGCCGCCATGCTCTCGAGGGCTGCCCAGGCCTCGATCATGCTCACGATCTCCCGCTTCGTCTTGCGGACGACGAAGACGCCGCGCCGCGCCTCGAACCGGATGAAACCCTCCTGCTCCAGCACGGTCAAAGCCTCCCGCACCGGTGTGCGGCTGACCCCGAGATTGAGCGAGAGCTTGCGTTCGTCGAGCCGGACTTCCTCGCGCTGTCCGTAGATATCCATGTTGGTGATCGCTTCCTTGAGCGCGTCATAGGCAAGCGCCCGCAAGCTCGAAGTCGCGGCAATAGGCTTTATCTCGAACATCTCGGACTTAACCATCGACACACCTGAAATTTTCGCGCGGGGTTCGCAGTCGAGCGGAGGTGATACGAGACATGACAAACTCGACCTTGAAATACAAGGAATGACATCGGGCGGAGTTGGGGATGCGCGGCAGCCCCAATGATGCTCCTCGTTCGACGGCGCCGATGCGATTCGCCTCCCGCATCGGCCGCAGGTTCCGGCGAGGTGTGGCCCGCGGCGGCGCAGGTCTCGCGGCTCCCGGAAGTTTGACATCTGGTATTTGGTATGCCAACAATTTCGTCACATTGACGGTTGGCTTTACCGTGGTGGCGCGGGATGATCGGCGGCGGCGTCGCAGCCAGATCTGACCGTTACCGTCGCACCATGACTGGTCCTGTGCTTGCAGGATCCGTTCGATCCGAGAATTTGCCCGCGCCGACATTACAGGGCGCGGAGGAGTTGTTGGTCGGGCCCGCTGGAACGGGCTTGATCGTTCGACAGACAACAAGACGCTGATCACCAAAAACAAGCGTCATGCCGTGGAGGAAAGCAAGATGGATAAAAGTGCGGTTTCCGAACAGGCGCTCGCGTCGTCCGACGTCACCACGAGCACGTCGCCGGACAATCCGGCCGTGACGACCCCCGCTCCGATCGCGGCCGACACGGCCGCCGAGCGCGAAATGACGGACGGGTTCCACCTCGTCATCGACGCGCTCAAGCTCAACGGCATCGAGACGATCTACGGCGTGCCCGGCATTCCGATCACCGATCTGGGCCGCCTTGCGCAGGCCGAGGGCATGCGGGTCATCTCGTTCCGTCACGAGCAGCATGCGGGCAATGCCGCGGCCATCGCCGGCTTCCTCACGAAGAAGCCCGGCATCTGCCTCACCGTTTCGGCGCCCGGCTTCCTCAACGGCCTGACCGCACTCGCCAACGCCACGACGAACTGCTTCCCGATGATCCTGATCTCGGGTTCCTCCGAGCGCGAGATCGTCGACCTGCAGCAGGGCGACTACGAGGAGATGGACCAGCTCGCCATCGCCAAGCCGCTCTGCAAGGCGGCCTTCCGCGTGCTCCACGCGGCCGATATCGGCATCGCCGTGGCCCGCGCCATCCGCGCCGCCGTGTCGGGCCGCCCGGGCGGCGTCTATCTCGACCTGCCCGCCAAGCTGTTCTCGCAGGTGATGGATGCCGAGGCCGGCGCCAAGTCCCTGGTGAAGGTGATCGACGCGGCGCCCGCGCAGATCCCGGCCCCCGAGGCCGTGGAGCGCGCCCTCGGCCTGCTCAAGAACGCCAAGCGCCCGCTGATCATCCTCGGCAAGGGCGCGGCCTACGCGCAGGCCGACGAGGCGATCCGGAATCTGGTCGAGAAGAGCGGCATTCCCTACCTGCCCATGAGCATGGCCAAGGGGCTCCTGCCCGACACCCACCCGCAATCGGCCGGCGCGGCGCGCTCGCTCGCGCTCAAGAAGGCCGACGTCGTGATGCTGGTGGGCGCCCGCCTCAACTGGCTGCTCTCGCACGGCAAGGGCAAGACCTGGGGCGAGCCTGGAACCCAGAAGTTCATCCAGATCGACATCGAGCCGCGGGAGATGGACAGCAACATCGAGATCGCTGCCCCGCTCGTCGGCGATATCGGCTCCTGCGTCTCCGCGCTCCTGAAGGGGATGGGCGAGAACCCCTCGCCCCCGCCGGCGGAATGGACCGGAGCCCTTCGGACGAAGAAGGAGGAAAACCTCGGAAAGATGGCCTCCAAGCTCCGCAAGAACTCGACGCCCATGGACTTCCACGGCGCGCTCGGGGCGCTCAGGACCATCATCAAGGAGCGGCCGGACGCGATCCTGGTCAACGAGGGCGCCAACACCCTCGACCTCGCCCGCGGCGTCATCGACATGTACCAGCCGCGCAAGCGTCTGGATGTCGGCACCTGGGGCATCATGGGCATCGGCATGGGCTTCGCCGTCGCGGCGGCCATCGAGACGGGCAAGCCCGTGCTCGCGGTCGAGGGCGACTCGGCCTTCGGCTTCTCCGGTATGGAGGTCGAGACGATCTGCCGGTACAACCTGCCGATCTGCATCGTTGTCTTCAACAACAACGGCATCTATCGCGGAACCGACACCGACCCGACGGGCCGCGATCCCGGCACGACCGTGTTCGTCAAGGACTCGCGCTACGACAAGATGATGGAGGCCTTCGGCGGCGTCGGCGTGCAAGCGACGACGCCCGACGAGCTCAGTCGCGCGGTCAACGAGGCCATGGATTCCGGCCGGCCGACGCTCATCAACGCGGTGATCGACCCGCAGGCCGGCACCGAGAGCGGCAACATCGGCAGCCTCAACCCGCAGAGCATGGTGAAGAAGAAGTAGGACTCAAGAACTGAGGCTGAGGCCTGCGAAGCGCAGACGCACCCCTCTCCCCGCGAACGGGAGAGGGGCTCTGCCGTCGACACTACCGAACGCGAGACCGTCCTATGAACAAGGCTCTCGAAGGCGTGAAGATCCTGGACTTCACGCATGTCCAGTCCGGGCCCACCTGCACGCAGCTTCTCGCCTGGTTCGGCGCCGACGTGATCAAGGTGGAGCGGCCGGGGGCGGGCGACGCGACGCGCCAGCAGCTGCAGGACCTGCCCGGCGTGGACAGCCTGTACTTCACCATGCTGAACCACAACAAGCGCTCGATCGCCCTCGACACCAAGAACCCGAAGGGCGTGGAAGTGCTCTGGCGTCTGGTGAGCGAGTGCGACGTCCTCGTCGAGAACTTTGCGCCCGGGGCGCTCGCCCGGATGGGGCTGACCTGGGAGAAGATCCACGCGGTGAACCCCCGCATGATCCTCGCCTCCGTGAAGGGCTTCGGACCGGGGCCCTACGAGGATTGCAAGGTCTACGAGAACGTCGCGCAATGCGTCGGCGGCGCGGCTTCGACCACGGGCTTCCGCACCGACATCCCGATGGTCAGCGGTGCCCAGATCGGCGATTCCGGCACGGGCCTCCACCTGGCGCTCGGCATCGTGACGGCGCTCTATCACCGGACCCATTCCGGTCTCGGGCAACGCGTCGACTGCGCCATGCAGGACGGGGTGCTGAACCTCTGCCGCGTGAAGCTGCGCGACCAGCAGCGCCTCGCGCACGGTCCCCTGAAGGAATACAGCCAGTACGGCGAGGGCTTCCCATTCGGCGACACGGTCCCGCGCGCGGGCAACGATTCCGGCGGCGGGCAGCCCGGCCGCATCCTGAAGTGCAAGGGCTGGGAGACGGACCCGAACGCCTACATCTACTTCATCACGCAGAACACGGCCTGGGAGAAGATCTGCGACGTGATTGGCGAGCCGACCTGGAAGACCCACGCGGATTACGCGACGCCGAAGGCCCGCCTGCCGCATCTGAACGAGATCTTCACGCGCATTGAGGCGTGGACGATGGCCAAGACCAAGTTCGAGGCCATGGAGATCCTGAACGGCTTCGACATCCCCTGCGGACCGATCCTCTCGATGAAGGAGATCGCGGAGGATGAGTCGCTGCGCCGCTCAGGCACGTTGGTGGAGGTCGATCATCCGACGCGAGGCCGGTATCTCACCGTCGGCAATCCGATCAAGCTCTCGGCGAGCCCCGCGGAGGTGACGCGCTCGCCGCTTCTCGGCGAGCACACGGAGGAGATTCTCCGGGACGTGCTCGGCTACAGCGAGAGCGAGCGCGTCAAGATCGCCGAGTCCGGCGCCCTCGGCGCCGTCCAGAGAATCGCCGCGGAGTAGTGCGGCGCGGTGCGGGTGCCGGCATGATACCCGCCCGTCCGTGATCGGACCGCAAGCCCTTCGGCGCAGCCGACGGAGACCTCAGGCAAGGCGCGCGTAGCGATCAGCCGAGAGACTCACGAAGGTGCCCTCGCGACCGGTACCCTCAGCGAGAGACTCCGCGACGGTGGTGGCAAGGAAGACCTGAATGGCGATGAGCGCGGGAACCGACGCGACCAGGCAGGCGATGAGGAAGATGGCGGATGCGAACATAGGAAGCTCCTCACGGCGTTGATGCAGCGCCGTTATGCCATGTTGCACCGCAATCTAGTATATCACATTCCAGCAGAGCGGCATGCCACAGACGCATGCCTCGGCGCCTTGCGGAGTCCACGTCCCACTCCACGCATTGCAGGTAGGCCTCCAATGTCTTTGCAGAAGTGAAGAGTTGAGAGCGGTCGCATCCGCGACGCGCCTCGTGCCGTCGCGGCGTCCTCGGATACGCGAATGGGGTGCGCGTGATGGTCGAGCGACCGCTCTCCAAGGGCGGACCGGCGACGATGTCGCTCGCCGAGCCGGGAATGCAACCCGTGCTCGGTTGAGCGAGGCAAGCGCCGAACGCCGGAAGGATCACCCCGGCAGCGCTTCCTCCCATCAGTTCGATCGTGGGACGGGCTTCTAAGCCGGCAGGCTATGCGACCTGGGATTCCTCGATCGGCTCCAGGCGGAGCCGGTAGCGATCGCCCCAGAGGACGCCGGCCTTCTCGTACCAGTCCGCATCGAAGTAGGCCTGGCTGAAGCGCTCGTCCTCCCAGATGCAGACGGCGATGATCGTCGCATCGAGCACCTTCACGTGACGGCTGACCAGGCCGCGCGTCACGCCCACGGACGGGCACATGTCGATGCTGGTCATCGAGTAGGTGTTCTCCCCGCTGAAGATCACGGGACATTCGAGAATTGCCAGAAATCTCATGGGACGCCGTCCTCCTGGCGCATTGCGGGCGGTCGACGAGGCGTTCGTCGGCAGATGGGCGGATTTTGTATGCAAGGGGCGCCCGCGTCAACGGCAGCGGTCTAGCTTAAAGTTCGAGGCAAATGAATTACAGATGCGCCGTACGTCCGCTGCAATATTGTCAAGCACTCGCATCAGGCTGCAATTTCCGCCGAAGACGAACTTGGCCGTACCACTGCGAGGTGCTGCCAGTGAGGCTGGTGGATCATTCTGAAGGGCGACCCGGAAAAGTGAGAAGGCTTGTCGCCGCCTCGCGAGCAGATGAATCCTACAGATATAATGCATGCAACAGGGCGCGCCGCCAAACTGCGCCGCTCGGCGCACCGGCCCGACTTCACTTTCCGCGTCTTTCCAACTGGACCTTGGTATTCAAAATACCTAATGTCAACGCGGCGGCTGGAAATATCGTGCCATGCCGACCAGAAGCCGGTGCGTGTTACAGGCCCTTTCCGGATTAACGGGAGATGGGCGGCTGGTGAGGTGTGTCCTTCGTTACGGCACGGATGCGCGAGTTATCCACGGTACAGATACAAAGAATGACCGGAGACATGTGACTGGGAAGCGACGGCGCGGGTAGTCGCCGTGCCGATTTCGCCTCGCTCAGCCAAAAATTCACACACGGGTATTTGTTGTCCACGAACTTTCCTTGCGCGCTCTGCTGCGGCGGCTCGCGAGGGGTGCGCTAACCCTCGACACAGCGTTCTTATGTTGCAGTGCAAGATGAAGTCCTCTGACTTTTACTCTTGACGTGCAAAGCCACACAGGAGAGGCTGGTATTCCAAATACCAGACGGGCATTCGAATCGGTGATCGCCGTTCGACACCCGCACGACGGCGCTTCTGATAGAGGAAGCCGACGACCTTCCCGTCGCGAGTTACGGGGTTAGCGAAAACAAAAAATTCTTGATTCGAGGAGAAACGTCCATGTCGAATGCCCAGGAAGGCATAACAACTCTGTCGTCCTATCCGCCCACACCAGCAACGGCAC
>NZ_BPQP01000075.1 GCF_022179305.1 Methylobacterium iners
CCCGGAATGACAGTGGTTGGTCTTCGTTCCCTTGTCGAACTCGACGTCGACCTGGATTTAGAGCCCTTCAGGGATCATGGCATTGGCGTCAGGCCGAGCGCCGCCAGGATCGCCGGGTCGAAGGCGCGGGTGTCGTCGTTCATCAGCCCCATGCCGTCGAAGAGGTTCCAGAAGGCCCAGGGGAGGCCGTGGGCCTCGGCGCTGAGGCGGACGTCGCGGATGTAGCGGGCGCGGTCGGGGGCGGGTGCGGCGACGTAGCGGGCGTCGCTGCGCAGCGCCCCGAACTCCCCGAGCAGGATCTGGCCCTGCGCGATGGCGTGGCGCTCGGCATAGGCCTTCACCCGCGAAAAGGCCTGGTCGACGAAGGGCCGGTCCGGCTGCGCATCGAAATAGACCTTCAGGACCTCCTCGGTCTCACGATAGGCGGCGGCCTTCGCCCCCGCGGTTCGTTCGGTATCGGTCGCCATGCGGCGACGGACGGCGGCGAGCGTCGCCTCGAGTGAGCCCGCCGAGGCCGGCCAGGGCACCGCGTTGAGGGCGCGGTAGACCGGCTCGCTCATCCAGGGTGCGCCCTGGTGGCTGAACAGGTAGGGCTCGTAATAGTGGACGGTGAGCAGGACCGGCGCCAGGGAGAGGACGGGTGCCGGGTCCAGCGCCTCCAGGCCGGCGATAATGCTGCCGCAGGAACCCGTTGCGACGAGGGTGAGTGCCGGGGCGGCCGCCCGCGCGGCCCTCAGCAACTCCATCTGCACCGCGTTCCACACCTCCGAGCCGCAGGCCTGGGACGGCTCGTTGATGGGCTCCAGGGCGACGCGGCCGGCCCCGAGCTTGCCGAGGCCGGCGGCCACGTCCGCGACCAGGGCGCGATAGGCGGGGAAGTCCGGTGCGCGGGTGCTCGCGACCATCCGGCGGGAATTCCAATAGTGGGTGGCCTCGTTGATCTGCAGGTTCACGACGACCGCGAGGTCCGCCTCCAGGGCCTGCGAGACGGCATCGAACAGGATCGTCAGCAGGGCGACGCGCTGCGGCCCGGCGAAGGCGAGGTACGGGCCCGGATCGACCGGAAGGCGGATGAAGTCGAACCCGACCCGTCGCAGGCGGCGCAGGTCCTCGCCCCGCGGCACCGGACGCTGGTCCTGGAACGGCGGGAAGGCATAATCCGTTCGTGGGGCGGGATATTCCTTGGTCAGCGAGAACCAGGGCCAGGCGTTGACGCCGCGGCGCAGGCGGATCGGGGCTGCCGCCGCGATGGCGCCGCCCGGCAGGGCGAGGCTGGCGGCACCGGCCAGCGCGGCCCGCCGCGTCAGGGCCGGAACCGGCCTCATGCCGCCTCCGTCACCGTGCCCGCCCTCGCGACCTCGGAGGAGCGGGTCTCGTAGCCGCCCAGCGCCACCAATTCGCTCTCGTAGGCGAGGAGGACGTCGGTCCATTCGAAGCGCTCCGCCGCCTGCCGCCGGGCCGCCGCGCGGGCTCGGGTCACCGCGATCTCGTCGGTCAGCACCGCCGTGAGTGCCGTCTCGAGGCTGGTGCGATCCGAGAAGAAGAACTGCTCCGGTCCCGCCGTCCAGGCGTTGTAGACGTTCCGATGCGCGATCACCGCGTTGCCGGCCCAGAGCGCCTCGACGAGAGAGGGATTGGTGCCGCCGACTGTATGCCCGTGCAGATAGGCGCGGGCGTGGAAGCGCAGGGCCCGGAGGGTGGCGGCGTCGTAGATCGCGCCGGGGAACAGGACCTCCTCACTCGCCGCCGCACGGATCGCCCGGTGGTAGGTGTTGCCCTCGTCGAGGCGCCCCAGCACCACGAGCCGGACGCCGCGGTGGCGGCGCGAGAAGGTCCTGACGATGTCGAGGATGCTGTTGTCGGGCTCGATCCGCGCGATCGAGACGAGGTAGCGGTCGGGCTCCAGCCCCATCGCCGTGACCGGCTCGGTCGGCGCCTCGTAGACGGGATCGCCGCCGTAGGGGATCGTCACGATGGCGGGCCGCGGCCGGCGCGTCGCGACGTGATCCGCGATGGCGGGATGGTCCGCGACGAGGCGCTGCGAGGACCAGGCCGCGATCCATTCGTTCATCCAGAACCAGGCGCGCACGGCCCAGCCCCACTTCGCCCGGCGCCACTCGATGCCGTCCATGTTGGTGATCAGCTTGGCACCTCGCAGGCGCAGGTAGGGCAGCACGATCGCCCCGTTGTACCCCAGCACCAGGCAAACGCCGTCCCGCTTCGCCGCGTGGCGGGCGCAATAGGCGTCGAACTCGAGCGTGCCGGCGGGACCGGTCGAGGTGACCTCGACGTCGATGAGCTCGATGCCCCGCCACATCCGGCTCGCGAAGCGGTTGCGGACCTCCCAGACCTCGGATTGGCAGTAGACGCCGACGTTCCAGCCGCGCTCGACCAGGAAAAGGGCCAGGCGCTCGGCGAAGGTCTCGAAGCCGCCGTGGGACGCCGGGATGCCCCGAGTCCCGAGAATGAGCAGCGAGGGGCGTCGTGAAGTCATCGGAGGTCCCATCCAGGTACGCAACCGTCCTGGGACGGTACGAGGACTATGTTTCCTCTGCACATCCGGCAACCGCCGAGCCACTATGACGTCGGACCATTCGGAAGGTCCGCCTCTTGCTGTGGTAGGAGAGACGCAAGGACCTCTGTGCCTGCGCGGGACAGGTCGGGCGGGAAAGGTCGGGGTCGTGCGGGGAATGCGGATCGCCTGCGTCCATCAGGGCTACGAGCTCTACGGCTCGGACCGCTGCTTCGTTGAGACGGTGCGGGCGATCCGGGCCGCGCAGCCGGCCGCCGAGATCACGGTGGTGCTGCCGCGCCGCGGCCCCATTGTCGCTCTCCTCGAGGGCGTCGCGACGCGGATCGTCTTCGAGCCGCTCTGGATCCTGCGCCGGCGCGGCTTCGCGCGCCTGATGACGCTGGGCCTGCTGCGCCTGCCCGGCGCGCTCCTGCGCGCGGCGCGGCGCTTCGCGACCCACGACCTCGTCTACATCAACACCACGGTCGTGGCCGACCACCTCGTCGTCGCGCGGTTCTTCCCGGGCCGCGCCATCCTGCATGCCCACGAGATCCCGGAAGGGCTCGTGCGCGCCGTGCTGCGGACGCTCCTGCGCTTCAGCCGCGCGGAGATCGTCTTCAACTCGCGCGCGACCCGCGCCGCCTTCGCCCTGCCGCCCGCGCAGCAGACCCACGTGATCTACAACGGCATCGCCGGTCCGGCCGAGGCCGCGCCCACCACCTATGACGGGAGCCGCCCGCTGCGCCTGCTGATGCTCGGCCGGGTCAGCCGGATCAAGGGCCAGGACGTGCTCCTCGACGCGATCGACGCGCTGCCGGAGCCCGTCCGGTCGCGCCTCGAACTTCGGATCGTCGGCAGCGCCTTCGAGGACGAGGCGCGGGAGCGGGCGCTCGCCGAGCGGATCGCCGGACCCTCCCTCCGTGGCCGGGTCGCCTGGATGCCCTTCGATCCCGACCCGGGGCATCACTACCGCTGGGCCGACATCGTCGTGGTGCCCTCCCGCCTGCCGGAATCCCTCGGCCGGGTCGCGATCGAGGCGATGGCCCACGGTCGCCCCGCCCTGGTCTCGGCGATCGGCGGGCTCGTCGAGGTCATCGAGGACGGGCGCAGCGGCTGGGCCGTTCCGCCGGACCGCCCGGAGGCGCTGGCCGACACTCTGAGCCGCATCCTGGCCGACCCGGCCGCCTGGCGCGGGTTCGGCGCCGCCGGCCGCGCCCGCTACGAGGCCGTGTTCAGCGAGGCGGCCGCCGCCGAGGCCATCGCCGCGCTGGTCGCGCCGCGAGCCGGCACCGTGCTGGACGCCGCCGGATCGAGCGCCCGCAGCCCGGTCTATCCGTGACGCGATCGGACCTGACCCGGCTCGCGCGCCGCTTCGTCCTCATGCTCGGGGGCGAGGTGACGCAGAGCGTCTTCCATCTCGCCCTGAACCTCGTCCTGGTCCGCCACCTCTCCGCCCACGAATACGGCGTCTTCGCCATTGTCTTCCTGGTGGGCGGGATTGCGCTCACCTTCGTGCGGGCGGTCGCGGGCGTGCCGGCAAGCATCTTCATCCCCCAGGCCCGCAACAAGCGGGCGGTAGGCGCCTACGGGGTCACCTTCGGCTCGGGCGCGCTCGCCCTCTCCCTCCTGCTCGGAGGCGGGACTGGCGCCGTGCTCGCGCTTGCGATCGGGCCGGCGACGGCGCTCGCGGGAGGCGCCTTCGTCGGGCTCTGGTCCTTGCGCAGCTACCTTCGCAACATGTTGTTCGCCCGGCGCCTGGCAGGGATATCGGGAGCGGGCGACCTCGCCTTCACCCTGTCCGGCGTGGGTCTTCTCGCGGCGCTCCTCGCCCAGGGTGCCGACCGTGCGATCCTTCCGGGCAGCCTCGCGGTCCTGGCGGTCGCCCACGGCATCGGCATCGCCGTGGTCCTCGCCGCCTTGCGCGAACCCGTGCGGATTGATCTGCGGACCCACACCGTGCGGCGCTACCGCTCGCTCCGGCGCTCGCTCGCCTGGTCGGTCGCCGGCGTGGCCACCGCCAACATCCAGGCCCAGGGGCAGACGCTCCTCGTCGCGCTGCTGGCCGGGCCGGCCGCCTATGCGCCGATCGCGGCGGTCTTCGTGCTGTTCTCGCCGCTGCGGCTCTCGGGCTCGGTCGTGGTCAACCTGACCCAGCCGGAGATGGCCTCCGCGCTGGCGGCGGGCGACAGCAGGCGCCTCCGGCAGCTCATGGCGATGGCGACGATCCTGCTCGTCCTCGGGTGCCTGGCCTATGGCGGCATCCTCGCGGCCACCCTCCCGCTCATCGAGAGCCACCTCTTCGCCGGCCGCTTCGCCGGCGAGCCCATCGGACTGATCACCGCCGTGATCTGGGCCATCGTCACGACGACGATGCTCTACGTCGGGCCCAAGACCCTGCTCGAGACGCGCCGCGCCTTCCGGGCGCTCGCCTTCGTAGCCTTGGCCAGCGCCGTCGTCGGCCTCACCCTCGTCGCGCTCCTGCTCCGCTACGCCTCGCCGGCCTGGTCTCTGCTCGGCGTGGTCGCGTCCGAGGCCGTGATCCTTGTTTACTGTTGGCGTGCGATACTCGACTCCACGTCTGCGATGCCTGAAGCTAGGCCGTTACGTGCGCCGCTCCCGCCTGATCCGCCATCCGCGCGGTCGAGCGATCTCTGCGGGGGGCGCAGCCGATAAGGAGCCTTGCCATCGACGTCCCGATCGCCCGGCGTGACCTCGCCGCTGAGGGACTCGCCGCATCCGCCCTCGCCGTTCCATCCGATCCGACGCTCCGGGCCCTGATCGGGATCGACGCGGACCAGGGATTCTCGGCGCGGCGCCTCACGCTGACGGAGGCCGCGGAGACGTGGCGCGCGCTGCAGCGCGAGGGCGCCTGCACGGCCTATCAGCGCCTGGATTGGGTGGAGAGCCTGGAGGCCTCCCTGCTCGGGCCCTCCGATGCGATCCCGCTCGTCGTCGAACTGGCGCAGGCGGGGCGTCCCCTGATGCTGCTGCCGCTGGCGCTTCGGCAGCGCCGCGGCCACCGCATCGTGGAATGGCTCGACCTCGGCGTCTGCGACTACGCCGCGCCGGTCCTGAGCGCCGGCGTCGCGCTCTCCGTCGTCGAAATGGAGCGCGCCTGGGCCGCGATCCTCGCCGCGCTCCCGACCGCCGACCTCGTGCGAATCACCCGCATCCCCGGCGAGGTCTTCGGCCGGCTCAATCCCCTGGCGCTCCTGCCGGGCGCCAAGCCGATCGCGCTGCACAGCTCCGGCTTCGCCCTGGAGGGGGATCCCGCGACGCTGCTCAAGCGCATCTGCCAGGGCTCCACCTACAGCGAGGTCGCGCGGCGCTCGCGGCGCCTGCAGAAGGCCGGTGCGGTCCGCTTCGTCGTGGCCGAGACGGTGGCGGAGGTGGACGCGATCTTCGACGCCCTCGTGCGGCAGCGTCGCGCGCGCTTCCGCGAGATGGGCCGCTTCGACCTGCTCGGTCGGCCGGAGGTCGCCGCGTTCTATCGCGATGCCGCCAAGCGCAACCTCGCGAACGGCTTCGTGCGCGTGTTCGGCCTCTCGGTCGACGGGGAATGGATCGCGACCGCCTACGGGCTCGTCCATGGCGGCGCCTTCCACGGCATCCTGATCGCCATGGCGGGAGAGCAGTGGCGCTCGCACGCGCCCGGGATCCTGGTGGCCACCGAGATCATGGTCTGGGCCCGGAGCGAGGGCCTCGACTATTTCGACTTCACGATCGGCGACCTGCCCTACAAGCACGGCTTCCGTCCGGTCCAGCGCACGCTCTACGAGATCGTGACCCCGCGCACCCTGCGCGGCCGCGTCGTCATGATCGCTGCGCGGGTCGAGGAGCGGCACCAAGGCCTGGCTGCAGCGGTATCCGGCGGCATTTGAACGGCTGCGCGCGCTGCGCCGCCGATGGCGGCGCTTGAGCAAGGTCCTTCAAGCCCGATGGAGCCCGGGCCGGTAGAGCGCTGTTCGGCCCACCGCCCCGCTGTCAGCCCCGGATGGATCGAGGCGGGGGCGGCTGGGAGAGCCGCCCCCGCCGTCGAGCCTTACTGCACCTCGTTGCCGGCGTAGTTGATCGACCCGTCGGCGCCCTTCTTCCAGACATACATCACGTAGTCCGGCCGGGTGATGTCGCCCTTCTTGTCGTAGGAAATCTCGCCGATCACGGTGTCGAAGGGTTTGCCGCCGCGGATGTGGTCGGCGATCTTCTTGCCGTCGGAGGATTTCACCGCCTCGGCCGCCTGCTTCAGGATCTGGACGGCGGCGTAGGAATAGAGGGTGTAGGCCTCCGGATCGATGTTCTTGGCCTTGAACGCGTCGACGATGGCCTTCGCCTTCGGGTTCTTGCGCGCGTCGGGCGAGAAGGTCATGTAGGTGCCCTCCGAGCCGGGACCTGCGATCTGCACGAACTCCTTGTCGGTGATGCCGTCGCCGCCCATGAGCGGGGCCTTGAGGCCCTGGTCGCGCATCTGGCGGATGAGCAGGCCGGCTTCCGTGTAGAGGCCGCCGAAATAGATCACGTCGACATTGGCCTGTTTCAGCTTCGAGACGAGGGCCGACATGTCCTTCTCGCCCGGGTTGATGCCCTCGTAGATCACGCTGTTGCCGCCCTTGGCCTTGAGCGCCTTCAGGGTCTCGTCGGCCAGTCCCTTGCCGTAGGGGCTCTTGTCGTGGACGAAGCCGACGCGCTTGCCCTTGAACTTGTCGGCGAGGAAGTCGCCGGCGACGGCGCCCTGCTGGTCGTCGCGGCCGCAGGTGCGGAAGGTGTTCCAGTTGCCGCGCTCGGTGAACTTGATTGCCGTGGACGCCGGGCTGATCTGGACGATGCCCGCCTCCTGCAGCGCGTCGGAGGTCGGGATCGAGACGCCCGAGTTGAAGGCGCCGACCACCATCTTCACGCCCTCGGAGGCGAACTTGTTGGCGACCGAGACGCCCTGCTTCGGGTCCGAGGCGTCGTCGCCCACCGAAATGACGACCTTCTCGCCGTTGATGCCGCCGGCCTTGTTGATGTCCTCCACGGCCTGGGCCGCGCCGTTCCGGATCTGCGCACCGAAGGCCGCGTTCGGGCCGGTGATCGGCGCGACGATCCCGAGCTTGATGTCGGCGCGCGCGCCGCCCGTTCCGAGCAGAAGTCCGAGCGCTACGCCGGCCGAAAGTACTCTCATCATCGTGGTCTTCCCTCTCGAAGCGTTGCGGCGTCGCCGCGGGACATCATGGTTGCGATGTGATCTCACGCGAGCGCCAGGTCAGCGGACCGGTGCGCTCGTAGAGCCAGCGATATTGCGTGGTCATCTGCCGGACCCGCGTGACACGGTAGCCGAGCCCGCCGATCAGGAGGATGACGGCCGCGTCGAGCAGGTAGGCGGGAAGCGACAGGAGCGGCTGCTCGAACAGCGCGTAGTGGAGGAAGCGCGCGGCTGCCGCGATGAGCAGCAGTGCCAGGGCGCAGTGCCAGAACGGGCGCCACCCCCGGGCCATGCCGCTGCCGGCCATCCAGCCCGCGCCGCCGCCGAGGAGCACGGTGATCAGGAGGAAGATCCCGAGGGTGCGCAGATCGTGGGGCAGGTCGGTCATCGCGGCGGCCTCAATGGTTTCCCCCTTCGAGATACGCCGCCTTCACCTGCGGATCGTCGAGGAGGGCCTGGCCGGTACCGCTCATGGTGATGCTTCCCGTGACCATGACGTAGCCGCGATGGGCGAGCTTGAGGGCATGGTAGGCGTTCTGCTCGACGATGAACACGGTCAGGCCGTCGCGCTGGTTGAGCTCCTTCACGGTCGAGAAGATCTGCTTCACGATGAGGGGCGCCAGGCCGAGCGAGGGCTCGTCGAGGAGGAGGAGGCGCGGGCGGCTCATCAGGGCGCGGGCGATGGCGAGCATCTGCTGCTCGCCCCCCGACATGGTGCCGCCGCGCTGGTCGAGGCGCTCCTTGAGGCGGGGGAAAAGGGTGCAGACCCGCTCCAGGTCCTCCGCGAAGTGGCGCCCGCCGTTGACGGCCGCGCCCATCTGCAGGTTCTCGCGCACGCTCATCCGCGAGAAGATGCGCCGCCCCTCGGGCGATTGGGCGAGGTTCAGCCGAGCGATCTCGTGGGTGGGGAGCCGGGTGATGTCGCGGCCCGCATAGTTGATGGTGCCCTCCCGCGCCCGCGGATCGCCGAAGATCGTCATCATCAGGGTCGACTTGCCGGCCCCGTTGGCGCCGATCAGCGCGACGATCTCGCCCTCGTTCACGTCGAGGTCGACGCCCTTGAGCGCGCGGATGTTGCCGTAATAGGTCGAGACGCCGCGGATGCTCAGGAGCGGCGTCGCGGCCCGCGCCTGGGCCGCCCGCGTCTCCTCCACGAGGACGTTGATGCCGGCGACGCTCACGCGGGTCTCCTTTCCCGGACGCCTGGAGCGAAGCGGAAGGCGATCCGGGATCCAGCACGAGGACTGGCCGCGTCAGCGGCACGACCCCGGCGGCACAAGGGGTTTGGACGCTGCGCGACTCCTCGTGCTGGGCCCCGGATCGGGTTCCGCTGACGCTCCACCCGTCCGGGGAAGGGCGGGCGAGGGCAATCGAGATTGTCCGTCGGTATCGGTCTCATGCCTGCGTCCCCGTCAGCCCGACTTCCGCCTCCACCGCCTCGACCTCGGAATCGTCGACGCCGAGATAGGCGGCGATCACCCGCGTGTCGGTGCGGATGGCGTCGGGCGTGCCGTCGGCGATCTTGAGGCCGTAATCGAGGACGACGATCCGATCGGAGATCTGCATGACCACGGACATGTCGTGCTCGATCAGGAGCACCGTGGTGCCGTGCTCGTCCCGGATTTGGCGCAGCAGCCGGTTGAGCTCGGAGGATTCCTTCGGGTTGAGGCCGGCCGCGGGCTCGTCGAGGCAGAGGAGGACCGGGTCGGTGCACATGGCCCGGGCGATCTCCAGCCGACGCTGGTCGCCGTAGGGCAGGTCGCCCGCGTCGTCGTCGGCACGCGCGGTCAGGTCGATCCGGTCGAGCCAGGCGCGGGCCTTCTCGATGGCGGCGGCTTGCGCGTTCCGGTACCCCGCGAGGCCCAGGATGCCGGCGAGGCTGAAGCCCGAGGCCTGCATCAGCGGCTTGTGCATGGCGACCAGCAGGTTCTCGAGCACGGTCATGCGCGGGAACAGGCGGATGTTCTGGAAGGTGCGCGCCACCCGCGCGATCCGGTTGACGTCGTGGCCGGGCAGCCGCTCCAGGAGGTAGGTCTCGCCGCCGGCTTGGCAGAGACGGATCATGCCCTCGCTCGGCTTGTAGAAGCCGGTGATGCAGTTGAAGACCGTGGTCTTGCCGGCCCCGTTCGGGCCGATCAGCGCGGTGATATCGCCGCGCCCGACCTTGAAGGAGAGGTCGTTGACGGCGGTGAGCCCGCCGAAGCGCATGGTCAGGTGGTCGACGATGAGGATCGGGTCGTCCGGCGGCCCGGAGGCGGCGGGGGGCGGTCCGCCCTCCACGATTGCGAGGCGGCCGGCGGCGGTGGCGAGGCTCATCGGGCCGCCCCGAGACGCACGGAGGGCTCCCGCTCGGCGATGAGGCCGCGGGGGCGAAACACCATCATGGCGACCATGGCGAGGCCGAAGAGCAGCAGGCGGTACTCGTTGGGATCGAAATGCTCGCCGAAGACCGCCTTGAGGAAGCCGAGGTTGCGCAGGAGCTCGGGGCCGCCGACCATCGCGATGGCCGCGATGGCGACGCCGATCTGGCTGCCCATGCCGCCGAGCACCACGATCGCCAGGATGATCGCGCTCTCCAGGAAGTTGAAGCTCTCCGGGCTCACGAAGCCCTGGCGCACGGCGAAGAAGGAGCCCGCGAAGCCCGCGAACATCGCGCCGAGCGCGAAGGCGGTGAGCTTGGTCATGGTGGTGTTGATGCCGAGCGACCGGCAGGCGATCTCGTCCTCTCGCAACGCCTCCCAGGCGCGGCCCAGCGGCAGGCGGCGCATGCGCAGGGTCACGAGGTTGGTGATCAGCGCCAGCGCCAGGATCAGGTAGTAGAGGAAGACGACCCGGTGCATCGGGTTGAAATCGAGCCCGAAGGTCGCCGCGAAGCCGCCTTCTCCGGCCGTGAAGGGGATGCCGAAGAAGCTTGCCCGCGGGATCGAGGACAGGCCCGCCGCGCCGCCCGAGAAATCGACCCAGTTGATCAGGACGAGGCGGATGATCTCGCCGAAGGCCAGGGTCACGATGGCGAGGTAGTCGCCGCGCAGGCGCAGCACGGGGAAGCCGAGGAGCACGCCGAAGGCGGCGGCGAACAGGCCGGCGAGCGGCAGGCAGATCCAGAAGGACAGGCCGAACACGGTGGAGAGCAGGGCGTAGGAATAGGCCCCGACGGCGTAGAAGGCGACGTAGCCGAGGTCGAGCAGCCCCGCGAGGCCGACCACGATGTTCAGCCCCCAGCCCAGCATCACGTAGGTCAGGATCAGGATGCCGAGGTCGATCCAGTAGCGGGATTCCGAGAGGCCGCCGGTGGCGAGCGCGGCCAGTGCGGGCAGCGTGAGAGCGATGCCGAGGGTGAACGGCGCGATGAGCGCCGAGGCCCGCGAGACCGCGGCGGGGGCCGAGGGATCGGCCTTCGCTCGATGGCGCGACCGCCCGGCGAGGAAGAGCTGCTGCGCCAGCCGAAGCCCGAAGACCGCCGCGCAGAGGATCGCCACCTCGCCCCAGCGGCTCGTCAGCACGAGCCCGGTGCCCTGGCCGGCATCCGTGCGGTAGCTGACGATCGGGATGCTGAGGCCCAGCGTCACCAGGGCGTGGAGCAGGGCGTCCTTCACGATCGCCGCGGCCTCGCCGCCCGCGCCGGTCCGCGCCATGGTTGCGGTCCCGGCCATGTCAGACCTTCTCCATTTCAGACTTTCTCGACGTCGGGCCGGCCGAGGATGCCCGAGGGCTTGAAGATGAGAACCACGATCAGGATCAGGAAGGCGGCCACGTCCTTGTACTCGATGGAGAAATAGGCCGACCAGAAGGTCTCGATGAGCCCGATGATCAGCCCGCCGATGACGGCGCCCGGCAGCGAGCCGATGCCGCCGAGCACGGCCGCCGTGAAGGCCTTCACGCCCGGCACGAAGCCGTCGGAGAACGAGACCACGCCGTAATAGAGGAGGTAGAGGGTGCCGGCGACGGCCGCGAGCGCCGCGCCGAGCACGAAGGTTAGCGAGATCGTGCGGTCGACGTTGATGCCCAGCAGCGCGGCCATGCGCCGGTCCTGCTCGCAGGCGCGCTGGGCGCGGCCGAAGGACGTCTTCTGGACAAGGTACCAGAAGCCGGCGAGCAGCAGGGCCGTCGTCGCCATGATGATCGCCTGCTTGTAGGACAGGGTCACGACGTAATCCTCGTGCCGGTAGAGCACGAAGGCGTCGTTCACGAGCGGCGGCACCGGCTTGTTGCGGGCGCCCTGCACGACCTGCACGAAGTTCGACAGGAAGATCGAGACGCCGATCGCCGAGATCAGCGGCGCGAGCCGGAAGGAGCCTCGCAGGGGGCGGTAGGCGACGCGCTCGACCGCCCAGCCCCAGAGGGAGGTGAGCACCATCGCCAGGACGAGGACGATCAGGAAGACGAGGGCGACGGAGGTCATCCCGAGCCAGGTCGTCAGGATGAGGAAGAAGATCAGCGCGATGAAGGCCGAGAGCATGAAGACGTCGCCGTGGGCAAAGTTCACCATGCCGATGATGCCGAAGACCATGGTGTAGCCGATGGCGATCAACCCGTAGATCGATCCGAGCGTCAGGCCGTTGATGAACTGCTGGGCGAAAAATTCCATCCGACGGCCTTCGCACTCCTCGTGGAGCCTGGAATGTCCCGAACGGCCGCCCGAGGTCAATTCGCAAACGGCCACGCTCGCCCGGATGCATGTCGGATGCCGCGCAGGGCGACCGGCCGACGGCGTGCGCGAGAAAGATCGCCCGCGGGCGCCCTCACTCCTCCGGCAGAGCCCGCGCCGCCGCCTCCAGCGCCGCGAAGGTCCGGGCGAGCGGCTCGCCTTCGAGCTGATGGAAGCCGAGCATGCGCGACAGCAGCAGCCCGAGCGTCGCGAAGGACAGGACCGCGCCGGCACCCGGGCGGCGGGCGATCCGCTCCATCGTGTCCAGCTCCTCCATCAGGAGGTCGCGGAAACCCGCCGAGGCCTCCGGATTGTCCGCCGAGGCGAGGCAGAGCGCGCGCGGGAAGCCGTCCTCGTCGGCATAGACCGCGCGGACATGGTCGATGAGGGCGAGCGGGATCGCGGCCGGGCCGGGCGGCTGCGCCGCCTCCCGCGCGACGATGTCGGCCCGGATCTCCTTGAGCTTGCGCGCGGCGAGCGCCGAGATCAGCGCATCCTTCGAGGCGTAGTGATGGAGAACGCCGCCCTTGCTGAGCGCGGCCTCCGCGGCGACGGCATCAATGGTCAGCGTGGGCAGGCCGGAGCGGCGGATCAGGCGCTCCGCGGCATCCAGGATGATCTCCGGCCGGTCTTCCCGCCGGGTGCGCGCCTTGGTCATCACCCCTCCATTAAAAACCGTCTGGACGGTAGGTAAGATAGCGGATATGGATGCGCCCCGATAGAACCTATGGAGGCGAGGGCACCATGCTCGGTTCCATTTCAATCCCTTCGCGGCCGCTTGCCGGCGCCGTCGCGCTGCTCGCCGTCCTGGCCGCGCCGGCCCTCGCCGCCGATGCCGCGAAGCCCGAGGCCAAGCCGGCCACGGCCCAGGTCCGCACCATGGTCGTCGAGCGCGGCGCGATCGCCAACGACCTCGTGTTCACGGGGGACATCCAGGCGCAGTCCCAGGTCAATGTCGCGTTCCGGACGAACGGAAAGATCGCGAGCCGCCTCGTCGAGGTCGGCGACCACGTCCGGGCCGACCAGGTGCTCGCCCGCCTCGATCCCCAGGAGCAGCGGGCGAACCTGAACAACGCCGAGGCCGCGCTTACCTCGGCGGAGGCGCTTCTCACTCAGGCCAAGGTCACCTTCAAGCGCCAGGAGAGCCTGCTGTCGAGCGGGTTCACCACGCGCCCGACCTACGACGACGCCGAGCAGCAGCTCCGCACCACGCAGGCCTCGGTGGATTCGGCCAGGGCTGCCCTCGGCACGGCCCGCGAGCAGTTCTCCTACACCGAGCTCAGGGCCGGGGTCGACGGCATCGTTCTCAGCCGCAGCTTCGAGGTGGGCCAGGTCGTGCAGTCCGGTCAGGCGGTGCTGGTCCTGGCTCAGGACGGGCCGCGCGACGCGGTCTTCAACGTGTTCGAGGCGCTGCTCGCGGCACCGCCGGACAGCCGGGACGTGGACGTCGTCCTGCAGGCCGACCCGAAGGTCCGGACCGTCGGCAGCGTGCGCGAGATCTCGCCGAGCGTGGACCCCGCCTCCGGCACGGTCCGGGTCAAGGTCGGGCTCGCGCGGACACCGCCCGCCATGGGCCTGGGCGCCGTGGTGATCGGCACCGGGAAGTTCCGGCTTCGCACGGCGGTCACCCTGCCCTGGTCCGCGCTCTATCGCTGGGAGAACGGTCCGGCCGTGTGGGTCCGCGACCCCGCGACGGGCACCGTCGCGCCCCGGAGCGTCACCATCGATCATTACGGCACCAACACGATCGCCGTCGCGAAGGGGCTGGAGGCTGGCGAGGAGGTCGTCGTGGCGGGCATCCAGCTGCTTCGGCCCGGCCAGGGCGTCGCCGTCGCCAAGCGGGAGGCGGCGCAATGATCAACCTGCCCGGTCGCCTCGGCCTCGCGCTGGCGCTCGCCGCGCTCGCGGCCTGCCAGGAGAAGGAGGCCGAAGCGCCGCCCGTGCGCCCCGTCCTCTACACGGTCGCCAAGCCAATCGATTCCGTGGTGTTCGGCCCCTTCGCCGGGGTGGTCGCGCCGCGCTACCAGTCGGAGATCGGCTTCCAGATCCCCGGCCGGGTCAACACCCGCGAGGTGACGGTCGGCGACGTGGTCGCCAAGGGCCAGCGCCTCGCCAGCCTCGACCCCGTGGTGACCCGCTTCGCCCTGACGCGGGCGGAGGCCGACCTCGCCGACGCGCAGGGGCAGGCCGAGAACGCCACGGCCACGGAGGCGCGGCGGCGGCGATTGATGGCCGGCGGCAACGTCACCCAGGCCCAGCTCGACAGCGCCGTGGCGAGCCGCGACACGGCGCTCGCCCGGGTCGCCCAGGCCCAGGCGAACCTGCAGAAGGCCCGCGACCAGATGGGCTACACCGAGCTGCGCGCCGATTTCGACGGTGTCGTCACGGTCCGCAGCGCCGAGGTCGGCCAGGTCCTCAGCGCAGGGCAGGCCGTGTTTACGATCGCCCGGCCCGAGGAACGCGAGGCCGTCGTCGACATCCCCGAGGACCTCGTCGGCGCGATGCCGAAGGACGGGCTCTTCACCGTGGCGCTCCAGAGCGCGCCGGAGGTCACCGCCACGGGCAAGGTCCGCGAGGTCGCGCCCTTCGCCGACCAGACGACCCGCACACGCCGCATCCGCATGACCCTGCTCGCACCGTCCGAGGCCTTCCGGCTCGGCTCGACCATCACAGTCGCGCTCTCGCGCAAGACCGCGCCCCGGGTCCTGCTGCCCGCCACCGCCCTCCTCAGGGCGGGCGAGCGCGACGCGGTCTGGGTGGTGTCCGAGGGCGGTGACCGGGTCTCGAGGCGCGACGTGGCGGTCGCCGAGCGCAGCGACGACCGCGTCGCCATCGGCGACGGGCTCGCGGCCGGCGAGCGCGTGGTCGTGGCGGGCGTCAACAGCCTGAGCGACGGCCAGGCCGTGCGCCTGGCGGACAAGCCGCTCTAGGTCGCGCAGAGCGGCCGAACCCCTTGTCTTCGCACGATCTGGAGGGCCGAACCCAGGCCCTCCGCATCGTGCCCCGAGCCTGACGGAACCGCCGCGTGAAGAACTTCAACCTCTCGGACTGGGCGCTCGAGCATCGCTCCTTCGTCTGGTTCCTGATGCTCATCTCGGTGATCGCCGGCGCCCTGTCCTACCAGCGGCTCGGGCGTGAGGAGGACCCGCCCTTCGCGATCAAGACCATGATCGTGCAGGCGCGCTGGCCCGGCGCCACCATCGCCGACACGCTGGATCAGGTCACCGAGCGGATCGAGAAGGAGCTACAGCAGATCGACGCCGTCGACTACTCGCGCAGCTACACGACGCCGGGCCAGACCACCGTCTTCGTGCAGCTGCGCGAGACGACGCCGCCCAAGACCATCCCGGCGATCTTCTACCAGGTCCGCAAGCGCATCGGCGACATCCAGGGCACCTTCCCCCAGGGCATCCAGGGGCCGGTCTTCAACGACGAGTTCGGGGACGTCTTCGGCAACGTCTACGCCTTCACCGCCGACGGCGTCTCGATGCGCCAGCTGCGCGATTCCGTCGAACGGGTGCGCGAGCAGCTGAAGAAGGTGCCGAGCGCGGGCAAGATGCAGCTGCTGGGCGCGCAGGACGAGGTGATCTACCTCGATTTCTCCACCCGCAAGCTCGCGGGCCTCGGCCTCGACACGCAATCGGTGATCCGGACCCTGCAGTCGCAAAACGCGATCACGCCGTCCGGCGTGATCCAGGCGGGGCCGGAGCGGATCTCGGTCCGCGTCGGCGGCCAGTTCGTCTCGGAGGAGAGCCTGCGGGCGATCAACCTGCGGGTGAACGACCGCTTCTTCCGCCTCTCCGACGTCGCCGAGATCTCCCGCGGCGTCCTCGATCCGCCGACCTCCCTGTTCCGCTTTAACGGCCAGCCCGCCATCGGCCTCGCCATCGCCATGCAGCCCTCGGGCAACATCGTGGTCTTCGGCGAGGCCCTCAAGGCGCGGATGCGCAAACTGCAGGGCGAACTGCCCCACGGCATCGGCATCCACCTCGTCTCCGACCAGCCCAAGATCGTCGAGGAGGCGGTCGGCGGCTTCACCAAGGCGCTGGTCGAGGCGGTGGTGATCGTGCTCGGCGTCAGCTTCATCAGCCTCGGCTGGCGGGCGGGGCTCGTCGTCTCGTTCTCGATTCCCCTGGTGCTCGCCATCGTCTTCGTGATCATGGAGGTCATGGGCGTGACGCTCCAGCGCATCTCGCTGGGCGCGCTCATCATCGCGCTCGGCCTCCTCGTCGACGACGCCATGATCACCGTCGAGATGATGGTGGCCCGCCTCGAGCTCGGCGACAGCCTCAAGAAGGCGGCGACCTTCGCCTACACCTCCACCGCCTTCCCGATGCTGACGGGCACCCTCGTCACCGTGGCGGGCTTCCTTCCGATCGGCTTCAACGGCTCCTCGGCCGGCGAGTACACCTACTCCCTGTTCGTGGTCATCGCCGCCTCGCTGATCGTCTCCTGGGTCGTGGCCGTTCTGTTCGCGCCGCTCATCGGCGTGAAGCTCCTGCCGGCCTCCATGAAGCGGCACGACGACAAGCCGAGCCGCCTGATGTGCGCCTTCCGGGGAATGCTGCTGCCGGCGATGCGCTGGCGCTGGATCACGGTTGTCGCCACGCTGGCGCTGCTCGCCCTCTCCCTGTTCGGGATGGGCTACGTCCAGCAGCAGTTCTTCCCGTCCTCCGACCGGCCCGAGCTCCTCGTCGACATGACGCTGCCGCAGAACGCGAGCATCGCCGAGACCAGGGGCCAGATGGACCGCTTCGAGGAGGCCCTGAAGGGCGACCCCGACATCGTGCGCTGGACCTCCTATGTCGGCCAGGGTGCGGTGCGCTTCTACCTGCCCCTGGACCAGCAGCTCGGCAACGCCTTCTTCGGGCAGATCGTGATCGAGACCAAGTCGCTCGAAGCGCGGGGCCGCGTGCTGGCGCGGCTCGACAAGCTCGGGCGCCAGGATTTCGTCGGGACCGACGTCTTCGTCCACACCCTCGACCTCGGACCGCCGGTCGGGCGCCCGATCCAGTACCGCCTGGGCGGCCCCGACCTCCAAGTCGTGCGGGCGCTGGCGCTGGACCTCGCCAACATCGTCGGCGCCAACCCGCATCTCGACGTGCCGAGCTTCGACTGGAACGAGCCCGGCAAGGTGCTTAAGGTCGACATCATCCAGGACAAGGCCCGCCAGCTCGGCATCACCTCGGAGGATATCGCGGGCCTGCTCAACGGGGTCGTGGGCGGGCGCAGCATCACGCAGGTGCGCGACTCGATCTACCTCGTCGACGTGGTCGGCCGAGCGCAGGCGGCCGAGCGGCGCTCGCTGGACACGCTGCAGACCCTGCAGGTGCCGCTCGCCAACGGCAGCGTGGTGCCGCTGCTCGCCTTCGCCAGCATCGGCTACGAGCTCGAACAGCCGATCGTGTGGCGTCGCGACCGGGTGCCGACCATCACGATCCGCGCGGCGATCACCGACGCCACCCAGCCCGCGACCGTCGTCGCGCAGCTCGAACCCGCGATCAACGCCTTCGCCGCCAAGCTGCCCGACGGCTACACCCTCGCCACGGGCGGCGCGGTGGAGGAGAGCGCCAAGGGCCAGGGTCCGATCGCGGCGGTGGCGCCCGTGATGCTGCTCGCCATGGCCTTCCTGCTCATGGTGCAGCTCCAGAGCTTCCAGAAGCTCTTCCTGGTGGCGAGCGTGGCGCCCCTCGGGCTGATCGGCGTCGTGGCGGCGCTGCTGCCATCAGGCAAGCCGCTCGGCTTCGTCGCCATCCTCGGCGTGCTAGCGCTCATCGGCATCATCATCCGCAACTCGGTGATCCTGGTGACCCAGATCGACGAGTACGAGCGCGAGGGCATGGCCCCCTGGGACGCGGTGGTGGAGGCGACCTGCCACCGGATGCGGCCGATCCTGCTCACCGCGGCGGCCGCGAGCCTCGGGCTCATCCCGATCGCCCGCGAGGTCTTCTGGGGGCCGATGGCCTACGCCATGATCGGCGGCATCCTGGCCGCGACGCTGCTGACGCTGCTGTTCCTGCCCGCGCTCTATGTCGGCTGGTACCGGATCAAGGTGCCGCCGCGCGCGCAGGAGGACGGTCCCCGGAGCCACGGGGCGGCCGACCGGCCCGGCGTCGGGGCCGCCTGAAGCGGCGCCGCGCCGGGTCGCTCAGCTTCCGGCCGGCGGAGCGACCGCTGCTGCGGGTGCAGGCTGTCCGCCCTCGGGTCCCAGCGTCTCAAACAGGGCGCGCCGGGAAGCGGCGAGACCGCCCGTCTCGTGCCAGACCCAGGCCGCCAACGCGAACCACGGACCAACGAAGAAGAGGAAGCAGAGCAGACCCACAGCCATCCCCCGAGCCATGACGAACCGGCTTCAACGCTCGAATGCGGGGAACGATCCCTCGCGCGGGCGCCATCGTCGCGCCCGCAAGCCTCAGCGCGAGCCGGCCCCCCCTTCGGCCGCCGCAACCGGGCACAGGGCGGGTTCGAGGGCGCGCAGCGCCGGGCGGTAGGCCGCGAGGTGCAGCCCGTCCCGCATCGCGCCCTCCCGGGCGAAACCGGTCTCGCCGTCGCGCAGATCCGCGAAGGGGTCGGCATAGTGGCAGCCGAGGCGCTCGCAGAGCACGCGGATCCGGGCCGAGTAATCGGTGACGGCGAGCGGATCGAGCCGGCCGGCGAGCACGCGCCCGATCGGCGGCACCGCCGTGACGACGACGCGGTCGCTGACCGCCCGCAAGCGGGTGACGATGCGCGTGAGCGAGGCTTCGAACCGGGTGGCGGCCGCCGCCCCGCGGGGGTCGTTCTTCACCAGGAGGTCGTTGGTGCCGATCGTCAGCGCGACGGCGCGCGGCCGGGTCCGGAGGGCGAGGCGCTCCAGGAGCTCGGCATAGACGGCGCTGCTCGAACCGCTGACGCCGCCGTTGACGATCTCGAGGCCGCAGGCGCGCTGGGCCGGGCTGTGCAGCTCGGCCTGGGAATCGCCCGCGAGCAGGATGTACTCGGCGGGCGCCTCGTCGAGGTGGACCTGGACGGCGATGAGCCGGTTCTGCGCGTAGAGCCGCGCGTCGAGACGCGACGGGGTTCGCCAGGCGCCGAGCGCGAAACCCGCCGCGGCCAGCGCCATGCCGACGAGGCCGAGCAGGAGCCTGTGCCTCATGCGTCCCGCGCGGTGCCCGCCCGGTCGACGGTCGCCTCGGGCCAGCTGTCCGTGGAGGCGTAGTACGGCTTGATGTCGAGGAGCGGCGTGCCGTCGAGGCAATCGAGCCCGCGCACGCTCAAGGACGCGCCGTCGCGGGCGACCAGCTCGACGACGGAGAGCGCGATGGGATTGGGTCTGGCCGGCGAGCGCAGGGAGAAGGTGCCACGGCTGCCGTCGGCGTGGCGGGGCTGCTGCAGGACGAGGTCGCGCGCCGCCCGGTCCATCCAGTAGAGCACGATCAGGTGGCTCGCTCCTTCGATGTTCTGAAGGGCCGGCGCGTAGAGCGTGGCGACCTCGAGGCGGCACACGGCGTCGGTCCCCCGCCCGTTCTTCGGGCATTCCTCTCGGCGGTTCCAGGGCGTGCGGACTCGGCCGATGAAGTGCAAGCCGGCGTCGAAGTCCGGCGGAAGCGTGATCGCCGTCTCGCCCGGCCGGCGCTCCGGGATGTCGGCGGGTCCCGGGACGCGTCCTGCCGGCGCGGTGCCGTCGGCCTCCCCTGCCAAATCTCTCACACGCTTCGCTCCGGAGTCGAGGTGTCCCCTGCGGACGTTACGATCACTCGCGCAGGTTTGCGAGAACATCTCGCACGGCGCGATGTTCTTCGTCGGCGTATTGCCCCGCGCCTGTGTGCAGATGCCGGCTGGTTCGGATCGAAGGGATGGTTGATCCTCGTGCTCGAGCTTAATGAAGGTGAGGGTATCGTTCCCTTCAGGACGAACAGGTCGGGCAATATTTGAACTGGGGACTGCATCTTCGACAGAAAGGATCCCGATTTACTGGAGATCGCGCGCGAAGTTGACTGATCTGGCTCTCATCTGAATTCGTAATCATGCGCCCTGTACGTTTGCGTCGCACATGGCGCTCGGCCTGGAACGGGGTTCATGCCAGGTACGTTGACCGGCACCAGCAAATCGTAGAGCAAGCGCCAGCCAGGACGGATCGAGAGTTTCATGACCGGGGACACAGGATCGACCGGGACGGCGTCGGCGAGCGTGCTCGGGTCAGCGTTTCGGCAGTTCGCCGATGTCGTGCCTCTCATGATGTGGCGCTCCGATGCGCAAGGGTTAGCCGTCCACCACAACGAGTGCTGGCTCGCCTTCACCGGGCGTTCGCCCGAGGACGAGCGGGGCCATGGCTGGCGGCGCGGCCTGCATCCGGACGATTTCGAGCGGCACGCGGCCCTGGTCGAGGCGGCCTTCGCGGCGCGCGAGCCGTTCTCGGCCGAGTTCCGCCTGCGCCGCCACGACGGCGCCTATCGCTGGCTGCTCGACACCGCCCGGCCCGTCGACGAGAACGGCGAGTTCCAGGGCTATCTCGGCACCTGCTTCGACATCACCGACCGCAAGCTCGCGGAGGATCAGACGGAGGCCGCCCTCGTCGAGAAGGAGGCGCTGCTCGCCGAGGTCTATCACCGGGTGCGCAACAACCTTCAGGTCATGGTCAGCCTGATCGGGCTCTATGGCCGGGCGGCGCCGTCCCCGTGCCGCGGCAGCTTCGAGGCGTTGGGCCAGCGGGTGAGGGCGATCGCGCTGGTGCAGCAGCACCTGCACGAGGCGCCCCACATCGCCTCGATCGACCTGCGCGACTACCTCCACCGCCTCGCCTCGGGCTTAGGCCAGCTTCGCCGCGCCGGACGCATCGGCGTCACCGTCGACGGAACTGGAACGAGCCTGGTCGAGCCCCGCATCGCCAACGCGCTCGGCATGATCGTCGCCGAGATCGTCGCCGAATGCCTCGACACCACGGCCGAGAGCGTCGCCTGCTCGATCGCCATCCGGATTGACGCGGAGGCTGGGGCGCCCGTGCGCCTGTCGATCGTCTCGGGCAGCGCCGACGCGGCCGTGCCCTCGGGCAAGACCAACATCCCCAATCTCGGGCCGCGCCTGATCGCGGCCTATGCCGCTCAGGCCGAGATCGCCGTCACGGGGACGGCCACACCGGACGATCCCTTGCGTCTTCAGCTGCCGGAGGTGCTCGGCCGCATCGCGGGCTGAGGGCCGCGACTCGTCCCCGGCCCTCGGCGCACCTATATGCCGTCCGCCCGACACGCATCGGCCGTCACCGAGAAGTCCGCCCCCGCCCATGCTCCCGCCGATCGAGACCATCATCGAGAATTTCTCCATCCTCGATGAAGGGATGGACCGTTACGAGTACCTGATCGAACTGGGTCGGGCGCTGCCGCCGTTTCCGCAGGATCTCGTCACGGAGGAAAACCGCGTTCACGGCTGCGAAAGCCAGGTCTGGGTCGATATCCGCTTTGCCGATAATGGGCCCGAGCGCCGCGCAGCGCTCAGGGGAACCAGCGACTCGGTCATCACGAAGGGGTTGATTGCCCTCGTGATGGCCATCTACGGCGGCAAGACGCCTCGAGAGATCGCCGACATCGACGTCCTCACTGTCTTCAAGGAGGTGGGGCTGGGCAATCACCTGACCTCGAAACGCGCCAACGGGGTGCGCGCGATGGCGGATCGCATTCGCCACAGCGCCACCCGCCTCGCCGCCTGAGAGAAGCCCCAGGGTCACTCGCGCCATAGCCGGATGCGGCTTCGGTCCGGCCCCCTCGCCTGCCGGTCGAGGCCGTAATGCTCGGCGAGCCGTCCCAGGGCGATGCGGGCCACGACCTTGGCCGAGCGCGCCGGCCAGCGCCGCTCCGCCTCGATCCGCTCCAATCCCTTCAGGAAGCCGCAGAGGTCGACGAGCAGGCCGGAGAGATCGTTGCCGACCGCTTCGAGGGCGGAGCGGACCCGCTGGCGGGCGGCGAGCATCGTGTCCGATCCCGCGGCGGGATCGCGCGGGCCCGAGCCGTCGACCCGGATGCCGCTCCAATCGCTACCCATCCGCGGCATCAGCGCGGCGATCGTCAGGTCGCGCCGGAGCCGCTCTCCGGCCTCGTAGCAGGCCGCGTCGATCAGCGGGACGCCGTCGCGGTCGCGCCGCCGCGCCATCCAGGCGAGCGGACTCTCCCCGGCGTCCCGGGTGCGGCGCCCCTCGCCAGTCCCTTCCTCCTCCACCAAGTCGAGATGCTGGGCGAGGTAGGGCGGCGCCTCGCCAGCCCCCTCGCGGCGCAGCCGCGCCCGCCCGGCGGCGCTGATCGTCATGCGGCCGCTTCGGCCGCCCGCGTCGGCGAGGTCGGCCCTGACCAGGGCGGCGCCGGCACTCGCCGGGAATTGCCCGCACCCGACCGAGATGCCGTCGCCGCCGCTGCGCACGATCAGGCCGTCCTCGCTGGTCGGGTCCGGCAGGGCATAGGCGCCCTCGCGGCCGAGCGCCGCCAGCAGTCGCGACGCCTCGCGGCCGATCTCCGGGCCCGCCGGCGCCGACTGCGCCCGGGGCCGTCGGCCGGAGAGACTATCCCGCACGATGTTCATGATATGTTCCCGTAACAACAAGGATCGCAAAGGCCAGGCGCAACCCACAGTACGGGAAAGATATCCTATAACAAGCCTTGACGGCCCCTCCGCACCGCGGGCCGCCGCAGCGTCACGCTGCTGTGGACAAAGCGGCCTCGGCGGGGAAGCCGCGTCCGGACGGCGCGAGGACCGGACGCGGGGGAGCGGATCAGGCCGCTTCGTCGTAATTGCCGTTGCGGGTCTGGCCGAGGCCGATCGCCTTGGCGAGGTCCGAACGGGCCTTGGCGTAGTTCGGGGCGACCATCGGGTAGTCGGGGGGCAGGCCCCACTTGGCCCGGTACTGCTCGGGGCTCATGTCGTACTTGGCGCGCAGGTGTCGCTTCAGCGACTTGAAGGTGCGCCCGTCCTCGAGGCAGACGATGTGGTCGGCCGTGACCGACTTCTTCACGGGCACCGCCGGCTGCTGCGGCGCGGCGGCGACCTTCGCCTCGCCCTGGCCGTTGGCGACCTGGATCAGCGCGGCATGGGTGCGGGCGATGAGCTGGGCCAACTCGCCCGGGGGCACGGGGTTATTGCTCACGTAGGCGGAGACGATGTCGACCGTCAGTTCCACGTAGTCGGCCGAATTCTCGGTATCACTCATGATTGGAACAGTTCCCTTGAGGCGACGCGGGCGAGGGGGTCCCCAAGCAGAACGGCATGTGCCGCAGCGACCTGGCTCACTCTCATGCGGCTCATATCCACGGCGACGCTTCGTAGCCGCTCAATCACTACGAAGCGGACTTAACCTTGCCCGCAACGCATTCTACGTATGATATTCGCGTTGCGCTCGCAAGACAGGAACCGTCGACCGCGATACGTGGAATCAACTTTCCCAAGATAGAATTGCTCCTTCGCGATAGTGCAATCCGTCGATCTGTGGGAATCCGCAAACACGCCCGGCCGTGGCTCCGGTCGGAGCTTTTCCCCGCCGCGGCGGCGCTTTCGCCGATCCCGCCCGCAGGCCTGCGGCGAGAGCGCGCACCTTGCTCCCGCGCCGGCCGCGCGGCACATGGCAGGCGGCATTCGGCGCGGGCGCCGGCCCCTGCCTCCTCGCTTCACGGATCCCGCGATGGTCACCGACACGACGCCGTTCCCCGTCCCGCGCGCCGCGCCGCAGGCCGAGCGGCGGCCCCACGCCTATACGGTCCAGGGACAGACCCTCGAGGACCCCTATGCCTGGCTGAAGGCCGAGAATTGGCGCGACGTCCTCAAGGACCCCGCCGCGCTGCCCGCCGACATCCGTGGCCATCTCGAGGCGGAGAACGCCTACACCGAGGCCGCCCTCGCGCCGATCGGCGCCTTGCGCAAGGGGCTCGTCGCCGAGATGCGCGGCCGCATCCGCGAGGACGACAGCGGCGTGCCCGAGCCGGACGGCCCCTTCGCCTACTACACCCGCCACCGCGAGGGCGGGCAGCACCCGCTGGTCTGCCGCCGGCCGCGCACCGTCGTGGTGCTCCCGGGCCAGGGTGCCGAGACGGCGGCCGACGGAGGCCCGGAGGAGGGCGAGGTCATCCTTCTCGACGGCGACCGGGAGGGCGAGGGCAAGCCCTTCTTCGAGCTCGCGGCGGCCGTCCATTCCGACGACCATGCCCGGCTCGCCTGGAGCGCCGACACCAAGGGCTCGGAACTCTACGTGATCCGGGTGCGCGATCTGGCCACGGGGCAGGACCTCGAGGACCGCGTCGAGGCGACCTCGGGCGAGGCGGTCTGGTCGGGGGACGGCTCCGCCTTCTACTACATCGCGGTGGACGAGAACCACCGGCCCGCCCGGGTCATGCGCCACCGCATCGGCACCTCGCAGAACGACGACGAGACGATCTACGAGGAGCGGGATTCCGGCTTCTTCGTCCATATCGGCGAGACCCAGTCCGGGGCCTACCTCGCGGTGACGGCGAGCGACCACGAGACCTCCGAGGTCCACCTCCTCGACCGCCACGACGCAGCCGCCCGTCTCAAGGTGGTGCTGCCGCGCGAGCCGCTCCTCATCTACTCCGTCGAGCATTGGGGCTCGCACCTCGTCATCCTCACGAATGCCGACGGCGCCGAGGATTTCAAGATCGTCACCTGCGGGCTCGACGACACGGCCAAGGCGAACTGGCGCGACGTGGTCCCGCACCGGCCGGGCGTGATGATCCGCCATCAGCACGTCATCGCCGGCCACCTCGTGCGGCTGGAGATCGAGAACGCCCGGCCGCGCATCGTGGTGCGGGGCCTCGACGGCACAGAACATGACGTCGCCTTCGCGGAGGAGGCCTATTCCCTGGGCCTGCAGCCCGGCCACGAGTTCGAGACGGCGGTGATCCGCTTCACCTACTCGTCCATGACGACGCCGGCGGAGACCTACGATTACGATTGCGTCACCCGCGCCCGCCAGCTCCGCAAGCGCCAGGTCGTGCCGAGCGGTCACAGGCCCGAGGGTTACGTCACCCGCCGCCTTTTCGCCACGGCGCCGGACGGCGAGACCGTGCCGATCTCCCTCCTGCACCGGCGCGACCTCGCGCTCGACGGCTCCGCGCCCCTGCTGCTCTACGGCTACGGCTCCTACGGCACGCTGATGCCGGCCGCCTTCCGCACCAACCTGCTCAGCCTCGTCGATCGCGGCTTCGTCTACGCCATCGCCCATGTCCGCGGCGGCACCGAGAAGGGCTGGCGCTGGTACATGGACGGCAAGCGCGAGAAGAAGCCCAACACCTTCTCCGATTTCGTCGCCTGCGGCCGCGCGCTGATCGAGGCCGGCTATACCGCGCGAGGACGCATCGTCGCCCATGGCGGCTCGGCCGGCGGCATGCTGATGGGGGCGGTGGCCAACCTCGCGCCCGAGCTCTTCGCCGGCATCGTCGCCGACGTGCCCTTCGTCGACGTGCTGAACACCATGCTCGACGGCGACCTGCCGCTGACCCCGCCGGAATGGCCTGAATGGGGAAACCCGGCTGAGAGCGAGGCCGCGTTCCGGACGATCTTCTCCTACTCGCCCTACGAGAACGTGGCGGCCAAGACCTATCCGGCGATCCTGGCGCTGGGCGGCCTCACCGATCCGCGCGTGACCTATTGGGAGCCCGCGAAATGGGTCGCGCGCTTACGCGCGACGATGACGGGCGGCGGCCCCGTGCTGCTGCGCATCAACATGGAGGCG
This sequence comes from Methylobacterium iners, assembly GCF_022179305.1. Lineage (GTDB taxonomy): Bacteria > Pseudomonadota > Alphaproteobacteria > Rhizobiales > Beijerinckiaceae > Methylobacterium > Methylobacterium iners. The sequence continues at coordinate 26,045 of NZ_BPQP01000075.1, forward strand.
GGCCACGGCGGCGCCGCCGGCCGCTTCGACCGCCTGGAGGAGGTCGGCCTGATCTACGCCTTCGCCCTGCAGGCGGTGGGACGGGCCTGAAGCGACGACGGCCTTCACCCATCCCGGACGTTGATGGCTTGAACCGCGGGTCTCCTCTCCTGAAAGGAGAGGGACAGGGTGAGGTGTGGGACCTTGTCGGAGTGGCCGCATCGATCCCTGCCGCCCTTCCCCGGACGGGTGGAGCGCAGCGGAACCCGATCCGGGGCCCAGCACAGGAAGCCGCGAAGCGGCCGAACCTCAACGCCACGGGTATGAGCCGCTGGTGCGGCCGTCTGCGCGCTGGGTCCCGGATCGCCTTCCGCTGGCGCTGCAGGCGTCCGGGAAAGGACAGAGGCAGGGCGATCAGCCCGGAGAGTTCCCACACCTCACCCGAGCCCTCTCCTTCTCGGAGAGGGAGTTCCCGCGGCTCAATCCGAAGCGACGACGCATCCTGTGAACTGAGCCGCGGTCACGGCTGCGCCTGCGGCCGGATGTCGAGGGGCTCGCCCACGGGCGCGGATGCGGGGCGCTCGGCCTGCGCCCGCCGCGCCGCCTCCTCGGCCTCGCGGATGCGAGCCTGCCGCGCGAGTTCCTCGGCCACGGCCTGCTGCGCCCTGATGCGAGCCTGGCGCGCCGCTTCCTCCGCGGCGGCCTTCTCGGCCGCGGCTTTCTCGACGGCCGCCTTGTCCGCGGCGGCCTTGAGGGCGGCGGCCCGGACGGCGTCCATCTCGATGCGGGCGCGCCGGCGCTGGCGCTCGGCCTGGTCCGCGTCGAAGAGCTCGATCTTCTCGAGCTCGCGCTGCAGCACCAGGGCGGCGAGCCCGTTGGTGAGGGCACCCGCATCCACGCTGCGCTCCGGCCGGGCGAGGGCGCCGCTGTAGCCGAGCTGGATCGCGGGAAGGCCGCCGGTCCATCCCTTCGGCGCAGTCGCGCCCGAGAGCGTGCCGCGGGCGTCGAGGCGCAGGCTGCGCAGGTCGAGGCCGAGCGTCCCTGCCCAGCGCGCCGCGCCGAGGTCGAGGTTCAGCGGCCCGGCGCGCAGCGAGCCGCCGACCAGGGTGGCCGGCGCGGTGACGGGACCCGCCGCGGTGAGCGGCGCGGTCGCGAGCTCCTCCGCGATCAGCGACTGAAGGCGCCCCTCGCGCAAGGGATCATCCTCGGCGAGCGCCCGGGTCAGCGCCCGGTCGAGCCCGGCCGGATCGCCGCCGGGCAGGCTCAGGTCGGCCAGCGCGATCTCGCCGCTGCCGCCCAGATTGTTGATCAGCCCCGCGAGGCTCTCGCCCGAGGCGCCGAACCGCAGCGTTCCGGCGAGGCGGCCCGCGATCGGCGTCGGGCCGAACAGGGCCGGGATCGAGGCGTCGGTCAGGCTCGCCTCGCCCGAAACGGAGCCCGCGCCGCCCTGGCGCGCGACCGAGAGCGAGCCGGCGAGGCGGCCCTCGGCCACGTCGCCGACGAAGTCGCGAAGCGTCAGGGTGCCGTCGTCCAGGCGCAGGCCGAAGGCCGCGCGGCCCACAAGGATGCCGCGTCCGAGTTCCAGGACATCGGCGCGCAGATCGAGGTCGACGGTCGGACGCGGCGCGGGCGGGGGGCCGAACCGGGCGCTGGACCAGGTCGACGCCGAGGGACGCCCCGCCGCGCGAGGATCGGGCGGAAGCGCCAGCGCCGAGACGATCCAGGGCAGGGACAGCCGGCTCAGGGCGGCGCTGCCGGCGATCTCGCCGCCCGGCGCACGGTCGAGCTTGGCCGCGACCTTCGTGCCGCCGACGGTGCCGGAGATCTCCGCATGCGCGTCCGCCCCGGCGCTGGAGAGCCCGACGACGAGGGCGGTGGGGAGCGGTCCCGGGACGGCGAAGGTGTCGCCGGCCAGCGACAGGAAGGGGGAGAGGTCGCCCGCCTCGATCTTGACCTCCCCGGCCCGGGGCGGCGACTGGTCCGGTCCGAGCACCAGCGGCTTGAGGGTCGAGAGGGTGAGCCCCGCCCCGCTGCCCTCGAGCGTGAGGCCGAGGTCGCGCCGCTCGCCGTCCGGGGCCAGGCGCGTCCCCGTGATCCGCAGGTCGGCGGGCCAGCGCAGGCCGGCGAGATCGCTGCGCCCGAACCATTGCCCCAGCTGCGGCGTGGCCAGCGACAGGTCGAGCGAGTCGATCCGACCCTCCCGGGTCACCGCGGCCAGCGCTAGGCGGCCGCCCGCCGCCCCGCCCTTCGCGGTGCTGCGCAGGGTGTCGGCCGCCGCGGCCTCCCGCTCCACGGTGACGTCGAGATCGAGGGCGCCGGCCCGCAGGAAGGCGGGCAGCAGGCGCGCCTCCGCGATCCAGACCCGGTCGAGCAGGGCGAGCAGCGGCGCCGCCACCGGCGACGTGACCCGGCCGGCGATCCGGCCCGACCCATCCGGCGCGATCCTGCCGGAGAGCTTGGCATTGGCGCCGGCCAGGTCGGTGACGTCGAGGCTGTCGACGACGAGGGCCGGACCGTCGGACTGGATGCTCGCCGCGATGGTGCCGTTGCCCGAACTCGCCCCGGCCGGCCCGTAGCGGACGTCGCGCGCCTGCACCGTGAGGCCGATGTCGTGCCCGTGCAGGCCGGCGAGCGCCCCGCTCAAGGTCGGCAGCCGCGCGACGTCGATCCCCTGCGCCGCGATCTGGGCATCGAACCGGCCCCGCGTCTTGCCCTCGCCCTTCGTGTAGCGGGCGTTGCCGGTGATCCGCGCCGCGCCGAGGCTGAGCCGCAGGTTGCGCAGGGACAGGGTCGGCGCGGCGACCGAGACGTCGGCGGCGGCCTGGATCGGCTGGCCGTCCAGCACCGCCACCGCCGGCCCTTCGAGGCCGAGCTTGCGCAGGTAGCGGCCGATCCCCTCCGAATCGGGGGCCTCGACCGAGAGCTGTCCGTTGAAGCGCGGCGCGCCGGCGGTGTCGATCTCGCCCGACGCGGTGAGGGCCGCCGCGCCCGGCGCCGTCGCCGCGAAGCGCCGCAGGCTGAGGCCGCCGCTGCGGTTCAGGGTTCCGGCCGCCCGAAGCCCGGTCCATTCGTCGAGGCCGAGGCCCAGGCTGTCCACGGCCAGGTCGAGATCGACCATCAGGGGCAGGCCGCGGCCGAGGCTCGGACTGCCCCGGGCGAGCAGGGCTTGGCCCTGCGCCGACATCAGGAAGCCGTCGAGGTCGATCCGCCGGCTTCCAAGCGTCAGGGCGGCTCGCCAGGCGCGCAGGTCGAGGCGGCCCGCGCCCGCGAGGCGCAGGGCCTGCCCGCCCGGGTCGATCTCCGCCGAGACCTCCTCGAAGCGGGCGACCGGCCCGCGCGCCCGGAACTTGCCGGCGAGCGAGAAGGGCACGTAGGCGCCCGCGGCCTGGGCCGGCGGCCCGACCACGAGGCGGGCCGTGCCCTCGCCCTCGGGGATCACGGCCCTCAGGCCCTCTCTCGCGCCGCTCCCGACAGGGGTCAGGCCGATCCGCGCGTCGGCCTCGAAGCGGGGATGCGTGTCCCCGCCGCCGGTGATCTTGATCGCGACCGTGCCGTCCTCGCCCGGCTCCCCGCTCGCCACCCGGAAGGGCACGCCGCCGGCATTTCCCTCCAGCCGCCACGGGCCGGTGAGCCGGGGCGCCGAGAGGCTGACGTCGTCGGCGCGGATCTGGTCGGTCCGGCCGGTCGCGGAGGCGACCGTCGTGAGCAGCAATTGCTGGACCTGCACGTCGTCGATCGCGAGGTCGGGCGCGCCCGCCGCGCCCATGTCGGCGGGCAGCAGCACGGTGTCGCCCTCGTCGACGGGCAGCTTGACCTCGGCGCGCCCGATCCGGGTCTCGGTGAAGCGGACGTTTCCGGTGAGAAGGGGCGTTAGGCCGATCTCGGCCTTGACGAAGCGCAGGTCGAGGCCGGGCCTGCCCGGGTCCTCGCCGAGCCTCAGGCGATCCAGGCGCAGGCGCGGCGAGGGCAGGAGCCGGACGCCGATGCGGCCCTCGCTGCGGGCGGGCATCCCGATCGCGCGGCTGATCGTCCGGTCGATCAGCCCACGTTGCGCTTCCCAATCGACGAAGGGTGGGACCGCGAGCGCCGCGACGAGGATCACGATGACGGCGCCCGCGACCGCGGTCAGGATGTCACGCACCTGGCTCTCTTCCCGTGTCGCCCGCTCGCGGGGGCCGCCTCACGGGGCGCGCGGCTGCGAGCCCGACCATCCTCGGCCGATCCTGCCGCTCCCCGTCCGGCGCGCATAGCACATGGGACGGGGCGGCGCCTCAGCGCTGAGGCGGGCCGGGCGGCGGGCGGAAGTCCTGGCTGCGCTGCAGCTGCATCCGGGTCTGGTTGTTCTCGAATTGCTGCCGGTTCTCGATGTTGCGGATCTGGTTCTGGGTCGCCATCCGCTCGTTGCTCCTGTTGAGGCTGTCGACGGAGTTGGAGAGTTGGGCAGAGGCGGGCGCCGCGGCCGCGAGGCCGAGGAGGGTGCAGAGGATCAGGCGGAGACGCATGAGCTGATGTCCCAAGGGGAAGGGCCTTCGCGGCCCGGATCGTATCCTGTGACGACGCCGAAGGCGGGTTCGGGTTCCCGAGCCGCTCCGCGCGTTCCGCCCTCGACGGCGTTCGCGTTTTGGTCCAGTGAAGCGATCATGAAGCAAACACCCGGCGCGACCCCCGCGCCTGCTCCGCAGCCCGCGCCCGGATCATCCATTGCCGCCCGCGCGATGGCCTCCCTGCGGCCTGGCAGCGCATCCTATCTCGAAGGGCTCAACCCCGAGCAGCGCCGTGCGGTGGAGGCGACCGAAGGCCCCGTCCTCGTGCTCGCCGGCGCCGGCACCGGCAAGACGCGGGTGCTCACGACCCGCATCGCGCACCTGATCGCGACGGGGCGTGCGCGGCCCTACGACATCCTCTCGGTGACCTTCACGAACAAGGCCGCCCGCGAGATGAAGCACCGGATCGGCGCCCTGATCGGCCCGGCCGGCGAGGGCATGCCCTGGCTCGGCACCTTCCACGCCATCGGCACCAAGATCCTGCGCCGCCACGCCGAGCTCGTGGGCCTGAAGTCCGACTTCACCATCCTCGGCATGGACGACCAGCTCCGCCTCATGAAGCAGGTCATCGCCGACCAGGGCATCGACGAGAAGCGCTGGCCCGCCCGTGCGCTGAGCCACGCCATCGACGGCTGGAAGAACCGGGGTCTCTCGCCCGAGCAAGTGCCGCCCGGAGAGGCGGGCGCCTTCGCCTTCGGCAAGGGCGGCGCCCTCTACACCGCCTACCAGGCCCGGCTCGCCACCCTGAACGCGGTGGATTTCGGCGACCTTCTGCTCCTCTGCCTCAAGCTCTGGCGCGAGAACCCGGACATCCTGCAGAACTACCAGAGCCGCTTCCGCTACATCCTCGTCGACGAGTACCAGGACACCAACGTCGCGCAGTATCTCTGGCTCAGGCTCCTGGCCCAGGGCCACCGCAACGTCGCCTGCGTCGGCGACGACGACCAGTCGATCTACGGTTGGCGCGGCGCGGAGGTCGACAACATCCTGCGCTTCGAGCACGATTTTCCGGGCGCGACCGTGGTGCGGCTCGAGCGCAACTACCGCTCCACGGGGCACATCCTCGCCGCCGCCTCCGGCCTGATCGCCAAGAACGAGGGCCGGCTCGGCAAGACCCTGCGCACCGAGGACGTCGAGGGCGAGCGCGTCACCGTGACGGGCGCCTGGGATTCCGAGGAGGAGGCGCGACTGCTCGGCGAAGCCATCGAGCGCCTGCAATCGGATAAGCACCCCCTCTCCGAGATCGCGGTGCTCGTGCGGATCTCCGCGCAGATGCGCGAGATCGAGGACCGCTTCGTCCAGCTCGGCCTGCCCTACCGCGTCATCGGCGGTCCGCGCTTCTACGAGCGGGCCGAGATCCGCGACGCGCTGGCCTATCTGCGCGTCACCGCCAACCCGGCCGACGACCTCGCCTTCGAGCGCATCTTCAACACGCCGAAGCGGGGTCTCGGCGACGCCACCCTGCAAGCGCTTCACGCCCATGCCCGGGCGCGCAAGGTGCCGCTCGTCGTCGCCGCCCGCGGCCTCGTCGAGACCGACGAGCTGAAGCCCCGCGCCCGCTCCAGCGTCCGGGCGCTGGTCGAGAGCTTTTCGCGGTGGGCGCGCCTCGTGGAGACGCAACCTCACCCGGAGGTCGCCCAGACCATCCTGGAGGAATCCGGCTATACCGAGATGTGGCAGAAGGACCGCTCGGCCGACGCCGCGGGACGGCTCGAGAACCTCAAGGAATTCGTCCGCTCGATGGAGGAGTTCCCCGATCTCGCGGCCTTCCTGGAGCACGTCTCCCTGGTCATGGAGGCGAGCGAGGCCGAGGGCGCCGACCGCGTCTCCCTGATGACGCTCCACGCGGCCAAGGGGCTCGAATTCGACACCGTGTTCCTCCCCGGATGGGAGGACGGCCTGTTCCCGAACCAGCGGGCGCTCGACGAGAGCGGCCGGGCGGGGCTCGAGGAGGAGCGACGCCTCGCCCATGTCGGGCTGACGCGGGCGCGCAAGCGCGCCAAGCTCTCCTTCGCCGTCAACCGACGCATCCACGGCCTGTGGTCCTCGACGATCCCGAGCCGCTTCATCGACGAGCTGCCGGAGGCCTGCGTCGACGTCATCGACGCGCCGGCTCATTATTCCGCCGGCGCCTCGCGCTTCGACCGCAACCCCGCGCCCTTCGGCTCGTCCTACGGCACGCCGGGCTGGCAGCGGGCGCAGGCCAACAGCGCGAACGGGTCCGGCTTCGGCAAGGACGCCTACAACCGCTCGCCCGGCGGCCGCGCGGGCGGCCCCCGCCAAATCGAGGGCGAGCTTCTCGCCAAGTCGACGGGCTCGCCCTCCGCGTTTCACGGCGGGATGCGGGTCTTCCACACCAAGTTTGGCCCTGGAACGGTCGCGGGAGTCGACGGCAACAAGCTCACCGTTGACTTCGACAAGGCCGGTCGCAAGATGGTTCTCGACAGCTTCATCCAGCCTGGATGAGACGTCCCGCCGGACCTGCCGCCAGGCGCGGTGAAGGGCCCGGCGGCATCGCCGCAACGGCGAGCGAGGGCACGATCGCTGATGGATGCGTCGTCATCCCGATCCTCCCCTGATGTTGCAGCGCTGCGACCCTTATCGCTTTGTTTATCAAATCACTTTCGTCATGCCCCTGTCGCGCCGGGCGCGGCATGGTGTGTGCAGGACAGGACTGCTTCGCCGCATCACGAGTCCGGTGCGACGAACGGTATCCACAGCTGCCTGGTGCCCGGTCGGAACCTGCAGGCCGAGTTAGGATTGGTCTGAAAAGCAAAGAGGAACGAGCGGCCGGAGAAGTGTAGACGTATCGAAGCGTTCACAAGTCCAGATTGGCAAGTCCAGTTGGGGTGTTGATCGATGAAAAGACGGCGCGCACGACTTGAACTGGTTGAAGATCATTCGACCCGATTGCACCGGACCCGCTTCGACGAGGAGCGAAACTTAAGTCCGATCCAGCCTCTCACCGACCGACAAGCGCAGTACCTCGACGCCCTCGCCGTCCACAAACAGGTCATCGTGCTCGGCCCCGCCGGCACCGGCAAGACCTACATCGCCGGCACCCGCGCCGCCGACCAGCTCCGCCAGCGCCGGATCGCCAAGGTGATCATCACCCGGCCCAACGTCCCCTCGGGCCGCTCGCTCGGCTTCTTCCCCGGCTCCCTCGAGGAGAAGATCGCGCCCTGGGTCGCCCCCCTCACCGAGACCATGAAGGAGCGGATGGGCACGGCCGCCTTCGAGATCGCGCTCAAGACCGGCGACATCGAGGTGGTGCCCTTCGAGGTGATGCGCGGGCGCACCTTCAAGAACTGCCTCGTGATCCTGGACGAAGCCCAGAACACCACGGTGGCCGAGATCAAGATGTTCCTGACCCGCATCGGCGACGATTGCCAGGTCATCATCAACGGCGACGTCTCGCAGACGGACCTGCGCGAGACCTCGGGCCTGCGCACCATCATCCACCTCGTGAAGAGCCGGATGATGCCGATCCCGATCGTCGAGTTCACGCTCGACGACATCGTCCGCTCGGGCGTCTGCGCGGAGTGGGTGCGGGCCTTCGAGGAAACGAAACTCTGACCTGAGCGTTATCGGCGGCGGACCGGTACGGAGGTCCGCCGCGCGCTCCGCGCGATGATGCTTCTCCAAGCGCGTGGCGCCGGGAGCATAACCCGGGTGCCGCGCTCGGAAACAAGAGAACAGGAATCCCCGATGAGGAAACTGACCTTCGCCGTCGCCGTGCTCGCCACCTTCGCCGGCGCGAGCCTCGCCTCGGCTGCCCCCGGCGCCCCGATGGGCGTCGCCGCGCCCGAGACCGTCACCACCGTGCAGCTCACCCGCATGGAGCGCCGGATGATGATGGAGCGGCGGATGGAGCGTCGCATGATGCGGCGGCAGATGGAGCGCCGGATGATGCGCCGCGAGATGCGTCGGGACATGATGCGCCGCATGTGATTCTGAAGGCGGGCCGCCGCAGCCCGCCCTCACATGCCGAGCTTTCGGAAGGGCCGCCTCGACCGTCTGGGTTGGGGCGGTTTTCTTGTGTTTGCGCATCAATGGGTGTTCGACCCCGCGCAACTCGGGAAAGCCGGCCGCGGGTCCCCTCTCCCAAGGGGAGAGGGAAAGGGTGAGAGGTGTGAACTCTCCGCGCAAAGCGGACCATCACCGTTCTGCTAGAAGAGACGACATTGTGGAGAGCTTCTAAATGTGATCCCGCCGCTCGATGGCGGCCAGGATTGTTTCAAGCACGCCGCCGAGATTGTCGAACACATCGGCGTTCGTGGGCCTTAGGACGAAAAATCCGCACGTTTCGAGTGTCTGCGTACGGACGGCGTCCCGCTCAAGTTCCGCATCGGTCCAATGGGTCGCCCCATCAACTTCGATGATTAGCTTGGCATCAAGGCAAACGAAATCGACGATTTATCGGTCGATCGGATGTTGCCGCCGGAATTTCCAGCCGTTCAGCCGCTCGCCTCGCAGGGCTGACCACAGCTTCGCCTCGGCGCTGGTCTACATGCGGCCCAACTGCGCCGGTTTGAGGCGCGTCTCCGTCATCGATCCGATCACCCGATGAAAAGAGCCCGTTGCCGCTTGGCGCGTGGTTCCTTCTGCGGCGGCACGCCCCTCACCCTGTCCCTGTCCCTAGGAGAGGGGACCCGCGGGTTGAAAACCTATCCTCGGGATGCGCGAGGTCGTCGCGACCTCAGTTCCTGACGGCGCCCGTCTGTGCGACGGCCGCGCTCCGGCCCGTCGGTTTGCTCACCTCGCTGCCGCTCGAGCCCTTGCGGGGCTCGATCTTGGCCGCCTCGGGAGCCGGCTTCACTGCCGGCTTGGCGGTGGGTGCGCCGACGGCCTTGGCGGGAGGCACCGCGCGCTGGGCTTTTGCCGGCTCGGCGGAGGCCACCACCGGAACGGTCGCCGCGTCGGCAGCCGGCGTCGCCGGTGCTGGGCTGCCTCCGAACAGGTTGCCGAGCAGCTTCTTGTAGGCGGCCGGGTCGCCCTCGGCGTCCGCGACCATGATCCGGGCGGGAGCCGCGGGCTTGGCCGGCTCGGGCACGGGCTCCTGCTTGGCGAAGCCGTTGATGCGGGGCTCCACCTTCTTCGGCTGCGCGGCCGCGGCGGCCTTCGTCGGGATCGGCGGCTCGGCGGACGCCATCATCACGGGCTGGCCCTTCACGACCGGCTGGCCCTTGGCATCGACCTCGATCTCGCGCCCGCCCGCGGCCAGGGTCTCAGGTCGGCTGACCTCGCCGAGATGGTGGCGCGAGAACTCCTTGGGGTCGTAGGGCAGCGCCTCGGTGGTTCCGAGGCTCGCGAAGGCCGTCGCGCCCTGCTGCCGGAAGACCGGGTTCTGGCTGCCGTCCTCGTAGACCACCCGCGTCGCCGGCGTGCCCTTGGCGACGAGCTCGGCGATCTCGCGGTTGTCGCGCTCGCGCTTCTCGGCGACCAGGGTCTCGACCTTCGGGTTGCAGGAGCCGGCCGCCGCATCGGCGCCGCCGAACACGTAGCGGGTGCCGCAGACGCCGACGCGGGGCTCCTCGCGCAGGGCCTCGAAATGGTCCGAGCCCTCCTTCAGGTTCCGCCAGAACGCGACGTTGGGGTCGTTGCGGTACTTGGCGAAGTTCGTCGAATTCATCCGGAAGGGATAGGACTGGAACTGGAAGGCGCGCTGGCCGCCCGCGAAGGAGTCGCGGGCCAGCGCATAGATCTCCGCCATCGAGGCGTCGGTCATGGCGAAGCACCCGGCCGACGAGCAATTGCCGTGGACCATGATGTAGTTGCCGCTCGCACCCTTGGCGCGGTCGAGCGCGTTCGGATAGCCGGTGTCGAAGGAAAGGTAATAGGACGAGTTCGGGTTCATCTGGCCGGGCGTGACCGTGTAGAAGCCCTCCGGCGCCTGGCGGTCGCCCTGCTTGGTCTTGGGGCCGAGCTGGCCCGACCAGCGGCAGATCGGGAAGGTCTTGAGGAGCGCGTAGCGGCCGTCGCCGCCGCGCTTCCACACTTCCATCTCCGCCTCCTTCTTGTACGCGCGGATCAGGATCGGGTCGCTCTGGGACATGCCCTTCTGCGCCATCAGCGACAGCGTCTGGGGCGGAACCGGGGTGAGATGGCGCGTCGAGGCGCCGCTGAGCGTGCTGTCCTGGCAGGCGGCCAGCGAGATCGCGAGCGCGGCGAGATACGCAGCCGCGAGCGGACGCATCGTCATGGGGAACCCCGTCCTCAGTCCTGCATCCGCGGAATTTTCCGTCGAATGCCACTCCCCAACCCAATACCGTCGTTAGACTTACCCCTCTGTTACCGCAAGAAAACGGCGCCACTGCGGCAGCCCACTACCGCGTGACGCGGCGCGCCTCCTGCTGAAGGAAGCCCAGCAGCACCGCGTCGTCGGCCGGGTCGAGGAAGCGCAGGCCGACGGTGGGAGAGCGTGTCGCGAGGCGGACACAGCGCAGGTCGGCCCTGGAGGAGCCGAGATCGTCCAGGACCGGCTCGGCCGCGCCGGCCTCGATCCGGAAGACCGTTAAATGGTTCCCCTCACCATGCTGCGCCAAAGCGACGCAGATGTCGCTGAAGGTCGCCTCGGGCGTGTCGACGGCATCGAGGAGGTAGAAGCGATTCTGCGTCGTCCGGTCCCGAAGCGCGGCGCGCAGGCGGCGCACGCCCTCGGCCAGGAACTGGTAATCCTCGGGGCTCGAGGCGGGGTCGTGGTGGTTGAACACGAACGGCACGCCGTGATGCGCGGCGTAGTGCTTGTGCCGGCCGCGGCCTTCCTCGGGGTTCCTGCGCTCGGCGAGCGGCGTGGTTTCGAGCTGGGCCGGATCGAGCAGCGTCGCGAAATCGTCGGCGAGGCAGTGCCGGACCATGCTCGGCGAGGAGAAGATCCAGTCGAAGGGGCCGGACCAGGTCCGCAGGCCCGCCCGCTTGAGCGCCTGGGCCATGTGGCAGTGGCTGCCGAGCGAGATGTGGTTGACCCGCCCCGGCTCGCGGGTGTCGCCGCCCCCGAGGGAGCGTCGCAGGCGATGGAGCAGCCGGGCGCCCGCGTGATGGGCCATGCGCTCTACAGCTTGCGCCCGATCTCGAGGAACTTCGCGGCACGCCGGTCCCGAATCTCGTCGGGGCTCAGGCCTTCGAACTCGGCAAGCGCCGCCGCGATGGCCTCGCCCGCCGCCGCGATCGCCTCAGCCCGCCCGCGATGGGCGCCGCCGGGGGCCTCGGGAACGATGCGGTCGATGATGCCCAGCCGCAGGAGATCCTGGGCGGTGATCTTCATGGCGGTGGCCGCGTCGTGCGCCCGGCCCTGGTCGCGCCACAGGATCGAGGCCGCGCCCTCGGGCGAGATCACCCCGTAGATCGCGTGTTCCAGCATGAGGACCCGGTTGGCCGTGGCGATGGCGATGGCGCCGCCAGAGCCGCCCTCGCCGATGACGATCGCCACGTTGGGCACGCCGAGGGCGAGGCAGGCCTCCGTCGAGCGCGCGATCGCTTCCGCCTGGCCGCGCTCCTCCGCCTCGATGCCCGGATAGGCGCCGGCGGTGTCGACGAAGGCGAGGACGGGCAGGCCGAAGCGGTCGGCGAGCTCCATCAGGCGCACCGCCTTGCGGTAGCCCTCCGGCCGGGCCATCCCGAAATTGTGGCGCAGACGCGCCTCGGTCGTCGCGCCCTTCTCCTGTCCGAGCACGCAGACCGGGCGGCCCCCGAACCGCCCGAAACCGGCGACGATGGCCGCGTCCTCGCCGAAGCTGCGGTCGCCGGCCAGCGGCGTGAACTCGGCGATGAGGTCGGCGCAGTAATCGACGAAGTGCGGCCGCTGCGGGTGACGCGCGACCTGGGTCTTCTGCCAGGGCGTCAGGTTGGCGTAGATCTCCGTGAGGGCGGCGGCGGCCTTGGCCTCCAGCCGTCCGACCTCCTCGCTGATCGAGACCGCGCCGTCCCGCGCCGCCACCGCCCGGAGTTCCTCGACCTTCGCCTCCAGTTCGGCGACCGGCTTCTCGAAATCCAGGTAGCTGCGCATCACCGTCATCGATCGTCGGTCCATCCTGTCGTCGCGGGGCGGGGAAGGGCGCGGTGATCGCAGCCGGCCGGCGGAGGGTTCGCCCGGGCGGGAGGTGTTGGCGAAGGACCGACGGGTGTCAACACGTGAGCGGCCGGGCCGCGCCGAGCGTGGGCAGGGGCCTCAGATCGCCGTCGACTTCGCCGCCCGGTTCGGGCAGGTCCTTCCCCAGCAACCCGCCTGAGCACCCCGAGCCGGAGGCTTCCCATGACGCTCACATCCAAGACCGCCATCGTCACGGGCTCGACGAGCGGCATCGGCCTTGCCGTCGCCCGCAGCCTCGCGCGGGAGGGCGCGAACGTCGTGCTGAACGGCTTCGGCAAGCCGGAGGAGATCGAGCGGGAGCGGGCCGGCATCGAGGCCGAGTTCGGCGTGGGAGCGGCCTACTCGCCGGCCGACCTGACCAGGCCTGACGAGATCGCCGGCCTGATCGCGATGGGGCAGGAGCGCTTCGGCTCCGTCGACGTGCTCGTGAACAATGCCGGCGTGCAGTTCGTCTCGCCCATCGAGGAGTTCCCGCCCGAGAAGTGGGAGCAGATCATCGCGCTCAACCTGTCGGCGGCCTTCTACGCGATGCGCGCGGCGATTCCCGGGATGAAGGAGCGGGGCTGGGGCCGGATCATCAACACGGCCTCGGCGCATTCCCTCGTCGCCTCGCCGTTCAAGTCGGCCTACGTGGCGGCCAAGCACGGCATCGCCGGCCTGACCAAGAGTGCGGCCCTCGAGCTCGCGCCCCACGGCATCACCGTGAACTGCATCTCGCCGGGCTACGTCTGGACGCCGCTCGTCGAGAGCCAGATCCCCGATACCATGAAGGCGCGGAGCATGACCAAGGAGCAGGTGATCGAGGAGGTTCTACTGAAGGCGCAGCCGACGAAGGAGTTCGTCACCGTCGATCAGGTCGCCGCGCTCGCCGTGTTCCTGTGCTCGGACGCGGCGAGCCAGATGACGGGCGCCAACCTCTCCATGGACGGGGGCTGGACCGCGCAGTAAGCGCTCCAGGGCACCGCTCCGCCAGGGGAGACCCGGCGGAGCGGAGACGCGGGCGGTCAGCGGCGCGCGTGCAGCAGCAGCGCCAGGCCGTAGCCGACGGCGCCGGCGATGAGGAGCGCGATCAGCGGGTTCTCCTCGACCCGTTCCCCGACGGCGCGGCTGCCGTCGCGCAGGTAGGTGCCACCGTCCCGGCGGGCGCGGTCATAGGCGTCGCCGGCGTAATCCGTGACGTTGTCGGCGACGTCCCGCAGCGTGTCCTTCGCCTGCCCGTAGACCTGCTGCGCCTTGCCCTGCGCCTCGCGCAGGCGGCCCTCGTTCGAGTCCTGGGACGAACCGACGAGGTCGCCGGCGGCGCCCTGCGCCTTGCCGCCGAACTCGCGGACGGTGCCCGCAACGCGATCTGAATCAACCATGGCGTATCTCCTTCTTCGATGCGCATCCGATGCCGTTCCCGGGAACGGCACCCGCATCCGACGTTCACAGAACGCGTGAAGGTGCGATGCGCACCGCGCGCGACGCATTTTTCTGCGAAGCTTTTACTCCCGGCCGCCTCGATCGGTCGGCCCCGGCCTCAGCGCGGGCTCGTGGATCCCGTCGCCTCGGCGGCACCAAGCTTGATGCTCCAGAGCTCCGTCGGCAGTGCTGCCGGCGCGTCCGGCTTGTAGAAGGCCGAATCCTGAATGCGGGAGGTCGTCACGTAGAGCGTGCCGTCCGGCCCCTCGGCGAAGCTGTCCGGCCAGCGCAGGCGCTTGTCCTGGATCAGGGTGGTCAGGGCCGAGCCCTTGGCGGAGAGGTCGCGGACCTTGATCGCGTCGTCCTGCGGCGAGGTCACGTACATCCGGCCATCGCGGCGCGCGATGATGAGCCCGTCGGCCGGCCCGTTCTCGCCGACGACCTCGACCTTGTTCGCGACGCCCTTGTCGGAGAGCGCGCTCGGCAGGAGCGCCGTGGTCACGCCGGCGGCGAGCGCCTCGGTCGGAAGCGCGTAGAGGGTCTTGCCCTTGATCGCCTGCCAGTAGAGCGTCCTGCCGTCCGGCGAGAGGGCGATGCCGTCCGCGGCGAACTCGACGCCGCGGCCGTCGGGACGGCGCAGCGGCTTGCCGTCATAGGCAACGGTCACGCCCTTGTCCGGCTGCGTGGAGGGATCGCCGTCGAGGACGCGCCGGGCCTTTCCGCTCTCGAGATCGACGACCACGAGCGCGCCCCTGGCGCCGGAATCCGTGAGGTAGGCGGTCTTGCCGTCGGGGGAGAAGCGCACGTCGTTGAGGTAGGAGCCCTGCGGCGCGACGGTCTCGTCGAAGGCGATGGTCCGGGCGGGCCGGTTGGCCGCGAGATCGATCTCGACGAGCTTCGGGCCGTCCTGGACGATCGCCGCCATCGCGGGCGCGGCCGGGTCGAGCACCCAGAGATTGCCCTTCGGATCGGCGACGACGCTCTGGACGCAGACCCAGTGGTCGCGGGCCGAGACCTCGTCCTTGCGCGCGTTGCGCCAGGCGTTCCATTCCTCGTTCGGGAAGGGGATCAGCTTGCCGTCCTTCACCTCAGCGACCGAGACGGGAGTATCCTCGGTCCAGCGCGGAAAATTCACGAAGATGCGGCCGTCCTTCGCGACGGTGACGCCGGTGACCTGGTGATCGAACGCGGCGACCTTGGTCAGCTCCGGACCTCCCGCGGCGGGCGCCTGCGCCATCGCCGGGGCGGCGAGCATCGTCCCCGCCGCGAGCAGGACGGCGATACGGAGGTTCGGGCGGGTGCGCGTCATGGACGCCTCGTTCGGATCGAGGAAGGGGATGCGGGACGCGACGCGCGGATCGATCCTCGACCGGGATCGAGGGCCGCTCACGTCGTCAACAGGCTTCGATGAGCGAAACCGCGGAGGTCTCGCGCTGTTCCGAGACCGCGGGGCTCCATGGTTTCGAGCCCGCCGCAGGCTCGGTCCGAAGGAGGCTCCAGCGCATGGACCGCGGCCCGGAAGTCATGCGACCAAGAATTTTTCGCGGCCCGCGGCCGCGGCACGCATTCGCCCCCGCCGCCATCCTCGGCACAACGCGGAACATCCTGCCGAGAGCTTACCGCGGGATCAATCCGGCTTTGAAGGAAGCATCAGGAATCATGCATCCGTGATTCATGAGACGATTGCTCAGTTTGAAACGGCTCAGCTTCGCCTTCGAGGATACTAATTGCCACATCCTCCTGACCGTCACTGGTCCGGATCTCGCCAGAAGCACTTGGGCGAAACCCACATCCTGGAAAACATTTTGCAACCAATGGCTGGCTTAGCTTAGGTTTAGGTAGACATTCTGCCGGATGCAGGCGGGGCCATCCTCCGCCCAGGACGGATCTGCATCGTGACGCCAGAGCATTTCGTCCTGATCGTTTCCGATCGTCCGAAGGAGGCAGGCCTCCTCGTGCGCGGCATCAGGAAGATCATCGCGTGCCGCTCGGTCGGGCCGTCCTCGCCGATGCCCGCGGACCTTCCGGCGGTGGTCGTGATCGACGTGGGGGACGACGCGGCGGCCGGGTCGTGGATGACGCAACTTCACGCGCTGCGGCTCCCCTGCCTCCACCTCGCCCGTGCGCCTGCCAACGAGAAGGAGGGGTCCCACCCGCTCGGGGCGACGCGCTCGCTGCCGGTGGGCTCCTCGCGGGCCGTCGTGCTAGCCGCTCTGTTCGACCTCATCGACGCGCTGCAGCAGGCCCGCATCCATCAGGCCCGGCGCTCGGTCCGTGCGTCCCTGGTGCAGGGCCTCGCCGGCCAGGCGAACGTCCTGATCGGCAGCGCCTTCACGGCGGCGCAATCGGGCCGCCCGATCGATGCCGCCGAGGTCGAGGCCGGGACGGAAGTCATCCTCGAGGCGATCTCGGATTGCGGCATCCGCGCCTGGCTTGAGATCATCAACCGCCACGACGAGCAGCTCTACCAGCACTCGCTCAGCGTCGCCGGCTTCGCGGCGGCCTTCGCCCTGCAACTGCAGCTCGGGCGCGCCGACCAGATGCGGCTGGCGAAGGCCGCCCTCCTCCACGACATCGGCAAGGCGCAGATCCCCAAGGCCATCCTCAACAAGCCCGGCAAGCTGACGCCCGAGGAGATGGCGGTCATGCGCACCCATCCGGGCGCCGGCGCGGACATCCTCGCCCGCCAGGGCGATTTCGACGCGAAGATCCTCGCCGTCGTGCGCCACCACCACGAGATGCTCGACGGCAGCGGCTATCCCGACGGCCTCGCCGGCGAGGCGATCCCGGACCTCGTCCGCCTCGTCACCATCTGCGACATCCACTCCGCCCTGACCGAGCGCCGGGCCTATCGCGAGCCGCTGCCCCACGACGAGGCCCATGCCATCATGCGGCGGATGTCGACCAAGCTCGACGGGGCCCTGCTGCGCGCCTTCTCGCCCATCGTGCTGCGCTCGGCCGGCTACGCGCTGGCGGATTGAGGCGACGGGGAATCCGGCGCGGCACCAAGGGTGACGCGCAGGGAGCGTCAGCGCACCGAGATCGCGTAGCGGATACGCCCGACATTTCCGAGCGGACCTATGAACTCCATCGCGAAGCTGTCCTCGCCCGTGTAGCCGGCAGCGGGTCGATAGGTCACGACGGTCGCCGGCGCCTTCCGCGTGTTGCACCGCGAACGCGTGTTCCAGGTCGGGAAGCTCGGATAGTCTCGGCCCGAGCCCACCTCGACTTGGCCGTTATGCGGCTCTTCCAGCAGGCCGATCCGCATGGGACCGAGCGAGCGGCAGCCCTGATCGACGACGCTTGCCGAGAACACCTGGAGGGTCTGGCCCGGAGCCACGACCTTTTCGACGGTCCTGATGCTCCCAGGCGCTGCCAAAGCCTGTCCCGTGAGCATGATCGCGAGGCTCACGCCGGATAGTACCTGCCGCATGGATCCCTCCTGTTCCTCTCCCGATCGCGGCGGTAGCATGACCCCGCTTCCTGCACGCACAAGTCACTTTTCGGAGACCGGCGACGGATCGCATAAAGACATCTTTATGTCTTGATTGCCTCTTACCGCAGGCCCTGCTATAGGCCGCCGCAGCACGCGACGCGACACGGAGCAGGACGCCACATGGCCCAGAATTCCCCGGCCCAGGATTACATCGTCAAGGACATCGGTCTGGCCGAGTACGGCCGCAAGGAGATCTCGATCGCCGAGACCGAGATGCCCGGCCTGATGGCCACGCGCGAGGAATATGGCCCGTCGCAGCCGCTCAAGGGCGCGAAGATCGCCGGCTCGCTGCACATGACGATCCAGACGGCGGTGCTGATCGAGACCCTGAAGGCGCTCGGCGCCGACATCCGCTGGGTCTCCTGCAACATCTACTCGACCCAGGACCACGCCGCGGCCGCCATCGCCGCTGCCGGCATCCCCGTCTTCGCCATCAAGGGCGAGACGCTGGAGGAATACTGGGACTACACCTCGAAGCTGTTCGACTGGCATGACGGCGGCATGCCGAACATGATCCTCGACGACGGCGGCGATGCCACCATGTTCGTCCACCTGGGCCTTCGCGCCGAGAACGGCGACACCGCCTTCCTCGACAAGCCGGAATCCGAGGAGGAGGAGATCTTCTTCGCGCTCCTGAAGAAGAAGCTCGCCGAGAAGCCGAAGGGCTGGTTCGCGGGGCTTGCCGACTCGATCAAGGGCGTCTCGGAAGAGACCACCACGGGCGTCCACCGCCTCTACAACCTCGCCAAGGAGGGCAAGCTCCTCTTCCCGGCGATCAACGTGAACGACGCGGTGACCAAGTCGAAGTTCGACAACCTCTACGGCTGCCGCGAGTCGCTGGTCGACGGCATCCGCCGCGGCACCGACGTCATGATGGCCGGCAAGGTCGCCATGGTCGCGGGCTTCGGCGACGTCGGCAAGGGCTCGGCCTCCTCGCTGCGCCACGCCGGCTGCCGCGTGCTCGTGTCCGAGGTCGACCCGATCTGCGCCCTTCAGGCGGCGATGGAAGGCTACGAGGTCGTCACGATGGAGGACGCGGCGCCCCGCGCCGACATCTTCGTGACCGCCACCGGCAACAAGGACATCATCACGATCGAGCACATGCGGGCGATGAAGGACCGCGCGATCGTCTGCAACATCGGCCACTTCGACAACGAGATTCAGGTCGCGGGCCTGAAGAACATGAAGTGGTCGAACATCAAGCCGCAGGTCGACGAGATCACCTTCCCCGACGGCCACCGCATCATCCTCCTGTCGGAGGGCCGCCTGGTGAACCTCGGCAACGCGACGGGCCACCCCTCCTTCGTAATGTCGGCCTCGTTCACGAACCAGACGCTGGCCCAGATCGAGCTCTGGACCAATCCGGGCAAGTACGACCGTCAGGTCTACACGCTGCCGAAGGCGTTGGACGAGAAGGTGGCGCTCCTGCACCTGGAGAAGATCGGCGTGAAGCTCTCCAAGCTCCGCCCCGACCAGGCCGCCTATATCGGCGTCTCCGAGAACGGCCCGTTCAAGCCGGACCACTACCGCTACTGAGACTTCCGGAGCCATCGTCTCCGACATGGAAAAGCCCGGCCTCGAGCCGGGCTTTTTCGCGTTCGCGCAGTGCTCGACGCCCATGGGAAGCTGAGGCATGGGTTCCCTCTGCTGAAAGGAGAGGGACCTCGTCGGAGTGGCCGCATCGATCCCTGCCGCCCTTCCCCGGACGGGTGGAGCGTCAGCGGAACCCGATCCGGGGCCCAGCACAGAAAGCCGCGAAGCGTCCGAACCTCAACACCACGGGTATGAGCCGCTGGCGCGGCTGGTCATCGGCTGGGTCCCTGTGTGTGGGG
>NZ_BPQP01000076.1 GCF_022179305.1 Methylobacterium iners
CTTTTCTCTTGCCCACCACACGCCGGGCACCAAAGCGGCCTGAACAATGTTCGTCCCCAACGGCGCAGCCCCCTGACAAAGGGGTGGAGGGCACCCATCTCCTGCTCGCCCCTGGCGGGGTTGCTTCCGCCGGATCGCCTTAGGAGGACACTCCATGAACAGCGAAGAACGCGACGTCATCGACGGCATTTTCCAGCGCCTGCAACAGGCCTCCAGCCAACCGCGCGACGCGGACGCGGAACGGTTCATCGCCGACAAGCTGCGGGCGCAGCCCTACGCGCCCTATGCCATGGCCCAGCTCATCTACGTGCAGGAAGAGGCGATCAAGAGCCTCAACGAGCAGCTCGAGCAGGCCCGCCACGCGGCGCAGGCGCCCCAATCCCAGGGCGGTGGCGGCTTCCTCTCCAGCATCTTCGGCGGTGGCTCCCGTCAGGAGCCGCAGCGCCCGGCCGGCCAGCCCTGGGGACAGCAGCAGCCGGGCTACGGCCAGCAGGCCGGCTTCGGCCAACAGCCGGGCTATGGCGGTCCGCAGGGCGGCCCCTGGGCCGGCCAGCAGGCGCCGGCGCGCGGCGGCGGCTTCCTCGCGACCGCCTTGCCGATGGCAGCGGGCGCGGCGGGCGGCATGCTTCTCGGCAGCGCCCTCTCCAATGCCTTCGCCGGCGGTCACTCGCAGCTCGGCAGCGCGGCTGCGGCGGGGCTTCCCGCCTCCGATGCGTCCGCGGCCGGAACCCAGGATTTCGGAGCCCCGCTGGGCGGCGGTGACGACGTCCAGAACGCCTCGTTCGACAATGACGCGGGCGGCGATTTCGGCGGCGACCTCGGCGGCGGCGGGGACGACGACTGGGTGTGAGAACGGCTTCCGGCGCCGCGGCTCGCGGCGCCGGTCCTCCTCAGATGACCTCGACGCGCGCGCCCACCTTCGTGCGCTCGTAGAGGTCCACGACGTCCTCGTTCATCATCCGGATGCAGCCCGACGAGACCGACTGGCCGATCGTGTGCGGCTCGTTGGTGCCGTGGATCCGGTAGAGCGAGGAACCGAGGTAGAGGGCGCGCGCGCCGAGCGGGTTCTCCGGTCCTCCCGCCATGTGGCGCGGCAGGTCGGGCCGGCGGCGCAGCATCTCCGGGGGCGGCGTCCAATCGGGCCATTCCCGCTTCTGAGTGATGGTCTTCTGTCCCGACCAGGTGAAGCCCGGCCGGCCGACGCCGATGCCGTAGCGCAGCGCCTTGCCACCGGGCTGGACGAGGTACAGGAACTTCGCCGGCGTATCGACGATGATGGTGCCCGGCGCCTGCGGACCGGTGAAATCGACGATCTGGCGGGCGTAGCGCGGGTCGGGCTCGCGGGCGATCGCGGCCTCAGCGGCGGGCTCCCTCGGAAGCGCGGCGAGCCGGGTCGGCGGCGCGTAGGTCCGTGCCTCCTCATAGGCGGCCGGGACGCGGTCCCCGGATCGAAGCTGCGGGCTTCCCGGCCCGCCATAGCCGTAGGCCGCCTCGTGTCGCGGCAGGATGCCGTCGTCGGCAAGGCGCGGACCGGAGCGCGGGGCCCGCGGCCGCTCGCCCGATCCCGTCACCAGGAACTCGATGAAGCCGCCGCCGTAAGCGCCGGTCCGCCCCTGGGCCTGCGCCTGCTCTCCGGTCAGGATCGCGGCGAAACACGCCGCCACGCACCACTCGACACGCATCTCGTCACGCTCCCGAGCCCAAGGGACATCCGATGGGTGAGGCGGAAAGCATCGCGGGGAGTCCCGGAGAATCCGGTGAAGGAACGTAGTGAATCGTTCAGGAAGACGGCCTCGGCCGGCTATCCCGCCGACTCAGCGTGAATCGAGCGTAAAGGCAGGGCGGCGCCCGCCCCATTCAGCAAATGGCAACCACTTTGCCGGATGGTCGGCCGCTGTACTTCCGCACGACCTCTTGCCCGGCTGTCCCCCACCGATGAACACGAAGCGCTATCGCATCGAAGACAGCCTCGGCCTGGCAGCTCCCGTGCCGGTCGCCGCCGGAGCGGCCGCATCGCCGGAGGCGGTGGCGCTGAACAACACCCGTCTCGACGAGATCATGTCGGCGATCCAGGACCTCCGCCGCGTGACCCAGACCAGCACCGTCGAGACGGTCGAGGCCTGCCGGCGCGAGCTGAGCGAGGCCTTCGCCATGCGCTCCGAGCTCGACGTCATGAAGGAGGCGATCACCCGCACGAAGCAGGAGATCGCGACCCTCTACCGCTCCGACAATTCCGGCCAGGGCATGAAGCGCGTCGCTGGCGAGCTCGACGCGGTCGTCGATTCCACCGAGCGCGCAACCAGCGCGATCCTGGGCGCCATCGAGGAGATCGAGACGAACGCGAGCATGCTGCGCGCCATGCGGCAGTCGGCGGCGGGGCGCGAGAACATCGACGCGATCCTCGAGCGCGTCGTCGTCGCCTACGAGGCCTGCAACTTCCAGGATCTCACGGGCCAGCGGATCAACAAGATCATCAGCGTCCTCAAGTTCATCGAGGAACATCTCGACCGCATGATCGAGGCCTGGGGCGGTCTCGACACCTTCAAGGACATGCTCGGCGTGCACCCGACCGGCCCGAACATCGACGACGAGAAGTCGCTCCTCAACGGCCCCAAGCTCGAGGACGACATCGGCCACGTCGACCAGAGCGACATCGACTCGCTGTTCGACTAGGAGTGCGGCTGGAGCGGTCGCCCCTCGCCCTGCGCGCACCGTCCTCGGTCCGGTGCGGATGAAAACATCCTCCCGCGCAAAAACCTTCCAAGGCTTCCCGCATCCGGCGCGTCTCAGGAGACGACGGGGATGATGCGCGAGACCGGGGATGACCGACCATGGGCCGCGTTGCAATGAGCGCGAGTTCGTCCCGGTGCCGGGCCCAAACCTGCACCGGCTGCCCGTGACCTCGGACGCCGATCTCGCGGCGCGCGCCGCCGAGGGGGATCGCGGGGCCCTCGAGGCTCTGCTGCGCCGACACTACGACGGCATGCACCGCATCGCCTGGCGCATGACCGGATCGCGGCACGACGCCGAGGACATCACGCAGGAGGTCTGCTGCGCCCTCGTCGGGCGGATCGGCGGCTTCAAGGGCGAGGCGAGGTTCACGACTTGGCTGTTCGGCATCGTCGTGAATGCCTGCCGTGATCACCACCGGCGACGCGCGACGCTCTCCCGGCTGAGGGACGGCCTGGCGGTTCTCGTCGGGCTGGCCGCTCCGCAGGACGGCCGGGACCTGTTCCGGCGCTCCTGGCTCGCCGGGCAACTCGCCCGCCTCGATCCACCTTTGCGCGAGACGATCGTGCTCGTCGTCGGCGAGGGCCTGACCCATGCCGAGGCGGGCCTCGCCTTGGGGCTTGCCGAAACCACCATCTCGTGGCGGCTGCACGAAGCGCGCCGTCTCCTAAAGGACAGCCTCGCGAAGGCAGGGCACGACCACCATGGCCTCTGATCCTGATCCGATCCTGCCGGCCGCCCCGCCGCCCTCCCCCGCGGCGCGCGAGCGTGCTCTCGCTGCGGCGCTGATGCGCTTCGATGCGACGCAGGACGCCGCGTCCCAAGGTTCCGTCGAGCCGGCACGTCCAAGACAGCGCGGCGCCCCGGAGCGCCGCGCATTCTGGAAGGCACCCCTCATGGTTCGCGCCCGTTACGCCGTCGCCGCCACGGCGATCGTCGCCATCGCTGGTCCCCTCGCCTGGAACCTTGCGCGGGAGCGCGAGGGCCAGCGCCGCGCGGAGCCCTCCGGCCTAGCGCAATCCCCCCAGAATACGCCCGCCCCACCGGTCCCGGAGCCGGAGCAGAGTGCGCCGGGACGGGCCGCGGCCGCCCCGACGCCACCGGCCGCCCCTCCATCGCCCAGGCGGGAACACCGGTTCGAGGCCGGATCCGGCGTCGCGCCGTCGAAGCCTTCGAGCCCGATGGCTCAGGCGCCCGCAGCCGCACCGCGATCCTTGGTTCGGCAACGCGAGGCGCAATTCACCGTCGGCGATGCCGTCGGCGAGCTTCGGCCCGCCGAGCCCCTGGGCCGCGACAGCTTCGACCAGCCGCCCGAGAACGGCTTCAAGGTCGTGCGCGAGGCGCCCGTCTCGACCTTCTCCATCGACGTCGACACGGCGTCCTATTCCTTCGTTCGCGCCTCGCTGAACCGCAACGTCCTGCCTCCCAAGGCGGCGGTGCGGACGGAGGAGCTGATCAACTACTTCCCCTATTCCTATGCCGGCCCCGCCTCCGCGGCCGAGCCCTTCGCGGTGACGAGCGCGGTCTATCCGAGCCCCTGGGCCGAGGGCCGCAAGATCGTTCAGGTCGCCGTCAAGGGCTACGCCGTGGCGGTCGCGACGCGGCCGGCGGCCAACCTCGTCTTCCTCGTGGACACCTCCGGCTCGATGAACGGGCCCAACCGGCTGCCGCTGGTGAAGCAATCCCTGGCGATGCTCCTGACCCAGCTCGACGGCAGGGATCGCGTCGCCATCGTCGCCTATGCCGGCAGCGCCGGGACCGTCCTGGAGCCGACGCCGGCCGATCAGAAGGCCAAGATCCTCGGCGCGATCGAGGGTCTCGGCGCGGGCGGCGGCACCGCCGGCGGCGAGGGCATTCGGCAAGCTTATGCCCTCGCCGAGCGCAGCCTCGACCCGGGGGCGGTGAACCGGGTGGTGCTCGCGACCGACGGCGACTTCAACGTCGGCATCACCGACCGCGACGAGCTCAACGGCTTCGTCCAGCGCGAGCGGGCCAAGGGCATCTTCCTCTCGGTGCTCGGCTTCGGCATGGGCAATTACGGCGATGCGCTGATGCAGACGCTGGCCCAGAACGGCAACGGCGCGGCGGCCTACATCGACACGCTTAGCGAGGCGCGGAAGGTGCTGGTCGACGAGGCGACCTCGGCCCTCATCCCCATCGCCAAGGACGTGAAGATCCAGGTGGAGTTCAACCCCGCCCTGGTCGCCGAGTACCGCCTCGTCGGCTACGAGACCCGACTGCTGGCCCGGCAGGATTTCGCCAACGACAAGGTCGATGCCGGCGAGGTCGGTTCAGGGCAAGCGGTGACGGCGCTCTACGAGATCGTGCCGGTGGGCGGCCCCCGCCTGACCGGCGACCTCCGCTACGCCGCGCCGGCGCCCGAGGCCAGCAAGGCCACGGACGAGTACGCCCACGTCGCGATCCGCTACAAGCTGCCGAAGGCGGAGGTCAGCACGCTCATGACGACGCCCGTCCACCGGTCCCGCGAGAGCGCCCGCTTCGAGGACGCCCCGGGGGAGGCGCGCTTCGCCACCGCGGTCGCGGGCTTCGCCGAGATCCTGCGCGGCGGCACCTACACCGGCACCTTCACCTACGACGACGTGGTCCGGATCGCCTCGGGTGCCAAGGGCGACGATTCCTTCGGCTACCGCGCCGAGTTCGTCCAGCTGGTGCGCGCCGCCAAGACCGCGCAGGCCCTCGCCGCGCCGCGATGATCGTGCCCCGCGAGGGAAGGGTCCGAACACCCCTTCCCTCGCGATTCCGGGACCCTTAAGTCTGGCGGGATGAGCCGCCACGCCGCCAAGGACCTGCCGCCGGACGCGTTCGAGGAACGGGACGAGGCCGAAGACCTGCCGCCCGCCGACGATGCCCCCGAGATCGACTTCGATTTCGAGGAAGGCGCGGTCAAGGCCGGCACCGAGATCATCCGCCGGTTCTGGACGACGCTGCCGACCTCGCCGGGCGTCTATCGGATGTTCGACGCCAAGGGCGACGTCCTCTACGTCGGCAAGGCCAAAAACCTGAAGGCACGGGTGGGTTCGTATGCCCGCGGCCAGGCGCACTCGAACCGCATCGCCCGGATGATCTCGCAGACGGCGGCGATGGAGTTCGTCACCACCGCCACCGAGACCGAGGCGCTGCTGCTCGAGGCCAACCTCATCAAGCAGCTGAAGCCCCGCTTCAACGTGCTGATGCGGGACGACAAGTCGTTCCCCTACATCCTGGTGACCGCCGACACTGAGGCGCCGCAGATCGTCAAGCACCGCGGCGCCAGGCGGCGGAAGGGCAATTATTACGGCCCCTTCGCCAGCGTCTGGGCGGTGAACCGCACCGTTAACGCGCTGCAGCGCGCCTTCCTCCTGCGGACCTGCTCGGACAGCTATTACGAGAACCGGACCCGGCCCTGCCTGCTCTGGCAGATCAAGCGCTGCTCGGGCCCCTGCACGGGCGAGATCGCGCTGGACGACTATCGAGGCCTCGCCGAGAACGCGAAAAGCTTCCTGTCCGGCAAGTCGAACGCCGTGAAGGACCGGATGCGTGAGGAGATGCAGGCGGCCTCGGAGAACCTCGAATTCGAGCGCGCCGCCCGCTTCCGCGATCGGATCGCCGCCCTCTCGGCGATCCAGGGGACGCAAGGCGTCAACACGCAGGGTGTCGAGGAGGCCGATGTCTTCGCCCTCGACGAGCAGGCCGGGCAGTTCTGCATCGAGGTGTTCTTCTTCCGGAACTTCCAGAACTGGGGCAACCGGGCCTATTTCCCCAAGGCCGACAGGACCATGAGCGCCGACGAGGTCCTCGCCTCCTTCATCTCGCAGTTCTACGACGACAAGCCTGCGCCGCGGATCGTCCTCGTCAGCCACCCGATCGAGGATGCGGAGCTGGTCGCCGCGGCCCTGTCGAGCCGGGTCGAGCACCGGGTCGAGATCCACCAGCCTCAGCGCGGCGAGCGCCGGAACCTCGTGGAATACGCCCAGCGCAACGCCAAGGAGGCGCTGGCCCGCCGCCTCGCGGACACCGCCTCGCAGGGCAAGCTGTTGGTGGCCCTCGGCCAATCCGTCGGCTTGACCGCGGCACCGCGGCGTGTCGAGGTCTACGACAACTCGCACATCATGGGCACGAACGCGGTCGGCGGCATGATCGTGGCCGGGCCGACCGGCTTCATGAAGACCCATTACCGGACCTTCAACATCAAGTCGGAGGAGCTCACCCCCGGCGACGATTACGGCATGATGCGCGAGGTCCTGCAGCGGCGCTTCAAGCGGCTCGTCAAGGAGGCGCCGCGCACGGCCAAGGAGGCGGCCGCCGCGGCGAGCGAGGGCGGCGTGCCCGAGCCGGTGCCGGAAGCCGACAGCGACGTCTTCCCGGCCTGGCCCGACCTCGTGCTCATCGACGGCGGCAAGGGCCAGCTCGAGGCGGCCCGCAGCGCCCTGCAGGACATCGGCGTCTCGGACGTGCCGCTCGTCGGCATCGCCAAGGGCCGCGACCGCGACGCGGGGCGCGAGACCTTCTTCGTGCCCGGCCGCCCGCCCTTCAAGCTGCCGCCGCGGGACCCGACGCTCTACTTCGTCCAGCGCCTGCGCGACGAGGCCCACCGCTTCGCCATCGGCAGCCACCGGGCCAAGCGCAAGCGCGAGATGATCCGCAACCCGCTGGACGAGATCGCCGGCATCGGCCCGAGCCGCAAGCGGGCGCTGCTCCACCATTTCGGGACCGTGAAGGCGATCCAGCGCGCGGCCTACGAGGATCTGGCGAAGATCCCCGGCGTGAACGCCGCGACGGCCCGGGCCGTCTACGATTTCTTCCACACCAACGCCTGAGACGCCCGGTCAGCGCGCCGCGCCTTCCCCGATCACCGAGAAGGCGCCCCAGATGGCAGGGTGGGCGTTCCGGTGATCCGAACCGTCAGCCATGTGGGCCAGCATGGCCCGGCGCAGCGCCTCGGAGCGGCCGATGCCGGGCGTCGCCTCCAGGATGTCGAACGTGGTCGTGGTGAGGCGCGCCGCGGCCATCGATTCCACGGCCCAGTGCGAGACCAGGAGGGCGCGGGTTCCCGCGTAGAAGAACGCGCGGGCAAGGCCCGACAGCGCGTCGGCCCCGGGCGCCTCGCCTGCCGCCGTGTTGCAGGCCGACAGCACCACCCATTGCGCGCCGAGCTTCAGCTGCGCCACCTCGCTCGCCGTGAGCAGGCCATCGTCGAGGGCGCTCGGCGTCGCAGGCAGCGTCAGGGCGAGGGCAGGTTCGGCGAGACCCTTCACGTCCCCGGCCACGAGCCCGTGGGTCGCGAAGTAGACCACGCGGTAATCGGCGAGCGCCGCGCGCTTGACCGCCGCCTCGGTAGCGGCCTCGCGCAGGTGGAGGTCGCCCGCGGCCGCGCCGAGCCTGCCCGCCACCGCCCGCAACTCGTCGGCCGTCTCGGGGAGCGCCGGCAGCGCCTCGGACAGGCGGGTGCGATCGATCTCGGCGCCGTTCCAGACGGCATCGTAGCTGCGCAGCGCGGGCGTCGGGCCGCCGACGCTGGCGACGAGCTGCGGCTGCGCCTTCCCCGTCCCTGCGGCCTGGCTCATGGCTGCCGGCGCGAAGATGGGGTCGGCGAACCCGATCAGGTGCTTCGTGGTCCCCTCCCGCTGCGCGAGGGCGCGCAGGGCGCCGAGGCTGCCGACCGACGGGAGCACACTGACGGCCTGGCGCTTGGCGAGCCAGGCCGCCTGCCCGTAGGCGGAAGGGTCCGCCGGCTTGCCGAGCGGCGGCTTCTCCGTGACCAGGAGGTGGAAGGGCAGCGCGGTCAGCGCGCCGGACGACGCGGCCATCAGGTGGTTTTTTCCCGCGATGATGCGGTCCACCGGGCCGAGCAGCGCGGCGTAGAGGGCGTGGGCGCCGTCGAGGTCGAAGCGGTCGGCCTCCCCGGCCGAGGGCTGCGCGGCCTCGACCGTCAATCCCCTCCGGAAGGCGGCGACCCGCCGCGCCAGGGCCTGCGCACCGAGCGGAATCGGCGCCCAGGCGAAGTCCTCGCGGCTTACCGCGAAGACGTGGCTCTCCCCGTCGCCGGGCAGCAGGAAGACCAGCGCCTCCTCGGACCCGAGCAGCGCCTGCACCGCCTCGACCTCAAGCGGCTTCGGCCGGGCGAGGGCGGCATAGGCGGGGAAGCTCCGCTCGAGCGCGGCGTCGCTGGCCGCGATCCTGGCGCGGAGGTCGGCCGCCCTCGCCCGCAGGGCCGAGACGGCACCGGCGGCCGGCCCATCTCCGGATCTCGACAGGGCCGCGATCAGCGCCTTGTCCGTCTCGCGGGCGGCTGCGGCGAGATCCTGGCTCTCGCGGACTAAGGCGGTCAGGGCCGCGTCTCTGGCGGCGACCCGACCCTTCGTTTGCTCCAGGGCGCCGGCCGTCGACGACAGGGCCGCCCATTGCGCGATGCGGAACGCCTCCCGGTCGAGTGCCGGGTCCGTGCGGGTTCTCGAGAGCGCGCCGAGGAGCGAGACGTGACGGCCGAAATAGTCGGCGCGCTGGCGGAGGCGCTCGATCGCGTCGCCGTCGGCGCCGGCCTCCCAGGTCAGGATGGCGGTGCTGGCCCGCCGCATCGCGTCCAACGCAGGAGCGAGCTTGCCCGCCGAGCGGCGGGCGACCGCGAGGTTGTTGAGGATCGGGATCGTGTCGCGGTGATCCGGGCCGAGCGCACGCTCCCGGATGCCGAGCGCGCGCAGGAGCGCGGCCTCGGCCTCCGCGAACCGGCCTCGCGCGTCCTCGACCCGGGCGATGTTGGCCAGGCTGATGGCGAGGTCAGGATGATCGGGCCCGAGCACCGTCTCCTGAATCCTGAGCGCCTTGCCCAGGACGCCGCCGGCCTCCCCGAGCCGGCCCCTCTCCTGGTGGACGATGGCGAGGTTGATCAGGGTGCCGGCCAGCGTCGGATGGCTCGGGCCCAGCGTCCTCTCCCAAGTGGCGAGAGCACGCTCGAGAAGCGCGGCCGCCTCTTCCTGGCGTCCCTGCGCGCGGTAGATCACGGACAGGTTGGTCAGGCTCTGCGCGACGTCAGGGCTGTCCGATCCCAACGCCCTCTCCCGGATCGCGAGGGCCCGGCGGTGGATTCCTTCGGCTTCCGCGTTGCGGCCCTGGTCGCCCTGGATGACGCCGAGGTTGTTCAGCGTCGCCGCGAGTTTCGGGTGATCCGGTCCGAATACCTGTTCCTGGATCGAAAGGGCCTGCTGGAGCAGGTCGACGGCCTCGCCCTGATGTCCCTGCGCGCGTCGCACCCCGGACAGGTTCGCCAGGATGACCGCGAGGCCGGAGCGGTTGGCTTCGGGCGCCCGCTGGCGCAGGTCGAGGGCGCGGCGTAGCGCGCTCTCCGCCTCCGCAAGCCGGCCCTGCTCGTGATGAACGGTGCCGAGGATGCTCAGCGTCTCAGCCACCCCGGCGGCCGACGGCGAGTCTGTGGATGCCGTCTGCCGATCGTGGATGGCGAGCGCCCTGCGCAGCAGCGCCTCCGCCTCGGCTTGGCGGCCCTGGCTTCGCAGACTGGAGGCCAGGCTGGTCAAGGTTCGGGGCAGGCTGGGATGAACGGCGCCGAAGGCGCGCTCCTGGACCGAGAGGGCGCGCCGGTAGAAGTCCTCCGCCTCGGCGTACCGACCTTGCGCGTTGCGCAGGATGGCGAGGTTGGTGAGCGTGCCCGCGATGTCGGACGCCACATCCGGATCGCCGGGACGGCGCAGCTTCTCCAGGAGCGTCAGCGCGCGTTGGTAGAAACCTTCCGCCTCGGCGTATTTGAGCTGCTTCTCGTGCAGGCTGCCGAGGTTGATCAAGACGACGGCGACGTTCTGGTGCATGGCCCCGAACGTCGCCTTGACCGCCGCTTCGAGCTTGCGCGCCTCGGCGACCGCCGCGGGGAAGTTTCCGGCGGCCTCGAACTGCCGCATCCGCCCCTGGATCGCCGTGATGCTCCCGCTCTGCGCCGCCGCGGGCGGCGATCCGGTTGAGGCGGCGATGACGAGGAGGAGAATCCGCGCGAGGCGCCGTGGGCTTCGGGTCATCGTGGCCTCGCAACGCGCGTCACAACGGACTTCCGCCTTCTACCCGCCAGGTTGCAGATCGGAAATCCTCGCTGCGCGACCGTTCGAGGCGCGGCCACCAGTCGACACGTGAGGGCGGCGGTTGACCCTCGCATCGGCGCGTGTTTACCCCCTTACGCCCATGAACACCCCCCGCCCATGAACGCCGTTTTCCCCCGACGCCGGTCGCCGGCCTGGAACCTGGCGAATTGCCTGACCTATGGCCGCCTCGTCGCGGTGCCCGTGGTGGTCGGCCTGCTGTTCTGGCCCGACGAGCTCGTCGCGCGCTTCGCGGCCTTCGGAGTCTTCGTCGCGGCCGCGATCACCGATTATCTCGACGGCTACGTCGCCCGAGCCTACGCCCAGAGCTCGGCGCTCGGGCGCATGCTCGATCCCATCGCCGACAAGCTCCTCGTCGCCGCCTGCCTGCTGATGCTCACGGCCGATCGCACCATCCAGGGCTGGGCGCTCTGGGCGGCCATCGTCATCCTGTGCCGGGAGATCCTGGTCTCCGGCCTGCGCGAGTACCTCGCCGAGCTGAAGGTCGGCGTGCCCGTGAGTCGGGTCGCCAAGTGGAAGACGACCCTGCAGCTCGTCGCCATCGGCTTCCTCGTCGCGGGGCCGGCCGGCGAGACCATCCTGCCCGGCACCATCGCGATCGGCACCGGCCTCCTCTGGGTCGCGGCGGCCCTCACGCTCTACACGGGCTACGACTACATGAGGGCGGGCATCCGGCACGTGATCGACGATCCGCGCTGATCCGGCCGGGCTGGGACAACGATCGATGAAGCTCGTCTATTTCGCCTGGGTCCGCGAACGCATCGGCAAGCCGGACGAAACCGTGGCCCTGCCGGACGGCATCGCGACGGTAGCCGACCTCGTCGCCTGGTTGCGGGGACGGGGCGAGGAATACGCCCACGCCTTCGAGAACCCGGGCGTGGTCCGCGCTGCGATCGACCGCGTCCACGCCAAGCCGGACAGTTCGATCCAAGACGCCACCGAGATCGCGTTCTTCCCGCCGATGACCGGGGGATAACCGAACGGAACGCGCCTCGCTCGCCCGCGCGGCCTATCCCAACGCCTCGCGGAACGCCCTGAGGTTCGAGCGCATCATCTCCAGGTAGCCCGGCGCCGGGCCGTCCGGGCCGCTGAGGGCGTCGGAGAAGATTCGGGCGCCGAGCTTGGCACCGCTCTCGCGAGCGATCTGCTGCATCAGGCGGGGGTCGGCGATAGTCTCCAGGAAGACGGCGGGCACGCGGTCGCGGCGGATCTGGCGGATGATGCGGGCGACGTCGGCCGGGCCGGCCTCGCTCTCCGTGGAGATCCCCTGCGGAGCCAGGATGCTGAGGCCGTAGGCCGCGCCGAAATAGCCGAGCGCGTCGTGGGTGGTGATGATGCGCCGCCGCGCCTCGGGGATCGCGGCGAGGCCGTCGCGGATCTCGGCTTCGACGGTATCGAGCTTGGCCGCGTAGGCGGCGGCGTTGGCGGCGTAGAGCGCCGCGCTGCCCGGGTCCGCGCTGGTCAGGGCCTCGCGGATATTGGCGACGTAGCGCTTGGCGTTCGCGACATTCTGCCAGGCATGCGGGTCTGCGGCGTCGGCATGGCTATGGTCGTGGCTGTGATCGTGCGGTCCGGCGATCGGCGTGATGCCGCGCGTCGCGACGATCACGGGAGCCTTGGTGCCCGAGGCCTTGATGAGCCGCGCGATCCAGCCCTCGAAACCGAGCCCGTTGACGAAGACGAGGCGCGCCTCCGCGAGGCGCCGGGCGTCGCCCGGGGCGGGGCTGTAGCTGTGGGTGTCGGCGTTCGGTCCGACGAGGCTGGCGACCTCGACCCGCGCTCCGCCGACCTGCCGCACGAGGTCGGCGAGGATCGAGAAGGTCGCCACGACCTTGAGCGGCGCCCGCGCCTCGGCCCGCGCCACTGCCGGCGCGAGGGCCAGGACCAGCGCCGCGAGCCATGTCCTTATCCGGCGGTTCATCGTCCCTCGCGCTCCATGCCAAGGCGCAGGGCCATAATGTAACATTGTCACATCGCCAAGCCGGGCGGCGGGACATCCCCGAGGCAATCGACGGGATGCCGGGACGGAGGGAGGAGGCTCGGCTTGATCCGCCGGCCTGGGGGCTGCAAACACCCCGGACCCTGCCGCTCCCGCGGCACCAACCCCACGAAACGGACCAGAATGGCGCGCCGGCCGCCCCTCGGAGGCGACACCCTCCCCCTCCTCGGCCGGGTCTGGCGCGACTGGCTATCTCCCCATCGCGGCACGCTGGCGATCGTGCTCGTACTCATCGCCATCGTCGGGGCGGCCACCGGCTTCTACCCCGCGCTGATCAAGGGCGCCTTCGACGCCTTCGACCGCAAGGACGAGGCGGCTCTGGCCTACGGACCGGTCATCGTCATCGCGGTCACCGCGATCCGGGGCTTCGCCCTGTTCGGGCAGACGGTGCTGACGAACCGCGTTGTGACGCGGGTCGAGGCGGACATGCAGTCCGCCCTCTACGCGCACCTGATCGAGGCCGACCTCGCCCAGCTTGGGCGCGAGAGCCCGGCCGCCTTCACGCAGCGCTTCACGACGGATTTCGCCTTCATCCGCGAGGCGCTGACCCGGATCTCGACGGTGCTCCTGCGCGACATCGCCATGCTGATCGCGCTGGTCACGGCGCTGATCTGGATGGACCCAGTGCTCACCCTCGTCGCGGCCGTGGTCATGCCCTTCGTCGCCGGACCGATCGGCCGGGTGGGCAAGAAGCTGCGCCGCGTCTCGACCTCCACCCAGGAGCAGATGGGCCAGGCCGCCGGCCTCATCACCGAGAGCCTGCAGGGCGCGCGCATCGCCAAGACCTACGCGTTGGAGGGCTATCTCAAGGGCCGTGCGGCAAAGGCCTTCGACGAGGTCCGGCGGCTCAAGATGCGGGCGGCCAACGCCCGCGGCCGCCTCGACCCTCTCCTCGAGGTCGGCGGCGGTCTCGCGGTGGCAGCCGTGCTCGTCCTCGTCGGCCAGCGAGTGATGGCGGGCGAGCGCACCGTCGGCGATTTCACGGGCTACGTCGCCGCCCTGCTGCTCGCCGCGCAGCCCGCCCGGGCGCTGGGCACCCTCAACGCCATTCTGCAGGAGGCCGGCGCGGCCCTGGAGCGTTACTACGCGCTCCTCGACGAAGCGCCGCACATCCGAGAGGCGCCCGGCGCCCCGCCGCTGCGCCTCTCCGGCGGCGCTGTCCGCTTCGAGGGCGTGCGCTT
The DNA here is from genome assembly GCF_022179305.1 of Methylobacterium iners. Lineage (GTDB taxonomy): Bacteria > Pseudomonadota > Alphaproteobacteria > Rhizobiales > Beijerinckiaceae > Methylobacterium > Methylobacterium iners. The sequence goes on from NZ_BPQP01000076.1 coordinate 14,010, forward strand.
CCGTTACCGGGAGGATGCGCCGGCGCTGGAGGGCATCGACCTCGACGTGCCGGCAGCCTCCGTCACGGCGCTGGTCGGCCGCTCGGGCTCGGGCAAGTCCTCGCTCCTGAACCTCGTGCCGCGTCTCTACGACGTCACACAAGGCCGCGTCCTCATCGACGGGCAGGACGTGCGCGCGGTCACCCTCGCCTCGCTCCGGGAGGCGGTCGCCGTGGTCTCCCAGGAGATCGTGCTCTTCGACGATACCATCGCCGCCAACATCGCCTTCGGCCGCGCGGGGGCGACGCAGGGGGAGATCGAGGCGGCGGCGGCGGCGGCGGCGGCCCACGGCTTCATCGCGCGCCTGCCCGAGGGCTATGCCTTCCGGGTCGGCCCCTCCGGCGGGCGGCTCTCCGGCGGTGAGCGCCAACGGATCGCACTGGCCCGGGCCTTCCTGCGCAATGCCCCGATCCTGCTCCTCGACGAGGCGACGAGCGCCCTCGATTCGGAATCCGAGCGCCTCGTCCAGGCCGCGCTGGCCCGCCTGATGCGGGGCCGCACGACGCTGGTCATCGCCCACCGCCTCTCCACCGTGCGCGACGCCGACCGCATCGTCGTCATGGAGGCCGGGCGCGTCGCCGAGATGGGCCGGCATGAGGAGCTCATGGCCGCCGGGGGCGGCTACGCCGCGCTCTATCGGACGACCCTGACGGACGACCGTGCTGCCGGATGATGCCGGCGCATCGGTCGTCGAGGGGCGGGATCGCCCTTCCCCGCCGTTCTTGGTGGCAAAATGGGCCGCCATGCCGCAGATCGGCCACGAGTCGTCACCAAAGCTCGCGTCCGCACCACGACGCTCGGCCCTGCCGGGCGCATGGGCGCGAGGAGATCGGCCGGGCACCCGGCCCGGGTTAAGGAGCTAGGCGTGAGCAACCAGATTTGGCGCAGGACATCGGCGATCGCAGCACTCGCGGCCCTTGCCTGCGTGGCCGGCCGGGCGGAAGCGGCGCAATGCGGCAACTCCGCCGCCGGCTTCGAATCGTGGAAGCGGTCCTTCGCGGAGGAGGCACGGGGACGGGCGAGCCCGGCCAGCCTCGACGCCTTGGCGACGACCTCCTATTCCACGGCGACGATCTCGGCGGACCGGGGCCAGAAGAGCTTCAAGCTCACCCTCGACCAGTTCCTCGCCAAGCGCGGCGGCCCGGCCATCGTCTCGCGCGGGCGCGCCCTCAAGCGCACCAACGCGGCCCTGTTCGACCAGATCGAGGAGCGCTACGGCGTGCCGCCCGGGCCGCTTCTCGCCATCTGGGGCATGGAGACGGGCTTCGGGGCGGTGAAGGGCAACATCAACACGCTCTCCGCGGTCGCGACGCTCGCCTATGATTGCCGTCGCTCGGCCTTCTTCACCGACCAGCTCTACGCCGCCCTCACCCTGGTCGATCGTGGCGTGCTCTCGACCAACACCCGAGGCGCGGCGCATGGCGAGATCGGCCATACCCAGTTCCTGCCGAAGAACGTCATCCTCTACGGGACCGGCGGCAGCCTCGACAGCGCGCCGGCCGCGCTGAACGCCACGGCGAACTTCCTGAAGGGCCACGGCTGGAAGCGCGGCGCGGGCTACCAGCCCGGCGAGCCGAACTTCGCGGCGATCCAGGGCTGGAACGCGGCCTCGGTCTACCAGCGGGCGATCGCGCAGCTCGGGCGGCAGATCGACGGGCAATAGGCCCCGCGACTGATCCAGCGTCGTCGCCGTGACCCTGCTCATCTATGCCGGCGCGGCGGCGGCCGAGATCGCCGGCTGCTTCGCCTTCTGGGCCTGGATCCGCCTTGGCCGCTCCGCCCTGTGGCTCGTGCCGGGGATGGCCTCGCTCGCGCTGTTCGCCGCCCTGCTGACGCTGGTGCCGAGCGGTGCGGCCGGGCGGGCCTTCGCCGCCTATGGCGGGATCTACATCGCCGCCTCGCTGCTGTGGCTCTGGGCGGTCGAGGGGCAGCGGCCCGACCGCTTCGACCTCGCAGGGAGCGCGCTCTGCCTCGCGGGTGCGGCGGTAATCCTGCTCGGGCCGCGGGAGTGAGGGCGACCGCCGCAGGCTCGCGCCAGGATTTAGCTCTATAACGCGACGCTTGTCATTCCGGGGCGCCGCAGGCGAGCCCGGAACCCAGACACTCAGGCGACGCTCCATCTTGCCACGTCAGCGGTTCTGGGTCCCGGGCTCCGCTTCGCAGCCCCGGGATGACAGGCGTGGGATGTCGACGGTATCATCGCTCGTGCGGCTCGCCCTCGACCAGGATCTCCCGCTTGCCGGCGTGGTTGGCCGGCCCGACGAGGCCTTCGGTCTCCATCCGCTCCATCAGCGAGGCGGCCCGGTTGTAGCCGATCTGCAGCCGGCGCTGGATGTAGCTCGTCGAGGCCTTCTTGTCCCGCAGCACCACGGCGACCGCCTGGTCGTAGAGCTCAGCCCCGGGCTCGCCGAAGCTGCCCTGATCGAACACGGCGATGTCGGCCTCGCCGTCGTCCGCACCGAGCTTGCCCCCTTCGCTTCCGTCGTCGGCGGTGACGGCG
>NZ_BPQP01000077.1 GCF_022179305.1 Methylobacterium iners
CCGAGAATTCACGAACGAGCGGAGTGGAAACGGCGCTCGTTCGTGAATTCTCGGCGATACCGATGCTGCAGTCGGTCACGGCGACGAATACGCAAGGGTCGAGCCTCATCACCTTGGAATTCGCCCTGGCCCGGGACGTCGACCAGGCTGCTGCTGACGTGCAGGCTGCCCTGAGCCGGGCACAGCGACACCTGCCGACTGACATGCTCCTGGCGCCCACCTATCGGAAGTTCAATCCGGCCGATGCCCCGGTTGTCCTCATCGCCCTGTCGAGCCGTCAGCTCTCGCTCGCGAAACTCGACACGTTCGCGCGTGGCGTTCTCGCGCCTGCGCTCTCGGCGATCCCCGGAGTCGGCCAGGTCGTTCTGCATGGGGGACAAAAGTACGCCGTGCGAATCCGGATTGATCCGCAAATCCTGAGTGCGAGAGGGCTCGGCCTCGATGGCATTGAGCAGGCGATCCGCTTGGCAAACGCACAGACGCCCGTCGGAACGCTCGCCGACGCGGAACGGCGGGCAGGCTTCCGCGTGCCGACACAGCTCGAGGACGCGACCGCCTTCAAGAACCTCATCATCGTCACCTCGGGGGGGCGCCCGCTCCGGCTCGGCGATGTCGCGTCCGTCGTCGATTCGGTTGAAGACGATCAGACCGGTAGCTGGTTCGATGGCGACAAGGCCCTTATCCTCGCCGTTCACCGAGACTCGGCGTCGAATGCGGTCGCGGTCACCGACCACGTTCGGGCGATGCTGCCGCGATTTCGCCATGAGCTCGGATCCGAGGCGTTTCTGACCGCCGTCAACGACCAATCGATCGCAATCCGTGAGGGGGTCACGGATGTCCTGCTGACGCTCGCAGCAACAAGCCTCCTTGTCGTTTTCGTTATCTTTCTTTTCACGGGCCGGCTCGGAATCACCCTCGTTGCCAGCATCACGGTTCCGCTTTCCATCGCCGGCACCTTCGTCGTGATGCAAGGCTTAGGCTTCTCTCTCAACACCATCACACTGCTCGCGCTCACCCTTTCCGTCGGTCTTGTGGTGGATGATGCAATCGTGATGCTGGAAGGCTTCCAGCATCATCGCGACGCCGGCCTAAGTCCTTTGGAGGCGGCGATGCGCGGGGCGCGAGAGATGGGGTTCACCATCATCTCGGTCACCGTGTCGTTGATCGCGGCGTTCATACCCGTCCTCTTCATGGGCGGGCTCGTCGGGCGCATTTTCCATGAGTTCGCCGTCACCGTCTGCGTCGCCCTCGCGGTCTCTGCCTTCGTCTCCCTGACTCTTACGCCGGCCCTTGCCGGACGACTGCCGGCGGGAGCCGCCGCGGGCAGGCGATTTCTGCAGCATGTTTTCGAACAGACGCTCAGTGCCTATCGCGTCTCGCTCGACTGGTGCCTGCGGTTCAAGCCGCTGGTTATCCTCCTCTTGATCGCCACGGTCGTCGCAACCGCGGTGCTCGCCAGGGCGATCCCGAAAGGCTTCTTTCCGCGGGAGGATCTCGGTCTCCTGACCGTCACGACGGAGGCTCGACAGGATGTGTCCTTCGAGGCCATGGCCGAGCTTCAGGGTCGCGTGGACCTCGTGCTGCGCCAATCGCCCCATGTGGCGCATGTCGTGTCCAGCATTGGCGGTTCCGGTACGATCACGACCGGCACGAACCAGGGTCGGGCCTTCGTCGAACTGAGGCCCAAGCATGAGCGCGCGGGTCTCGACATGGTCCTCGCAGATCTACGCCGGACTCTCGACGGCATATCGGGCATCTCGAGCGTGGTGACGCCGCACCAGAACATGCGCGGAGGCCGTCAGGGGCGGAGCCAGTACCAGTTTGCCGTACAAGGTCCGGATCTCGACGAGATTGATCGGTGGTCGTCGCGGCTGGCCGACGCTATGGGGCGAGATCCGGCCTTCGTCGGCGTCGTGACCGACCTTCGGAACACGGCGCCGCAGGTCACGCTGCGGGTGGACCGCGACAAGGCTAGACTTCTGGGTGTCGGTGCGGACCAACTGCGCTCGACCCTCAACCTCGGTTTCAGTCCGCGCCAGGTCGCCACGATCCAGCGTCCCTCCGACATCTACCCGGTCATCGTCGAATACGCCCGATCGAAGACGGGACAATCCGTCGACCTCGATTCCATCAAAATTCGTTCGGCGAGCGGCGCGCTCGTACCCCTCTCGACCTTCGCTAATGTGGAGCGGACGACCGGACTCTTGTCCGTGAACCAGATCGGGCTGTTTCCCGCGGTCACCGTCTCGTTCGATCTAGCCGCGGGCGTTTCCCTGGGCGAGGCTGTGAAGCGGATCGAAGTGATCAAGACCAATGAAGGCCTGCCGCCTTCGGTCAACGCGACCTTTACCGGAACCGCGCGAACGTTTCAGGAGAGTGCCAAGACGCAAGGCCTGCTCGTGCTGGGGGCCGTGCTGGCTGTCTATGTCATCCTGGGAATGCTCTATGAGAGCTTTGCTCATCCACTGACAATCCTAGCGGGCCTTCCAGCGGCCGGCCTCGGGGCAATTCTGGCCTTGTCCTATGCTGGAATGAGCTTGGATCTCACGGGCATCATCGGTATTCTGCTACTTGTCGGGGTGGTCAAGAAGAACGCCATCATGGTCATCGACGTTGCTTTGACGCGGCTACGCGATGGGGTTCCACCCGCCGAAGCAGTTCGCGAGGCGGCACTGCGACGCTTCCGCCCCATCGTGATGACCAGTCTCGTCGCCATCGCGGGAGCCCTACCTCTGGCGTTCGGATACGGCGCGAGCCCCGAAATGCGCCAGCCACTCGGCGTCTCGGTCTTGGGCGGTCTGATTGTCTCGCAAGTGCTGACCCTCTACGTCACCCCAGTCCTATTTCTGTACGTTCACGAAGCTGCGACACGCACATCTTTGATATTCAGCCGCTACAGGCTCGGCTCTTCTGCTAGATTACGAATATAAGTGAGTTATTATACGTGTAACAGCTGATAGTAATTTCTGTTTTATGATCATCTTTGTCTAAGTAATGGAGTAAATGGACGAGTACCTTTGAAAGTCAGATACAAAAATATTTAAGAAACTAGATGAGTAGAATTAGACAATATTGTAATGCTTGAACGCCTTCTCAGGGTCGGAAGCGGAAATCAAGGGCCGGGCCGCTTGAGTTCAGATTCGAGAACTCACGTGCACGGCGAGTGCGACGGCAAGTCCCAGTGCTAGGCGTCGAACGATGACATCAGCTTGAAAGCTGCCAGGGTCGGCGTAAGCTCTCCTGCGATAGTGGGAGGCACACATGCTTGTCTTCGCAATCCTCTTTGCCGCTCTTGCCCTTCTCGGCTCGCTCGTGGGGCTTGGTCTCGTTGGTCAGCCGATGGGTCAGCACGCCATCACGGGTTACGGCTGGAGCCTCGTGATCAACGGGCTCGCGCTCTCGGCCTTCTTTCTGTTTCTCAAGCGCGAGCGGGCCAAACAGCGCTTGTAGGGCGTCTGCGCACGACAACTGAATGGCTTGGACGATCTTGACGGTGCAACGTTTGGCGCCTGGCAGTATGTCGTTCAGCAGGAAAGTCGAAGCTTACTAGGGTCTGTCGTCACCTGAGGTGATCCAGCGTGGCTGCGAGACAGAGGATGCCGCTGAAGCTGGCTGCGGTTTTCTCGTCATGCGTGGCAACCGCCCGCCACTCCTTCAGCCGCGCCCAGAGTCGCTCGACGATGTTGCGGTTGGCGTAGATCCATTCGAGGCAGCGCACTGGAGCCTGGTTACGCTTGGACGGGATGGCAGGTTTTGCTCCGGCTTCAGCGATCTGCTGCCGGAAGCGATGGCTGGCGTAGGCGCGATCCGCCACGACCCATTGGGGAACGCCCGGAAGCCGTTCGAGCAAGGGCAGTGCGTGTGGCAGTTCATGGGCCTGTCCCGGTGCGACCCGGAAGGCGATCGCGCGTCTTGCGCCGTCGGCGATCACGAAAGCCTTAGTCCCATAGCCGCCACGCGATCGGCCAACAGCTTCACGATCGTCTTGGCTTTAGCTGCAGATCCCCCCTTTTGGCGGCTCTAGCCGCCTTCTGATGCGCACGCATGTTGGTGCCGTCGAGGAACACCATGCCCAATTGAACGCCGCACTCCTGCACGAGGCCGAGCAGTCGTTCCCACACCCCGCTGCGCGACTATCGGATGAAGATCTGCGCGGCCCGCCACCACGGCCCCAGCACCTGCGGGATTGCGCGCCACTTGGCGCCGTTCTGATGCCGCCACAGGATCGCCGAGAGCGTGCGCCGCAGGTCCAGCGGCGGGGTCTTCGCCTTCGGCCGACAAGCCTCAACCAGTGGCCCCAGAAAAGCCCATTGCGCGTCGCTCTGCATCGTCCCTCCTCAGATAGGACGGGCAAACGCATGCTATGCCAGATGGTTCAGGCGACGACAGACCCTAGGCGCTCAAGCGCTGCTGAACGATGTCGATTTTTAAGACAAACGCTCGCGCCCAGCTTGATTTTCTATACAATTCGGCAGATTGCCGCCTCAGTTCCCACGAGCGAGGCGCTTCATGTCAGATGACGTAGCAGCTCAATTCGTCGATCAGACCAACCAGATCAACCCCGTCGTCGAGCTCACGGCCGAGATCGTCTGTGCGTTCGTGGCCAACAACTCAGTGCCGACCGCGGGTTTGGCAGACCTCCTCCAGTCCGTGCACCAGGCGCTCCTTGGCCTCGGCCAGTCGACCGCTGCAGTTCAGGAAGAGGTGACCAAGGCCACGCCTGCGCAAATCAGGAAGTCGGTCACTGACGAGGGGCTCATCAGCTTCGAGGATAGCAAAACCTACAAGACGCTCAAGCGCCACCTCGCAGGGCGCGGGCTGACGCCTGAGAGCTATCGGGCCAAGCACGGCCTTCCCGCGGATTACCCGATGACGTCGGCCGCCTACTCGGCACAGCGGTCTGCTCTTGCGCACAGCCTCGGCCTTGGACAGCAGCGTCGGAGGATGGAACCAAAGACAGTCGAGGTTGCCGAGACTGTTGAGGAAGCGCCTAGGTCTCCTCGCGGACGGGCGACCTCTGCATCACCGTCGAAGGCTGCCGTGAAGGGACGCGGCAAGAAAGCCGAGGCGGCAGCCGACGAGGGAGGGCAGCGAAGCTGATTAAGCCGATGGGCTGTATGAGCAGCCGTGCCTAAACGCTCGGCCTACGCCAGGATGCGGAGCTGATCAGTCGATAGCCGACCTACGCAAGACAATAGAGTGGGATCAGGGCAAGGTTGCTTGCTGAGTTGATGGCCGGCGCATGGTGACTCGCGTGACGATGCCGGTTGAACCTGGGGAGGTGTAGGTCAACTCGTCCCCCGTCAGCGAGAATGTGCGGCGCTGCTCCATGCCGTTCCAGTTCGGAAAGCTACTACGCTCGATATGGAGGACAAGGACCTTGTCCGCCTGATCGACGGTGTACGTGCCAAAATGAGCAATGACTCCCTGCCCGATAGCGCGGCTCTCATGTGGAGTTTGAAGCGTGCGATCGTTGGAAGCAATCTTCGGCAGGCCGCTACGCATGAAGACTAGTGCGTAGCGGCCGTCGCTACCGAAAACCAGCGTGCCACTAGGGTTGCTGCCGAATGTGTCGACCCTGGTGCTACCATACTGGGCGATGGACGAGACCAACGTCCATGTTCCTATAAGGTCCTTGGCTGTCTGCGCAGTCGCATTGGACGATGCGAGACAAACGAGGGCAACCGACACAGCGACAGTTGGCGCGAGGGAACGGCTCATGGTGCTCCTCCGAGATGCCTCGCTGGATGGTATGGCATTAGGATTGCAATTAGAAATTTGTCCCAAAATAGTACTCAGTTACAATCATAGTTCTTTCCCAGCATGCTTTCCGCGCTGAGAGTGAGCGAGTAGGTATCAATGCTTGCAGCCGGCTTAGCTTCCGATACAGGCGGCTTGATGAGCATTGTAATCGTGAACGCAATTGCGGCGAGTGTGAATGCCGCTCCAAACGCCGTGACTACGCGCATGTGAGCCTCCACTGCTGAGTAGCGTCGCAATCATTGAGTGTGGCAACGCGAATCGCAACATATACTGAGTCGACGCTAATCGCAAGGTTTTTATACCAGGAATATATGGTACATAGCTCGCTCCGACTTCGGTTTTGCGTGTTTGTATTGTTCCCGTCTGATCGACTTCGGGTCTGCTTCCGCAGCAAGTGCTGCTGCAAGTCGCTGACGCCACTCATCGCCATCCCACCGACTGTGTGCAGTCCCAGGGCCTCATTGTTCCACTAGGGCTTGTCCCTGTGGAACGATTCAGACGGTTGCCTACCCCATTCCAGGTGGATGTCTCAGCGTTTAGGAATGCTCAATTCCCTAGAGCCTCGAAATTATCGGGCCATTTAAAATTCACCTTGCGCCTCTGACCAAGTATCCCTTGGGCCTCTTCTGCCACGGCAAGCAGGCCTTCGTTGATGCCACATTGATTGGTTCATCAGGAGCAGCACTGGACAGCCCACCAGGTGTCATCGAACATCTGCAACCAGGCGTCGAGCGAGCTTCAGCTCATAGCGCGAAACCCGCACAGGTTAAACTTCCGCAATAAGTAGAAAGCGGACTTTCACTTTATACTATAAGATGAGTGTTATTTCACTTGCGATTTCGCTTATCCTCTCTGAATTTGCTTTCTTGATGTTCACAGCTCTATTCTGTATTAGCGTCGCATTTGACGACATTTTCGGCAAGGTCCAAAACGAAGCCAAGCGTGGTCTCGTTTTTTAGTCGTATATTGTTGCGACTCTCGCTGCGCTTCGCTTAGCCGAAATCCGTCGCTCAGAAATCCAAAACGCGAGTGGTGAACATAGGTTGAAGCGACGAAAGGCTACGGGCTTGATGCTATACTATATTAGCGGGAGGTAAGTACTCGTTTGTCGCGACGCTGAGGCGCCATCGACCCCGTTGTGCGGTCACCCAGCAAACTCTGAATATCATGAATCAGCACAGACTGCCTATAAGGTTGTGCAATAAAGCTTACGCCTAAGGGAAGGCTGTTTGTATCCGGACACATGTCCGCTGAAGTCATGAGGATTTTGATGGCCGGCGAGAGCTTTTGTACCGAGCGGACAAATGAGATGTCGTCGTTCGATACCGGCATGCTGCAACCCATAAACACGACTTGGATATCAGAGAAGAAACAGAGTGAACCTAGAGCTTCGTGCACATCCCGAGCCTCTATAACTCGGAAATTAGCGCTTTGTAGGATTACCACCGCGATTGTACGAGTGTGAGCATTATTCTCGACCACGAGGATCAATCCAGAGGATTTTTGTCTCAATCGCATCACCACCCCCTCTGTTGCGTCAGCAAAGATCTTTCAATCCTCATGTTAAAATTACTAAGAAGCTGTCTGATGATCTAGATCAAACAGTACATATCAGTCAACATTATTATCTGTATATTATCTTATACATGCATGCCTGATAGACAGGTCCACTTGATTTTGCTCGTATTCACTGACGCACAACAAGGTTATTTGCTTTGTACTCTTCAAACTAGGCGCAGGTACTTGCTTCTAAAAACCATTTATTTAGCGTAATCATGACGGAGCCGATTAGATGCGACTGTTCTGCGGCGTAAGGCGGTAAGAAGAAGGATTATGCCGCAACATGCAGCATTTGCAGTGAAAACTGCGGCCATCCTCCAATCTCCTAAGGAGAGTATTGAATAGGCAACTGTTGACATATTTGAGAGGGCGAACACCCCCCAAGCAATGTAAGAAATTCCCGAAGCTCCACCAGCGTCCTTGGCTATGGCTACCATCTGGGAAACATACGCAATGATCCGCAAGCTATTGCAGAGGCCAAACACCGCAAGCGCAACTTCTCCAAGAGACATTTGCCTATTACCGTGCTTCAACAAGTTTCTGAGATGATATGTGACAGTGTCGCGGGTCGATCCTACTGTATATATCTAGAAATTTGTAGTGTTCGCCACTTGAGCAAGCTACACGAGCATCAATCAAGTGCGTCATGCACATTTTAAATTTGTGTTTCGTGCTGTTTGCTGTCCGACCAAGATTTTCTAATAGCCGAGGCTCAGCAAAACGAACCATCCTAATCCGATGGTGAGAGCTTTGGTCATGGAGACGATCCCTGCCTGGTTGCGGACGGGAGAATCAGGTCCGGTGTCGATAATTACAGACCCTCGACGCCTTGTCGATAAAAAAAGGTCCAATCACGGTCCAAAACCATGCCGCGGCCTCGACGAGGGTTTCGGTATGTCTGCTTCGCGACGGTCTTGCGCGTGCAATGGATGATGGAACTAGGTACTTATTGTCATGACAAAGCAACGATGGCGTCATTATCCAGCCGCAAAGGACCATCACTCGTGTATGATGGTGTTGTAGTTAATGCACTGAAACAGAAACGCCAGAATTGACGTTAATAATTGTGCACTGCTCAAGATTGTTAAATGCACACAAATTTATATCTTATCGTTTTGGTCGGAGTAATTTAACAATCGCGAGGAGGGAAGATCCGCACAAGCCTCAAACTGCGCTTATTGACCTACTATGCTGCTCAGACTTCATGGAGCTTTATCAGCCGTTCAGCTTTAGCCGGTAGCTGTACATATCTCCGCGGAAAAGGCCTTCGACGTATTCGATCATCAATGAGCCTTGGGCATACGTGTGCCGCTTGATTAGGAGGCATGGCACGGGCTCATCGAAAGCAAAGAGTTCACACTCTTGCTGCGTTGGCGTTGTAGCTTCAATCGTCTGATCGCAGCTGACCGGTCGGGCACCGCAATGTTCCGCCAGAAAGGCGTAGACAGAGCCGGACAGGTCGCCGGCTTCGAGCGCAGGTGCGAGAGCTAGATTGTACCAAGCCACCTCTCGTGACATCGGAACTTCATCGCCGTAGCGTACGCGGGTCAGCTTTAGAAGCCGGGCTGTCGATGGTAGCCCAAAAATGGATGAAATTGATCGGTCTTGAACAATCTCGCGTTCTAGTATCCGCGAGGATGGGATCTTGCCGAGTTCGCGCATTTCTTCGGTGAAGCCTTTCAGCCGATCCATGCCTGGATGAATCTGATGCTCGCGGCCGCGCACGACGAACCCCTTGCGACCCTGCGCGGTGAGAAGTTGACGCTGGCGTGTTGCTGCATAGGCCCGCTGGATGGTGACGCGGCTTACCCCCAGACTCTCGGCGAGCTGGCGCTCGGCGGGAAGGACTGTCCCAGGTGGCAGAGTTCCCGTCTCGATCAGGGAGCAAATTTGCTCCTCGAGCTGCTGATACATTGGCATGGCTGTGTCGTCCCTGAGTCGAAGGTACGACAGGAGCGAGGGTCGCTCATGGGGTTGCTGTGAAGCCGTCGGCGTTGGCGCCTGGTGGCGAGACGTTGTTAGAAGTCTCAGGGAAGGCTTGGCCACTGCGAGCTTTTCTTTGCCGAGGGACGGGACATGGAACGCGTGCGGATCTTCGTGGTCGGAAGCTTTGTCGTCGCCTGCACCGTCATCGTACCACGTCTGCCTCGTGCGGGTGAATCGCTGAGCGCCGCCGCCTTCCTCGTGGAACCGGGCGGCAAGGGCTTCAACCTTGCTGTTGCAGCGCACCGTCTCGGCGTGGGAGTGGACGGCATCTTCGCGATTGGTGCCGACCCATTCTCGGAGTTAGCGGTCTCCGCCTTCCAACGCTCCGGCTTACCGCTCAGCATGATCCGTCGATACGACGCGAAGACGGGCGCAGGAATTGGTTTTACCGACGAAACCGGAGAGAATTGCCTCGCGGTCCATATGGGTGCGAACGCTCTATTATCCTCATCGGATGTCGAGCATGTTGCCACATCGATCGCTGCATCAAGCCTCGTGATGGCGCCCTTCGAGGCCCCTGATGCAGCAATCCTTGCCGCCTTCACGATCGCCCGGCAAGCGGGGAGGGCAACACTTCTCAATCCGTCGCCCTACAGAGTCCTCGGTCCGCACATCCTGAGTTTAACATCAATCCTTGTCGTAAACCGCGTTGAAGCCGAGCAGATCGGAGCGGAAATCGCTGCCGTGGATGACGGGGAGACCATGCTCGTCAACTATCGTGACTGGGCAAACCGCCTAATGGATCAAGGCCCTCACACTATAATCGTGACCTTAGGCCGTGATGGGGCGGTTGCCTTCCGGCGGGAGCATGACGCTTGCTATCAACCGGCGCTCCCTGTGCAAACGGTCGATAGCATAGGTGCTGGCGATGCGTTTGCAGCAGGTCTGGCGACCGCAATGGTCGAACAACGAGCCTTCAGGGAATGTTTATTGCGCGCCTCTGCGTGCGGCGCCATCGCGACCACAAGGTTTGGAGCATTCGATGCGTTTCCTTCAGCCTCAGAACTAGATCATTTTCTTAGCGCGACAAGAGACGATATTGGTTTTAGCTGTCCGCAGTATCGTTCCTAATAAATAGGACGACCGGACCTCGAGCAAAGCTCAATTCGAAGACTAGGTGTGATCAGCATTCAAAAAGGGACCTACTCGCTCCCCTTTGGTTCAAAGCCTTGGCACGCCGATCGTCACCCAAACCGCACTCTGGATCACGGTTTAGACTTCCGGCTGTGATGATCCATGCCCTTCCAGTGCCATGACGGAGGACCTGAAAAGCCCCTCCGAGTCTGCCACCTTAAAACAGACCGACCAGGGATATGCCGAGGACGAGCATGATCATGAGGCTCGCTAGAACCGTACCCTGAGTGTCAGTGATGGGAGGCTCGTGAACCCAATCAAACACGGTCATGACGGCACCGGGGAGGAGAGGGCAAACTACGTAGTACTAGATCCATAATGACGGCCATTGGCAAGCCGATTGATTGCTCCTTAACCTCTCATCCGATGCCGAGCGTGCCTCCGAAATTGTAATGCGGCCATGAGCAACGTGAGCAAACGCATCCATGGGCGTCGGAACTGCTCAGATACAGTCGCAGCAGTCATCTCTCCTGAGACCTCAAGCGATGGCCCAAGCCAACGTGAGGATAGCTCCGATGAAGACGCCGTAGGTGATCGCCACCGCGGCGACCTCGCGGTGCTGTTGAAGAACGGTGCGGGGGGCGAGCAACATGGTCGTGACCGACAGGAGGGCGGAGATCTCACAAAGACTGACGAGCGTGTCTTTTTCCATCCGCACGAACCACGGAACGAGCATGAAATGCCTGTTGTGTCCTGCTGGACGCAGGATGGTTCCGCCTATGTCCTACTAAGAATGATGATGGCTGGGTTGGAGGCCCGGGCTCGGAGTTGAACCGAGCGTACGGAGCTTTGCAGGCTCCCGGCTGAGCACTCACCCGCCGGGCCGAGATCAGGAGAGCACGCCCTGATTAAGCCTCGAGCGACAGGATGACCGCACCAGCTCCGTGCGCTCAATCCTACAGGTGGATTACCAATCCAATGACCGAAGCTGCGATCATCCCGGCCCAGAACACCATCGCGATGAGGCCGAGGCTCACGATTCCGAAGCGAGCCGCCTTTCGGCACGACAGCCCGCCGCGCACCTGACGATCCACTGTTCCGTTCTGCACCATCGCGACCCGCCTCCGCTCGTCTGAGGCAGTAAGGCGCAAGAGCAGGGCCGGCGGTAACGTTCCATTAAGGGAGCGCCCGCGGACTGCTGGCTAAGACAGATCGAGGGCCGTGGCCGGGGCCGAACCAAGCCTTTGAAGCTGCGGTCGCTGTCGCAGGCTCTGCTCTCTCAGCGTTGACCTATTGGTCTAACAAGGGCCCCACGAACCGCAAGCTTGGATGGATCAGAGCGATGCTTGTGAGGCTGCTCGTCGCCACTGCCGGAGTGGGCATGGTGGCCGCCGCGGTGCTCTCGCCGGACCTTAAGCCGCTGGTGGAAGCCCTGCGCCCGTGGCTGCCCTGAACCAATCCGCATATGCCGGGTTGATCCGACACCTCATCCTGAGATCCACCTTCAGCCCCGCCGGCACGAGCCGCGCGAGGGCTTTTCGTGCTCTATGCCGGGTAGCTCCCGAGGAGCTCGCAAATGAGCGCAATGCGTACCCCGTCCCCCAAATCGGTCTCTTCGCGAATCGGGGTGTGCTGCACCGTAAGGACTTCCAGCAGATCCATTTGGTCGGCGCCCTGCGCAATCTCGACATGATCTCCTCGAGCGGGGATTTGCTCAAACCCGTACCGACCTCGATGCGCCGCCGGTTCCAGAGCGTCGCCCTGCTTTTCGAGAACCAGCGCCCAGATCATCTTAATCGCTCCCATCTCAGCCCGCTCGGCACTGACACGGAGGAATGCTTCCGTTCAATGGCCTCCGCAGCCCATGCCCCCTACTAAAGTTCAATGTCGGACGTGAGTCGTCATCTGCGACTACTTAGGGGCCATCAAACGTTAGCCGATCTGCGCTGGGGAGCCACGGGTGTCACAGCGCTTCTATTTCGATCTTGAGAAGGGTCTTCAGACCATTCGAGATTACAAGGGCGTGGATGCCCGCGACCGCTATGAGGCGATCAACGAAGCCACAGCGGTGCTCGAAAAGATGCGCAAGATTGGTGTGCTACCTAGGAATGAGGAAGGCTGGCTCCTGTCTATCAAGGACACCAGCAGGGTCACGCTGATCAGGCTGCCGGTAATGCCGTGCGTACTAGCAACAGCGTGATGTTTAAGCCCGCCGGCTCAGGCCGCGGCGGGCTTTTTGCCGGATGGTGCGGCAGGGCATCCATCCTCTAAGCACCCTGCCATCCCGGCATCTGGAGCTAAGGGTCGACGCCCTCGACGATCACGACATCGACGGTCGCCGCACCCTCCCGCCGGCGCGCCACCTCGGCGTAGGCCGGCGAATGCCAGCAGGCGCGAGCCGTCTCGTAGGTGTCGAAGGGGCATTGTCACGGGAAGCAGTGACGGCCTGTGCTGCGGCGGGTTAGGGCAGGCGCCATGCAGCCGATCAGCTAC
>NZ_BPQP01000078.1 GCF_022179305.1 Methylobacterium iners
CCGAATTCAACTGCCGTGACACCGAACCACCCTCACGTCCGGAGGAAGCTTAAGGAAACGCAGGCGCCCGCGCGGGCGGTCTACGCGACATCGAGGGGCGCGACACCGGAGGCGGCCCCGTCGGGACCTAGCGTGATCGTCTGGATGCGCGCCTCGGCCCGCTGCAGCAGCGCCTCGCAATGCCGCTTCAGCAATTCGCCGCGCTCGTAGATCGCGACCGACTCGTCGAGGGCCACGTTGCCCGCCTCCAGGCGACGGACGATGCCCTCGAGTTCCTCGAGAGCCTTCTCGAACGGCAGATCGGCGGTCTCGGCGGCGCCGCTCGCCGCGGCATGACGAGCTACGGTCATCCTGTGATCCCTTTGCGCCGGTTTAGGCTCGGCCCCCGCGGCGCGGCAAGCCCGGCCGGCACCGCCTCCCCGAGAATCCTGCCGCGGGGCGTCGTTTCGGTCACACTGAATCCGGGTCCAGGATCAGAACGAAGGGCGCGCCCTCGAAGGCGTCGGCACCGCGGCCGATCGCGTCGATCGCCGCGACCATCCGTCCCTCCCGTCCGAGCATCCGGTCGGCGATCGCGACGAAGAGCCGGTTCGGGGTCGCCGAGGGCGAGGCGCGCCGGAGCGCCCCGGCGATCTCGGCCTCGTCGCGCTCCGGCGCGAGGGCGCAGGCCGCGATGTAGGCGGCCGCCGTCGACCGGCTGATGCCGGCATAACAATGCACCACCAAGGGCCACTCCCGGTCCCAGCTCGCCACGAAATCGAGGATCTCGCGGACATGGCTCTCGGCGGGAAGGACGTGGCCTTCGAGGGGCGCGACGATGTCGCTGACGCCGACCACGCGGTGGCACTCCGCCGCGATCATCGCCGGGCGTTCGAGCACCGTGCCGACATTGATCAGCGTCAGGACATGGCTCGCGCCGGTCTCGGCAAGGGTCTCGGAGAGGCGCGAGAGGGAGCAGACGTGGAGGTTGGGCATCAGGGACCTCCTGCCTGAAGGATCTGGAAACGGGCCAGGAAACGCCCTTGCGCCGTGTCCGCCGGCCAGGGATCGAGCAGGGCCTCGACCGCCGGCGACACCGCCTCCGGCGCCTCGAAGAACCGCTCGGCTTCCGTCTTGGCGAAGCCCGCGAGACGGGTCGCTTCGAGATAGGCCGCGACGCGGTCGGCGCGCTTGACGAGGCCGGCGACCTCGGGCCCCGGGTTGGGTAGGCCGAAGCGCAGGCGGATCGCCGCGAGCAGGCGCCGCTCCACCGCCTTGTAGGAATCGCCGATCGCCGCCTTGAAGGGGGAGATGATGTCCCCGATCACGTATTCGGGGGCGTCGTGCAGCAGCAATTCGAGGCGCTCGGCCGCGCTCAGGGCCGGCGCGAGCTCGCCCCCGATCACCTCGACGAGGAGCGCGTGCTGGGCGACCGAGAACACGTGCGGCCCGTGCGTCTGCCCGTTCCAGCGCGCGACCCGGGCGAGGCCGTGGGCGATGTCGGCGATCTCGATGTCGCGCGGCGCCGGGTCGAGCAGGTCGAGGCGCCGGCCCGAGAGCATCCGCTGCCAGGCGCGGGGCGGGGCGTTCATGGCGTCTCGCCGGCGAGCGCCGCGCAGGCGGCGTGGCGGTGGCAGCCGACGAGGTGGTCGTTGACCATCCCCGTGGCCTGCATGAAGGCGTGGACGATGGTCGGCCCGCAGAAGCTGAACCCCTCGGCTTTGAGGGCCCGGGCCAGGCGTCGCGACGCCTCGGTCTCGGTCGCGATGTCGGCGCGGCTCTGCGGGCGGGCCTGGATCGGCCGGCCGTCGACGGCATCCCACAGGAAGCGCGCGAAGCCGGGGCCGCGTTCCTCGATCGCGAGGAAGGCGCGGGCGCTCGTGATCGCGCCGAGAATCTTGGCCCTGTTGCGGATGATGCCCGCGTCCCCCATCAGCCGCGCGACGTCTTCCTCCGTGAACCGGGCGATCGCCTCCGGATCAAACCCCGCGAAGGCCCTGCGAAAATTCTCGCGGCGCCTGAGGATCGTGATCCAGGACAGCCCGGCCTGGAAGCCGTCGAGGATGAGCTTTTCGTAGAGCGCCCGGCCGTCATGCTCCGGCACGCCCCATTCCTCATCGTGATAGGCGATGTAGAGCTGGTCGGCACCGGGCCACCAGCAGCGGGTCAAGCCGTCGGGATGCTGGATCAGGCCGGTCGTCTCGGCGGCGGGAGCCATCTAGCCGGCCACCGTCGGTTCCGGAAAGCCGAAGCTCGCGAAGGAAGGCTTTGCTACGGCCACGACCGCATCGCCCACGCGGACCGTCTCGCCCGCCGCGAGGGCGTCCGCGAGGCGGTCGAGGCGCAGCAGGGCGAGACCGTGATGGCCCGCGCCGCTCCCTGTGGCGCCGAGGCTCCGGCTGCCCGCAATCACCTCGGTACCGGGCGCGGCGGCGGAATCCGGATAGACCAGCTTCACGCTTCGGGTGCGGGCGGTACCCCGGTGCTGCATGCGCGAGACCACCTCCTGCCCGACATAGCAGCCCTTGCGGAAATCGACGCCGCCGAGCTGGTCCATCAGCGCCTCGTGGGGGAAGGCGTCGCCGTAGGCGAAGTCGCGTCCGCCCTCGGGGATGCCGAGCGCTATGCGGTGGGCGTGGTAATTGGCCTCCGTCGCATCGGCCGAGAACGCCCCCTCGGACGCGTAGAGCCGTTCGCCGAGCTCGGCCAGGCGCCCGTCGCGCAGGCGCTCCGTCGCGGCGGCCGTCTCGGCGCCGTCCCAGGCGGCTGCGACGGCGATGCCGGGATCGACCGCGATCGCGACCTTGGCGCGCAGCCGGTAGAGGCCGAGCCGCTTCGCGAAATCGGCCGCGCGGACGGCCGGAGCATCGAGGCGAAAGCCGTCTCCGTCGCGCGAGATCAGGAAATCGAAGAAGATCTTGCCCTGCGGCGTCAGCAGGGCGCCGAGCCGCGCCTCGCCGGGCGGCAGGGTCTCGACGTTGCAAGTGATCACGCCCTGGAGGAACCCGGCCGCCGCCTCGCCGGCGACGGTGACGATGGCGCGGTCGGGCAGGAGGGCGATCGGCATGGCAGGTCCCGGCGCGGCGGCGTTGCGCCGCGATCGGGCCTGACATAAGCCGCCGCCATCCGCGCCTCAATCCGCCGCCCGAGGAATGACCCGGAGGAGAGACCTGATGGACCAGCCCTTCGATCTCGTCCTCGCCGGCGGCACCGTCGTCAACCAGGACGGCGCGCACGACATCGACATCGGCATCCGGGGCGGCCGGGTCGCGGCGCTCGGCGACCTCGCTCGAGCGGAGGCAGCCGAGCGCCGGGATTGCCGTGGGCTGCACCTCCTGCCCGGCGTGATCGACACGCAGGTGCATTTCCGCGAGCCCGGCCTCGACCACAAGGAAGACCTCGAATCGGGCTCGCGCGCCGCGGTGATGGGCGGCGTCACGGCCGTGTTCGAGATGCCCAACACCAACCCGCTAACCACGAGCGCCGAGACGCTGGCCGACAAGGTCGCCCGGGCCCGCCACCGCATGCATTGTGACTTCGCCTTCTGGGTCGGCGGCACCCACGAGAACGCTCGTGACGTGGCCGAACTCGAGCGGCTGCCGGGTGCGGCCGGCATCAAGGTGTTCGTCGGCTCCTCCACCGGCGCGCTGCTCGTCGAGGACGATGCCGGGATCGCCGAGATCCTGAGGCGCACGCGCCGCCGCGCCGCCTTCCACGCGGAGGACGAGCCGATGCTGCGGGCGCGGAAGGACCTGCGCGTGCCAGGCGATCCCGCCTCCCATCCGGTCTGGCGCTCGCCGGAGGCGGCGCTCAAGGCGACGCAGCGCCTCGTGCGCATTGCGCGGGAGACGGGCGCGCGCATCCACATCCTGCACATCTCGACGGCGGACGAGATGACGTTTCTCGCCGAGCACAAGGACGTCGCCTCCGTCGAGGTGACCCCCCACCACCTCACCCTCGACGGCGGCGAAGCCTATGCCCGCCTCGGCACCCTGGTGCAGATGAACCCGCCGGTGCGCGATGCGGCCCACCGCGCCGGAATCTGGTGGGGCCTGGAACAGGGCGTCACCGACATCCTCGGCTCGGACCACGCGCCCCACACGCTTGCCGAGAAGGCCAAGCCCTACCCGGATTCGCCCTCGGGCATGACAGGCGTGCAGACGCTGGTGCCGATCATGCTCGATCACGTGGCGGCGGGCCGCCTGTCGCTCGCGCGCTTCGTGGACCTGACGAGCGCCGGGCCGAAGCGCCTGTTCGGGATCGCTCGAAAGGGGCGGCTCGCGGTCGGCTACGATGCCGACGTGACCCTGGTGGACCTGAAGCGCCGCGAGACCATCCGCAACGACTGGATCGCCTCGAAATCCACCTGGACGCCCTACGACGGCGTCACGGTCACGGGCTGGCCGGTGGGCACGCTGGTGCGCGGCCGCGTCGTGATGTGGCAGGGGGATCTCGTCGGCCCCTCGGGCGGCGAGCCGGTTCTGTTCGAGGAGGCACCGCCCCGCGGAACCTAGAGTGGTCCCCTTGATCTAGGAGCCGAAAAGACTGCTCTAAGCTGTTGTCTCGTCGGTTGTTCTTCGCGCGAACCGACGGCCGCTTCGCTGGACGGACCTCTAGTGCTGCGGGCTCGTCGTGAAGCCGCCCGCGCGGATGCGGTCGGGAAACCCTTCCGCGTAGCGGGCGGTCGCCTCTTCGCCGTAGGTGGTCACGAGTTCCTGGAAGGCCGCGAACAGGGCGGCCTGGGCCATGCAGTCGCCGTCGAGTCCGTCGAGGCAGCCTTCCGCGAAGGCCTCGGAGACGTAGCCGAGCGCGGCGCGCTTGTCGTCGAGGTCCGCCTCGAAGGGCGCGGGAGAGGTGTCGGTGTGCATGGGCGGAACATCACTTGCGCCGGAACGGACCCCGGCCGATTCCCGAATCATAGGACGCGGATCCGGGGTCGGAAAGGCGGGAATTGCAAAGCGGTTAACGGCGAGGGGCGAATTTGCCTGATTTTCGTCGCCGATCGCGCGTGTTGCCGCCTTGCATCACCCGCCGAAGCGACCCGCCAGGGCATGGGAGAGGCGCTCGCCCTCGGCGATGTAGCGGACGGCCGCCTCGTTCGCGGCCGGCGTGCAGATCCGATAGGTGAGGCTGTAGCCGCGATAGCCTCGGTTGTAGGCACCGGCGAGGCGGTCCCGGCGGGCCGGCGTGCTGCCCTCGGCGTCCAACAAGGCCGTCATCCGGGTCGGCCATTCCGGCGCGTCCGGAGCGCCGCATAGGCCGCGCAGGAAGGCGAGCGAGCCGATGATCTCTGACAGCCGCATCAGATCGCGGTCGTAGGGCGGTGCCGGCGGCTCGGCCGGGGGCGGGGGCTCCTTCTCCTTCTCGGGCGGCTTGGTGCCCTGGCGTGCGGGCGCTGGGCGCTGCTGCGCGAGCGCCGGCGCGGGGAGGGCACCCGCAACGGCCGCGAACAGGCAGGCGGCCGCGCACACCCTCCCCCGCAGGGGGGGAGGGGAAAGAGCGTTGCGGCTCTTCCGCAGTCCATAGGTCCACGCCGCGAGCGACATCAGGCCACCCCCGCTCGTGCGAAGGCCTCCGCGACGGTGTCCGCGAGGCCCTCCGTCGTGGGCAGCCCGGCGATCTCGGTGGGCGAGACCCAGCGCACGCCCAGCGCCTCGGGCCCGGTCTCCGGCTCGCCCGCGCGCCAGAGGGCGGCGTGGGGATGAACCACGTAATGGTGGCGCAGGCGGCCATCCGCATCGTGCAGGATGATCTCCGTCGGGCTCAAGGCCCCGAGCACCTCCGCCTCGACGCCGACCTCCTCGCGCAATTCGCGAAGCGCCGCGGCGGCGAGGCGCTCCCCGGGCTCGACCAGGCCGCCGGGCAGGGTCCAGACGCCGCGCAGGGGCTCGTTGGCGCGGGCCGCCAGGAGGACGCGGCCGTCGCGGATCACGGCGATCGAGGCGCCCAGGAAGGGGCGGGTCGGGAACAGCCGCGCCGCCTGCTCCGTCTGCCCCTCGACGGCGCCTCCGGTCACGGGGCCACCATGGCGACGCGGCCATCCGCGAGGCCGACGAGGAGGCGCGCGGCGGGGCCGTCCCCGAGCACGGCGAGGCCGAAGGCGGCGGGGGCGGGCAGGGGGATGCGGGCCCGCTCGCGAATGCCGTCCTTGAGGGAGAGGATGGCCAGCGCGCTCCGGTCGGCATTGGGCAGGGCGAGCTCCGGCACGCCGTCGCGATCGAGGTCGATCAGCGCGGCAAGGTCGCCCTCGCCGCCGCCGGGCGAGAGGTCGGTGTAGCCCGGCGCCTCGTGGCGGAGGCTGAGCGCGCCGCCCTCGTAGGCCCAGACCTGGAGCAGCCCGGTTCCGTCCGGCGCCCGGACCGCCGCGACCTGCGGCCGACCCGTCCCTGAGAAATCGGCGATGGCGGCCGGCGTGACCGGCTCCCCGCCCGCCTCCGCCGCCTGCGGCGGGCTGCGCGCCAGGATCGCCCATTCTCCTGAAGAACTCGCGCCCGAAGAACCCGCACCCGAGTGCGCGACGAGCACGAGCGACGAGGCCCCGCCCGCCTCCGCCGCCACTGCGACGAGGATCGGCCGGCCGTCGATCCGGGCGGCGCGGGGCCCGCGCGGCAAGAAGCCGGCCCCCTCGCCGGCGGAGACCGTGCTCGTGGTGACGGGCACGGGCTTGGGTTCGGCGCTCATCGCGACGGGCTGGCGCTCGCGGATGGTCAGGCTGGTCCGCTCGGGGCTGCCCGTCCTCGAGAGATGCGCGCTCAAGGGGCCGAGCAAGGCGCGGCGGGCGCCGGGCAGGGCGCCGCGGGGCGTCTCCGAGGCGGAAAGGCCCTCGATCGCGTCCGCGCCGAGCGGCGTCGTGGCCAAGCGCCCCTCGGACAGGGTCAGCGCCGCCCCGCCGGCCTCGCCCCACACCACCGCGACCGGCGCGTCCGCGCTCGTCGCCTTCGCACGCGGATCGGCGCTCGCGGGCTTGGGGCGGGGCATCAGGCCGGAGGTGGCGACCGCTACCGCGACCTCGCTGCCGGGACCCCGCAGCGCCCGCGCGGAAAAAGGCAGGTCGAGGAGCGTGACCGCGGGGTCGGCCGCCGCCGGCGCGGAGCAGAGAAGCAGGGCGATGAGAAGCGTCGGCAGCGACCTGCCTTCAGACATGCTGCCCGCCGTTGATGTGCAGCTCGGCGCCCGTCACGTAGGATGAGGCCTCGGTGCACAGGAAGTAGATCGCCTTGGCGACCTCGTCGGGCGTGCCGAGCCGCCGCTGCGGAATGCCGGCCACGATCTTGTCGGTGCCGGGCGAGAGGATCGCGGTGTCGATCTCGCCGGGCGAGATCGCGTTGACGCGCACGCCGAGCGGCCCGAAATCGCTGGCGAGCTCGCGGGTGAGGCCGGCGAGCGCCGCCTTCGAGGTGCCGTAGGCGGCGCCCGCGAAGGGATGGACCCGCGAGCCCGCGATCGAGGTGACGTTGACGATCGAGCCCTTGGCCCGGGTGAGCTCGTCGCACAGGCCCCGCGCCAGCAGCAGGGGCGCGAAGACGTTGACCTGGAACACCCTCTGCCAGTCGGAAAACCCCGTCGAGATCGCGCCGAGGCGTTCGCCCTCCGGACCTTTCGGCGAGATGCCGGCATTGTTGACGAGCGCGTGCAGGAGCCCGCCCTCGGCGGCGAGCCGCCCCGAGACCTCGGCGATGGCCCGCTCGGTGTCGGCCGGGTCGGCGAGGTCGACCTGGAGGTGATCCTCCGGGCCCATCTCCCAGGGGCAGTTCTCGGGGAAGGCGTGGCGCGAGCAGGTGATCACCCGCCAGCCGGCCGCCGAGAAGCGCTTCACCGTCGCGTGGCCGATCCCGCGGCTCGCCCCCGTGAGCAGCATGATGCGCCGGCGTTCGTTGACGGGTGTGGCCAAGGCCGTTCCTTCGGGATCGGGACGGCCCTGAGTTCAGTGCCGCCGTGCCGTCTCCAGGTCTAAGCTGCGTGGGCTGGGAAATCCAGGGTCATCCCGCGGCGCACCACGGCGACGGCCCCGGTCCTCACGGATAAAGCCGCGCCCGCTCCCAGCCCTCGTCCGCCCTCGTGAAGCGGACCCGGTCGTGGAGGCGGAAGGGACCGTCCTGCCAGAATTCGATCGTCAGGGGCGCGATCCGGAACCCCGTCCAATGCGCGGGCCGGGGTACCGGCCCGTCCTCGTAGCGGGCGGCGAGCGCGGCGACCTCCGCCTCCAGCGTCGCGCGGTCGCTGAGCGGGCGCGACTGCCGGCTGGCATGGGCGCCGATCCGGCTGTCGCGGTGGCGGCTCTCGAAATAGGCGTCGGCCTCCTCGGGCGTCACGTGCGCGACCGGGCCGCGTGCCCGGACCTGCCGGCGTCGACTCTTCCAGTGCAGCACCAGCGCGGCCTGCGGATTGCGCGCCAGCGCCTCGCCCTTGGCGGATTCGAGGTTGGTGTAGAACACGAAGCCGCGCGGGTCGTAGTCCTTGAGCAGGACCATGCGCACGTCGGGCAGGCCGTTCGCGTCGGCGGTGGCGAGCGCCATGGCGTTGGCGTCCTCCGGCTCCGAGGCCTCCGCCTCCGCCATCCAGGCCGTGAAGAGCGCCCAGGGGTCCTCGGCCAGGGTGAAGTCGCTGCCCTGGCCGGACGCGGAATCATCGATCCTTAACCGTTCCAAGCTCTTACTCCTCTCGCGTGAGATCCGGGTCGGGGGCACCGAGCTGGGCACGACCATCTGTTGGGATTGGGCGTAGGTTCAGGTGTAATGCGTCGGCGCGCGTGTAAAGTCCCTTCTGGCGGCGCGTCCGCGTGCGGCGGGTTCGAGGCTCGGTTTCCCCTGCGGCGGCTGGCCTGCGCGCTCGTCGCCACGGGCGGGATCGCCGCCGCCCTGGCGCTCGGCGGCTGCGGCCTGCCGATCATCACCTTCCAGAGCGAGCCTGCCGAGGTGTCGACCCTGCCGGAGCCCGCCAGCACCGGCAGCATCGCCAAGGACCCGACGAGCTTCGGCAGCGATCTCGGTCCGGAGGATTGGCGCCGGGCGCATGCGGCGCTCACCGTCGCCCTCGACCCGCAGGGCAACGGCCGGCCGGTCAAGTGGGACAATCCCGAGACGGCCCTGCGCGGCTCGGTCAACCCGACGGGCCTGCCCTACGTCGCCAACGACCAGATCTGCCGCGACTTCCTCGCCTCCGTGATCAAGGCCGAGAACAGTCGCTTCGTGCGCGGCACCGGCTGCAAGCCCTCGGGCGGCACCTGGGAACTGAAGCGCGTCCGCGCGGCCAGGACCGGAGCCTGACCGCCCTCGCGGCGGAAGCGGGTTCCCGTTGCCGTCGCGCCGGGCCGGCGGTTGACGGCAGCGGCGCCAGGATCAGATTCTAGGCGCCGGATCGTTGTAGGTGTGCAACACTCCCTCCACATCAGGGACGATTCCGAGGGGTCGGGCGACAGCCGATTCCTGCTGCAGCACCGAGATTCATAGAGAACGATGCGAAACCCCTACGACGTATTGGGTGTCCCCAAGGGCGCGAGCGAGGCCGATATCAAGAAGGCCTTCCGTCGGCTCGCCAAGACATACCACCCCGACCGCAACAAGGACGATGCCAAGGCCAAGGACCGCTTCGCCGAGGCTAATACCGCCTATGAGATTCTGGGGGACGCGGGCAAGCGCGCCCAGTTCGATCGCGGCGAGATCGATGCCGAGGGCAAGCCCCGCGCGACCGGATTCGAGGGTTTCGGCGGGTTCGGGGGAGGCGGCTCCCGCGGCGGCGCCTTCGACTTCGAGAACGTGGCGCGCCAGCGTGGCGGCGGCGGGGGGATCGGCGAGGACATCTTCTCCCACCTCTTCGGCGAGGCCTTCCGGGCCGGCGGCGCCGGACCCATGGGCGGCGGAATGCGCGGCGGGCCGGCGCGCGGCGAGGACGTCTCGGCCGAGCTGAGCGTCACCCTCGAACAGGTCGCCAACGAGGAGCGCCTGCGCCTCTCCCTGCCCGGCGGGCGCGACGTCGACGTGGTCATCCCGAAGGGCGTCGCTGACGGACAGACCATCCGCCTACGCGGGCTCGGGTCGTCGAGCGGCCCGCGGGCGGAGGCGGGCGACGCGCTCCTGACCATTCGCATCCTGCCCCATCCCACCTTCAAGGCGGAGGGCGCGGACCTGCGCGCGACCGTCGAGCTGCCCCTCGAGGACGCGGTCCTCGGCGGGCCGATCCGGGTCCCGACGCTGACCGGCGCCGTCGAGATGAAGGTGCCGGCGATGACAAGTTCCGGCCGCACCTTCCGCCTTAAGGGCAAGGGCCTGCCCAAGAAGGACGGCAGCCGCGGCGATCTCCTCGCCACCACCGCCATCGTGCTGCCCGCGGCCGACGATCCCGCGCTCACGGAGTACGCCCGGGCGCGGCGCACGGCCCGGGCCGGTTCGGGCGCCTGACGCCTCAGGCTTCCGTCACCGGCGCGCCTCCGCTAAGGATGCCGCTCAGGCGAAGGCTTGAAGTCGGCTCCTCTCGTTCAGGTGATTCATGGCGGACACGAACCCGGCTCACGATCGCGGCGGCCTGCTCGCGGGCAAGCGCGGACTGGTGCTGGGCGTCGCCAACAACCGCTCCATCGCCTGGGGCATCGCCAAGAGCGCCCACAACCACGGGGCGCAGCTCGCCTTCACCTATCAGGGCGAGGCCCTGAAGAAGCGCGTCGAGCCGCTCGCCCGCGAGCTCGACGCCCACGTCGTTGGCCATTGCGACGTGACCGACCCCGCCTCCATCGACGCGGTGTTCGCCGAGACCGGCCGGATCTTCCCCGAGGGTCTCGACTTCGTCATCCACTGCATCGCCTTCTCGGACAAGGACGAGCTGACCGGCCGCTATCTCGAGACCAGCGAGGGCAATTTCACGAAGTCGCTCCTGATCTCCTGCTACTCCTTCACGGCGATCGCGCAGCGGGCCGAGAAGCTGATGCCCAATGGCGGCTCGCTCCTGACGCTCACCTATTACGGCGCCGAGAAGTGGATGCCGCATTACAACGTCATGGGTGTGGCGAAGGCCGCTCTGGAGGCTTCCGTCCGTTACTTGGCCGCCGACCTCGGGCCCTCGAGGATCCGCGTCAACGCGATCTCGGCCGGCCCGATCAAGACCCTGGCGGCCTCGGGGATCGGCGATTTCCGCTACATCCTGAAGTGGAACGAGTACAACGCACCCCTGCGGCGCACGGTGACCATCGACGAGGTCGGCGAGACGGCGGCCTACCTCATCTCCGACATGTCGCGCGGCATGACCGGCGAGATCCTGCACGTCGATGCGGGCTACCACGTGGTGGGCATGAAGAACCCCGAGGCCCCGGACCTGTCGCTCGACAAGGATTGATCCACCCCCGACCATCCTCCCTCTGCAGGGGAGGGTGCCTCGCGAATGCGAGGCGGGAGAGGGGAGCGCGAGCTTTCCGAAGAGGGCGGTGCTCCCCTCATCCGACCCGCTTCGCGAGCCACCTTCTCCCGCAGAGGGGAGAAGGCTTCCCTCAATCCGGCACCGTCATCCCCGAAATTCCCTCCGCCGCCTCCGGAAATTGCGGGTCCATCGCCTCCAGCGTGTCCGCGATGGTGCGGGCGATGACGAGGTTGCGGAACCATTTCCGGTTGGCCGGCACCACGTGCCAGGGCGCGTGCGGGGACGAGCAATGCGTCAGCGCGTCGGTGAAGGCGGCTTGGTAGGCGTTCCAAGCCTTCCGCTCGACGAGGTCGGCGGGGTCGAACTTCCAGTGCTTCTCGGGGTCGGCGATCCGCGCCTCCAGGCGCTCCTTCTGCTCGTCCTTGGAGATGTGCAGGAAGAACTTGAGCACCGTCGTCCCGGAGAGGGTGAGCATCCGCTCGAAGCCGTTGATCAGTCCGTAGCGCTCGCGCCAGGTCTTCTCCGGCACCAGCCCCTTCACGCGCACGACCAGCACGTCCTCGTAATGGCTGCGGTTGAACACGCCGATCATGCCGCGGCTCGGCGTGCGGGCGTGGTAGCGCCACAGGAAATCATGGTCGGCCTCCTCCGCGCTCGGCACCTTGAACGACCAGACCCGGCATCCCTGCGGGTTCACGCCCTCCAGCACCGCGCGGATGGTGCCGTCCTTTCCGCCGGTGTCGATCGCCTGGAACACGACGAGCAGGCTGCGCCGGTGCTCGGCGTAGAGCCGCTCCTGCAGGGTCTGGATGCGAGCCCGCTCGGCCGCGAGGGCCTGCTTGGAGGCTTCCTTGTCGAGGCCGCCATCGGCGTTCGGGTCGATGGCGGAAAGATCGCAGACCTGTCCAGGCCGGATCGTAACGATGCCCTCGGCGGCCCGCCGGGCCGGCGGCGCCGTGACGTCGTGAGGCACCCCATCCGCGATCTCGGCCGCCGCCCGCGCCCAACGCGCCGCGGAGGGCGGCTCGTGCGCGGCCTGCGACGCTGTGGCGGCGGATTTTGTATCCACTTTTGCGTGCACTTGGCCCCGTTGGTGCTTGCCGTGCTTCTTCGTCATGCCGAAATTCGATGTCTCGCGATGGAGGGGCCGTGATCGGCCGGGCGCGTTGGGAGTGGCCTTGAGCGCGACAACGATCCTCCGGTTCGGCCTTTCCGGCAAGGGGCACCTTCAGGAGCCGCAAGCGTGAGGTCCGGTGCGCTGGTGCCGGTCCTCTACTTCATCCGCCACGGCCAGACCGACTGGAATGCGGAGGGCCGCCTCCAGGGCCAGCGCGACATCGACCTCAACGCGGAGGGTCTGCGCCAGGCCGGCGAAGCGGCGCAGCGCCTGCGGGAGGTGGCCGGCGAGGCGCTGGCCGACGCGACTTTCGTAGCGAGCCCCTTGCGCCGGACGCGCCGGACCATGGAGGCCCTGCGCGCCGCGCTCGGCCTGCCGCCCGACGGATACCGGCTCGATCCGCGCCTGCGGGAGATCGGCTTCGGAGCCTGGGAGGGCTCGACCTGGGCGGAGATCCGACGTCGGGACGGGGCCCGCGCGCTCGCCCGCGACCGGGACCGCTGGGGCTACCGGCCGCCCGGCGAGGGCGGCGAGAGCTACGCCATGCTGGTCGAACGGGTCGCCCCGGCGCTGGCGGAGCTTGCCGGCCCGACCGTGATGGTGGCCCATGGCGGGATCGCCCGCGCCATCCTGGTGTCCCGCGGCCATCTCAGCTCCTATCAGGCGCCGCGCATCGGCATCCGCCAGGGTAGCGTGCTCGTCCTCGACGAGGCCGGTTGGCGCTGGGCCTGACGCAACCGCGCCTCACCCACGGTAGTCTCGGCGGTTCAAGCCGGGCCGGCAAACGTGCTAGAGGGCTTCGCGACACGGCCGGGGGCGCCGGTCGAGGAACGATCCCGGCCAGGCCCAGGGATCGGCAGCGGAGCCGAGGGATGAGCAGTCTCGCCGAGAAGACCCGGCCGGGGGCGCCTGCGCTCTCGGACAGGGCGGTGCTGCGCGGGGCGAGCCGCCCGGACCTGATCCGGGACGAGGTGCTGGCCGAGATCTTTTCCGGGACCGTGCGGTCGCGGCCGGATCATCCGGCGCTGGTCGACGGGGCTCGGCGTCTCCCCAACGGCACCTTCCTCGTGCTCACCTATGCCGAGGTCGAGGCCCGCGCCGATGCGATCGCCCGAGGGCTCAGCCATTGCGGCATCGGTCCCGGCGACGTGGTCGGCCTCTGGATGGCACGCGGCCCCGACCTGCTGATCAGCCAGATCGGCATCACCAAGGCCGGTGCCGCCTGGCTGCCCTTCGACGCCGAGGCCCCGGTCGACCGGGTGGCGGTCTGCTTGGACGACGCCGCAGCCAAGCTCCTTCTCGTGTCAGAGGCCCTTGCCGGCGGGGCGCCCTCCGGAATCCCGGCGCTGACGCCGGAGCGGCTCCTCGCCGCGACGCCCGCGACCGTGCCTGCGCCCGATCCCCGCGCCGCCGGCCTGACGCCGGGGCACCCCGCCTACCTGATCTACACCTCGGGCTCGACGGGCGTCCCGAAGGGCATCGTCATCAGCCACGCCAATATCTGCCACTTCCTGCGCGCGGCGAACGAGCTCTACGGGGTGCGCGCCGACGACGTCGTGTTCCAGGGCGCTTCGGTGGCTTTCGATCTCTCGATGGAGGAGATTTGGGTGCCCTACCTCGCGGGGGCAACGCTGTTCGTTGCCTCCCCGGCCATGATGGGCGATGTCGATGCGCTCCCCGCCCTCCTGACGGAGGCACGCGTCACTGTTCTCGACACGGTGCCGACCTTGCTCGCGATGCTGTCGCAGGATCTGCCGGGCGTGCGCCTGATCCTGCTCGGCGGCGAGGCCCTGCCCGAGCCCCTGGTCGCGCGCTGGGCGACGCCCGGGCGGTACCTGTTCAACACCTACGGCCCGACCGAGGCCACCGTCGTCGCCACCGCCGCCGAGATGCAGCCGGGCGAGCCCGTCACCATCGGCGGCCCGATCCCGAACTATTCGGTGTATGTCGCAAGCGAGACGCTGGAACTGCTCGGGCCGGGCGAGCCCGGCGAGCTGTTGATCGGCGGTCCTGGCGTCGCTGCCGGCTACCTCAAGCGTCCGGAGCTCACGGCGGAAAAATTCATCGCCAACCCGTTTCCCTCGGACGGGAGCGATCCGGTCCTATACCGCTCCGGCGACGCCGTCTCCCTTGACGACGCCGGCAACATCGTCTTCCACGGCCGCATCGACGATCAGGTCAAGATCCGCGGCTTCCGGGTCGAACTCGGCGAGATCGAGGCGCGCATCCAGGCGCTGCCGGGCATCAATCAGGCGGCGGTGGTGCTGCGGCAGGACGACGGCGTCGACCGACTGGTCGCCTTCCTCGTGCCCGAGCGCGGCGCCGAGATCGATCGCGGGGGCCTGCGCCAGACCCTCGCCGGGCAGATGCCGCCCTACATGGTGCCCGGGCACTTCGAGAGCGTCGCGACGCTGCCGCGCCTGACCTCGGGCAAGGTCGACCGCAAGGCCTTGAAGGCCGCGACCCTCAGCATCGTCGACACGGCCGGCGAGCAGGAGCCCCCGGCGAACGAGACCGAGGCCGCCCTGCTCGCCGCCGCGCTCCAGGTCTTCGGCAACCAGGCGATTCCGCTCGAGGGCGACTTCTTCGCCGATCTCGGCGGCCACTCGCTGCTCGCGGCCCGCTTCGTCGGCGCCGTGCGCGAGGTTCCCGCCCTGGCCGGCATCACGCTCCAGGACGTCTACGGCCGGCGGACGCTGCGCGCGATGGCCGACGCCCTGATCGAACGGACGGGCGGCGCTGGCGGCGAGGCGGCGATTCAGGACCTGAGCTTCCAGGCCCCGCCGCTCCTGCGCCGCGCCCTGTGCGGGCTGGCCCAGGCCCTGGCCCTGCCCTTCGTGATCGCGCTCGCGACCTCGCAATGGCTCGGCATCTTCGTCACCTACCTGCTCATCACCGGCGGTTCGCTCGGCTTCTTCGCCGAGATGGCCGTGCTGCTGCTCGTCTATATCGGCATCAACGCCGTCACGGCCTGCGTCGCCATCGCGGGGAAATGGATCGTTCTCGGGCGCACGAAGCCCGGCCGCTACCCGCTCTGGGGCGTCTACTACTATCGCTGGTGGCTGGCGCAGCGGCTGACGCCGCTCGTGCACATCAAGTGGCTGCAGGGCTCGCCGGCCATCGCGATCTACCTGCGGCTGCTCGGCGCGAGGATCGGCGAGGATGCGCTGATCTCGGATCTCGAGGTCGGGGCGCCCGACCTCCTCGAGGTCGGGGCCGGCGCCTCGCTGGGCGGCCGCCTCGTCATCGCCAATGCCGAGGTGGTCGGCAACGAACTCGTGATCGGCACCGTCCGGATCGGCGCCGACGTGGTGACCGGCGCCTCCTGCGTCATCAGCCACGACACGGTGATCGGCGACGGCGCCGAGATCGCTGACCTCACCACGATCCCCACCGGCACCCGCGTCGGGCCGGGCGTGATCTGGGACGGCTCGCCCGGCCGCAAGATCGGCACGGCCGATCCTTCCAGCCTGCCCGCGCCGGCGCAAGCCTCGCCCCGGCGTCGCGCCGGAGCGCTCGCCCTCCACGCCTTCCTGCTCGCGGCGATCCCGGCGGTCGGCCTGCTGCCGATCTTTCCCGCCTTCTACATCTTCGACCAGCTCAGCGACTCGCTCGGCGGCCTCACCGACATCGACTACCATTGGTACCTGCCGCTGCTGACCTGGCCGACCGCCATGCTGATGACGGCGGGCACCGTGCTCCTCATCGCCGGCATCCGCTGGCTCATCCTGCCGCGGGTCCGCTCCGGCACCTACTCGGTCCATAGCGGCTTCTACCTGCGCAAATGGACCGTGGCGCTCGCCGCCGAGGTGACGCTGGAGACGCTCTCCTCGCTCTTCGCGACCGTCTACATGCGGGCCTGGTACCGCCTGATGGGCGCCCGGATGGGGCAGGGCGCCGAGATCTCGACGAACCTCGCCGGCCGCTACGACCTCGCCGAGATCGGCGCGCGCAATTTCGTGGCCGACGAGGTGGTGTTCGGCGAGGAGGAGATCCGGCGCGGCTTCATGCACCTGGAGCCGGTGCGCACTGGCGCCCGCGTCTTCATCGGCAACGACGCCGTCGTGCCGCCGGGCGCGATCATCCCCGACGACGTGCTCATCGGCATCAAGTCGAAGCCGCCAGCCAATGAGATGATGGCGCCGGGCGACACCTGGTTCGGCTCACCGCCGATCAAGCTGCCGGCGCGCCAGCGGGTCGATCTCGGCTCGGCGGCGCAGACCTACGAGCCTGGCGCCTGGCCCAAGCTCAGGCGCGGCCTGTTCGAGGCCTTCTCGACCTCGTTCTCGCCGATGCTGTTCATCAGCTGTGCCATCACGGCCATCGACTTCTACTTCTATCCCGCGATCCTGGCGCAGGACTGGGTGGGCTTGGGCCTCAGCTTCATCGCGATCAGCGTGGTGATCGCCTTCATCCAGTCCTTCACGGTCATCGCCGTGAAGTGGCTCCTGATGGGCGTCTACCGGCCGGGCATGCGCCCGATGTGGTCGTGGTGGGCGATGCGCACCGAGGCCGTGGCCGTGCTGTACTGGGGCTTGGCTGGCAAGGTGCTGCTCGAACATCTCGCCGGCACGCCGTTCCTGCCCTGGATGCTGCGGCTGCTCGGCGTGAAAGTCGGACGCGGCGTCTGCATGCTCACGACGGACATCACCGAGTTCGACTGCGTCACCATCGGCGATTACTGCACGATCAACCGGATGTCGGCCCTCCAGACCCATCTCTACGAGGACCGGATCATGAAGGTCGGCCGGGTCGTCGTCGGCCGGGGCGTCTCGGTCGGCGCCTTCTCGACGGTGCTCTACGACACGAAGGTCGGCGACTACGCCCGGCTGCGTCCGCTCACCATCGTGATGAAGGGCGAGTCGATTCCGAAACATTCGGAATGGGAGGGCGCGCCGGCGGTGCCGGTAGTGCGCGCTTCCTGAATTTTTTAACTGAAGCGCTGTTCCATCTATGGCGAAAAGCTGCCGAGGGTGAGATGCGATTGACCGTATGGATCGGCTTCGCCCTGGCGGTGATGCAGACGTCGCCAACACTCGCGACAGAAGCGGATGCGTTGCTCGGCTCATGGCAGCAAGTCGCGACAAGTGCTGGTGCCTGTCCCACATGCCGTCTCGAATTTCGGGAGGGCGAGCAGGGCTTATCCGTGATCGCCAACAACGGCTGGACCGCGATCCTCGAGGGATCGCGCGTCGGTACTTTTAGTGGCACAGGCCGTTGGCGCTCCGGTGGCCGCACGTGGATAGCCGGACGGCCATTTACAATCGGCTTCGATTTGGACGGCGATCGTCTAACGATGACGATGAAGGTCGATATGGGTAAGGAGCCCAACCCGGTCGTCAGAGCCGTCTACAAGCGGGATTGGCAGGGCGTGTAGGTCGCTGCCTCACCAATTCCTTCAGCCTCAGCCGCCTGTCGAGAAAGATGTCCACGGTTGGAGTTGCGCGCCACCATCGTGATGTTCCGTCCCGACAACAGGAGACTCCCATGACGAGAGCCGCCGTCGGCGACGGGCTGACCAAGTCTCAACGCCACTGCCGAACCCGCATGGCAAGGGGATGAAGCTGCTACTCGTCTGGGTTCCGGACCCAAGGGTGCCCAATTTCCAGGCGGAGGCGGCGCGGATTATCGCAGCGACGGCCATCCATCACGGGCTCACGTTCGTG
Source organism: Methylobacterium iners (assembly GCF_022179305.1). Classification (GTDB taxonomy): domain Bacteria; phylum Pseudomonadota; class Alphaproteobacteria; order Rhizobiales; family Beijerinckiaceae; genus Methylobacterium; species Methylobacterium iners. The sequence continues at coordinate 18,109 of NZ_BPQP01000078.1, forward strand.
ACGCGCGACGTCGGCGACGACGCGAGAACTGACGTTGCGCTTTTCAATCCCTGGTCAGATCCAGCGGCGTAAGGGGCGCCCTTCGCCCTACTCCTTCGGCCCCAGCCGCTTGTCGAGATAGGTGTCCACAGTCTGGGTCAGCTCGTCGACCTTGCCGTCGAAGAAGTGGTTGGCGCCTTCGACCATCTGGTGCTCGATGATGACGCCCTTCTGCGTCTTCACCTTCTCGATGACGGGCATGACCTCGCGGGCCGGGGCGACGCGATCCTCGGAACCGTGGACGAACAGGCCGGAGGAGGGGCAAGGCGCCAGGAAGGTGAAGTCGTAGCGGTTGGCCATGGCCGCGATCGAGATGAAGCCTTCGATCTCGGGGCGGCGCATCAGGAGCTGCATCCCGATCCACGAGCCGAACGAGACGCCGGCGATCCAGCAGGCCCGCGCCTCGGGGTTGACCGATTGCACCCAGTCGAGCGCCGAGGCCGCGTCGGAGAGCTCACCCGTCCCGTGATCGAAGGAGCCCTGGCTGCGCCCGACGCCGCGGAAGTTGAAGCGGAGCGCCGCAAAGCCCCGGTTCGCAAAGGTGTAGAACAGGTTGTAGACGATCTGGTTGTTCATCGTGCCCCCGAACTGGGGGTGCGGGTGCAGCACGATCGCGATCGGCGCGCCCTTCTTCTTGGGCGCCTGATAGCGCCCCTCGAGGCGGCCGGCCGGGCCGGTGAAGATGACTTCAGGCATGGTGGTCTCGAAACTCCTGTCGCCATCGGCGGGATCCCGGCCGCGCAACCGGCGCGAAACCGCGCAGGCGCAGAGCGTGCCTTGACTCGCCCCAGGAGGCTCTTAAAAGCACTCTTAGAACGGTTCTAGGTGATTGGAATGATTCCAATCAACGCGACGGGACCACGTTCGACGGGTTCGTTTCCTTGGATGGCGGGCTGCGGACGACGTGCCGTTGGCGCGCCTTAGCATGATCGTGGGGGGCGAAAGCAAGGAATTGTGGGTCTTGGGCCTAATGCTGCCAGCGGTTTGCCGGGCTTGACCGTGCCGCGCGCCTATCTCGACCACAACGCCACCACGCCGGTGCGGCCGGAGGTGGCCGAGGCCGTGGCGTCGGCGCTGGCGCTGCCGGGCAACCCCTCGTCGATCCATGCCGAGGGGCGGGCGGCGCGCGCAGCCCTGGAGGCGGCCCGCGACGCCGTGGCGGCCCTCGTCGGCGGTGGGCGCGTCGTGTTCACGAGCGGCGGCACCGAGGCGGCCAACGCGGTGCTGTCCGGTGGCCTGACCCGCGAGGGCATGCCTGTGCCGACCCAACTTCTGGTTGGGGCGACGGAGCATCCCTGCGTGATGGCGGGGCACCGGTTCCCGGACCACGCGGTGGAGGTCCTGCCCGTCGATCCTTCCGGTCTGATCGATCTCGATGCCCTGCGCCGTGCCCTCGGGCGGCGGGCCGGTGAGCGCGTGCTGGTCTCCGTGCACGCCGCCAACAACGAGACCGGTGTGATCCAGCCCCTCGGCGAGATCGCGGCCCTGGCCCGCGCGCATGGGAATGCGCTGGTGCACAGCGACGCGGTGCAGGCCGTCGGCAAGATCCCGATCGATATCGGCGCGCTCGGGCTCGATGCCCTGACCCTGTCCGGCCACAAGTTCGGCGCGCCCAAGGGCATCGGCGCGGTGATCCTCGCCGAGGGCGTCAGCCTTGGGGCGCCCCTCCTGCGCGGCGGCGGCCAGGAGGAGCGATCGCGCGGCGGCACCGAGAACCTCCCCGGGATCGTCGGTCTCGGCACCGCCGCGGAGATCGCGAGGGCAGAAGCGCCAGCGCTTGCCGTGCGGCTCGCAGGCTGGCGCGATGCGCTCGAAGCGCGCCTTCGCGGGGTCGCGCCCGATGTCGTGGTGTTCGGGGAGGGCGCGCCGCGCCTGCCCAACACCCTCTGCTTCGCGGTTCCCGGGCTCGACGCCGCGACCGTCCTGATGTCCCTCGACCTCGCGGGCGTCGCGGTGTCCTCCGGCTCGGCCTGCGCGTCTGGCAAGGTGGCGCGCTCGCCCGTGCTCGCGGCGATGGGAGTGAGCCCTGCGCTGGCCGCGGGGGCGCTGCGCGTCAGCCTCGGGTGGAACAGCGTGGAAAGCGACACGACACGCTTCCTCGAAGCCTTCGAACGGGTCGTTTCGACCCTATATGAACGGCAGGGACGGGCGGCATGACGATTGCCCCTCCACGCCATCCTCTCACCAACGCCCGGCCCTTGACGCCGGAGCTGTTAGGAGACGCCTGATGCCTGCAGTGCAGGAGACCATCGATCGGGTCCGCTCGATCGACCTCGACCAGTACAAGTACGGTTTCGAGACCACGATCGAGATGGAGAAGTCCGAGAAGGGCATCTCCGAGGACGTGATCCGCTATATCTCGGCCAAGAAGGACGAGCCCGAATGGATGCTGGCCTGGCGCCTCGACGCCTACAAGCGCTGGCAGACCATGAAGGAGCCCGAATGGGCGCGCGTCTCGTATGACAAGGTCGATTACAAGGACATCTACTACTACGCCGCTCCCAAGCGCCCGGCGGCGATGTCCCTCGACGAGATCGATCCGGAGATCCTGAAGACCTACGAAAAACTCGGCATCCCTCTGCGCGAGGTCGAGGTGCTGGAGGGCATCGCCCCCGAGCGCCGGGTTGCGGTCGACGCGGTGTTCGACTCGGTCTCGGTGGCCACCACCTTCAAGGCGGAGCTTTCCAAGGCCGGCGTGATCTTCATGCCGATCTCGGAGGCGATCCGCGAGTACCCGGACCTCGTGAAGAAGTATCTCGGCTCGGTCGTGCCCGTGACCGACAACTTCTTCGCCACCCTCAACTCCGCGGTCTTCTCCGACGGGTCCTTCGTCTACATCCCGCCGGGCGTGCGCTGCCCGATGGAGCTGTCGACCTACTTCCGCATCAACGAGCGCGACACCGGCCAGTTCGAGCGCACGCTGATCATCGCCGACAAGGGCTCTTACGTCTCGTATCTCGAGGGCTGCACCGCCCCGAAGCGCGACGACAACCAGCTCCATGCCGCGGTGGTCGAGCTCGTGGCTTTGGACGATGCCGAGATCAAGTACTCGACGGTCCAGAACTGGTACCCGGGCGACAACGAGGGCCGCGGCGGCATCTACAACTTCGTGACGAAGCGCGGCGATTGCCGGGGCGTCAACTCGAAGATCTCGTGGACGCAGGTCGAGACCGGCTCGGCGATCACCTGGAAGTACCCGTCCTGCATCCTGCGCGGCGACAATTCTCGCGGCGAGTTCTACTCGATCGCGGTGTCGAACGGCATGCAGCAGGTCGATTCCGGCACCAAGATGATCCATCTCGGCAAGAACACGACGAGCCGGATCATCTCGAAGGGCATCTCCGCGGGTCGCTCGCAGAACACCTACCGCGGTCTCGTCTCGGCCCACAGGAAGGCGGCGGGCGCACGCAACTTCACCAATTGCGACTCGCTGCTGATCGGCGACCAGTGCGGGGCGCACACGGTACCCTACATCGAGTCGAAGAACTCTTCCGCGCAATTCGAGCACGAGGCCACGACCTCGAAGATCTCGGAAGACCAGATGTTCTATTGCCAGAGCCGCGGTCTCTCGAACGAGGAGGCCACGGCGCTCATCGTCAACGGCTTCGTGCGGGACGTGCTGCAGCAACTCCCGATGGAGTTCGCGGTGGAGGCCCAGAAGCTGATCTCGATCAGCCTGGAAGGCTCGGTCGGCTAGGGCGCGTCGCCGGCTATTCAGCGCGTATTGCCCCTCTCCCCTCTGCGGGAGGGGGTGGCCCGCGAAGCGGGTCGGAAGAGGGAAGCGCGATCTTTTCGGAGAGGGCGGTGCTCGCCTCTCCGGCCTCGCGGTTCAATTTGTTGGAACGGACTTTACTGAAATGATCGAAATCAAGAACCTCGTCGTCCAGATCGAGGACAACCGCATCCTCAACGGCCTCAGCTTGACCGTGAACGATGGCGAGGTCGCCGCCATCATGGGACCGAACGGCTCGGGCAAGTCGACCCTGTCCTACGTCATCGCCGGTAAGGAGGATTACGAGGTCCTCGACGGCGAGATCCTGCTCGACGGCGAGAACATCCTTGAGATGAGCCCCGACGAGCGTGCGGCGGCGGGCGTGTTCCTCGCGTTCCAGTACCCGCTGGAGATCCCGGGTGTGGGCACCATGACCTTCCTCAAGGCGACGCTCAACGCCCAGCGCAAGGCGCGCGGCGAGGGCGAGCTCTCGACGCCCGACTTCATCCGCAAGGTCAACGCGGCCGCCGACAAGCTCGAGATCAACAAGGACATGCTCAAGCGCGCCCTCAATGTCGGGTTCTCCGGCGGCGAGAAGAAGCGCATGGAAATCCTGCAGATGGCCCTCCTGGAGCCGAAATTCTGCGTCCTCGACGAGACCGATTCCGGCCTCGACATCGATGCCCTGCGCATCGTCTCGGAAGGCGTGAACGCGTTGCGCGCGCAGGGCCGCTCGTTCCTCGTCATCACCCACTACCAGCGGCTCCTCAACCACATCGTGCCCGACACCGTGCATGTCATGTCGCAGGGCCGCATCGTGAAGTCGGGTGGCAAGGAGCTGGCGCTCGAACTCGAGGCCTCGGGCTACGCCGAGTACCGGACGGAGGCCGCGTGATGGCCGAGATCACGCCCCTGCGCTCGCCCGCCGAGACGGGCCTCGCCAAGCTCTTCGAGGCCACGAAGATGCGCTACCCGACGGGCGTCTCGATCGCCCGCGAGGAGGCGTTCCGCTACTTCGAGGCGGTCGGCCTGCCGACGCGCCGCGTCGAGGCCTTCAAGTACACCGACCTGAGCTCGGCGTTCCGTGATGCGGCCCACCCGGCCGAGGTCCCGAGTGCCGAGCTCGCCGCTGCGGTCGTTGCCGGCGCCCAGGGCTTTGCGGGGATCGAGGCGGTCCGCCTGACCTTCGTCAACGGCCACCTGATCGCGGATCAATCCGACCTCGGCCGCATTCCGGCCGGCGTCACCGTGACTCCGCTGACCCAGGCGCTCAGCGAAGGCCATGCGCTCCTCGACCAGCTGACGCCGGTGCGTCAGGCCTCCGAGAACCCGATCTATCAGCTCAACACCGCCTTCCTGGCGGATGGCGCGCTGATCGCCGTGAAGGCCGGCGCCAAGGTCGAGACGCCTTTGCACCTGCGCTTCATCGCCACCGTTTCGGAAGCCTTCTCGACAGCCACGCGCGCGCTGGTCGTGCTGGGCGAGGGCGCCGAGGTCACGGTGCTGGAGAGCCATGAGGGACCAGACGGCGTCGCCTACCAGCCCAACGATGCCCTCGACGTGACGGTGGCCGACAACGCCGCCTTCCGGCATGTCCGCCTGAACGCCGAGGGCCGCGAGGCAGTCGCCCTGTCGACGTTGTCCGCAAAACTTGGCGCCCAGGCCTCGATCGAGACCGTGAACCTCGTCGTCGGCGCCGTGCTCTCGCGCCATCAGGTCTACCTGAACTTCGCCGGCGCCGACGCCAAGGCGATCGTCAACGGCGCCTCCATGCTGAACGGCTCGCAGCTCGCCGACACCACCTTCCTGGCCGACCACGCGGCCACCGGCGGGGTGAGCCGCGAGCTGTTCAAGACGGTGGTCGACGGCGCCGCGACCGGCGTCTTCCAGGGCAAGATCATCGTCCAGCAGGCGGCGCAGCAGACCGACGGCAAGATGATGTCGGCCTGCCTCATCCTGTCCGACGACGGCCAGATGATGAACAAGCCCGAGCTCGAGATCTTCGCCGACGACGTCGCCTGCGGCCACGGCGCCACCTGCGGCGCGCTCGACGACGACCTGCTCTTCTACCTCATGGCCCGCGGGCTGCCGAAGGCCCAGGCCGAAAGCCTGCTCGTCCAGGCCTTTCTCGGCGAGGCGGTCGAGGCGGTGAGCCACGAGGCTGCGCGAGAGGCGCTCGTCGCCGAGATCGAGCGCTGGCTGGCTGCGCGGGGCTAGCGCCGCGAGAGCCCTCCCGGCCGAGGGAAGGGCAGGACACACAAGACAGGTTTCGCCATGAACGCACCCGTCCTGCAGACGCCCTACGACGTCGAGGCGATTCGGAAGCAATTCCCGATCCTGTCGCAGACGGTCTACGGCAAACCGCTGGTCTATCTCGACAACGCCGCCTCGTCACAGAAGCCGCGCGCCGTGATCGACGCGATGGTTTCCTGCATGGAGACGGGCTACGCCAACGTCCATCGCGGCCTGCACTTCATGGCCAATGCCGCGACCGAAGGGTTTGAGGGCGCACGCGAGACCACGCGGCAATTCCTCAACGCCGGCTCCACCGACGAGATCATCTTCACCCGCAACGCGACGGAGGCCTACAACCTCGTCGCGTCCTCGATGGGACTGTCGGGACAGATCGGGGAGGGCGACGAGATCATCCTCTCGATCATGGAGCACCATTCCAACATCGTGCCCTGGCACTTCCTGCGCGAGCGCAGGGGGGCCGTGATCAAGTGGGCGCCGGTGGACGACGACGGCAACTTCCTGATCGAGGAATACGAGAAGCTCTTCACCGCGCGGACCAAGATGGTCTCGATCACCCACATGTCGAACGTGCTCGGCACCGTGACCCCGGCGGCCGAGATCGTGCGCATCGCCCATGCCCACGGCGTGCCGGTGCTGCTGGACGGCGCGCAGAGCGCGGTCCACCTGCCGATCGACGTGAAGGCCCTCGATTGCGACTTCTTCGTCTTCACCGGCCACAAGGTCTACGGTCCGACGGGGATCGGCGTGCTCTACGGCAAGCGCGAATGGCTGGAGCGGCTGCCGCCCTACCAGGGCGGCGGCGAGATGATCCGCACCGTGTCGCAGGACGCGATCACCTACAACGATCCGCCGCACCGCTTCGAGGCCGGCACGCCGGCGATCGTCGAGGCCGTGGGTCTCGGCGCGGCGCTCGAGTTCATGATGGGGATCGGCCGCGAGAGCATCGCCGCCCACGAGGCCGGTCTCCTCGCCTATGCGCAGGAGCGGCTCGGCGCCATGAACGCCGTCCGCATGATCGGCACTGCCGAGGGCAAGGGCGGGGTGATCGCCTTCGAGATGAAGGGCGCGCATGCCCACGACATTGCCACCGTGATCGATCGCTTCGGCGTGGCGGTGCGGGCGGGCACGCACTGCGCCATGCCGCTGCTCGACCGCTTCGGGGTCACCTCGACCTGTCGCGCCTCGTTCGGATTGTATAATACGACCCACGAGATCGACGTCCTCGCCGAGGCGCTCGCCAAGGCCGAGATGATGTTCGCCTAGGGCATCAAAGCGATGCCCTAGGCCCTTGTTCTTGCATCAGCTTTTCCGAAAGGTGAGCACCACTTTTCGGGTCGATGCCCAGAGGATTATTGCAATGAGCGATGCAGCCATCACGGGCGGCACCAACGCGCCCGCCGTCGCCGCGGCCTCCGCGATCCCGCCGGAGGAGCTCGACCGCCTGACCGACGACATCGTGGCGGCGCTCAAGAGCGTCTACGACCCCGAGATCCCCGCCGACATCTACGAGCTCGGCCTGATCTACAAGGTCGACATCGCCGACGACCGCAAGGTCGCCATCGACATGACGCTGACCGCGCCGGGCTGTCCCGTCGCCGGCGAGATGCCGGGCTGGGTCGAGAATGCGGTCGCCGCCGTGCCGGGGGTCCAATCCTGCGAAGTGACGATGGTGTTCGATCCGCCCTGGGATCAGAGCCGGATGTCGGACGAGGCCCGCGTCGCGCTGGACATGTGGTGAGGGCGGCTCAGCGGGCCGGCGTGTCGGGAGCGGGTTCGAAGGAGAACGTCGGCAGCGCCGAGCGGGCAGGAGCTTCGCTGGACCCCGCACCGTGCAATCCTTATCTTAAGCGCGCACGATCATCCTCACCCGCCCGGGCCTTGAACCCGGCTGCCGGAGAGCAACCATGACGACGAGTTTCAAAGTCCTCTCGCTGACCGACGCAGCGGCCGACCGGATCAAGGCGATCATCGCGGATGCGGAGCGGCCGATCGCCGGCCTGCGGGTCGGCGTCAAGAACGGCGGCTGCGCCGGCATGTCCTACACGATGGAATATGCGGAGGGCCCGAAGCCTGGCGAGGACCGCGTGGAGGATCGCGGCGTCACGGTCTTCATCGACCCGAAGGCGGTGCTGTTCCTGCTCGGCACCCAGATGGACTTCCAGACCTCGAAGCTCGCGTCTCAGTTCGTGTTCAACAACCCGAACCAGACCTCGGCCTGCGGCTGCGGCGAGTCGGTGGCGATCACGCCTGCGAACCCGGAAGCGTTGCGCGTCTCCGCCTGAGGCGGGGACGCGGAGCCCCGTCAGGCGACGTTCGGCAGATCGGCCTCGGTCAGGGCCGTGGTGTCGTCGACGGTCCTGTTGCGGCCGTTGCGCTTGGCCATGAACATGCAGCGGTCCGCGCGCTCCAGGAGCGAGATCGGGGTGTCGCCCGGCTGCAGGGCCGCGACGCCGAGAGAGATCGTGACCTTGCCGAGGGACTCCCCGGTCGAGCGTTTCACGAGCTCGCGGCCCATCACGCTGCCCCTGACCTGCTCGGCGATGGCGAAGGCCGCCGTCCGGTCGGTGTCGGGCAGGATGATGCCGAACTCCTCGCCGCCGAAGCGGGCGAGGGTGGCCCGGCCCTTGACGTGCTCGCGCATGACGATGGCGACGAGGCGCAGGACCTGATCGCCGGTGAGATGGCCGTAGAGGTCGTTGAAGCGCTTGAAGAAGTCGACATCGATGACGATGAGGCTCGCCGGCGTGGCGCCCGCGGCGGCGCCCTCGACGAGCCGCTGCAGGCTGTCCTCGAAATGCTTGCGATTGGCCAGGCCCGTCAGCGTATCGGTCAGGCTCTCGATCCGCGTCGCCTCCAGGGTTTCGCGCAAGGTCTCGATCTCGCTGCGGCTCTCGCGCATGCGGGCTTCCAGCGCCTGGTTGTTGGCCGCGACCTCCCGGGTGGTCGCCACTAGGGCGGCGACGATCTCGCGGGTCCGGGCGCGGGTCAGCTCGACTCCGTCGAGGTCCTTCGACAGGGCCTTCAGCGAGGCGCCGTACTGCGCGCTTGATCCGAGCGAGAGGCCGATCACCTCCATGATCCCCTCGATCTCGGCGAGGACGTTCGTGCTCATCCGCTCGGCCTCCGCCGAGAGGCGGCGGCTGTCGAGGTAGGTCTCGTAGAGGCTGTCGATGTCGGCATCGGAGAGGATGCCGCTCTGCATCGTCAGCCGCTTCACGGCATCGTTCAGAAGCGGCTGGGCGCCGGACACGTAGCTGTACCAGACGCTGTAGGCGCGCGGCGTCGCCGAGGAGCCGTAATCGCGCATCAATTCGTTGGCGCGTTGCGCCAGGGCGAAACTCCGCTCCCGGTCGCCGTCGTTGCCGTCGCTCAGTCCGCCCATCTTTCCTCGACCCGCGATCCAGCCTGGCCGGGGGCCGCATCTGGACGGCAGCATCCTGGCGCGGCGGTGGTGGAGATGGGGTTAAAGCGACGTCGAACCCGTCCCTCCGACGGCCTCGCCGGACGGAGGAAGAGCGGCTACTTTTCTTTCTTCACCACGGCCGGCCGCAGCATGAAGGCCGGCACATGAGAGCCGAGGCCGAGCGGCGTATCGCCGTCCTCGGCCTCCTCGCGGCGGCGCGGGGGAGGGCGCCGCTCCTCGCGCGAACGCTCGACCGGCCGTTCGCGAGGCGCGGGTGCGGCCGCGACCACGGCCTCCGCCGCCACGGCGACGGGCGCGGACGGCGCGCGCCGGGACGTGGGCTTGCGGGCTCTGGGCTCCGCCTTGGCCGTCTCGCCGCCGCGGGGTCGGCGCTCGCCGGTGCGGCCGCGATGGCGAGTGCGCGGCTCGGCGTTCCCGGTATCCTCAGGGAGCGAAGCGAGGTCCCCCTCCGCCCAGGGGATCGGCTGGCCGATCAGAGTCTCGATCGCGGCGAGCGAGCGCTCGTCGGCGCGGCTCGCCAGGGTGAAGGCGGCTCCCGCCCGCCCCGCCCGCCCGGTGCGGCCGATGCGGTGGACGTAGTCCTCCGGGTGGTGCGGCACGTCGAAATTGAAGACGTGGCTGACGGCGGGGATGTCGAGGCCGCGCGCCGCGACGTCGCTCGCCACGAGAAGCGGAACCTCACCGCTGCGGAACCCGTCCAGCGCGACCGTGCGGGCGCGCTGGTCCATGTCGCCGTGGAGGGCCGCGACGTTGAAGCCGTGGCTCGCGAGCGATTTCTGCAGCAGCGCGACCTCGCGCTTGCGGTTGCAGAAGATGATGCCGTTCTTGAGTTCGGCCTCGCCCCGGATCAGGCGGCGCAGGACGTCGCGCTTCTCATGGCCCTCGGCGCCGACGGCGACGAGCTTCTGGACGATGGTGGCGGCCGTCGAGGCGGGCCGCGCCACCTCGATCCGCTGCGGGTTGTGCAGGAACATGTCGGCCAGCCGCTCGATCTCCGGCGGCATGGTCGCGGAGAAGAACAGTGTCTGGCGGGTGAAGGGCACCATCTTCACGATGCGCTCGATGTCGGGGATGAACCCCATGTCGAGCATGCGGTCGGCCTCGTCGATGACGAGGAGCTCGACGCCGGTAAGCAGCAGCTTGCCCCGCTCGAAATGGTCGAGCAGGCGGCCGGGCGTGGCGATCAGCACGTCGGTGCCGCGCATCAGCTTGGCGTCCTGGTCGCCGAAGGAGACGCCGCCGATGATGAGCGCCACGTTGAGCTTGTGGTTGACGCCGTAGCGGTCGAAGTTCTCGACGACCTGCGCTGCGAGCTCGCGGGTCGGCTCGAGGATCAGGGTGCGCGGCATCCTGGCCCGAGCGCGCCCGTTCTCCAGCAGCGTCAGCATCGGCAGTGTGAAGGCGGCCGTCTTGCCGGTCCCTGTCTGGGCGATGCCGAGCACGTCGCGCCGCGCCAGCACGTGCGGGATGGCCTGGGCCTGAATCGGCGTCGGCTCCGTGTAGCCGGCCGCGGTGACGGCCTGGAGGACCTTGTCGCTCAATCCGAGGTCGGCGAAGGACATAGTTTGGGAGAACCGTTGCGCGCGGGAAACGGACAGACCGGCGCGGAGGACAGCGACGCGAATTGCGGCTCAAGCAGCTGGTCTCGTCGCACCAGCCGACACGCGCACGCGTTACCGGGGACACTTAGAGGCTTGACCTGACGTGTCAATCCGCCTCGCGGAACGCGCCCGCCGTTATCCTGGCTCTGGGCGGAGCAGGGGAGTGGCGGCGACCACCGCAGGGCGAGTGGGGTCAGGCTGACCTGCGGTCGCCCTCGACGACTGTCAGGACAGGGCGCCGGCTGCGCACGGAGAAGAGCAGATCGGTGCAGTCCTGCTGCTCGACCATGATCTGGACCCGATAGCCGAACGATCCGGCCACGCGGCGCGCCTGATCGACATTGGCCGCCGAGACGGTACGGCTGAACGCGCTTCCGCCCTGGGCGAGGTCCGCGAGTAGGAGGCCGATCTCGACGCCCTCGTCGAACTCCCCGCTCCGGCCCGGGAACCGAAGGCGCAATCCCTCTTCGACCTGTATCTGGCGCATCTCATGGACATCCTGTCGAATGTCGATCGCACCATATCAGAGTTAACAAACAGCAAACGCCCCGCCTAAGAGGCGGGGCGTTCCATTGGCGTGCCTTGGGACTAGCGCTTGATGCCCGACCCCGTCGTACCGGTACCGGTGCGGCTGACTTGGCCGCGCTCGTCCTCGACCTCGACCTCGGTGTGACGCACCTTGTCGGAGATCGTCTCGGTGCGGTCGGTGGCCTCCTTGCGCAGGCCGACTTCCTCCACGACCCGTGCCTCCTTGGACACGACCGGAACCTCCTGGTGCTGGGTGGCCTCGATGGTGCGGTCGCGGAAGAGCGCCTCGTCGCCCGCGTTCAGAGCACGATCGGTCGGGCGGCGCTCGACCTGCACGTTCTCTTGGTGCAGGTGGACCTGCTCCTGGACCGGGGTCTCGACCGCGTAGGAGCGGACGCGGACGCGGCCCTGTTCGACCTCGCGCTTGCCGACATGGAGCTGCTCGTTGACGACGGGGATCGTCCCATCGCGCTCGACCGTGTCGGTCCGCGCCGCGGCATGCGTGCCGCTCGCGCCCGACGTACCGAGACCGGCGCTCGTCGCGCCTGCGGCGACGTCGCGGGCGCCGTGAGCCGAGGTCGAGGCGGAAGTCGCCGCGCCGCCGGTCCAGCCTTCCTTGCGCCAGGTCTGCTCGCGCTCGTCGAGGTCGACGGAGCCGTGCTCCTCGAGGATGTCCATGACCTGGGTGGCGCGATTCTCATCGGCGCGCACGGTCAGCATGGTTCCACCTCGCCGGATGCCCTCGGCATAGGTATGCGCATCGCTCTCGCTGAGACCGGCGCCCGTCAGCGAACCGACGAGGCCACCGGTCGCGGCACCGACGCCGGCGCCGGCGAGCGTGGCGACGAGCCAGCCCGCGGCCACGACGGGACCGACGCCCGGGATCGCCATCAAGCCGAGGCCAGCGAGGAGGCCGGCACCGCCGCCGAGAACCGTCCCGAGAGTGGCACCCGTGCCGGCGCCGGTCGATGCGTCCTCGGCCGTATCGCCGTGCGTGCCGTGACTCGACGCAGTGCCCGTGCCCTGGTTGTTGCCGACGATGCTGATGTGATCGTGCGGGACGCCTGCGGCTTCGAGCTTGGTCACCGCCCGGGCGGCGTCATCGTAGCTGTCGTAAAGTGCAGTGATGGTACGAGTGGTCATGGTCTACTCCTGAATTGAGAAACGATCGAGCGTCGCGCCGCGATTACTGGGTCGCGACGTTGCCTTTGAAGTCGACGCCGACGCCGACGCTCTTGCCCTCGAGCATCGCAGTTCCACGCCAGATGCCCTTGTCGTCCTTCTTCAGGTCCTTGATCTCCTTGAAGCCGGCATCTTCGAGCCGCTTGCGGGTCTGACCCTCGGTGAAGCTGTTGGCGCCCTCCTCGAGCTTGGCGTTCGTCACGGCGCCGGTGCTGGCGGGTGCGTTGACGTCGGCCTTGTCCGTGTTGGGCCGCGTCACGGCCTTCTGGCCGTCCGACTTGGCGCTGGAGGCGGCGTCCTTGTCGGCCGGGGTGCCGGTCACCGTGGTCTGGGCCATTGCCGGCGCCGTTCCGAGGAGGGCGAGAAGCGAGAGGGTCGTCAGGGTCGTACGCATGGGATTCCTCGTCTGGTAGGGAGAACCGGCCGAGACCGGTTCGGCTTCAGGTTGAGCGGCGCCCCTTCAGGAGCGCCGCGGGATGACACCTTCAGCGGCCGCGGTCGCTCGACGTGTTGGTCGTGCCGGTGCGGCTGACCTGGCCGCGCTCGTCCTCGACCTCGACCTCGGTACGCCGCACCGTGTCGGAGATGGTCTCGGTCCGATCGTCGGTGGTCTTGCGCAGGCCGATCTCCTCGGTGACGCGCGCTTCCTTGGAGACTACCGCCTGCTCGCCGTGGGCCACGGCTTCGATCGTCTTCTCGGCGAACAGCCGCTCGTCGCTCGGCGTCGGGGCGCGATCGACCGGGCGGCGCTCGACCTGCACCCGCTCGTCGTGGAGCGTCACGCTCTCTTGGACAGGCGTCTCGGTCACGTAGGACCGGACGCGAACCCGCCCGGCCTCCGAAACACGCTTGCCGACCTGCAGACGCTCCTCGACGACGGGGATCGTCTCGTCCGAGGCCGGGGCGCCGCTGCGCGCGGTCGACGTCGCTCCCGCCGCGGCCGAGCCGGCGGAGTAGCCGCTCCAGCCCTCCTTGCGCCACATCGCCTCGCGCTCGTCGAGGTGGACCGCGCCGGAGCTGTCGAGCAGCCCCGCGATCTGCCCGGCCTGCTCGTCGCGGGCCTGGATGCTCAGCATGGTCCCGCCGCGGCTGAGGCCCTCGGAATAGGTGTAGCGGTCCTCCTCGGGGAGGAAGAGATCCTTCAGGGAAGCCCAGAACCCTCCCTCGTCGCGGTGGTGGTCGTAGGCGCTACCCGAATGCGCCGTGCCTTCCCGTCCCGCCGTCAGCCGGATCGTCTCACGGGGAATTCCGGCCTGCACGAGCGACTGGATCGCGGCTTCGGCGTCGGCACGTTTGTCGAACAGGGCTGTGACGGTCTGGGTCATGGCTGGTGCGTCTCCGGCGTCAGTGTGGAGGTTGGCTGCGAGACGTCCGCATTCGGGCCGTCGCGCTCGATCACGGCCTGTTGGCGGCGCAGCGTGACCGGGACTTCGACCTCCTCGCCGGAGGTCGTCCGCTGGATGTGGACCTCCTCCTTCAGGAGGAGCCGCTTCTCAACGACGAGAACTTCTTCGAGAACGGGGATGATGGTGATGCCGGCTTCGGTCCTGACCTGTGGCGCCGTCTCGCCTTCGCCGATGATCCGATCGATGGGAACGCGCGTCACGCCCACTGCATCGGTGCGCAGGCTCTCGCGCCGGATCTCCTCGATGGTCTCGGTCCGTGTGCTGACCCGGACGCGGCCCTGCTCGATGGCGCGCTTTCCGACCTGCACCGTCTCCTCGACCACCGGGACGACGCCGACCAACTCCTCCGAATGTTGACCTTGGACAAGATGATCCGCGTCGCGCATGTCGGCTATTTGCGAGTTCTCGTCGTCGCGCCGAACGATGTTCTCGGCAACGCGCGAGGTGTCTGCATTCTGGCTCATGATCGCATCATCCATCCCGGCGAGAAGAACCGGCGCGGTCTGTGCGAGTTCCACAGATGTTAAAAGAAATTACATTAGCTAAGCTGTTGGGCGTCTTCTTCTTTCGGCGAATACGACGCGCTAAGCTCAGATGCTGGCTGAGGAATTTCCTTCAGCCATGAGATGCTGTCTGGCGCGCCGGGACCAGGGGCAGAGCGCGCGGGCATTTGCTATACGCTCAAGCCTCAAGCTGCGGACGGGGGCGATTCGCGCGATGGAATGGGTCCTGATCGGCGTCGGCGTTGCCGCGCTCCTCTACCTCGTGGCCGTCTATAACGGCCTCGTCTCCCTGCGGGCGCGGGTGGACCAGGCCTTCGGCGACGTCGACGTACAGCTCAAGCAGCGTCACGACCTGATCCCGAACCTCGTCGAGACCGTGAAGGGCTACGCCTCCCATGAGCGCGAGACCTTCGACGCCGTCATCCGCGCCCGCAACGCCGCGGCCAGCGCGCAGGGCCCGCAGAGCCAGGCGGCGAGCGAAGGCGCGCTCAGCGGTGCCCTCGGACGGCTGGTGGCGCTCGGCGAGGCCTATCCGGATCTCAAGGCCAGCGCGAATTTCCAGGCCCTCCAGACGGATCTCGGCGAGGTCGAGGACAAGCTCGCCGCGGCGCGGCGCTTCTTCAACAACGCGGTCGCCGAGTACAACGCCGCCATCGGCGCGATCCCGGCGGCCCTCTTCGCTAGGCCCATGGGCTTCACGCCCAAGACCTTCTTCGACGTCGGGGAGGGGCAGCGCCAAGCCCTCGACGTGGCGCCGAGCGTCAAGTTCTAGGGGCCTGCGAGGGAGGGCCCGGCATGCTCCCGGCCTACGGCCTCTACACGCATATCCAGGCCAACCAGACCCGCTCCCGGCTGCTGATCGCGGGGCTGTTCGGGCTCGTCCTCATCCTCGCCTTCGCCCTGGCGCTGGTGGCCCGCGCCACTAGCCTATCGCTGCCGCGGGGCTACCCTCCGATCCTGTCGAGCTACCTCGCGGCGGCCCTCCAGGACATGCTCTGGGTCGGGCCGCTCGCCTTCCTGGCGACGGGGCTGTGGCTCCTCATCGCCTATCGGTTCCATGGGGCCATGATCGACCGGGTGACCGGCGGACGTCTCGTGACGCGCGAGGAGGCGCCCCGCCTCTACGCCCTCCTGGAGAACCTCTGCATCGCACGGGGCCTGCCGATGCCGAAGCTCGGGATCGTCGACGATCCGGCGCTGAACGCCTACGCCACCGGCCTGAACCCGAGCCAGTACGCCGTCACCGTGACGAGCGGCCTGATGGCCGCGCTGACCGATGCCGAGATGGAGGCGGTGTTCGCGCACGAGCTCACCCACATCCGCAACGACGACGTACGCACCATGATGATCGCCGTGGTCGTCGCCGGCATCTTCGCCTTCGTCGGCGAGATCGTGTTCCGCTCGGGGCTCGACCTCGGCCGCGCCTCCGGCGAGCGCAAGAACAAGGGCGGCGCCCTGCCGGCGCTCCTCATCGGCGTGGCGCTGATCGGCCTCGTCTGGCTGCTGTCGCAGGTGATCCGCTTCGCCCTGTCGCGGACCCGCGAATACGTGGCCGATGCCGGTGCGGTCGAGCTCACCAAGAACCCGGACGCCCTGATCACCGCTCTGCTGAAGATCTCGGGCCGGGGCGAGCTGCCCGGCGTTCCATCCGGCGTGATGGAGCTGTGCGTGGACAACCCGCGCTCCGGCTTCAAGGACTTCCTGGCCACCCACCCGCCGATCGACGACCGGATCGCCGCCCTGACGCGCTACGCCGGCGGGCGGGCACCCGCGTCGGCGGCCGTCGTTGCCCCCTGGGGTCGTGGCTGATTCCGGACGTCGTTCGCTGCGTGGGGACGGACCGACCCCGCCGGCTCGCGGGCTCGTCCGTGCGATCGTCCATGCGCGCTGGTCAAGGCCGCCGGACCATCTGGAGGGGCTTGCCGCCTTCCGCCTTGTCGAAGCCGCCCGGGCCCGGCTCGAAGCGCAGGGAGCCGCCGTCGCCGTAGAGCATCAGCGCGAAATCCTCGATCCGCCAGGATGCCAGCTTGAGGCGCGCGACGGCGGAATCGCAGCCGGCCTCAGGGCGTAGGGCGAAGCTTTCCTCGGCACCCAGGGGCGGGCGGTCGCTGAAGGTGATGGTGCAGAGCGTGGGACCCTCGGGGCGGCGCAGGATCCAGGTTCCGACGATCGCCGGCGCATGCGGCGCCCGCTCGACGCCGGGCTTGGCCCGCACCAGCATGTAGTTCGGGACCTTGTCGCCCCGGGTCTTGAGCAGGGTCGTCTCGTCCTCGACGAAGGTCATCACCCGGCGCCGCGTAGCGTCCGTGAAGGTGAGGCCCTCCGCGAAGGACCAAGCAGCCGCCTCTGCGAGCCGCGGGATGCGGGCGGCGCAGGCGGCGTCTGGGATCGCGCGTCGCCCGCCGATCGTGCGCTCGTCCGTCAGCCGAATGCGGCAGCCGCGCTCGCCGTCATCGGGGACGGCGAGCCACTCGCCGAGTTGTGCCTGCAGGATGTCGGGCGCGACGTCCTGGGCCGTGGAACCCGCGCCACCGGTCAGGAGGCAGGCGAGGAACGAGGCGATCAAGGTGGCGGCGCGCATCGGGCCTCCCGGCGCCCTGTAAGATCCACGCCAGGACGGTCCCAGCGTAAGCCTTACGGGCTCGGCCGCTCCCGGAAAAGACCCGCGTCGACGTTCCCGGTCCGTCGAGGTCCCTCGTCACGGCGAGCCTCCGCCGGGCCTCGTCGAGTTCGATCATGCGCGGGGTTCGGGGAGGTTCGGGACGCGCTCAGCGGCCGTTCTGGAGCCTGAGCGGGACGGCGCAGGGATCGGGGGTCACGCTGGCGGTCGTGCCCAGGATCGATCCCGTGGTCTCGGGATCGGAGAGGCCGCTTGCCAACCTTGCCTCGCGCTGGACGGCGGCGGCGCCTACCAGCCAAGTCATGTACTGCGAGGCGCCGAACCCCAGGAGCGCGATCATCAGGGAGAGCTTGACCGTCCAGGATAGCAGGACGCGCTTCGGCGCCGGTTCGACGAGAGTCGAATCGAAGAGGGGCGGCTCAAGATCGGGGAGGGCGGCCGCACGCTCCGGGAGCGGCGCGGAATCCGGAAACCGGGACGGGGGAAGCATGGGCGCGTTCCGCATGGCGGCTCGCGGCCGCCAGGATTCGGGGCCGTGTCGAACTGCGTCCGACACTCTCCGCAAAGACGGTTAACGCCGCCTTTCGGAGCCCGGATCGGAGCCTCATCGCGACTTGCCCGCGCGATAGCGGAGCGCCCGGCCACGCTGATCCTCACCATCGATCGAGAGAGGCGTGGCAAGGTACTGGGAGGTTCGACCAACGCCTCGTCTGACACGAGCGCGATCCGCCAGGTCTAGTGAATGAACGGCGGACGACAGTCCTGTTGGCTCGACATCAGCGCTTTGTTCGGATCGATCGCGATGTGCGCCATGGCACCGACGCTGCTGACGCGAACTGACTTTCGGCTAACCTTTACCCTTCATTGAGAACTTGGTCCGTATCTGGCGGTGTTGTTGCAGGAAAGCGACAGACCTCGCGGCTGCCAGGACCTACAAGCGCGGCGGCTTTCGCCAACCCAGGACGCGTAAAAAATGAAAAAGCTTTTGACTTCTCTTGCTGCCTTTACGGCGCTGACCACGGTGGCTT
>NZ_BPQP01000079.1 GCF_022179305.1 Methylobacterium iners
CCCTCCTCGCGGGTCTCGTCGCATGAGAATGAGGTCCGGTCTCGCGCCGGCGCCCTTGCGGGTGCTAGGACGGTCGACCGGGTCGGTCATCGAACCGATGCCGTCATCCGGCTGTTCCGACGACGCCTGACCGCGTCCAACGGTGGAGCGACGGGAGCGGCAAGGGCGCGGGAAGGGAGCAGCCAGTCGTGAAACCACCCACCAGCAATGTCGATCCGACTGGGCAGAAGGGCGGCACGTCCGGCCAGGGTCCGGGCAAGGGCGAGGCCGGCACGGGTGCCGCCAAGATCACGCCTGCCGGTCCGGCGACGGGCGGCGTCCCCTCAGGCGAGCCTGCCGGGCCCGCGACGACGAGGCCGGCGACGGGCGGCGCCGAGGCGAAGCCTGAGCCGGCGAAGGGCACCGGCACCTCCCAGACCGTCCCGCCTGCGGGCGCGAAGGCGGATGCGCCCAAGGTCGAGCCGGCGAAGGTCGACTTGACCAAGTCGGATCCGGCCAAGCCGGAACCCACCAGAGTCGACGCCGCCAAGGCGGCTGCCACCAAGCCCGAGCCCGTGAAGGCCGAGGCAGACAACCCGAAGGCCGAGACCCCGAAGCCCGGCCCCGGCCCTCAGCCAACCTCGCGCCCGGCCGGAACCGTCGAGGATGGGCCGATCATCGATCTCAAGGCGAAGCGCCTGAACGATCCGGCGACTGCGCCGAAGAGCGAGGCCGCCAAGGCGTCGAGCCCTGCGGCGGACAAGGCTGCTCCCCTGGCTGGTCCGGCCGCACCCGCCAAGGCGCGCGGGCCGGGCTTCGGCTCGGTGGCCGCGGCGGGTCTCCTCGGCGGGGTCATCGGGGCGGGCCTGCTGTTTGCCGTCGAGCGCGCCGGCGTCCTGCCCCCTCGCGGCGAGGATCCGCGGCTTGCCGCCCTCGACCAGCGGATCAATGCCCTCGCGCCTCGCGATGCGCTCGCCGCCCTCGACAAGCGCATCGCCGCCAACGAGACCGCTCTGAAGCCCCTGCCGGACGCCGTGCGGGGTGCCGAGACGATCGCCCGCGAAGCGCTCCAGAAGGCCGGCGTCGCTCCGTCACCCGCCGCGGAGGGCGCGGCGCCCGGGGCACCGGCCCCGTCCCTGCCGCCTGACCTGATGGCCCGGCTCGACAGCCTCGATCAGCGCGTCTCGGCCCTGCAGGAGGAGCCCGGCCGCGAGCCGCCGTCAGGCGGACAAGTCACCGCGGTTCCGGCCGGCGGCGACCTCGCAGGGCTCGACCAGCGCCTGAAGGCGCTCGAGGCCAAGCTGGAGACCGCAAGGCCGGCCGACGCGCAGCCCGATCTCGGGGCGAGGCTCGCGGCGCTCCAGGGTGACATCGAGAGCCGCACCAAGGCGAATGCCGAGGCCGACCAGGCGCTGGGCGAGAAGCTCGCCGGCCTCCAGAAGTCCCTCGACGCCCGGGTCCAGGCGGCGACCGAGGCCATTCAATCCGCGACCGAGGCGAGCCGGCTCGCCACGGAGGCCGGCAAGGCTCGGACCGAGGATGCGGCCAAGGCCGTCGAGCGCCAGCTCCAGGCCCAGGCCCAGCAGATCGCCGGGCTCGACAAGGCGGTGGCGGGCCGCGCCGAGGCGAGCACCGTCCAGGCCGCCCTGCGCGTGGTTTCGGCCGACCGTATCGCCGCAGCCCTCGAATCCGGGGCGCCCTACGCGGATGCCCTGGCGGCGCTGCGCAGCATGGAGCCGGGCGATCCCGGCAGCCTGACCGCGCTCGCCGTCTTCGCCGATAGGGGCGCTCCGACCGCACGCAGCCTCGCCGCGGAGTTCCGGCCGATCGCGGAGCGGATCGCCGCCGCGCGCAAGGCGGCGCAGGCGAAATCCGTGGCCGAGAGCGGCGACATCGCCAAGCGCTTCGCCAGCATGGCCGAGTCGATCGTCCAGGTCCGTCGGGTCGATGCGCCCGCGGCGGGCGAAGCGGCCTCCGGCCCCGATCCGTCGGTGAAGGTGCAGGAAGCGCTCGACCGCGGTGCGGTCGGCGAGGCAGCCCAGGCCTTCGCCGCCCTGCCCGAGGACGTCCGCGCCCAGGCCGGCGAGTTCGGCACCAAGCTGAAGTCGCGGGCTGCCGCGGCGGAGGCGGCGCAGGCGCTGCTCTCCGACACCTTCAAGGGCGAGGCCTTCAAGGGATTGGCGGCGCCCGCCGCACGTTGACAGACGACGCCCCGCCTTCCCTCATCGGAGGGCGGGGCGGCCCAGAACCGAAGGGGACGTCGTTTCGTTCCCGACCTTGAGACCCCAGCGTCGCCCATCAGACCGGCGCCGCTCCCAGGAGTATTTGCATCCCATGTGGCGCGCCCTCGCCTTCCTGGCCCTTCTCGCCCTCGCCGCCTTCGCGGCCGTGTGGATCGCCGACCATCCCGGCACCGTCACGATCGTCTGGAACGGCTACGAGATCGCGACGAGTCTCGCCATCGCGCTGATCGGGGTGCTCATCGCCGCCCTCGTGATCGGCTTCATCTGGGCGATCGTGCGCGGGATCATCGGCCTGCCCGAGAGCCTGGTGCGCGGATCGCGCGAGCGCCGCCGCGCCAAGGGCTTCTCCGCCCTGTCGCGCGGGATGGTGGCCGTGGGCTCCGGCGACCCGCTCGCCGCGCGCCGCCACGCCGGCGATGCCGAGCGCCTGCTCGGCGCCGAGCCCCTGGCGCTGCTCCTGAAGGCGCAGGCCGCGCAGATCTCGGGCGACCGCGAGGCGGCCGAGCACGCCTTCCAGCGCATGGTCAACGATCCCGAGACCCGGGTGCTGGGCCTGCGCGGCCTCTTCGTCGAGGCGCGCCGCCGCGAGGACGAGACCGCGGCCAGGGCCTACGCGGCCGAAGCCGCGCGGCTCGCGCCGAGCGTCACATGGGCGAACGAGGCGGTGCTGGAGGGGCAATGTGCCGACGGCGATTGGGGCGGGGCGACCGAGACCGTGGAGCGCCGCGCCTCCCTCGGCCTCCTCGACAAGGGAACCGCCCGGCGCCAGCGCGCCGTGCTGCTCACGGCCGCGGCGCAGGAGCGCGAGGCCGGCGAGCCGGAGGCCGCGGCCGAGCGGGCGCTGCAGGCCGTCAAGCTGGCGCCGGACCTCGTCCCGGCAGCGGCCCTGGCCGGGCGCCTGCTGGCGCGGCGCGGCGACCTCCGGAAGGCGTCCAAGATCGTCGAGGCCGCATGGAAGGCCAATCCCCATCCCGATCTCGCCAAGGTCTATGTCGCCCTGCGCACGGGCGATTCCGTGCGCGACCGTCTCTCGCGCGCCGAGACGCTGGCGCGGATCTCGTCCTGGCATCCGGAGGCGCGGCTCGCGATGGCGCAGGCCTCCTTCGACGCGCGGGAGTTCGGCCAGGCCCGCGAGGCGCTCGCCCCGTTGTTGGCCGACCAGCCCACCGTCCGCGCCTGCCTGATGATGGCGCGGATCGAGGAGGCGGAGCACGGCGTCGCCTCGGGCCAGGCCCGCCAATGGCTGGCACGGGCGACCCATGCGCGCCGCGACCCGCTCTGGATCGCCGACGGCATCGCCTCGGAGCGCTGGGCGCCCGTCTCCCCCGTGAGCGGCCGCCTCGACGCCTTCGTCTGGAAGACGCCCACCGACGTGCTGGCACCCCCGAGTGACGCCGACGACGTCACGGCCGATCTCGACGACCGCGACGAGACCCGGGAGAAGCCGGCCATCGCGGCGCCCGCCAACGAGCCGCGCGAGACGCCGAGCCTCGTGCCGGCGAACGGTCAGGCCGCTCCGAAGGTGGAGGTGCCCGCTACGCCGCTGATGACCGGATCCGCGATCCCCGTCGTACTGCCGCCGCCCTCGTCGGAGCCGGCGAAGGCCGACGCGCTCGCGGAGGCGAAAGTTGCGGGGGCCAAGGTTGCGGAGGCCAAGCCGCGCCGGATCGCCTAGATCGCGCTTCCACGCCGCATCAGGCGCGGCCGCCAGATGCCGAGCACGACGTTGGCGACCGCGATGGCGAGCAGCACCCAGAGCGTGTTCCGCTCGGCGACGAGGGAGCCACCGAGGCTTGCGGGGTCGATTTTGCCCGCGAGCGCCAGCGCGCTCTGCTCCGCCTCCTGCTGCATCGGACCCAGCACGCCGACGAAGCCGCTCTCGAAGACGAGGATGCCGGTGGCGGCCTTGAGCCAGGCCCAGCCCGCGTCGTGGAAGCCGCGATGCAGGGCGATCGCGAACAGGCCGGAGATCAGGATCAACCCGAGGGAAGGGAAGAAGATCCAAGTGGCGATGGCGCCCATCGCGCCGCGCATGGCGGCGTAGCCCGCAAGGTCACTCGTCGGCGGCGTGAGGCTCAGCAGCACGACCAGGGAGGCCATCGCCCCCGTAAGCCCGATGGCCGCCATCGTGTGGAGGAACTTCAGAAAGCGTCGCAACGGGTCTCACCCCCGGCAGGAACGGGTCGTCGGAACCGTACAGCAGGGGACGAGGCGGAGGTAGGGACGCCTCGGTCGCGGGCCCGGAACCCGATTTGGCGCATGGCGCGGCGGGCGCCCTTAAAGGTCGATTCACGCAACCGCACTAATCCTCGTTCACTCAGTGTTGCGTAAATCGAAGTGCCATGGCCCGACCCCTGGACGATGCGCCGGACCTGTCCGGCCTGATCGAACTCTCGCGCGTCGAACACCTCGATCTGAAGCCCGTGATCCTGCGGGTGCAGACCGACCTCTTCCTCTCGGCCTCGGTCCGCGATCGGGCGGGCGTGCAGGCCTTCGAGGCCCTGGCGGGCGGTCTAATCCCGATCGTCGACGAGGACACGGCCGAGACCGTGGCGCGCAAGCTCGCGCCGCATCCCGAGACGCCGCAATCGGTGCTGGTTCAGCTGGCCTCCCGCGGTGGAAGAGCCCGCGACGTCGTGCTGGCCCAAGCCCCTGTCCTCGATGCGCCGGTCATCGCGGCGGCGCTGGCCGACGGCTCGGATATCGGGCCTGCCCTCGCGGCTCGGGCGGAACTGAGCCGCGCCGTCCTCGCCGACCTCGCGGCGCGGGACGATGCCGCGATCGATCTGGCGCTTGCCGCCAACACCGCCCTCGGCCTGCCGGGCGAGATCGTCCGGCGCCTCATTGGCCGGGCCCGGCAGGCGCCGGACCTGGCCCGGGCTCTGCTGGCGCGCCCGGACCTCGCGGCGGCCGAGCTCGCGCCGTTGTTCCTGTTCGCGGACGCGGCGCAGCGGGAGGCGATCGGGCGCGCCGTCGCGGCCACGGCGGCGCTGCGGCCCTGTCCTCCGCCGCCGCGCGAGGCCGGTGCCATTCTCACCGGGTTCTCCGGTCGGGGCGACATCGCCGGCTTCGTCGCGGCGCTGGGCGGTCTCCTCGGCCTCCCGAAGGGCTTCCTCGCGAAGGCGCCCGACGCGTCGCTCCGCTACGACCTGCTCACGCTCGCCTTGCGCGCGGCGGGCCTCGAAGAGGAGGAGGCGGTCTACGTCTTCTTGACCCTCAACGAGACGGTGGCCCGCTCGGTCGACCGCGTGTTCGACCTCGTCCGGCTGTTCCGGATCACGCCCCGCCCCGCCGCCCGCGACCTGATCTCGTCGATCCTCGACGTCACCCTGCAGGAGCGCAGCGGCAGCCCGGAGGCGCACCAGGCCTACCAGGCCCCCGATGCCGCCCGGCCGCGCAGCGGCTCCGCGATCGAGCGGGCCCCCGCGCGCCCCGCCCTCCCCACCCGTCTGCGCCGGACGTCCTGAGGCCGGCGGGTCCCGGTCCGGTCGGAGGGCCTATTCCGCGAGATCGAGCCGGTGGCGACCGGCACGATCGTCGACCTCGATGATCCAGAGATCGGAATCGAAGCGAAGCTCGCGCCCGATCCGGACCTCGACATCCGCGGAGGTCGCCTCCGTCATCAGGCAGACGAAGCGCCGCTCCTCCGCTCCCTCGGCATCGATCAGGGATTGGGGCGCCGGCCCGTAGAGGTCGGCCGAGCCGTCGAGCCGATCGACCTTGAGGAAGATCGCGCCCGCCTCCGGCGCGCCGCGTCGGCGCTGCACGGCGGCGATCCCCTCAATGCCGAGGCGACGCAGATGGGCCGAGACCCAGAAATCCGAACGCAGGCGAGCCATGCCCGCCTATAGCACCGCGGCCGCCGCCCGGCCCTATCCCTTCGCGGCGCCCGCGCGCGCCGCGAGCTCGCGCAAGGTGCGCCCCCCGGCCTCGCCCTTGACGGGCAGCTTGCGGTCCCGCTCGAAGCGCTCGATCGCGGCGCGGGTGCCGGGCCCCATCACCCCGTCGGCCTTGAGGGGTCCGTAGCCGAGCTTCACCAGGGCGCGCTGGGCCTCGGCGATCTTCGGCTCGGGCTTCGGCGCGACGGAGGCGGTGCTCTCGGCGGCCTTGATGATCCGGGCGATGGGGTCGGGGCGCGGCTCGGCCGCGGGCGCGGGTCTCGCAGCCTCGCGGACCGGCGGCGCCTCGGGACTTGCAGAAGCGTCCGCCGTCGGACCGCCCACCGCAGGTCGTGCCGGCGCCTTCGCCGGAGGCGCGCCGGCGCCGATCCGGATCGGCGCCGGATGGCGGCCGCCCTGGAAGCCGAGCGCGTTCATCGAGACGATCCCGACGGCGCCGAGGGCGAGGACGGAGCCGATCACCTCGCCGGGCCGATGCCGGCACAGGCGGCCGAAGCCGCGCGCCGCGCCGCCGAGGGCCGCGAGCCAGGCGCCGGATTCGCGCGTCGCGACGGGGGGGCCGGCGGAGCGGCGCGGGGCGGCGGGCGGGCGCCCGATGCGCGTCTCCGCCGAGACCGCGATCTCGTGCCGGTCATGTCGATGGGACGGCTCGCGCATGGCTTTTCCCTGAGACGTCAAGCGAGAGGCGGGGGAGCGGGCGTCACGAACGGCCTCATGCGCTGCGCAGGACCGGAACGTAGCTCTCCCGCACCGGCACGGAGACCGAGTCGAACAGGCCGATCGGCATCTTGGCGAAGCCCGGAGCCTCCGCCCGCATCGGCTCGATCAGCCGCAGCCCGGCCGCCGGACGGCGCAGGCCGGTCTGGATCCGGACGGGGACGACAGGTTCCGAGACGCCGCGGCACTCGCGCGGCAGCGTCACGGTGACGGTGGTGCCGCGCCCCTCCGTGCTCTCGATGGCGATGGCGCCGCCGTGGAGGCTGACGAGTCCCTGCACCACGGAGAGGCCGAGGCCCGTGCCCTCGTGCGCCCGGCCGTGCCCGCCCCCGGCCTGGAAGAAGGGCGAGCCGAGATGGGGCAGGTCGGCCTCGCGGACGCCGATGCCGCTGTCGGCGACCACGAGCTCGAAACCGTTCTTCACCCGGCGCGCCGCCACCTCGATCCGCCCGCCGGACCCCGTGAACTTCACGGCGTTGGAGAGGAGATTGATCAGCATCTGCCGGCAGGCCCGGGCATCGGCCGTGATTTCCAGGGAGGCCGGCACGGCATCGCGCACGAGCGCGATCCCGGCCTGCTCCGCCTTCAGCTGCATCAGGTCGCAGCAGGTGTGCAGGAGGATTCCGACGTCGAGGGTCTCGGGCTGGTAGTCGAAATGGCCGCTCTGGATGCGCGACATGTCCAGCAGGGTGTTGACCACCTCGAGGAGGTGCTGGCCCGAGCTGCCGATGATGCCGGCATATTCCCGGGTGCGCGCGGCATCGAGCCCGATCGCGCCCTCCCCGGCCAGGACCTGGGAGAAGCCGATGATCGCGTTGAGCGGCGTGCGCAGCTCGTGGCTGACGGTGGCGAGGAAGCGGCTCTTCACCTCGTCGGCCCGTTCGGCCTCGGCGCGGGCGCGCTCCAGCTCCTCGGCGTGGCGACGGTGCTCGGTCACGTCCCGGGTGACGGCAACGACGGTGGAGCCCAGGGTCGCCGCGCTGGTCCCGTCGATGCGGTGGGCCCGCATCTCGGCGAAGATGACTCGCGGCGCATCGTCGGCGCGGATCGCGGCGGGATCGAGGTTGAGGCGGAACTGCACCGTCGCGGGCGTTCCGTGGCTCGCCACCTCGCTCAGGGTCTGCAGCAGCGCCGGCCGGTCGCCGACATGGACGCGGTCGAGCAGGCCGTAGCCGCGCAGCCGGGCGGGATCGGCGCCGACGAACTTCGCCGCGGAGGCGCTCGCCTCGATCACGCGGCCGTTCTGGTCGTGCCAGGTCACGAGGTCGTCGATCGCCGACAGCAGCATGCGGTCGCGCAGCTCGTTGTCGCGCACCTGCGCCCGCCAGCGTCCCTCGTGACGCATGTGCTCGATGGCCTGGGCCGCGATATGGCCGATCGCGGTGATCGCGAAGACCGGCATCGCGAGCTTGCTCGACCATTCGAGCAGCGGCGTGCTGAAGGCGAGCGGCGGTGCCAGCGCGATGGCAAGCGCGCCCAGGGTCGCGATGATCGCCGCCGCGACGGTGGCGCGCACGGAGCCCGACATCACCGCCTCGAGGGGGATGGCGACGAGCCAGATGGCGGCGGCCGAGCTCGAGCCGCCGGTCATGACGGCGAGGCAGACGACGAGTCCGGCAAGCCCTGTGGAGGAGAGTGCGTGCGCGATCCAGAGAATGCCCGTGCGGGCGAGGAGCGCCGCCGCGCAGACGGGGAGCAGAAGGCTCGCGATGGCGAGCGCCTCGATGCTGCTCGGAACGCCGCGCCAGAGCAGGAAGGGCGGCAGCCCGATCATCATCACCGCGCCGGCGGCGAGGCGGGAGACGAGGAAGCGCTCGTGCCGGAAGCGCACGCTGGAATCGTCGAGCACCGATTCATGCACGAGACCCGCGAGGCGGGTATCGATCAGGGAAGCCAACGCACCGTAGATACGCAACACCGACACGCACAGCGCGGGCAATCGCCTTGCGGCTTCCCCGACGCCCCTTGGCTCGACTTGAACACGACCGAGGCTCAGCGTTGCAGAGGCGACTTAAGCGAATGTTGCGAGGACCCCTCCCATTGTCGCGAGATGCTTTCCCGAGGGTAACCGGCGCCTCGCGGCGCCAAGCCCCTTTCGGGGCAGAGCGCCCCGGCCGGGCGCCTGCAACCGGAAGGGGCTTGGCGCCGCGAGG
>NZ_BPQP01000080.1 GCF_022179305.1 Methylobacterium iners
GAAGTCTGGCGCCGATCATCATGAGCCGCTGGCGCGGCCGGTTCCTGCGCTGGGTCCCCGATCGCCTTCCACTGACGCTCCAGGCGTCCGGGAAAGGGCGCGCAACCGAACCGATCAAGCGGAGACCACGTGATCGCGGCGTCAGACGAGTGCGACCAGGCCAAGGAGCGCGGCGGCCTCCGCGCATTGCTGGCAGGCGCCGACGAGATCGCCGGTATGGCCGCCGATCTTCGCGCGGCCCAGCGCCGTGAGGGCGAGGGCGGTGACCGCGGCGAGGACGAGCATCAGCACGACGCCGGGAGCGGGCAGTCCCATCGCCCAGGCGAGAAGGGCGAGGGTCAGGCTCACCGTGCCCGCGACGGCGATCGTGCCGGGCTCCGGCGCGCCGACCGCCGCGGCGGCACCGTCCGGGCGCGCCGGCGCGAGCAGGACGAGCGGCGCCAGCCCCGCCAGGCGCGAGAGGATCGCGGCCAGCACCAGGGCGAGGGCGGCACCCGCGCCGATCCGGTCGAGCAGCGTCGCGAGGGCGCCGATGCGCAGGGCCAGGATCAGGACGAGGGCGACGCCGCCATAGCTGCCGATGCGGCTGTCGCGCATGATCTCGAGGCGGCGCTCGCGGGTCGCGCCGCCCCAGAAGCCGTCGGCGACGTCGGCGAGGCCATCCTCGTGCAGCGCGCCCGTCGCGAGGATCCCGGCCGCCACGGCCAGCGTCGCGGCGAGGAACGGGCCGAGGCCCAGGCTCCAGGCGCCGATGAGCACCAGGCCTGCGGGCAGGGCGAGGATCAGCCCGGCGAGCGGCAGCATCCGCGGCGCCCGGCGGAAATCCGGCACCCGGTGCGGATCTGCCTCCCCGGGCAGGCGCGGCACGGGCAGGCGGGAGTAGAAGCGCAGGCAGGCGGCGAGATCGTAGGCGAGCCCGGCGCCCGGAAAGGCCGGCTCGCCCGCATCCTCGAAACCGTGTCGCATCGCGCTTCGCCTTCACCCGTCGGTCCCGGACCGTTATAGCTCCCCAGCGCCGGCCGCCATCCGGAGCGCCCCTCCAACGAGCACGAGCCGCGATGACCGACGAGAGCCCCTTCGCGGATATCCGCGGCCTGCTTGCGACCATGCCGGGACCGGACCGCGAGGCGGCCGCGATGGTGCGGGCGCGCGACGCGACCCTGACGAAGCCCGCCGGCGCGCTCGGACGGCTGGAGCACCTCGTCGAGTGGCTGGCCGCCTGGCAGGGCAAGGGGCAGCCCGGCCTCGACCGGCCGCTCGTCTGCGTCTTCGCCGGCAGCCATGGCGTCGCGGCGCGGGGCGTCTCGGCCTACCCCCCGGAAGTGAACCGCCAGATGCTCGACAATTTCGCGGCCGGCGGCGCGGCGATCAACCAGATCTGCGCCGCCTACGGCCTCGGCTTCAAGGTCTTCGACCTCGCCATCGACCTGCCGACCGGCGACATCTGCACCGGCCCCGCCTTCTCGGAGAAGGATTGCGTGGCGACCATGGCCTTCGGCATGGAGGCGGTGGCCGCGGGCACCGACTGCCTCGGCGTCGGCGAGATGGGCATCGGCAACACCACCATCGCGGCGGCGATCTACGCCGCCCTCTACGGCAGCGAGGCCGCGCAATGGGTCGGGCGCGGCACCGGCCTGGACGAGGCCGGCATCGGCCGCAAGGTCGCGGCGGTCGAGGCGGCGCTCGCCCATCACGCCGGACATCTCGACGATCCGCTGGAGATCCTGGCGCGGCTCGGCGGGCGCGAGGTCGCGGCGATGGCGGGCGCGATCCTGGCCGCCCGACTCCAGCGCATCCCCGTCGTCCTCGACGGCTACGTCGCGACCGCCGCGGCGGCCGTGCTGCACGCCCTCGACCCTTCCGCCCTCGACCATTGCCTGGCCGGCCACGTCTCGGCCGAGGGCGCCCATGCCGAGGTGCTCGAACGCCTCGGCCTCGTGCCGCTCCTGGCGCTGGGCCTCAGGCTCGGCGAGGCCTCCGGCGCCGCGCTCGCCATCGGCCTCCTCAAGGGCGCGCTCGCCTGCCACCGGGACATGGCGACCTTCGCGCAGGCGGGAGTGTCTGGGCCGTCGGCTGCCTGAGGAGCGGCTCCGGCCTCACGCCGCCCGGGCCGTCGCGCCTCGCCTGTCGGTGATCAGGGGTGTCTCGGGCTCGAGGTCCATCGCCGGCAGCGTGTCCATGACACGGCTCGCCGGGAAGGTGACGATGACCTCCGTGCCCTCGCGGGGCTTGGAGCGCAGCTCGAAATGGCCGCCGTGGAGGTCGACGAGCCCCTTCACGATCGGCAGGCCGAGGCCCGAGCCCTGCTCGGCGGTCTTGATGGCGAGCGAGCCGCGGCCGAACGAGGACATCACGGTGCCGAGCTCGTCCTCCGGGATGCCCGGCCCGCTGTCCTTGACGGCGACGTACTGCCCGCCCGAGCTCGTCCAGCCGACCTTGATGGTGATCTCGCCGCCCGGGGGCGTGAACTTGACCGCGTTCGAGAGCAGGTTGAGCACGATCTGCCGGAGCGCCCGCTCGTCCGCCCAGAGGCGGGGCAGGCTGTCGTCGACGAGCTCGTGGAAGCTGTGGCCCTTGCTGCGTGCCCGGAGCGCGACCATGTGGCGGCACTCGTCGACGGCGTGGGCGAGGTGGACCGCCTCCTCGCTGAGCTCGTAGCGCCCGGCCTCGATTCGGGACAAATCGAGGATCTCGTTGATCAGGTTGAGGAGGTGCATCCCGCTGTCGTGGATGTCGGTGGCGTATTCGCCATAGGACGGGGCCGCGTGCGGGCCAAAGACCTCGTTCTTCATCACCTCGGAGAAGCCGAGGATGGCGTTCAGCGGGGTGCGCAGCTCGTGGCTCATGGTCGCGAGGAAGCGAGACTTGGCGAGGTTGGCCTCCTCGGCCCGGCGGCGGGCCTCGTCGGAATTGATCTTGGCCTGTTCGAGTTCGCCGAAGATCGCGTCCTTCTCGGCCTGCGACTGCAGCGCACCGAGGGTCGAGGCGTAGACCCGGCGGGCGAGCCCCATGAAGAAGACCTGCGAGCCGATGACCATCGTGACGAGGATCACGGTGTCCATGTCATGCGAGAAGACGAGGAGCGACCCGGCGGCGAGGGTGAGGGGAATCATCGCGGCCATCGCCGCGCCGGGCAGGGTCGCGGCCATCATCGTCGCGACGGCCGCCACGATGACGAGGCCGAACAGGACGAAGGTCCGGGCGCTCGGCGCGCCGATCAGGATCATCATGGCCCAGGAGCTGCTCTGCAGGACCTCGGCGGCCATGAACAGGCGTCGCCAGGCGCGCACGGGGACGGCGTCGGCGTCCTGGTTCAGGAAGCGCCGCGACAGGGCCATGGAGAGCAACGCCGCGGCAACGAGGCACAGCGCCCAGGTCGCGGCGATGACGGGCGACACCCAGAAGGCCGAGGCGCCGGCGACCGCCAGGCCGAGCAGGGCCTGGGGCAGGCCGGAACCGGAGCGGTACTCGGCGTAGATCCGAATCAGTTCGTAGTCGAAGGCGCGTTCCAGGCCGCTCGTCGAGGTCAGTTTCTCGCGCACCGAGCGCACGCCGCGCGCGACCTCGCGACGCCGCGCCACCTCCTCCGAGGATGGCCCACGCCCGCGTTGAACCATCTCCGCCGTCAGATCGGACATCACCGTCTTGCGAAATGCGCGAGGAACGCCTTGCCGAACGGCCGCGGACGGGCCGCGACGCGACGGGATCAGACTGCGCCGGATGTGTTAAGAAGGGCCTGCCGGAATCGGCTGGATTTTCGCGATCTCCCGCGCGCTTCGCCGCGGGCGGGGCACGGCCTGCACATCGTATCCACGTGCGCTCGCGCACATGTTGCGGGCACGCCGCAGTCTAGCGTCGCTACAATCTAGCGGATTCGACGAACGTCACGGTGGGAGGCCCCGATGCTGAAACTGACCGTCAACGGCGTCGCCCATGAGGTCGAGGCCGATCCGGACACGCCGCTCCTCTGGGTGCTGCGCGATCACCTCGACAAGACCGGCACCAAGTACGGCTGCGGCATCGCGCAATGCGGCGCCTGCACGGTACATCTCGACGGCCAGGCCGTCCGCTCCTGCCAGACCCGGATCGGCGATGTCGGCGAGGCCAAGGTGACGACGATCGAGGGCGTGTCGGGCCGGGTCGCCGAGGCGGTGCAGACCGCCTGGCGCGGTCTCGACGTCGTCCAGTGCGGTTATTGCCAGTCCGGGCAGATCATGTCCGCGATCGGCCTGCTCTCGACGACGCCGAAGCCCACCGATGCCGACATAAACGGCGCGATGGACGGCAATGTCTGCCGCTGCGGCACCTACCAGCGCATCCGTGCGGCGATCCACGAGGCCGCGCGCTCCCTCGCCTGACGTCGCCCCAAGATCCTTCCACGCGCCCAGCGGGAGCCCGCCATGCTGAAGCTTCACGACCTGCCCGCCGCGCCGGCGCCCTCCCGCCGCGCCTTCCTCGGCGGAACCGCCGCCGCGATCGTGATCGGGTTCAGCGTCGGGTCGGGCAAGTCCCTCCGCGCCGCGCCGCTGCCCGACCTCTCGGGCGTCCCGGCCAAGCCCAATGCCTTCGTGCGGATCGCGTCCGACGACACCGTCACGGTGATCATCAAGCATCTCGACATGGGCCAGGGCAACACGACGGGCCTCGCCACCATCCTGGCCGACGAGCTCGACGCGGATTGGTCGCGCGTGCGCACCGCCTTCGCGCCGGCCGACGCCAACCTCTACGCCAACGCGCTGATGGGTCCGATCCAGGGCACCGGCGGCTCGACGGCGATCGCCAATTCCTGGTTCCAGCTCCGCAAGACGGGCGCGGCCGCCCGCGCCATGCTGGTCTCGGCCGCCGCCGATCGCTGGAAGGTGCCGGCCTCGGAGATCACCGTCGAGGCGGGGGTGGTCCGTCATGCCGCCTCGAACCGGCAGGCCCGGTTCGGCGAGCTCGCCGAGGCCGCCGCCGCCCTGCCCGTGCCCGCCGAGCCCAAGCTCAAGGATCCGAGCCAGTGGCGCCTCATCGGCACCAAGGTGGCGCGCGTCGATTCCGCCGCGAAGACCGACGGCACCGCGATCTACTCCCTCGACATCCGCCGCCCGGGCCAGGTGATGGCGGTGGTCGCCCATTCGCCGCGCTTCGGCGGCACCGTCGGACGCGTCGACGACAAGGCCGCCCGCGCCGTGCCGGGCGTCCTCGACGTGGTCACCATCCCGACCGGCGTCGCGGTGATCGCCAAGGACACGTGGTCGGCGATGAAGGGCCGCGAGGCGCTCGTCGTCGCCTGGGACGATGCCGGCGCGGAGACGCGCTCCTCCGATGCCATCCTCGCCGAGTACCGCGAGACGGCCAAGCGCCCCGGTCTCGTCGCCTCGACCAAGGGCGACGCCGCGGGTGCGATCAAGGGCGCGGCCAAGGTGCTCGAGGCCGAGTTCAGCTTCCCCTACCTCGCCCACGCCTCGATGGAGCCGCTCAACGCCACGATCGAGCGGGCGGCCGACGGCAGCTACGACGTCTTCGCCGGCTGTCAGCTCCAGACCGTCGAGCAGGCCGTGATCGCCGCTCATCTCGGCGTCACGACGGACAAGGTCCGCCTGCACACGCAATGGGCCGGCGGCTCCTTCGGACGGCGCGCGACTCCGGGCGCGGATTACCTCGCGGAGGCCGCGAGCATCATGCGGGCGACGGGCGGCAAGGCCCCGGTCCACCTCGTCTGGACCCGCGAGGACGACATGGCCGGCGGCTATTACCGCCCGACCGTCTATCACAAGCTCAAGGCCGGCCTCGACGCGAAGGGCGCCATCACCGGCTGGACCCACACGATGGTGGGCAAGTCGATCCTGATCGGGTCGCCCTTCGAGGCGATGATGGTCAAGAACGGCATCGACTCGACCACCGTCGAGGGCGCCTCGGACACGCCCTACGCGCTGCCCGCCTATCACTTCGAGGTCCATAACGGGCGCGAGGGCGTGCCCGTGCTGTGGTGGCGCTCGGTCGGCCACACCCATACCGCCCATGCGATGGAGGTCTTCATCGACGAGCTGGCGCACGCGGCTGGCGCCGATCCCGTCGCCTTCCGGCTCGGGCTGCTCGGCGGGGCGCCGCGGCTCTCCGGCGTTCTCAAGCTCGCCGCGGAGAAGGCGGGCTGGGGGGCGGCCAAGGACGGCTTCGGCAAGGGCCGCGGCCTCGGCGTGTCGGCGCATGAATCCTTCGGCTCCTACGTGGCCATGGTGGCCGACGTCAGCGCGGAAGAGGCCAAGGTGAAGGTGAACCGGATCGTCGCGGCCGTCGATGTCGGCATCGCAGTCAATCCGGACGTGATCCGCGCCCAGGTCGAGGGGGCCGTCGGATTCGCCCTGTCCTCGGTGCTGCGCAACCGCATCACGCTGAAGGGCGGCGTCGTGCAGGAGCGCAACTTCGACACCTACGAGCCGACCCGCATGAGCGAGATGCCCGTCGTCGAGGTCCACATCATGCCCTCCACCACCGCGCCGACCGGCATCGGCGAGCCCGGCGTCCCGGTGCTCGCGCCGGCCGTCTCGAACGCGATCTTCGCTGCGACGGGCCAGCGCCTCCGCTCGCTGCCGCTCGACCTCAGCGGGCTGCGGGGGGTGTAGCGCCGCTGGCCCTCCGGGACGGATGGCGTGCTCGGAAGATTGTGCGGGACTGAGCGCGGTCGATGCCGTCAGGCGACGCGCTCGATCACGCCATGTATCGCATAGCCGGCAAAACGCTGCCTGGCCTGCGTGTGGAAGCGGAGGCTCGCGGCGATCTCCCCCATCACGGCGGGCAAGGCGGGGCGCGGCATCACCGAGAACGCCGCCAGCCAGCGGTTGAGCACGGCGCGGAACGGCGCCGGAAGGCCCGCCTGGTCCCCGAAATCCAAGACGTGGAGCGCGCCGCCGGGCGCGAGGTGCTCAGCCGCCTCGCGCAGCACCGCCTGCCAGGGAGGGATCATCGACAGGGCGTAGGAGATCACGATGCGGTCGAAGGCGGCGCGGCCGAACAGAGTCTCCGCGTCGAAGCCCGTCGCATCGGCCTGGGCAAGCCGGATGCGATCGCAGAGGCTGGCACGGGTGACGGAGGCTGCAGCCGTCTCCAGCATCGCCGCGGAGACGTCGAGGCCGTAGCAAGCGGCCTCCGGATAGGTCTTCGCGATGCGAACGAGGTTGCGGCCGGTGCCGCAGCCGATCTCGAGCACGCTGCCGCCGGCAGGAAGCGCGAGGTCGGCGATCAGGGCGTCGCGCCCGAGCAGGTAGAACTTGCGGCTGGCGTCGTAGATGTGGCGCTGGTGCCGGTACATCCGGTCCATCGCCCGCGCCGCCTCGCTCACGGGGCGCGCCGGTAGAGGTGGAAGGCGCCGTAGATCGAGGAGCGGTCGCGCTCGCCCAGCGCGCGGCTCTCCTCGGCGGCGTAGATCCAGGCGTCGAGGAGCGACGGGGGCACGCGGCCGGGCAGGCGGCGCTCGTTCGCGGCGGTCCGGAAGATCACGCGGGCACCGGGCCGGGCGGTGCGGGTGATCTGGGTCCAGAGGGCGGTGAGGTCCGCGTCGTTCATCCAGTCCTGCGCGTCGAGGAGGACGAAGGCGTCGACGCTGCCCTCGGGGCTGTCCTTGAGGAAGGCGGTCATGGATTGCTGGCGGTAGCTCACGCGGTCGGCCCGCGCGCGGATCGCCGCGAAGTTCCTGGGCTGGAGATAGGGCGGGAGGGACGCGTCCGGCGCGGGCTCGTAGCGGCGCCCGAAGGCCTGCCAGGCGAAGTAGTTCGACTTGATCTCGAAGCCGCAGGCGAGGCGCTCCAGCCGATGGCGCAGCACCGCCGCCATGCCGCCGGGCCCGTCGCCGGCGAGCGCGCGATACTGCGCCGGGGGGATGCCGAGGCCGTAGAGGGAGGCCGGCTGCCGGATCAGCCAGCGCACGAAGGGCTTGTCGAACAGGGGCGCGAGGTTCGTCTCGAACAGCGCCCGCTGCTCGGCCAGCGAACGGGCCTTGAGGATGGCGCCGAGGTCGTGGCCGTAGCGGCGGGCGAGCCAGTGCCCGGCGCCGATGAAGCGCCCGAGCAGGCCGTGCCGATAGAAATTCTCGGCGAAGGCCTCGATCCGGCGACGGCCGTTGTAGCGGCGCGCCTCCCAATAGGCCCGCGTGACGGGGTCGAGGCCCGGCCCGACGAGGCGGTCATAGGCCTGGACATTGGCGGCGCTGTCGCTTCCGCCGAAGAAGCGGAAATAGGCCTCCTGGTCGGGCAGCAGCCGCAGGGCGGCGAGCTTCAGCCGCCCGAGCGCGATATGGGCGCCGTTGAGGTCGACGGCGCTGATCCTGGCCGGGTTCGCGGTCAGGTAGGAGAGCACGTTGCAGCTTCCCGAGGCGATCGCCACGACGTGGTCGTCGGGCCCGAGCCGCAGGGCCTCCATGTCGACCACCGGGTCTTCCCAGATCTGCGGGTAGACCAGCCCGCTGAAGGCGGCCGTGAACAGGCGTTCGAGCAGCCCGGCGCGCGAGAGCGGCCGGCTGCGGTGGACGGCATCGATGAGGCCGAGACTCGTCTCGCGGCGGATCGCCCGTGCTGCGCGCGTCATTCCAGGGTCTTCGCCGGCTGATCAAGGAAGGTTCGACCCGCGCCGTTACGCGATCCGCATGAAGCTCCGGTGACGGCCGGCCACCCGCGCGCAAGGAGTCTCCTCTCCTGGCGGTCGAGGAAAGAGGTTTGGCGCTGTCCGCGTCCCTTCGCGGGGCAGAATGCCGCTCACGGACGCGCCTCGCGGTCCCCGCGCGCAGACCCCATTTCCGACGGAGCATGCCACCCGCGACCCCCTTCGACGCGACGGCGCGGGCGCTGCGCGCCTGCCGCCTCTGCCGCGACGCGCCGCTCTACGGAGCGCCCCTGCCGCAGGAACCGCGTCCGATCATCCAGGGCAGCGCCGGCGCGCGGCTCTGCATCGCGAGCCAGGCGCCGGGGACGCGGGCGCATCGCAGCGGCATCCCCTTCATGGACCCGTCCGGCATTCGCCTGCGCGCCTGGCTCGGGCTCGACGGGCCGGACTTCTACGACGCGTCCCGGGTCGCGATCGTGCCCATGGGCGCCTGCTTTCCCGGCCTCGACGCCAAGGGCGGGGACAAGCCGCCGCGGCGCGAATGCGCGGAGCGCTGGCGCGCGGAGGTGTTTTCCGGGCTGCCCGATCTCGACCTGATCCTGGTCATCGGCCAGTACGCGCAGGGCTGGCACCTCGGGCGCGGGGAGGGCGGGCTCACCGGCACGGTGGCGCGGTGGCGCGAGATCCTTTCCGAAGCCCGGCGCCCGCGGGTGCTGCCCCTGCCGCATCCCTCCTGGCGCAACAACGGCTGGCTCAAGGCCAATCCCTGGTTCGAGGCGGAGTTGCTGCCGGTGCTCAAGGCGGAGGTCGCCCGGGTGATGGCCCCGCGTTGACAGCGCCGCCGCCGCGGTATTTCCGTCCGGCTCACCTTCGGAGGGCCCGATGACCGAGATCGACGACCCGCGCGACCGCCTCATCGTCGCCCTCGACGTGGCAAGCGTCGCCGAGGCGGAAGCCCTGGTCGAGCGGATCGGCGACGCGGCGACCTTCTACAAGGTCGGCTATCGCCTCGCCTATGCCGGCGGTCTCGAACTCGTGCCGCGCCTGGCGCGGGCGGGTCTCAAGGTCTTCCTCGACCTGAAGCTCCACGACATCGGCAACACCGTGGAGGAGGGCGTGCGGGCGATCACGGATCTCGGCGCCACCTTCCTCACCGTGCACGCCTATCCGCAGACGATGCGGGCGGCGGTCCGGGGCCGGGGCCGCGACGGCCCGAGGCTTCTCGCCGTGACGGTGCTGACCTCCTACGACGAGGCCGACGCCCGCGAGGCCGGCTACGCCTTGAGCGTTGCCGATCTCGTGGCGCGCCGGGCCGCCCAGGCGGCGGAGGCGGGCATCGACGGCGTCGTCTGCAGCGCGGCGGAGGCGACGTCCGTGCGAGGGATCGTCGGCGCCGAGCGGCTGATCGTGACGCCGGGCATCCGTCCGGCCGGCAGCGGGACCAGCGACCAGAAGCGGGTGATGACGCCGGGCGAGGCCCGCGCCGCCGGCATCGACCACGTCGTGGTCGGACGTCCGATCACCGGCTCCGCCGATCCGCGCGCGGTGGCGCGGGCGATCGTGGCGGAGCTGGCCTGACCTCAGGTCAGGCCTCCGGTGCGCGAAGGGCCCGGAGCAGGAACGCGATCATGGCCTCGATCGGCGGACCCGGCATGTTGGGGTATTGGCTCACCAGCCCCGGGTGGCAGTAGCGGAGGATCGCCGCCTGAACGCAGAGGGCCGCGACCTCGGGGTCGGCGACGCCGAACTCGCCGCTGCGCACGCCCTCGCCCACGACGCGCACGAGGACCGCGCTGATCCGGGCGACATGGTGCTGGCAGGCCTCCCAGCTCTCCGTCATGGCCGCCTCCACGATCTCGTGCATGCGCGGATTCTGGCGGCAGCGCTCGACGCAGTCGTGGTGAAGGGCCCGCACGATCTCGCCGACGCGGTCGGAGGCGCTGAGCCCCGGGGCCTCGGCGATGCCGGCGATCAGGATTTCGATGTCGCGGGTGATGCGCTCGACCACCGCCTCGTTGATCGCCTTCTTGGAATCGAAGAATCGATAGACGTTGGCCGGGCTCATCCTGAGCGCCTTGGCGATGTCCGACACGGTGGTCTTCTGGTAGCCGATCTCACGGAAGAAGCGCTCCGCCGTCGCCAGGATGCGGCATCGGGTGGTCGGTGCCGGTTCCTCCGTCGGGAGTGAGTCCGCGAGCGCGTCGTTCATCATTCAGGAAAACTACGTTGCGCGGCCCCCAGCGTCAAAATTCTGCAACATCCCGGCTCGGCGACAGGATTGGCCCGGCCGGCGGCGACGGAACCAGGCGGCACGCGCGCGCTTCCTGAAGGATCGGCACCGGCCTCGGCCGGGCTCACCCACGACCATGACGGGTCCCGAGATCATGAAGCTTCAAGGCCGAAAAGCCCTCGTCACCGGCGCGGATTCGGGCATCGGGCGCGCTATCGCCGAACTTTTCGCTGCCGAGGGCGCGGATGTCGCGATCACCTACCACAGCGACGAGGCCGGCGCGGCCGAGACCGCCCGCCTGATCGAAGGGGCGGGGCGCAAGGCCCTGGTCATCCAGAACGACGTCGGCGACCCCGCCTCCGTCGCCGCGACCTTCGCGCGGGTGGCCGAGGAACTCGGCGTGCTCGACATCCTCGTCAACAACGCCGGCCAGGGCATGAGCGACATGGAGGTCGCCGAGATGGAGGATTCCAAGCTGGAGCAGATCCTGCGGGTGAACCTGATGGGCCCACTGTTCTGCTGCCGCGCCTTCATCAAGCTGCGGCGGGCCGAGGGCGGGAGAGGCCGGATCGTGACGATCTCCTCCGTCGCCCAGCACCTGCCGACGCCCGGCAGCGCTCCCTACGGCATGTCGAAGGCCGGCATCGGCTCGCTGACGCGCAGCCTGGCGCGGGAGCTCGCGAAGGACAAGATCAACGTCAACAACGTCGCGCCCGGGCTGATTCAGACTCCGATGACGCAAGCGCGCTTCGACGAGCCGGGAAAGATCGAGCCATCGCTGGAGAAGATCCCCTGGCACCGGGCCGGTCAACCCGACGAGATCGCCAAGGTCGCCCTGTTCCTCGCCTCCGACGACGCGGACTACGTCACCGGCCAGACCTGGGTGGTCGATGGCGGCTTGACGATGCAGTGGGGCGGGGCCTGAAACCTAGGAGCGCACTTTCGTTCCTTTCACGTGCTGATTACAGGGCAATACTGCAGATACGAAGGCTTAACCCAATCTTAGAATGCTCGGCCGTAGTCTTCGGCCATGCTTTTCCTCCGGCGCAATCGAATCCCCGACGCTCCGGCCGGCCCACAGCAGCCGGACCCCTCGCCCGTGGTTGCACCGCCGGACACGATAGCGCCGAGCGAGGTGCTCGACACGATCGAGACCGACGTCCGCACGGCCATCGAGGGGGTGGGCGGCTCGATCGCCGCCGCGCGCGCCGATGCCGGCGACATGCAGGCGGGTCTGGCAGGCATGCGCGGCCAGATCGGCGAGCTGACCCGGGCTGCCCAGGATGCGGCCGCGGCCAGCGCGGCCCTGGCCGAGCAGACGAGCCAGCTCTCGTCGGGGTCCGCCCGGATCTCCGCCGCGATGAGTGAGGCCGGCGGCCACCTCGATCGCGCCACCGATCTCGGCGCCGAGGCTCGAGCGCTGATCGCCGCCCTGGCCCAGGCCGGGAACGAAATCGCGGGGATCGTCGATTCGATCACGGCCGTGGCGAGCCAGACCAACCTGCTTGCCCTCAACGCGACCATCGAGGCCGCCCGCGCAGGCGAGGCGGGACGGGGCTTCGCCGTGGTCGCGAGCGAGGTGAAGGCGCTGTCGGTCCAGACGGCGCGCGCCGCCGAGGACGTTCGCTCCCGCGTCATGCGTCTGCGGGACGGAGCGCTCTCCTCCGGCGCGGCGATCGAGGCGGTCGCTGGCGCGATCGACTCCGTCCGGCCCGCCTTCGGGACGGTCCGGGACATCGCCGAGGCGCAGGCCGGCACGGTCGCCGGGCTCGTCGACGAGGCGGTGCGGACGTCGAGCCTCGTCTCGACCGTGACGAGCGATGCAGTGGCCGTCACCGCCGCAAGCCACCAGCTCGACGCGCAGACCCAGGCCCTCCAGGTGACCGCCGCGCAGGCGGCCGAGCAGGCCTCGGGCCTCGGCCGCCGCTTCGTCGCCGTGATGCGCCAGAGCGAGATCGGCGACCGCCGTCGCTTCGACCGCCTGCCCATCGACCTGCCGGTTCAATGGGGCGAGGGGCGGGGCACGCGCACGATCGACCTGAGCGAGGGCGGGCTGCTCCTGGCATCGCCAGAGGGCGAGCCGATCGCCGTCGGGGCGAGCCTGAACCTCGAAATGCCGGGCATCGGCACCGTGCCGGTGGTCGTCGTGAACACCCGCCCGATGGGCCTGCATTGCGCCTTCCGCCCGACGGAGCCCGAGACGCGCGAACGCCTGATGGCGACCCTCGCGCAGGTCCAGGCGGAGCACGCGCCGCTGATCGCGAGGGCGCAGTCGGTCGCGGCCCGCGTGCAGACCCTGATGGAGGCGGAGCTCGCGGCCGGACGGTTGACCGAGGTCAGCCTGTTCGATGCGGACTACATCCTCATCCCGGGCTCGAACCCGGCGCAGTACCGGACGCGGTCGGTCGACCTCCTCGCCGGGCTGCTCTCGCCGGTGCTGGAACCCGAACTGGCGCAGGACGGGCGGATGCTGTTCTGCATCGTCACCGATCGGAACGGATTCCTGCCGATGCACAACCTGCGCTACGCGCAGCCCCAGCGCCCCGACGATCCCGTCTGGAACAACGCCCATTCGCGCCACCAGCGCATCTTCGACGATCGCACCGGGATCACCGCCGCGCGCGCGACCCGCCCGGCCACCGTGCAATCCTACCGGCGCGAGGTCGGCAGCGAGACCTACATCGTGCGCGAGGTCGATGCTCCGATCCGCATCCTCGACCGCCATTGGGGCGCCTGCCGGACCGCCTACCGGTTCTAGGTCTTGCTCCGCGATGGCATCGTCGCGGATGCGGACGTGCTCCGCTTGGGGACGGCGATGGGCGTCTTGCGCGCTGCTGTCGCCTTTCCGACCGTAACCATGCTACATCCTGAGG
This sequence comes from Methylobacterium iners, assembly GCF_022179305.1. GTDB lineage: Bacteria > Pseudomonadota > Alphaproteobacteria > Rhizobiales > Beijerinckiaceae > Methylobacterium > Methylobacterium iners. The sequence continues at coordinate 13,681 of NZ_BPQP01000080.1, forward strand.
CATCCCGCCCGAGGCCGATCCGCGTTGAGGGTGTGTGGAGTGCCCCTGCGGCCGCTCGACCCTTCGTTCCGAGCCGGCCACTCGCCGCCAGATCCGCCTCTTCGAAGACGGAACAGGCCGTCGCGTCCGACGCGCGACGCTGTGCGGACAGGCCAGGGCGCATCGAGGAAGGAACGCGATGAGCGACGAGACCGACGCCCGGACCCGATCCGAGGAGCGCGCGGAGCGCGCCGAACGGATGGCCAAGGAGGGCGCGCAGGCGATGGCCGAGCATCTGGCTTCGGTGAAGGCGGTGGACGAGCGGACGGTGAAGCTGCGGGCGCTGCGGCTCGCCAAGGAGGCGGCCGACGCCGAGGCGAAGGCAGCGGCCCCGCCGCCGGCGCCCAAGCGCAAGCGCTCCTGAGGGGCGCGAGGGAGAGCGAGATGGCATTCGACCGGACACGCCGCACCAGCGACCCGCGCCAGGCGGCCGAGGCCGCCTTCAAGGCCGCCACCACGAAGCCCGTCGAGGCTCAACCGGCCCCGGTCGCCGCGCCCGCGGCACCTGCGGCGCCCGGCGCCCGCGAGATGGTGACCCTGCGCATCGACCGGGCCGTGCTGGAGCATTTCCAGAAGGACGGTCCCGGCTGGCAGGACCGCCTCAACGCCGCGCTCAAGGCCGCGACGGGGCTCTGATCGTCATCCGAAGCCCGCCCGCTTCAGCCGCATGATGGTGCGGTCGAGCGCACCCAGATAGGCCGAGCGGTCGCGGGCCGAGAAGGGCTTCGGGCCGCCGGTGATCGCGCCGGCCTCGCGCAGATCCTGCATCAGGTTGCGCGTCGCCAGCGCCAGGCCGATGCCGCTCTCGCTGAAGGGCTTGCCGGTGGGCGCGAGCACCTCCGCCCCCGCCTTCACGCAGCGGCTCGCAAGCGGCACGTCGGCGGTGATGACGACGGCACCGCGCGCGGCCCGCTCGGCGATCCAATCATCGGCCGCATCGAAGCCGTCGCTGACCACGACGCGCTCGATCCAGGGCTCGCGCGGCAGGTTCATGAAGCTGTTGGCGACGACATAGACGTGCAGGCCGTGGCGGGCGGCGACGCGGTAGGTCTCGTCCTTCACCGGGCAGGCGTCGGCGTCGACGTAGATGACGATCGGTCCCGTCATCGCGCCCCGGCCGCGACGCGCGCCGGCCCAGGGTCCTGATGTGCCGATGCCTCGGCCTGCAGCGGCCCGGAAGCCGATGCCGCCCCGCGCTCAAGGGTCGAGACGCTGAGCGGCTGGCCGCGTCCGCGCAGCGCGTGGGCGCCGAGCGAGCGGGCCGCGATCCCGGGCGGAAGACCGGGCAGGCGGGCGAGGAGGTCGTCGGAGATCAGGATCTCCGTGCCGAGCGGGCGGCAGAGCGCCTCGATCCGCGCCGTGACGTTCACGGCATCGCCGAAATAGGCGATCTTGTGCCGGTCGATCCCGACTTCGGCCGTGACGACGGCGCCGCCGTGCAGGGCGGCGCGCAGGCGGGGCACCGTGCCGAAGCGGGCGCGCCAGGTCTCGGCCTCCGCCTCGATCCGGTCGAGCACGTCGAAGACGCAGGTGACGCAGCGGCCCTTCTTGAGACCCCGCTCCATCGGCCAGGTGATCATCGCCATGTCGCCGATATAGTCGTCGGTCGAGCCGAGATTGCGCCGCACCGGCTCGGCGAGCGCCGCGAAGATCGCGCTGAGATAGGCCTGGGCCTTGAGGTCGCCGTGGGTCTCGGCGAAGGCGGTGGAGCCGACGACGTCGAGGAACAGGAAGATCCGCTCCTCGCGCACCGGCCGGTGATAGCGCCCGACCAGGAAGTTGACGAAGACCTCGCCGCCGATGAGGTCGCGCATCCGCACCACGAAGACGAGGATTGCCGAGACGGCGAGCGAATAGGCGAGCACGCGCGGCGTGATCCACATCGCCTCGAGGAGCGTGTCCGGCGTGAGCCCCAGCGCGCAGACGATGGCGCCGCCGAGCGCGATGCCGAGGCAGATCATCACGACGTAGGCGAGCTCGGCCGCGGGCACGTAGATCATGGCCGGCAGGCGGCGCATCCGCGCCTGCAGGCCCGTCAGGATCAGCCCGCGGTCGAAGGCGAGCGCGATGCTGCCCACGGCGAGCCCGTAGATGAGCCCGGCGAGCGGCGTGGCGCCGCCCGCGAAGAGCAGGTTGTAGAGCAACCCGGCCCCGCCGCAGGCGACGAGCATGATCGCCCAGAACCATCCGTGCTGCGGCAGCATCAGGCGCGGCCTCTGCAATGCCGCGGACTGGCGGCGCACGGGGGGAACAGGGCGATGCGCACGGATGCCCTCTCGGGACGGCTCCCCGCGGCGCCGGACGCGCCTCGCTTGCGGAGCAGACCACGTGCTCAATGCCGCATGATGGCGCGAGTAAGGCCAGGAATGCCGATGGCACGCGAATCGCTGCGGCGAAGCCGCTGTCAAATCGCAAATCGTGCTGCGGCGTCGCGCCGACCTTGCCAGGGTGCCGCAAAGGACGCCACACTCCCCCCACAAGCCTCGGCACGAAGGGGGCATGAATTCAGGACATCGACGCATGACTCATGGCGCTGCGCCGGCCACGACCCTCGACGACGGCATCGTCGCCACCGCCGAGGCCTGCCTCGACACGGTGGGCCAGGCGCGCGAGGCGATCCATACGGTGATCTTCGGTCAGGAGCGGGTGGTCGACCTTGCCCTGATCACGATCCTGGCCGGCGGCCACGGCCTGCTCGTCGGCCTGCCGGGGCTCGCCAAGACCAAGCTCGTGGAGACGCTGGGCACGGTGCTCGGCCTCGATGCCCGGCGCGTCCAGTTCACGCCGGACCTGATGCCGTCCGACATCCTCGGCACCGAGATCCTCGACGAGGATGCCGACCGCCATCGCTCGTTCCGCTTCGTGAAGGGCCCGATCTTCACGCAGCTCCTGATGGCCGACGAGATCAACCGGGCGAGCCCGCGCACGCAATCGGCGCTGCTGCAGGCGATGCAGGAGCACTTCGTCTCGGTGGCCGGCGAGCGCCACGACCTGCCGCGTCCCTTTCACGTTCTGGCGACCCAGAACCCGATCGAGCAGGAGGGCACCTATCCGCTCCCCGAGGCGCAGCTCGACCGCTTCCTCCTCGAGATCGACGTCGGCTATCCCGACCGCGCCGCCGAGCGCCGCATCCTCATCGAGACGACCGGCGTCGACGAGCACAGGCCGCAGGCGGTGATGTCGACGGACGCCCTGCTGACCGCGCAGCGGCTGGTGCGCCGCCTGCCCGTCGGCGACAGCGTCGTCGACGCCATCCTCGACCTCGTCCGCTCGGCGCGGCCGGAGGGGGGCGATCCGTCCCTCAAGGGCAAGCTCCTGTGGGGGCCGGGCCCTCGCGCCAGCCAGGCGCTGACGCTGGCCGTGCGCGCCCGCGCGCTGATCGAGGGGCGCGTCGCTCCTTCGATCGCCGACGTGAAGGCGCTGGCCGAGCCGGTGCTCAAGCACCGCATGGCGCTGAGCTTCGGCGCGCGGGCCGACGGCGAGACCATCCCGGGGCTCATCGCCCAGCTCGCGGCGAAGCTCTGAGCCGATGGCAGCAGCGACGCGGGTTCTCGGCGCAGGAGAACGGACACCGGGCATACAGGAGACGGGGAGCGCCCTCTCGCTCGCCGAGCGCATGCCGCGCCTGATCCTGGAGGCTCGCCGCGTCTCGACGACCCTCGCGCACGGCCTGCACGGACGCCGCCGGGCCGGGCCGGGCGAAAGCTTCTGGCAGTTCCGGCCCTTCGTCACCGGCGAGGCCGCAGCCCGCATCGACTGGCGCCGCTCCGCCCGCGACGACCGGCTCTACGTCCGCGAGCGCGAGTGGGAGGCCGCCCACAACATCTGGTTCTGGATCGACCGCTCGGCCTCCATGGGCTTCGCCTCGAACCTCGCCCAGGCGCCCAAGGTGGAGCGCGCGCTCGTGCTCGGCCTCGCGCTCGCCGACGCCCTCGTGGAGGGGGGCGAGCGCACCGGTCTGCTCGGGCTGACGCGGGCGACCGCCTCAAGGCGGATCGTCGAGACCATGGCGCAGGCCCTCGTCGGCGATGGGGCCGGCCTCGAGGCGGACGCGCCGCCCCGCGCCACGACCGGGCGCTTCGACGAGGCGATCCTGATCAGCGACTTCCTGGTCCCCCTCGACGAGGTGCGGGCCTCGGTCGAGGCCATCGCCGGCAGCGGCACGCGGGGCCACCTCGTTGCCGTGGCCGACCCGGTCGAGGAGACCTTTCCCTTCGCGGGCCAGGCGGTCCTGCACGACCTTGAATCCGACCTCAGCGTGAACGTGGGCGACGCCGCCGCCTGGGGCGAGGCCTATCGGACGCGGATCGCCGCGCACCGCGACGGGCTTGCCGAGATCGCACGTGCCCGAGGCTGGACCCTGACGCTTCACCGCACCGACCGGCCGGCGAGCGAGGCGGCCCTGCGCCTGCTGACGCTGCTCGCCGCCGCGCGCGGCGGGATTTGAGGATCGCCCGGTGCTCGGATTGCCGCTCACCTTCGCCGCTCCCCTCGCGCTCGCGGCGCTCGTCGCCCTGCCGGCCCTGTGGTTCCTGCTGCGCGTGACGCCGCCGCGGCCGCGGCGGATCGACTTTCCGCCGCTGCGGATCGTGGCCGACCTGCTCGGAAAGCGCGACACGCCGGCCCGCACGCCGCCCTGGCTCCTGATCCTGCGCATCCTCGCCGCCGCCTGCCTCGTCCTCGCCGTCTCGGGGCCGGTCTGGAACCCGCTCGGGTTCGCCGGCGCCGCGGGGCGGACGCCGCTCCTCGTCATGGTCGATAACGGCTTCTCCGCCGCCCATGACTGGCGGGAGCGGCTGCGGGTGGCGACCGACGCGATCGAGGCCGCGGCCCGCGACGGGCGCCCCGTCGCGGTGCTCGCCACCGCCGAGCCGCCCGCCGCCTTCGAGGCGCGGACGCCGGCCGCCGCCCTGGAGCGCCTGCGGGCGATCGCCCCGCGCCCGCATCTCGGCGACCGGGACGCCCACCTGCCCACCCTCGCCAACTTCCTGGAACGCACGCCGTCGACCGCGATCGTCTGGGTCAGCGACGGCGTCGCGGGAAGCGGGGGCGGCAACTTCGCCGCCGCGCTCGCCGACCTCGTCGCGCGCCACGGCGCCTCGCTGACGATCCTGAGGGCCGATCAGCCCCCCGCGCTGGCGCTGACGGCCTCGGAAGCCGGGGGCCGCCTCGTCGCCAAGGTCTCGCGGGCCGCGCCGAACGGGCGCGACGCCGGTCTCGTGCGGGCCCTCGACCAGAAGGGCCTGCCCCTCGCCGAGCAGGACTTCGCGTTCAAGGACGGCGCGACGGAGACGGAGGTCGCCTTCGAGCTGCCCGTGGAGCTGCGCAACGGGATCGCGCGCCTGGAGATCGCGGCGGAGCGCTCGGCCGGCGCCGTCGCGCTGATGGACGAGCGGGCCAAGCGACGCCGGGTCGGCCTCGTCTTCGGCGGCACCAGCGACCAGGCCCAGCCGCTGCTGGCGCCGACCTACTACCTGTCGCGGGCGCTCGGGCCCTATGCCGACGTGCGCGAGCCGCGCGGCGCCAAGGGCGTCGCGGACTCGGTGGCGCAGATGCTGGACGGGCAGGTCTCCGTCCTCGTTCTCGCCGATGTCGGAGCGCTCGACGATCAGACCCTCTCCCGCGTCGGCAAGTTCGTCGACGAGGGCGGCCTGCTCCTGCGCTTCGCCGGGCCGCGGCTCGCCGCCGGCAACGACCCCCTGGTGCCGGTACGCCTGCGCCGCGGCGGCCGGACGCTGGGCGGCACCCTGTCCTGGGACAGCCCGAAGACGCTGGCCGCCTTCGCCCCCGAGAGCCCCTTCGCCGGGCTGACTCCGCCCGCCGATATCGGCGTGCGCCGGCAGATCCTGGCGGAGCCGGACGGCGACCTGCCCGGCCGGACGTGGGCCTCCCTGCAGGACGGCACGCCGATCGTCACCGCCGAGAAGCGGGGGCAGGGCCTCGTCGTGCTCTTCCACGTCACCGCCGACACCACCTGGTCGAACCTGCCGCTCTCGGGCCTGTTCATCGACATGCTACGCCGAGTCGTGGGGCTCGCCGGCACCACGACGCCGCCGGCCGCAGAGGCCGGCCTGCGCCCGGCCGCCACGGTCCTGGCGCCGCGCCTCACCCTCGACGGGTTCGGGGCGCTCGGCAGCCCCCCGGCCGGTGCCACGGCCGTGCCAGCCGACTACGCCGACCGCGCCACCCACGAGCATCCGCCCGGCTTCTACGGCCCCGCCGACGGCGGAGTCGCCATCAACGCCCTGAAGCACGGCGACCGCCTGGCACCCCTCGACGAGGCGGCGATCGCCGGCGCCCAGATCGGGGCGCTGACGGGCACGGAGACCCTCGATTTGCGCGCCGCTCTGTTCACGGGAGCGCTCGCGCTCCTGCTTCTCGACACGCTGGCGGGGCTCTGGCTCGGCGGCTTCCTCGCCCGCTCGGGCGGCCTCATCGGGCGGGCGCCCGCGCGGGCCGCCTTGATCGCCCTGGCCCTTCTCGGCGCGGGATACCTGGCGCCCAGACCGGCCACGGCCGCCGAGGGCGGGCGCGGCACGGCCTTCGATTCCGCGCTCGCCACGCGGCTCGCCTACGTGATCACCGGCGACGAGGCGGTGGACACGGCGAGCCGGGCCGGACTGTCGGGTCTCACCCAGATGCTGGCGAGCCGCACGGCGCTGGAGCCGGGCGAGCCGGCGGGCATCGATCCGGGCCGGGACGAGCTCGCCTTCCACCCGCTGATCTACTGGCCGATCGTCGCAGGGAGGCCGCAGCCGAGCGAGGCCGCGATCCGGCGGATCGACGCCTTCATGCGCAACGGCGGCACCGTCCTGTTCGACACCCGCGACGCGCTTACCGCGCGCCCCGGCGGCCCGCCCACGCCCGAGGCGGCCTACCTGCGCAAGATGCTCTCGACGCTGGAGGTGCCCGAGCTCGAGCCCGTCCCGGCCGACCACGTGCTGACCAAGGCCTTCTACCTCGTCGACAACTTCCCGGGTCGCTACGCCACCGGCCAGACCTGGGTCGAGACCCTGCCGCCGGCCGGCGAGGGCAACGAGCGGCGCCCGGCCCGTGCCGGCGACGGCGTCTCGCCGATCGTCATCACCGGCAACGACCTCGCCGCGGCCTGGGCGGTGGGCCGGCGCGGCGAGCCGCTCTATCCAGTGGTGGGCGGCGACCAGCGCCAGCGCGAGATGGCGTTTCGCGGCGGCATCAACCTCGTGATGTACACGCTGACGGGCAACTACAAGGCGGATCAGGTGCACGTGCCGGCGCTGCTGGAGCGGCTGGGGCAGTGAATTTCTTGATCCGTACATGTCCCGCGGCCCGAGCGGATCGCATCTCCTCCCCCTTGTGGGGAGGCGTTGGAGGTGGGGGTGGTTCCGCTTGCCTCCGCACGGGGTCACTCAGTCACCCCCACCCTCGACCCCTCCCCACAAGGGGGAGGGAAGCGCGTCCAGGTTCCCGTCCCCTACGACGCCATCGGCAAGGGTAACGGACCATGCTGAGCCTCAGCTTCACGCCCCTGCTGCCCTGGCCCGTCCTCGCCGGACTCGGGATCCTCGTCGCGCTGCTTGTCGGGCTCGCCATCTTCGCGCGGGGTCGCGTGGCGCTGCTGAGGGCGTTGGCGCTTGCCCTGGTGCTGGCGGCGTTGACCAACCCCTCCCTCGTTCGCGAGGACCGCGAGCCGGTCAAGGACGTCGCCGCGATCGTCGTCGACCGCTCAGGGTCCCAGGCGCTGGGCGAGCGCCCCGCCATGACCGACACCGTGCGGGCCGAGCTTCAGCGCCGCTTCGGTGCGCTCACCAACATCGAGCCGCGCTTCGTCGACGTGCCGGATTCGACGCAAGGGGACGACGGCACCAAGCTCTTCGCCGCCCTCTCGCAGGCACTGGCCGACGTGCCTGCCGAGCGGCTCGCCGGCGTGGTCATGCTCACCGACGGCGTCGTGCACGACATCCCGGCCTCGGCCGCGGCTCTGGGCTTCAAGGCGCCGCTCCACGTCCTCGTCACCGGGCGGCCGGACGAGCGCGACCGCCAGATCAGGATGCTCGAGGCCCCCCGCTTCGGCATCGTCGGCAAGGACGTCACCATCCGCGCCGAGGTGATGGAGCGCGGCGGCACCGGCAACGCGGTCGTCACCGTGCGCCGCGACGGCGAGGAGATCGAGCGCCGCTCGGTGCCGACGGGCCAGGCCTTCGCGCTCCAGACCCGGATCGAGCATGGCGGGCCCAACGTCGTCGAGATCGAGGTCGAGCCTCTGCCGGGCGAGCTGACGGTGGTCAACAACCGCGCCGTGCTGCCCATTGAGGGCATCCGCGAGAAGCTGCGGGTGCTCCTCGTCTCCGGCGAGCCGCACCAGGGCGAGCGCACCTGGCGCAATCTCCTGAAGTCGGACGCCAATGTCGACCTCGTCCACTTCACCATCCTGCGGCCGCCGGAGAAGCAGGACGGCACGCCGATCTCCGAGCTCTCGCTCATCGCTTTCCCGACCCGCGAGCTGTTCGTCCAGAAGATCAAGGATTTCGACCTGATCATCTTCGACCGCTACGCCAACCAGAGCGTGCTGCCCTCCGCCTATTTCGAGAACATCGTCCGCTACGTCCGCGACGGCGGCGCGCTCCTCATCGCGGCAGGCCCCGAATTCGCCTCCACCTCGAGCCTGGCGCGTACGCGGCTCTCGCAAATCCTACCCGGCGAGCCGAACGGCCGCGTCGTCGAGCAGCCCTACAAGGCGGCGCTCACGGGCGTGGGCACTCGCCACCCCGTCACCCGGGCCCTGCCGGGCTCGGAATCGACGCCGCCGGCCTGGGGCGATTGGCTGCGCATCGTCTCGGCCCAGACGAAGCCCGGCGTGCAGCCGATCCTGCAGGGCGCCAACGCCCTGCCGCTCCTCGCCCTCTCGCGCGAGGAGAAGGGGAGGGTGGCCCTGCTGCTCTCGGACCACGCCTGGCTCTGGGCGCGGGGCTACGCCGAGGGCGGCCCCTATCTCGACCTGCTGCGCCGGCTCGGCCACTGGCTGATGAAGGAGCCGGCGCTGGAGGAGGAGGCCCTGCGCGCCCAGACCACCGCTCAGGGCCGCGAGGTTCGCGTCGAGCGTCAGACCATGGCCGAGACCACCGATCCGGTAACCGTCACGGGCCCGAGCGGCGGCGAGCAGAGCCTCACCCTGACCCAATCCGAGCCGGGACTGTTCTCGGCGACCTTCGAGGCCAAGGAACTCGGTCTGCACACCTTGCGCTCGGGCGGGCTCGTCGCCTTCGTCAGCGTCGGCCCTCCCAACCCGCGCGAGCTCGCCGACGTCTTCAGCGACACCGAGCGTCTGAGGGCGCTGGCCGAGAGCACCGGCGGCTCCGTCCGTCGCGTCGCCGAGGCGGGTGGCGGCATCGAGGTGCCCCGCCTCCAGAGCGTGCGCAGCGGCCGCCTCAGCGGCGCCGACTGGATCGGCCTGCGCCCGAGCGACAGCGCCACGATCCGCGGCGTCGAGGTCTATCCCCTGGCGCTCGGCCTCGCCGCGCTGGCGCTGCTGGCGGCGGCGGTTCTGGCGATGTGGCTGGTCGAAGGGCGGCGCGGGCGTGTGGCGTAAGGTGGGGGCGGCGCAGTGCGGCGCACTCTCGTCCCCCTTGTGGGGAGAAGTTGGAGGGGGGGGGTGGCTGGGCAACCCGCCCGCTGACCAGGCGGAACCACCCCCACCCCTACCCCTCCCCACAAGGGGGAGGGGACAGCTCCGGCGTATCGGGGTAATCGGAGGCTGAACCTGAGCCCCGACCCGAGCGCGCCATGACGACCGGCTTCGATCGACCCCTGGCCTCCGCGGTCGCGCACATCAACGCCTCGACGCGCGACCGGATCGATGCGGCCTCGCTGCTGGCGGCCCTGCGGGCGGAGGTGGTGCCGCCCGAGCACGAACACCACGTCCGGGACTTCCTCTACGAGACCGAGGTCGAAACCCTCAGCGACCTCGTCCGCGGCGGCGCGGTGAGCTACGCGGCCTTGGCCCGGCTCGCGCAGCGCTACCTTCCGGCGGCCCATGACACACGGACCTGGCTCGATGAGCGCGCCTGAGTCGCGATGGAGGGTCTCGACGCCTTGCGCCGGAGCGTGGTGCTCACAGCATGGGGGGATCGTATCCTGCCGGATGTTTTCGCGGTCGCCCGTGAGGTCCTCGCAAGCGCCGCGGGTGCTAGGCCGGGGTGGGTACCGCCCGCGCCGAGGTGACCAGGCCACCCACGCTCTCCACCGCATCCTCGGTGAGCCCGCGCCAGAGGAGGCGCGCGGGATCGACAGGGCCAGGCATAGTCAGACGCCCCGGGGGCACGGCGGAAAAGCCGAAGCGGGCATAATAGGGCGCATCCCCCACCAGGATGACGAGGGCATGGCCCTCGGCCTCGGCCGCGCCGAGGCAGGCCTCCATCAGGGCCGCGCCGATGCCGCGCCCCTCGAAGCTCGGATCGACGGTGAGCGGCCCCAGCATGAGCGCCAGCGCCTCGCCGATCCGCACGGGCCTGATCCTTACCGAGCCGACGAGGAAGGTCCCGACCAACGCCGTGAAGCTGAGGCTGGGGAGATGCGGGACGCCCTCCCGCAGGCGGTAGGAGGTCCGCGCGAAGCGGCCGGGGCCGAAGGCGCGATCGTGCAAGCGGTCGATCGACTCGGCATCCCCGGCGGTCTCCGGGCGCACGACCAGCGGCAGGGAGGTCATCGGGGGTCAGGTCGCCCGGGCGGAGAAGTCGATGCGCGGATCGATCCAGGTGTAGATCAGGTCCGAGAGCAGGTTCACGGCAAGCCCCAGCAGCGAGAAGATGTAGAGCGTCGCGAAGACGATCGGGTAGTCGCGGCCGACGATGGCCGTGAAGGAGAGGAGCCCGAGCCCGTCGAGGGTGAAGATCGTCTCGATCAGGAGCGAGCCCGAGAAGAAGGCCGTGATGAAGGCCCCGGGAAAGCCGGCGACGACGATGAGCATGGCGTTGCGGAAGACGTGGCCGTAGAGGACCTGCCGCTCGGTCAGGCCCTTCATGCGGGCGGTGAGCACGTATTGCTTGCGGATCTCGTCGAGGAACGAGTTCTTCGTGAGCAGCGTCGAGGTCGCGAAGGCGCCGAGCACGAGCGCGGTCAGCGGCAGCGTCATGTGCCAGACGTAGTCGACGATCTTGCCCCAGAGCGAAAAGTTCTCCCAGCCCTCGCTGGTCAGGCCCCGGATCGGGAAGACCTGGAAGAACGAGCCGCCCGCGAACAGGATGATGAGGAGGAGCCCGAACAGGAAGCTCGGCACGGCGTAGCCGACGATGACGACGCCGGAGGTCCAGAGATCGAAGCGCGAGCCGTCCTTGACCGCCTTGCGGATGCCGAGCGGGATCGAGATCGCGTAGGACAGGAGGGTCATCCAGAGGCCGATCGAGATCGAGACCGGCAGGCGCTCGCGGATGAGCTGCAGCACCGAGACGTCTCGGAAGTAGCTGTTGCCGAAATCGAACCGGGCGTAGTCCCAGATCATCTTCAGGAAGCGCTCGTGGGCGGGCTTGTCGAAGCCGAATTGCTGTTCGAGCTTCTTGATGAAGGCAGGATCCAGCCCCTGCGCCCCGCGATAGCGGGAATTGGCCTCGCCGCCGCCCCGGTTCACCGCGCCGGCGCCGCCGAGATCGCCCGCGCCCCCCGTCACCCGCGACAGGCCGGCATCGTTCTGGCCCTGAAGCTGCGCGAGCACCCGCTCGACGGGGCCGCCGGGGGCGAACTGCACGATCGTGAAAGTGATCAGCATGATGCCGAGGATGGTCGGCACCATCAGGGCGAGGCGGCGCAGGATGTAGGCGAGCATGGGCCTCCTCAGATCCGGCCGATCCGCCGGGCCTTGTCCGCGTCGAACCACCAGGTGCTCGGCACGCCGAGGCCATAGGTCGGGCCCTTGGCCGGGCGGCCGTAGATGTCCCAGACGGCGATGCGGTGCGTCGAGCCGTACCACATCGGTACCCAGTAGCGGCCGGCCCGCAGCACCCGGTCCAGCGCCCGACAGGCCTGGGTGAGCTCGGCCCGGGAGGCGGCGCCCGTCACCTTGTCGATGAGCGCGTCGACGGCGGGGCTCGCGATGCCGGCGAGGTTGTTGGAGCCCGGCGTCGCGGCGGCGCGGCTGCCGTAGGTTTCGCGCAGCTCAGGCCCGGGCGTCAGGCCGCTCGAGTAGCGGCGCACCGTGACGTCGAAATCGAAATCCTTGAGGCGCGCCTGATACTGCGAGGCGTCGACCTGCCGGATGCGGGCCTTGATGCCGATCAGGCCGAGATTGCGGATGAAGGGCAGCGTGTGCGGCTCGAGGCTCGGATCGACGTCGAGGAACTCGATCTCCAGCGGCTTGCCGCCCGGCAGCTTGATGCTGCCTTCCTCGCGGGCGCAGCCCGCCTCGCGCAGCAGGGCGACGGCGCGGCTGAGCAGCGCCCGGTCCTGGCCGGACCCGTCGGATTCCGGCGGCGACCACGGCTCGCCGAAGACCTCCGAGGGCAGGTCGGCGCGCAGCGGATCGAGCAGCGCGAGCTCCTCGGGGGAGGGCTTGCCCGTGGCCTTGAGGTCCGAGTTCTCGAAGAAGGAGGCCGTGCGGGTATAGGCCCCGAACATCAGGTTCTTGTTGGTCCAGGTGAAGTCGAAGCACAGGCCGATCGCCTCGCGGACCCTCGGATCGCGAAAGGCCTCGCGGCGGGTGTTGATCCACCAGCCCTGGGTGCCGGAGGGCGTCGCGTCGGGGATGGTCTCGCGGCGCACGCGGCCCTCCTGCACGGCGGGGAAGTCGTAGCCCGTGCCCCAGACCCGGGCGGTGAACTCCTCGCGGTAGGTGAAGGCGCCGCCCTTGAAGGCCTCGAAGGCGACCTGGCGATCGCGGAAATACTCGTAGCGCAGCGCCTCGAAATTGTTCTGGCCGACCATGACGGGCAGGTCGGCCGCCCAGTAGTCGTTCACGCGCTGCAGCTCGATGAAGCGCCCGGCCTCGAGCCGCCCGACCTGGTAGGGCCCCGAGCCCAGGGGCGGTTCGAGCGAGGAGGCCTCGAAGTCGCGGGCGCGGTAATAGGCGGCCGAGAAGACGGGCAGGGCCGCCACGAAGAGCGGCAGGTCGCGGCTGCGGCCGGGCACGAAGCGGACGAGCACGAGGTCCTCGGCCTCGGCCGTCGCATCGGCCAGGTCGCGCAGGACCTGGGAGATCGCCGGATGGCCCTTCTCCTTCAGGAGCTTGAGCGAGAAGGCGACGTCGGCGGCGGTGAGGCGCGAGCCGTCGTGGAAGCGGGCCTGCGGGCGCAGGCGAAAGCGGTAGGCGAGGCCGTCCGCATCGATCTCGACGGAGCGGGCGAGCAGCCCGTAGAGGGCGTCGGGCTCGTCGAACGCGCGGACCATCAGGCTGTCGAAGGTGAGGTCCATGCCCGCGGCCCCGTCGCCCCGCAGCACGTAGATGTTCAGGGTGTTGAAGGTCTGAAGCGACTGGTTGCCGAGGGTCGAGCTGATCTGCGCCGAGAAGCGGCCGCCGCGGGGCGCGGCCGGGTTCACGTAGTCGAAGTTCGGGAAGTTCTCGGGGTATTTGAGTTCGCCGAAGCTCGACAGGCCGTGGGCTTTGCGGGGGACCTGAGCCAGCGCGATCCTGGGGCAGGCCGCGAGCGCGCCCGCGCCGAGGACGAGGCCGCGCCGGGTCGGCCTCACCGGGGCGCCCCGGTCTTGGCCGCGAGCGCCTCGTCGTACCACCACGTCGTCGGGAAGCCCGAACTGCCGTATTGCGGCAGGATCTTGGGCCGCGAGAACCGGTTCCAGCGCAGCGTCCGCGAGACGCCGGACGCCCATTGCGGCACGACGTAATGGTGGGCGAGCAGCACACGGTCGAGGGCGCGGGTCGCGGCGATCACACCGGGCCGGTCAGGCGCGAAGATCACTTTCTCGATCAGTGCGTCGATGGCCGGGTCCTTGATCCCCGCGATGTTGCGCGAGCCCTGCTTGTCGGCCGAAGCCGAACCCCAATACTCCCGCTGCTCGTTGCCCGGCGACAGGCTCTCCGGCCAGGAACTGGTGGTGATGTCGAAGTCGAAGGCGCGGAGCCGGTTCTGGTACTGCGCCTGGTCGATGACCCGCAGGTTGCTGTTGATGCCGATCAGCTTGAGCTGCGCGGCGAAGGGCAGGACCACCCGCTCGAACACGCTCTGGAACTCGAGGAACTCGACGGTGAGCGGCTCGCCCGTCCTCACGTTGGTCATCTGCCCGTTCTTGAGCTCGTAGCCGGCCTCCTTGAGGAGCCGCACGGCCTCGCGCAGGTTGGCGCGCACCGCCTCCGGGCTGCCGTTCACGGGGTTGGTGTAGGGCGTCGCAAAGACGGCCGGCGGGACCTTGTCCTTGAGCGGTTCGAGCAGCGCCAGCTCATCGGGCGCCGGCAGGTCCGAGGAGGCGAGCTCCGAGCCGAAATAGTAGGAGTCGATCCGCTTGTAGAGGCCGTAGAACAGTGCCCGGTTCATCTCCTCGAAGTTCATGGCGAGGTTGAAGGCCCGGCGCACGCGCTCGTCGGCGAATTTGGGCTTGCGCAGGTTGAAGACGAAGGCCTGCATGATGCCGTTGCCGCGGTCCGGAAACTCCTCCTTGACAAGGCGGCCCTCCTTCACGGCGGGGAAGTCGTCGTAGGCCGTGGCCCAGTTGCGGGCGACGTTCTCGGTGCGGAAATCGAAGAGGTCGCCCTTCAGCGCCTCGATCAGCACCGTCGAGTCGCGAAAATACTCGTAGCGCATCGTGCCGAAATTGTTGCGGCCGAGATTCACGGGCAGGTCCTTGCCCCAGTAATCCGCGACCCGCTCGTAGGTGGCGCTGCGGCCCGGATCGAACTTCGCCAGCCGGTAGGGTCCGGAGCCGAGGGGGATCTCCAGGGTCGTCTGGGTGACGTCGCGGGGCTTGCCCTGCGCATCTTTGCCCGTCCACCAATGCTTCGGCAGGATGCGGAGCTGGCCGAGCACCTGCGGCAACTCGCGGTTGCCGGCCTCCGAGAAGGTGAAGGTCACCTCCCGTTCGCCCTTCGCCTCGGCCTTCGTCACCGTCTGGTAATAGGCGGAGTAGAAGGGGCTGTTGGCCTTGAGGACCTCGAAGGACCAGACCACGTCCTCGGCCGTGATCGGCTTACCGTCGTGCCAGCGCGCGCCCTCCCGCAGCCGATAGGAGACGGAGGAGAGATCGTCGCCAAGCCGCACGCCCTCAGCGACGAGGCCGTAGGAGGTGAAGGGCTCGTCGGCCGAATCCGACATCAGGGTGTCGTAGATCAGGGTGATCCCGCCCTCGAGGTCGCCCTTCAGGCCCGAGACCACGTAGTTGAAGTTGTCGAAGCCGCCCTGCGCGCCGAGCCGCACGAGGCCGCCCTTAGGCGCGTCGGGATCGGCGTAGTCGAAATGCTTGAAGTCCGGCCCGTATTTGGGCTGCCCCATCAGGGTGATCGCGTGCATCCAGCCGCCTTCCGGCGCGGCGCTCGCGGGCAGGCCGAACGACAGGATGGCGAGCGTCGCGGCGACGAGACGTCCGCTCAGGGCTGTTCGCATCACGATGGGACGCTCTCCGGCTTCGCGTCCGCGGACGCAGGCAGGGCGTCGTTCTAGGACGGAGACTCGGGGAACGCCAAGTCGACGCTTGCGCGCAGGACCGGACCGGCGACTGAGGCGGCCCGGATGCGTAAAAAGCAGAGAGGCCGGAGCGCAGGCCCCGGCCTCTCGGATCGTCTCGCGGAACCGCCCCGTGCAATTACTGCGCAGGCTTCTCCGGCGTGCCGGCGTTCGGAGCCGCGGGCGCGGTCGGCGCCGTCTGAGCGGTGCCCGGATTGGACGTCGATTCCTGGGCGGCCTTCGGCCCGGGATCGTTGCGGGTGGTCGTCGCCTCCGGCGGCTTCGGCTGGGCCGGCGTCGCGTCGGGGGATTTCGGATCGCCGGGCTTGGCCGGGGAATCCTTGCCCTCCGAGGGCTTGTTCGCCACCGGCTTGTCGCCGGCCGGCGCGGCGGCGGGCTTGGCTTCCGGCTTCGCGTCAGGCTTGGCCTCCGCAGCCGGAGCCTCCTTCTTCTCGGCCACCGGCAGCGGCTTCGGGCTGTCGGAGAGAGCGCGCAGGTAGGCGACCACGTTGGCGCGCTCCTGGGGCGAAGAGATGCCCGCGAACGCCATCTTGGTGCCCTTGGCGTAGGCTTTGGGGTTCTCGAGGAAGGCGTCGAGGTCGGCATAGGTCCAGGTGCCGCCCTTCTCCTTCAGGGCCGCCGAGTACTCGAAGCCGCCATGGGCCGCCTTCTGGCGCTCCACGGTGTCCCAGAGGCCGGGACCGACCTTGTTGGGTCCGCCTTTCTCGAAGCTGTGGCAGGCGGCGCAGGCCTTCGAGCCGGACTGGCCCTTCTCCGCGTTCGCGCTGGCGAGCCGCACCGCGATCGGCTCGGCCTGGGCCGCGGCCGGGGCGCCGCCGCCGGCCGCGGCAGGCTCCGGCTCGGGCAGGGCGTAGCCCGCGTTCCCGGCGGGCTTCGAGTGATAGATCATGTCCGCGACGAACCCAGACCCAAATGCGAACAGGAGCGTGCCCAGCACGGCACCGGCGACCTTGTTCAGTTCGAACGAATCCATTCTCGACAACTCCGGTGCCGCCCAGCCGGGACGGCGCTGATCGACCTCCGACGGGTACGGCGCCGGACTTTGGAAAGGGTCGAGGGTGCTTAGCCGCTCAACGCCGATCTTGACAATGCCAGACATCGCGCGATGCAACGTCCGCTTGGTCGCAGAGGATGCGTCGCGGCAGGTGCCGGCGGACGCGATGACAACGCGCGTCGCCCCTGTTAAGCACCCGCGCGGAAAGAGCGATGTCAGATCCCCTCGTCCTGATCCCTGCGCGCATGGCGGCGACCCGCCTGCCGAACAAGCCGATGGCCGATCTCGTCGGCGAGCCGATGATCGTCCATGTCTGGCGCCGCGCCGTCGAGGCGGGGATCGGGCCTGTCGTCGTGGCGACGGACGCGACCGAGATCGTCGAGACCATCGAGGCGATGGGCGGCATCGCCGTGCTCACCCGCGCCGACCATCCTTCCGGCTCGGACCGCCTCGCCGAGGCTCTGGAGATCGTCGACCCGCAGGGCAACCACGACGTCGTCGTCAACGTGCAGGGCGACCTGCCCACCATCGACCCGGCCATCATCGGTGCGGCGATCATGCCGCTCGCCGACCGCAACGTCGACATCGCGACCCTCTGCGCGCGCATCACCGACGAGGCGGAGGCCCGCAACCCGAACGTGGTCAAGCTCGTCGGCCACCATGTCGGCCCGAACCGATTGCGCGCGCTCTACTTCACCCGAGCGCAGGCTCCCTGGGGCGAGGGGCCCCTGTTCCACCATATCGGCCTCTACGCCTATCGCCGGAAGGCGCTGGTGCGCTTCATGGTCCTGGAGCCCGGCGAGCTCGAGACCCGGGAGAAGCTCGAGCAACTGCGCGCGCTGGAGGCCGGCATGCGCATCGACGCGATGGTGGTGGACGACCTGCCGCTCGGCGTCGACACGCCTGCCGACCTGGAACGCGCCCGGGCGCTCCTGGCGGCGCGGCGCCTCAACTGATCGAGACCCGCCCGATGCCGCTCACGACCATCTCCTATCAGGGGGAGCCCGGCGCCAACTCGCACATCATCTGCGGGCAGGCCTATCCCGACTGGACGGCGCTCGCCTGCCCGACCTTCGAGGACGCCTTCGCCGCCGTGAACGAGGGCCGGGCCGCGCTCGCGATGATCCCGATCGAGAATTCGATCGCCGGCCGCGTCGCCGACATCCACCATCTCATCCCGACCTCCGACCTGCACATCATCGGCGAGCACTTCCTGCCGATCCACTTCCAGCTGATGGCGCTGCCGGGCACCGCGGTCGAGGCGCTGACCAGCGTGCACAGCCACGTCCATGCGCTCGGCCAATGCCGCAAGATCATCCGCCGCCTCGGCCTGAAGGCGGTCGTGGCGGGCGATACGGCCGGCGCCGCCCGCGAGGTCGCGGAGGCCCGCGATCCGAGCCGGGCCGCGCTGGCGCCGGCGCTGGCGGCCGAGGTCTACGGCCTCGACATCCTGGAGCGCGACGTCGAGGACGAGAGCCACAACACCACGCGCTTCGTGGTGTTCGCGCCCGAGTCCGTTCCGCTCGGCGCCGATGCGGGTCCGGCCGTCACGAGCTTCGTCTTCCGTGTGCGCAACATCCCGGCCGCCCTCTACAAGGCGCTCGGCGGCTTCGCCACGAACGGCGTCAACATGTCGAAGCTCGAGAGCTACATGGTCGAGGGCCAGTTCTCGGCGACGCAGTTCTACGCCGAGGTGGACGGCCACCCCGAGGACCCCGGCCTCGCCCGGGCGCTCGACGAGCTGCGCTACTTCTCGCGCGAGTTGCGGATCGTGGGCGTCTACCCGGCCCATCCGTTCCGGGAGGCGGCACGGCCCGCGGCGGAGTGATACATTTTCGATCGCGGCGCCTCGCCTCTCCCTTGTGGGGAGGAGGTGGGGGTGGCTGGGCGACCCTGCTGCGGAGGCCAGCGGAACCACCCCCACCCTCGATCCCTCCCCACAAGGGGGAGGGAAGGCGATAAACACCTCTATTCGCGTTTCATCACCCGATCGACGAGCAACTCCGACCAGAAGCTAGGCCGGAACTCGCGCTGCAGCGCCTCGGGGTCGTAGGCCGTCTCGACCCAGGTCAGGAAATCGAGCCCCTTCGCCTCGCCCTCGCGGCGGTAGCGCTCGAAGAAGGCGTCGAGGATCCCCGTCTTGGCGAAGCGGAAATGGCCGTAGCGGGGCGAGAGCTGACCCATCGCCTCGGCGACGGGCCGGCCCTCGTGCAGGATGAGGTAGAGCGCGGCGGCAAGCCCGGCGCGGTCGGCGCCCGACTTGCAGTGCATCACGGCCGGGTACTGCACGCTCGCGAAGAAATCCTTGGCGGCGAGGATGGTCTCGCGGGAGGGCGCCTCGCGCGAGCGCAGCACGAACTCGACGAGGTGGAGGCCCTGCCGCTCGCAGGCCTCGCGCTGGAGCGGCCATGAGCCGTGCTCGCGCCCGCCGCGCAGCGAGATCACCGTGCGCACGCCCTGCCTGCGGAACCAGGCGAGCTGGTGGGGCGTGGGCTGGGCCGAGCGCCACATGCCGCCCCGGCCGATCTCGTGACGGTTCAGGTAGGCGAGCCGAAAAACCCCGTGATCGACGAGCAGCATGTTCGCCCAGGCCATCAGGCGCGAGGCGGGCCCCTGGATCGGGCGCTCGAAGCGGGCGATCCGAGCCATGCGCCGGGCGTAGCGCGTCTCGGGCTTGAGGAACCGATTGAACACGTGTGAGAGGGCCGACCGCTCCGGGAGCTGATCCGTGCCTCTAACAGCCGGGGGGTGGCCGGGCAACGCGGCGCGCATGACCGATTCGTCGCGCGGTTTCCGCATTGCGCTTGCCTTTCCTTCGCCGGCATCATGGTCTTCGATGCGATCCGTCACCTCCTGCGGCCGTGGGAAACCGTCATGAGCACGAGCACGACCAGCATCCGCCGCGCCCGCCCGGAGGATGCGGCGGCGCTCTCGACGGTCTTCGACGAGGCCTGGCGCGAGGCCTATCGCGGCATCATCCCCGGGGTCTCGCTGGAGCGCATGATCGCGCAGCGCGGGCCGCTCTGGTGGCGGGCCGCCGCGCGACGGGGGCGGCCGCTCGCCGTCGTCGAGACGGGGGAGGGCGTGATCGGCTACGCCGCCTACGGACGGGCGCGGAGCGGAGCGCTGAAGACCTCGGGTGAGATCGACGAGCTCTACATCGCGCCCTCGCACCAGGGTCTGGGCCTGGGGCGGCGCCTCTTCTGGGCGGTGCGCAACGATCTCGGCGACCACGGCATGGGGCGGATCGGAGTCTGGTCGCTCGCCGAGAACGAGCGCGCGCGCGCCTTCTACGCCGGGCTCGGCGGCACCGTCGTCGCGCAAGCCGTCGACCGCATGGCCGGCGCGCTGCTGCCGAAGGTGGCCTACCGCTTCGGCTGAGGCGCCACCCTGGCGAAGGGGATGGCGGGTCCTTATCTCCGAGGCATGCAGATCACTTCGCCACGACCCGCCGAGACCGCCGCATGAGCGTCACCGCGGAGGATTGGGACGCGCGGGTCACGCATCTCAGCGAGAAGCTGCCCGATCGCATGCGCAAGGCGGTCGAATGGCTGCGCGAGCCCTCGCGCCGCTGGATCCGGATCGGGGCCGCGCTGCTCTTCATTCTCGGCGGGGTGTTCTCGATCCTGCCGATCCTCGGCCTCTGGATGCTGCCCCTCGGCCTCGCGCTGCTCAGCCAGGACATTCCCTGGCTCAAGATCCCCCTGGAGCATTCCGCCCGCTGGATCGAGCGGACCTGGCAACGCATCAGGGGCGGTGGCAAGCCGTCGGCCTGATCGGTCGCACGAATGGCCTTCGGGACAATTTCCTTCGCCGCGGAAGCGCCTTAAGAAGCGGGGCAACGGGACCTCTACCGGCCCCTGCCGCAGCCAAGGACATGCCATGATCATCGACGCGGTCTCGATCGGGAAGAACCCGCCGCACGACGTCAACGTCATCATCGAGGTGCCGATCGGCGGCGAGCCGATCAAGTACGAGATGGACAAGGCCTCGGGCGCACTGGTCGTCGACCGCTTCCTCTACACGGCGATGCATTACCCCGGGAATTACGGCTTCATCCCGCACACGCTCTCGGGCGACGGCGACCCCTGCGACGTGCTCGTCGCCAATACCCGGGCGATCGTGCCGGGCGCCATCATGAGCGTGCGGCCGGTGGGCGTCCTCGTGATGGAGGACAATGCCGGCGAGGACGAGAAGATCGTCGCGGTGCCCTCGCGCGACCTGACCATGCGCTACGACCGCATCGAGAACTACACCGACCTGCCCGACATCACGCTCCACCAGATCCAGCACTTCTTCGAGCACTACAAGGACCTGGAGCCCGGCAAGTGGGTCAAGATCGTGCGCTGGGGCGACAAGGCCGAGGCGTACCGCCTGATCCTCGAGGGAATCGAGCGCGGCAAGGCGCACAAGGCCTGATCACGCCAGGAGGGTGGAGGCCTGGTACGTGAGCACGGCGGCGCCGAGACCACGCCGCCAGGGGTTCACGCCGCGGACAAGCTCATCGACGGCCCAATAGACGAGGGCGAGACTGCCGACGACGCGGATCGCGCCGCCGAAGGCCCCCGGCGGATCGAACGCCCAGGCGAAGGCGGCGCAGCCCGCGAAGAGCAGGAGCGGCGCGTTCGGCCTTTGGGCGATCGTGATCCGTCCCGTGTTGCGGTCGCGGAAGGCCCAATCGCGGGCGCGGGCAAGAGCGCTCAGGTTCTCTGCTGACCGCTATCGGCCTCGCGGGCCGGGGCGCAGATCTGCGGCGTGACCTTGTCGAGATGCACGCAGGCATTGTTCAGGTACCAGGCCCGCAGCGGCGGCTGCGACGGCGCCACGAACATGCCGACGAGCACGAAGCCCGCGACGGCGAGGACCACGAGGGCGAGAAGACTGCGCATACAAGAACTCCGATGCCGCCCGTCCGGGGTGCGGCGCGGATTCCGGTTCCACGCTCCGCCGGGCGGCCGTCTGCCAAGAAAGCGGGGGTGGATCGCACGCCGCCGCGCCTCACAACGCGCGAAGTCCGCAAAAGAAACAGCCCACCCCGCCTTTTGGCGGAGCGGGCGGTTCGACCCTTGGGAAGGTCGACGGCTGTTGAGACCTGGTACACCAACGACCTCGACCCGACGGGGTTCCCGCGGGCAGGCGCTCGATCGATGCGATTCGGGATCTTTCCGGAGGCCGGGGAGCGTTGATCCTCGTCTCGCCGTCCCGAGCAGCGGCACGATCCATATCCCAGGCACAAGCTCCAGGTCCGTGATCCGAACTTCCGAGATCAGCGTGACACGCTCCAGCCCAGGCAGGCCCGGCGAAATCTCGGCATCGGCGCGTAACCGGCGCCGGCGCGCGTTGAAAAACCGGTGTGGCGACCCCATTTCAGCCTCATGCCGATCGCGACATCGTCGCTTGATCGGAGACGGCCACGACGCCGGGAACGCGGGCGACGCCGGATGTACGCGCGCCAGCACCCGCCATCCGTGGCCGTTGGCTTGTTTCCCAACCCCATCCCGAGCGTCTGTCATGGCCAAGCGTACCAAGTCGAAACCGCAGGAGCGCGGGTCCGTCCTGTTCGACGTCGTCTACGAGGATGACAGTCGCGCCTCGAACCGCCGGGTGCCGATGCAGATCCTCGGGGGCCTCGACGGCGACGAGCCAGCCCGCGACCTCATCGCCGAGCAGGACCGGGTGATCGCGGAGAAGTCCGGCCGCCCACTGCGCACCATCAAGAGCCTGACCCGCTCACCGCCGCGGGAGACGAACTCGGTCTCGGACGATTAGGCGGGTGAGGGGCTTGGCCGCGCCCTGCTCAATCCCGGCCTGATCGATCAGGTGCGCGGCTCGCATTCTCGGGCTGATCCTCCGGGGGCGCCGAGAACGTGTAGCAGGTCCGCACCGCCTTCCAGAAAGCCGCACGGGCACCAGGAGGCAGGCGCACCAGGATCGTCTCGATGCGCTCCCTCGCTGCGGCGGCGTCCGCCTCCGTCGTGTCGGCTTCCTCGTTCATCGCGGTCTAGCCGACCCTTCCGCGGGCTGGACGGCCCGGACCCTGCAATCTGCCGCGGCGAGGAAGGGTTCCCCTGGGAGGGCCGGCATCAATGTCGCGCGCGGCGCCTCATGCGATCCTCGCCGTATCCGGCGACATGTAGGGCTGGCCGGCTTCGGTCAGGGCGCGGTCCACCGCTTCGATCGCGAGTAGGACGCGCATGAAATCCTCCGCGGCCGAGGCGGCGGCGAGCTCGCTCGACCCAATCCGCTTGGCGAGCGCGTTGCGCTGGCGGGCAAGGCTCGCGCGCGCCCTGTTCAGATCCGCGATTTCCTCGGCCGTCATTCCGCTTCGCTCCCACCCAAAGTATCGCGGGGAGCGATGCCGCCTTTGGGCCGCGGATGCAACGGCCGTCGCGCCGTGGGCGCACAGGCTCGTCGGCTCGGTCGGCCGAGGTGGAGTGGCTTCGGATATCTGGCGCCGGTCCGCGAGCGATCGATGCAGCCGAACGGCGCTACTGCCGCTGCAGCAGCTGCTGCGCCGCCTTGTCCTCAGCTCGGCCGTAATTGATGAAGAACAGGCCCGCGTCGACGGTCTTGCCCTTCTGCAGGTTCGAGAGCTGCACCGTGGTCTGGTAGCCCTGCGGGTCGGTGATCCGCCACTGGCTCAGGGTCTTCACCTCGTTGTCGAAGAAGAGCTGGATCTTCGAGGTGCCGCCCAGCGTCGCCCGATCCTCCAGCATGATGCGCACGCCGCCCGGGTCGTTGGTGACGTCGGTCACCGAGAGGTCGCGGGCAAGGTCGATCTTCTCGCGCAGCAGGAATTTCAGCGGCGTCTGCGAGATGAAGTAGAGATCCTGGGTCGCGAGCTTGCGGTCGCGCACCGCCACCGAGGTGCCGTCGGCGACGACTTCGAGCGGAGAGGGCTGGTCGTAGTCGAAGCGGAGCCGCCCGGGCTTGGCGAGCGTCAGCTTGCCGCCGATCCGGCGGCCGTCCGGGCCGATCTGGACAAAGGTGCCGGTCAGGGTCGCGATGCCGTTGAAGTAGCCGTTGGCCTGGGCGAGCAGGGTCGCGGGGTCCGTCTCCAGAGCGATGGCAGACGGCGCGCCGACGGCGGCGACCTTGGCGTTCGTTTCGGAGGCGGGCTTGGCGCCGGTCTTGAGGCTGCCGGTCTTCTCGGCCGGCTTCTCGGGGGCCTTCGCATCCTTGGCGGGCTTGGCCGGAGCCTGCGCGGCAGGCTTCTTGGCCGCCGGCGGGGCGGCAGGCGCCGCTTCCGGCTCCGGGGCGGGCTGCTCCTTGCGACCGAACAGGCCGTCGAGGAAGGCGCCGACCTGCGCCTCGGCCGGGCGCGGCAGGAGAAGCGCGGCCGTCAGGAGGAGCAGCGGACCGGCGGCGGGGCGATGGCGGCGGCCGATCATCGTGGGCGTTCTCCGAAGGCATTCAATCGGCGGGGACCGGGCCCTTAGAGCCCGGTCCTGTGGCGAATATGGGACGCGCGGCGTCGGCGCGTCGCTCAATCGTCGTCGTAGAGGGTGGGCACGGGCACGCCCTCCATCAGGATCTCGCGCTTGCCGGCGTGGTTCGCCGGCCCGACGATGCCCTCGATCTCCATCCGCTCCATCAGCGAGGCGGCCCGGTTGTAGCCGATCTGGAGGCGGCGCTGGATGTAGCTCGTCGAGGCCTTGCGGTCGCGCATGACCACCGCCACGGCCTGATCGTAGAGCTCGGCGCCCGGATCGATGCCGCCGCTGCCGGCGAAGGCACCGACGTCGAAGATCGGCGCGTCCTCGTCCTCCGGCTCCGGCGCCGCCTTGGCGCCCTTGGCCGGCTTCTCCTCGCCGGGCCCGTCGTCGGCGGTGACGGCG
>NZ_BPQP01000081.1 GCF_022179305.1 Methylobacterium iners
GCCTGCGGTGACCGCCCACAACGAGGCGGCACGCGAGAGAGCCTTGCAGCGGCCCGGGATGCAAGAGAACCGGGGTTCAGCGCTGGCGCAGGGCGAGGGCCGCCGACACACCGCGACGCGCGAGCAGCGCGGGCCGACACCCGTGCTGCGGGACGCCGGGGGACCGGCATGTACTGACAGCTCAGGTGGTTCCGCGGCGTCCCGCGTCACCCCTCGCCAGCCATGCCTCCGGCGCTCGCAGCGCGCGGAGCCGATGACGCGTGCGGCGCTCACACCCGGCGACAGACCGCCCGGCGGACGGAGGCCGACCGCGGGGTCGACGGATCTGGTGATCGGGTCGGTACCATCCTGCGCGAGGAGGCTTCGCCGCCAATCAGCGTTCGAAGGCCTAACGGCACGCCGCCCGCGAAATCCGTCGACGTGGGCGGCACGCGGCCATAGTTAGGCGGCAAGGCCGGGCATCCGGCCCACTGGAAGAAGAACCGCGAGGAAGGTCCCATGTCCCAGCGCCGCTACCGCATCGCCGTCATTCCGGGGGACGGCATCGGCAAGGAGGTCGTGCCCGAGGGCGTGCGGGTTCTGGAGGCCAGCGCCCGCCGACACGGCTTCAGTCTCGACCTCGACTGGTTCGACTTCGCCTCCTGCGACTACTACGCCGCGCACGGCCGGATGATGCCCGAGGATTGGAAGGCGCAGATCGGCTCGCACGACGCGATCTATTTCGGCGCGGTCGGCATGCCCGACCAGGTGCCCGACCACATCTCGCTCTGGGGCTCGCTGATCCTGTTCCGGCGCGAGTTCGACCAATACGTCAACCTGCGCCCGGTCCGGCTGATGCCCGGCGTCCCCTCCCCGCTCGCCGGCCGCAAGCCCGGCGACATCGACTTCTGGGTCGTTCGCGAGAACACCGAAGGCGAGTACTCGAACGCGGGCGGCCGGATGTTTCCGGGCACGGAGCGCGAGTTCGCGATGCAGGAATCGATCTTCACCCGCCACGGCACCGACCGGGTGCTCAAATTCGCCTTCGAGCTCGCGCGGACCCGGCCCCGGCGCCATCTCACCTCGGCGACCAAGTCGAACGGCATCTCGATCACGATGCCCTACTGGGACGAGCGGGTGCGGGCGGTGGCGCAAGGCTACCCCGACGTGACCTGGGACCAGTACCACATCGACATCCTCACCGCGCATTTCGTGCTGAACCCCGACCGCTTCGACGTGGTCGTCGCCTCCAACCTGTTCGGCGACATCCTCTCCGACCTCGGGCCGGCCTGCACCGGCACCATCGGCATCGCGCCTTCGGGCAACATCAACCCGGAGCGGCGCTTCCCCTCGGTCTTCGAGCCCGTCCACGGCTCGGCCCCCGACATCGCGGGGAAGGGCATCGCCAACCCGATCGGCCAGATCTGGTCGGGCGCGATGATGCTGGAGCATCTCGGCGAGCGGGAGGCCGCGGCCGAGATCGTCTCGGGCATCGAGCGGGTGCTCGCGAACGAGGCGACGCGCACCGGCGACCTCGGCGGCCGCGCCGACACCCGGACCTGCGGCAAGGCAGTGGCCGACGCCCTCGGCTAGCCCAGGGCCCGGCTCTCCAGCCAGGCGCCGAGAGCGGCGTTCACGGCGTCGGGCGCCTCCTGCTGGACCCAGTGCGAGGCCTCCGGAAGGCGGCGCAGGGTGAAGTCGCGGACGTAGGGGCCGTAGCCCTCGGTCAGTTCGAGGCCCAGCGCCGTGTCCCGCTCGCCCCAGATCATCAGAGTCGGAAAGTCGATCATGGGCGAGGGCGCCTCGCGGGTCAGGGCGCCGAGATTGGCGCGGTAATAGTCGATCATCGCCGTCATCGCGCCGGGCGCAAGCGCGTTCGCCCGGTACCGCGCCAGCACCTCGGGTGGGAAGGCGTCGGGCCGGACGGCCGTCCCGGTGAAGACCCGCTCCAGCCCCGCGGCGCGGTTGGCGGTGAGCAGGGCCTCGGGCAGGCGCGGGATCTGGAAGAAGCCGGCGTACCAGGACCGCGCCCGCTGCCGCCAGGAGCGGCGGATCACCGCCCGGAAGACCGCCGGATGGGGCACGTTGAGGATCACGAGCCCGTCGAGGGGGCGTGCCCGCTGCATGGCGAAGGTCCAGGCGATCAGCCCGCCCCAATCATGCGCGACGAGGAGCCTGCGCCGGGCGCCCAGCGCATCGAACAGGGCGGCGGCATCCGCGACGAGGTGCGCGAGGCGGTAGGCGCGCTGCTCGCGCGGACGGCTGCTTTCGCCGTAGCCGCGCAGGTCCGGGGCGACGGCGTGCCAGCCTCGGGCGGCCAGGACGGGGAGCTGGTGGCGCCAGGAGAGGCGCGCCTCCGGGAAGCCGTGCAGGCACAAGGCGACGTCCGGGCCCGATCCGGCCTCGTCGACGGCGAAGCGCAGGCCGTTCGCCTCGATCGCACGTGTGGTGATCCCGCCCACGGTCCCGTCCCGTTCCACCGTTCCGTCAAGCCAAACCACGCCATCGCGGCCACGTTCCGGGCCGGCCCGCACCCCTGCCGGAATGGGGAACGGTTTTCGGGACTGCGTCGTTGCGGGGCGGGTTGCGGGTCGATCGGCAGCACCGGAACCGGGCCGCCGGCAGCAGGGATGGAAACGACGTCATGAGTAGGTTCTTACGGAACACGATCGCGGCTGCGGTGATCGCAGCCGGCGCGGCGACGGCCTTCGCGCAGGGCGGCCCCGGCGGCGGTGGCGGTGCGGGTGGCGGAGCCGGAGGCGGCGCTGGTGGCGGCGTCGGCGCCGGTGGTGGAGCCGGCGGAGGGGCCGGCGGTGGCGTCGGTGCAGGTGGCGGAGCCGGCGGGGCTGGCGGTGGCGCGGGTCCTGCCGGGGGCGCGGGAACGCGTGGCGGGGCCAGCGGCCAGACCGGCGGACCGGCCACCGCGCCGGGCGGTGCGGGTGCCGGCAAGACCGAAACCGGCGGCGCTGGGCGGGTCGACGGGCCGACCAGCGGTGCGGGCGCGCGCGGCGCCGAGGATGCCCGTCCGGGACAGGCCGGGGAACGCGGCGGCCGGGATGCCGGCCCGGCTCAGCGCGGCGAGCGGGACGGGCGAGCCGACCGCGACGATCGTCCGGACCGGGATGTCCGCGGCGAGCGCGATGGCCGCGGCGACCGGGGCGGCCGCGTCGACCGCTCCGAGGTGCGCGGGGCTGTCTCTCGCCTCGACACCCGCCAGCGCACGGAGTTCCGGCAGACCGTGACGCGCTCGGGCATCGCCCCGCTGCGCGGCGTCGACTTCCGGGTCAGCGTCGGCACGCGGGTGCCCCGCTCGGTGCGCCTGAGCCCGATCCCGGCCGCCCTCGTCACGCTGGTGCCGGCCTATCGCGGCTACGAGGTCGTCGTCGTCGAGGACGACATCTTGATCATCGACCCCGACACCCTCGAGATCGTGGACGTGATCCAGGGCTGATGGCTCTTGAACGTGGGCGGAGCTTCGGCTCCGCCCACGATTACAGCTGTTGCTGCGATGGCCGGCATCTGCGGATCGGAAGCGGCATGCACCCGATCCGTTTCCCGTGCGTCCTCAGCCTACCAAGCGCTGCGGCTGGCGCTTGGCCTGTTCGAACGCCTGCAGATCGAGGGCGAGAGCGATGACCTGGCTGCTCTTCAGCTTCGCCGGATCCAAGGCGCCGCCAATGCCGTGCCCGAGATAGACCTCCTGCACCTCGGGCGTGCGCATCGCTCCGCCCATGGTCCAGTTCGGGAACAGGCGGTCGGGCACGTCCCGAACGTTGATGATGGTTGCGCCCGTGTGGCGCGGATCGCGCCCGATGCGGTTGTAGGTCTCGACCACCTTGGCACGCTCGCCTTCAAGGATTTGCACAAACCAAGTCTTGTCGAAGATGAGAAACCCGGTCACGCCATCACGACTGTTGTTTCTCTGTGAAGCCGAAACGATGTCTCTCATATTGGTCAACATCTCCCGATCACCGCCGCTGACTGCGTTGCGGCTGTAATATACGAGCTGATGTATCATTGGATTTTCCCCGCCATCGAGATGGATATTTTTGTTCTCAGTTATGCAGATCGCAGCAAATTTAGCGAATACTGCTCAATATATGAGTTCAGTTTAGGTGTTTCGCCGCCAAGTTTCAGGACCCTGCGCTTCCTACGATCGGTCGCGGAATGGGTTATGCGATCCAAGACTTAAAGAATGCTGATGCCATTCGTCCCCGTCGCGGCTGACGAGCGTCGATTCGCTGAGATTGCTCTTGAAGAATGCTCGCGAGGGCCGGATGATCTTCCGACCCTGCCACGGACGCGCTCGTCATACGATCGGTCGATGAGCCTCCAGCCTGCGATGTCGGCAGTCCTGGAAGGCTCGAAGGCGGTGCGCCGGTGTCGGTTCACCCTCGATCGAGCAGGCGCGAGACCACACGCGCCGTGTAATCGACCATCGGCACGATGCGGGCGTAGTTGAGCCGGGTCGGGCCGATGACGCCAACGACGCCGACGATCTTCTGCGAGCCGTCACGGAACGGCGCCGCGATCATCGACGAGCCGGAGAGCGAGAAGAGCTTGTTCTCCGAGCCGATGAAGATGCGCACGCCCTCGCCGCCCTCGGCCCGGGCAAGCAGCTCGATCACGTCCTTCTGCGTCTCGAGGTCGTTGAACAGCAACCGGATGCGCTCGAGGTCCTCCGCCGCGCGCAGGTCCTCGAGGAGGTTGGCCTGGCCGCGCACGATGAGCTGGCGGGCGTCCGACGGCCCGACGCTGGTGGCGAGCCCGGCATCGACGAGGCGCTCGGTGATGGCGTCGAGCTCGCGCTTCATCGCCTGCCGTCCGGCCTCGATCTCGGCGCGGAGCGTCCCCAGCGTCCGGCCCTGCAGGCGCGCGTTGAGGAAGTTCGAGGCCTCCTGCAGGGTGCTCGCGGGCAGGCCGGCGGGCAGGTCGAGCAGGCGGTTCTCGACCGAGCCGTCATCCGAGACGAGGACGACCAGCGCCCGGTTCGGATCGAGCCGCACGAACTCGATGTGCTTGAGATGGACGTTGGTCTTCGTCGTGACCACGACCCCGGCGCCGCGCGAGATGCCCGAGAGCAGGGTCGAGGCTTCGGCCAGCGCGCTCTCGAAGGTGTGGCCGGAGGCGGCCGCCCGCATCTGCGCCTCGATCCGCTCCTGCTCCTCCCGGCCGACATCGCCGAGCTCCAGCATGGCGTCGACGAAGAAGCGCAGGCCCAGCTCCGTCGGCAGCCGGCCGGCCGAGGTATGTGGCGCGAAGATCAGGCCGGAATGCTCCAGATCCGACATCACGTTGCGGATGGAGGCAGGAGACAGGGTCATCGGCAGGATGCGCGCGAGGTTGCGCGACCCCATCGGCTCGCCGGTGGAGAGATAGCCCTCGACGATCTGGCGAAAGATCTCCTTCGCCCGCGCGTCGAGCGAGGCGGCCGGGTGCGGATCGGGGAAAGGGCGCGGGTGCTCGGTCACAGATGAGATCCTAAGCGCCGATTGTGTTCACGTCCTGCCCTTCGCACAATCCTTCACGGTGGAGGTCGAAGCTCCGGTGGGCAAATAAAGCCGCACGCCACCCTGTGCCGATCCGTGACTTTGCGCGTTTCACACCGCCCTCGGGTCCTCATCCTGCACCAAAGGGCGAGCCCGACACATCTCACTTCGGAGACACACATGGTGAAACACCCCGCTGGATACACCCTCGCACGATCGCTCGCGATCGTGCTCGCCGTCGTTGGCGCGATGCTCTTCGCCGCCCCGCAGGGCGCCCAGGCCGCTCCGACGATCGCCTCGGCAGGGGTCGCCGGCTCTCCCGCCGGCCTCACCGAGGTGCGCTGGAAGCACAAGCACTTCCGTCACCATCACCACCGCCGGCATTTCGGCCATTACCGCGGCCGCCATTACGGGCACTACCGCCATCATCGTCACCACCGCTTCCACCGTCATCACGGGCGCCGCTTCCGCTTCTGATCACGGATCGGCATGGGGCGCTGCGCGTCCCGTGCCGCTCGTCCGCCCTTGCTGCGGCCGGTGGCAGGGCCTAAGCACCCGCCCTGGCACCGGACCGGGAGAGCGACGATGCGGCCCTCGAAGCGCGCGAACGACGAATTGCGCAGCGTGACGCTGGAGCGCGCCGTCGCCCGATACGCGGAAGGCTCCTGCCTCGTCAGCTTCGGCGAGACCAAGGTGCTGTGCACGGCCTCGCTCGAGGAGCGCGGGCCGCCCTGGCTGCGCGGTTCCGGCAAGGGTTGGGTGACGGCCGAGTACGCGATGCTTCCCCGCGCCACGCACGAGCGCACCCGCCGCGAGGTCACCTCCGGAAAGCCTTCGGGTCGGACGCAGGAGATCCAGCGCCTCATCGGCCGAAGCCTGCGTGCCGTCACCAACCTGCCCGCCATCGGCGAGCGGCAGATCACCGTCGATTGCGACGTGCTCCAGGCGGACGGCGGCACTCGCACGGCGGCGATCACCGGCGCCTGGGTGGCGCTGCACGATTGCTTCGCCTGGATGCGGGGTCGCTCGATCATCTCGGTCGATCCCCTGCGCGAGCACGTCGCCGCGATCTCCTGCGGCATCCATAAGGGCACGCCGGTGCTCGACCTCGACTATGCCGAGGATTCGGCGGCCGAGACCGACGCCAATTTCGTGATGACCGGGACGGGCGGCCTCGTCGAGGTGCAGGGCACGGCCGAGGGCAAGCCGTTCTCGGAAGGGGAACTCCTCGAGCTCCTGGCGCTCGCCAAGGGCGGGATCGCCCAGCTCGTGGCGCTGCAGAAGCAGGCGATCGCGTGAGCGGGCATCGCCTCCTCACCGGCAAGGTCGTGATCGCGACCCACAACCCCGGCAAGCTCGCGGAGATGCGCGAATTGCTCGCGCCCTTCGGCGTCGAGGCGGTCTCGGCCGCCGAGCTGAGCCTGCCGGAGCCGGACGAGACCGGCACCATGTTCTCGGAGAATGCCGCCCTGAAGGCCATCGCCGCGGCCGAGGCGGCCGACCTCCCCGCCTTCGCCGACGATTCAGGTCTCTGCGTCGATGCGCTCGACGGGGCGCCGGGGCTGTTCTCGGCGCGCTGGGCCGGGCCGGACAAGGATTTTTCGGGCGCGATGGCCCGGATCGAGCGGGAGCTCGCCGCCCGGGGGGCGACGAACCGGCGCGCGCATTTCGTGTCGGCGCTCGTGGTCGCCTGGCCGGACGGGCACATCGAGACCTTCGAGGGCCGCGTCTTCGGCGAGCTCGTGGAGCCCCGGGGGACGCAGGGCTTCGGCTACGACCCGATGTTCCGGCCCGACGGCCACGACCGCACCTTCGGCGAGATCTCTTCGGACGAGAAGCACGGGGTCAACTGGACGACCGGCACCGCCCTCTCGCACCGGGCGCGCGCCTTCGTGCTCCTGGCCCAGGCCTGCCTGCGGCGGCCGGGCGGCGTTCACACCGGCCAGCCGGCCTCGCGGTAGGCGCCGTCCCAGAACAGCCATTCGAGCTGCGTCGCCCGGGCGAAGGCGCGGTGCATGCGCTCGCGCAAGGCCGGCGCGACACCCTCGGCAGCCGCGTCGGTCGCCGCGATCATCGCGGTGACGGCCGCGAAAAAGTCCTCGCCCGCATAGGTGTCGATCCAGGCCCGGTAGGGATTGTCGGCCGCTGCCCTTGCGTGGATGTCGCGGCCGACCTCCGCGTAGATCCAGAAGCAGGGCAGGAGCGCACCGAGCAGGATCTCGTAGGGCTCCGCATAAGCCGTGGCGAGAAGATACGACACGTAGTGGTCGCAGGCCGGCGAGAGCGGCGTCGCGGCAAACGCCTCCGGCGTGATCCCCTCATCGCGAAAAAACCCGCCATGCAGCGCCCGCTCGACCACGATTGCGGTCTCGGCGGCGCGGGCGAACTGGACGATGCGATCGGGATCCGGCGCCTTGGCGGCGGCGAGCGCCAGGGCCCGGCCGAAGCCGATCAGGTAGTGGGCGTCCTGCAGGATGTAGTGGCGGAATCGGCTCCGGCGCAGCGTGCCGGCGGCGAGCTCGGCATTGAAGGGCATCGTGCGGATCGCCTCGTAGACCGCTGCGTTGCGCGCCCAGGCCTCGGCCGAGAAGGCGCTCACGACAGGCCCTCCAGGCTCAGCGTCACGCCGTGCCGGGCCTCGGTGCCGGGCGCCAGGAGGCGCTGCGCGTCGCGCTCGGCCAATTCGCCAGCAAACCCGGCCCAGTCGGCATGGCCCGTCCAGCATTCGAGGGACAGGAAGGGCGCGGTCGGCTTCGTCCAGACCGCGAGATGGGGGAAGTCGGCGACGTCCATCCGGATCGCCCGGCCCTCCGGCCCGGTGAAGCGCATCCAGCGGCTGCGGGCCTCGCGAAACACCAGGGCTTCGGTGAAGATCTCGGGATCGAGCGGAAGCACGGTGCCGTCGAGCGGGATCGGCCGCTCCGTGCGCAGCAGCAGACCGCCGGGGCCGACTTCCGGGGCGGAAGGCCGCTCGGGATGCTCGAAGGCGACGGCGTGGCCGCCGCTCGCCCGGCGCTCGCCGCCGGCGAAGGGCCAGGGGAAGGCGGGATGGAAGCCCAGCGCGTAGGGCAGCGCCGCATCGCCGGGATTGGCGACGACGATCTCGAAGGCGAGGCTGGCGGGGCTCACCCGCGCCGTGATGTCGAGCCGGAACGGGAAGGGATAATGGGCCTTCGTGCCCTCGCTGTCGGCGAGCCGGAAGGTGGCGCGATCGGCCTCCCGCGCCACCACCGTGAAGGGCAGGTCGCGGGCGAAGCCGTGCTGGGCCATGGGGTAGGACTTGCCCGCGACGCGCACCATCCCCTCCGCGGAAGCCCCGACGACGGGGAAGAGCCAGGGCGCGTGCCGGTTCCAATGCGCAGGGTCGCCGCTCCAGAGGTATTCCCGTCCGCCGACCTGCCAGGAGACCGGCTCGGCCCCCTCGCAGGCGATCACCGCACGAGTGCCGTCGGCCGATTCGATGGTGATCCGCTCGCTCATTCGCCCTCTCCCTTGTCCGGCGAGCTATACGGGTCGCAGAGGCGGAACAGAATGGGCTTAACCCGCCTCTCCTCCCCCTTGCGGGGAGGAGTTGGAGGTGGGGGTGGCTGGGTGACCCTGCCGCTCACCACGCGGAACCATCCCTAACCCCCTTCCCATAAGGGGAGGGAGGTTGCTCGGCTTTGGTTTGCACCCGTCGCCAAGCCTCGAACATCAGCACCGGCCACAGGCCCACCGCGTGGTTGTGGCCCCCGCTCAGGTGCTCGTCGAGCATCCGGCGCACCCTCGCGCGGTCGAGGAAGCCGCCCCCGCAATCCGGATCGGACAGGAGGTCGCCGGCGTAGCTGCGGAGCGGACCCCTCAGCCAGGCGGCGAGCGGCGGGGCGAAGCCCTGCTTGCGCCGCTCGAAGAGCGAGCGCGATACGTGCCGGGCCAGAACCTCGCGCAGGATCCATTTGCGCCGGCCGTCGCGGACCAGAAGCCGGCGCGGCAGGGTCCAGGCGAACTCCACCACCGCCCGGTCGAGGAGCGGCACCCGCGCTTCGAGGCCGACGGCCATGCTGGCACGGTCCACCTTGGCGAGCACGTCGTCCGGCAGGTAGGCGAGGCTGTCGAGGCGCCGCATCCGGTCGAGCAGCGGGCTCTCGCCGGGCGCATCCATCGGGCTCGGCAATCCCGGCACGTCCCGCGCCAGGGCTTGCGCCGCGGGGTTCAAGGTGAGGAGCCGGCCATAGAGCGAGAAGGCGTCGCCGCCGAGCTGGGCTGCCGCCTTGCGTAGGCGGTCGGCACCGTCCGGGCCGCCCCAGGGTTCGGGCAAGGCGCGGGCGATCTGCCGGGCCGCGCCGGCGGGAAGTCGCGCGAGCGCGCCGGCCGCGAGGCTGCGCAGGGCGCGGGGCACCGGCTCGATCCGCTCAGCGAAGCGCTCGGCCAGCGCGTAGCGATCGTAGCCGCCGAAGAGCTCGTCGCCGCCATCGCCCGAGAGCGCCACGGTGATGCCGGCCTGCCGGGTCGCGGCGCAGAGGAGGTAGGTCGGCAGGCCCGAAGGGTCGGCCAGGGGCTCGTCGTAGATCTCGGGCAGGCGCTCCACCAGGGCGAGCGCGTCGGCCTCGCGCACGGGGAGCGTGGTGTGGTCGGTCCCGAGATGCCGGGCGATCGCCGCGGCGTGGCCGCTCTCGTCGAAGCGGGGATCGTCGGTGAAGCCGACGGCGAAGGTTCTGGGAGTCTCGCCGCCCGCTTTGCGCATCAGCGCGACGACGAGGGAGGAATCGATGCCGCCGGACAGGAAGGCGCCCAGCGGCACGTCGCTCGTCATCTGCCGGCGCACGGCCGCCGCCAGCAGCGTTTCGAGGCGTTCGACCCCCTCGGCGTCCGAGCCTGCGAAGGGGGCGGACCGGCCGGCGGCGACCGCGTCGTCGAGGCGCCAGTAGGTGGCGAGGCGCGGCGTCTCCCCGAGCCGCCAGGAGAGCAGGCCGCCCGGTTCGAGCTTGCGGATGCCGGTCCAGATCGCGCCCGGCGCCGGCACGTAGCCGTGGCGCAGGAGGCTCGACACGGCGCGCGCATTGATCTCCGGAGCGAAGCCCGGGCAGGCCGCGAGCGCCGCCAGCGTCGAGCCGAACAGCACGCGCTCCGGGCTCGCGGCGTAGAAGAGCGGCTTCACGCCCATGCGGTCGCGGGCGAGCCAGAGCCGCCGCTCATGGCGATCGTAGACCGCGAAGGCGAAGATGCCCTCGACCCGCTCCAGCGCCCCGGCGACGCCGTGGCGGGCGATCAGTTCGACCAGGATCTCGGTGTCCGAGGTGCCGCGGAACCCGTGGCCCGCCGCGCTCAGCGCGGAGCGCTCGTCGGAGGCGTCGTAGAGCTCGCCGTTGTAGCTCACGACCCAGCGCCCATCGCCCGAGACCATCGGCTGCGCGCCGGCCGGGCTCAGCTCGACGATGGCGAGGCGGCGATGGCCGAGCGCCGCGCCGGCCTCGCACCAGACGCCCCGCCCGTCCGGCCCGCGATGGGCGAGCGCGTCCGCCATGAGGCCGGCCCAAGCCGCGAGTTGATCGGGCGGGAGGCGTGGATCGACGAGCCCGGCAATGCCGCACATGGGGTCAGGTCATTCGCTCGGGTTCGAGACCGGGGGGCCGGGAGCGCCGCGGACGTTATCCGGAGATGCCGGGTTCGGGAATGGTGGCGTTTCGATCACCAGACGGCACTTTCGGGTTCCGTTGCCACCGATGCGCGAAAAAGCCTCTCGCGCAATCGGATTTCCGGTGCGGCGACGCGCCGAGTTCAGCCATAAAGGTCGTGCCAAGCTGATTCGCGCCAGCGGGTTCCGCCGCCCGGTCCGGGCTTGATCACGCACCATGACCCTCAGCACCCGCATCGTCGCCCTCGTCCTCCTGGCCCTCGTCCCGGCGATCGCCGTCCAGACGTTCAACGAGCATGCCCTGCGCACCGCCCGCGAGGACGCGGTCCGCGCCAGCGCCCTGCGCGGTGCCCAGGCCGTCACTGACGACCTGACGAAGTTCGCCGCCGGGACGAGGCAGGTCCTCGACATCCTCGCCGAGGCGCCGGCGATCCGTGACTGGGACCCGGCCGGCTGCGTCGAGCTGCTCCGCGCCGCCGTCGGCAAGCTCTCGGGCGCCAGCATCCTCCTCGTCGTGGACGCGCAGGGCACGCTGGTCTGCAACAGCCGTGGCGCCGGACCCGGCGCCTATTCCATCGCCGACCGCAACTATTTCCGGACGCTGATGGCGACGGGGTCCTTCGTGATCGGCGAGTACGTCGTCGGACGGGGGAGCCTGCGTCCGACCTTCCAGCTCGCCGTCCCGCTGACCGACGGCGGCGGCACGCCGACCGGCGCCATCATCGTCGGGCTCGATCCCCAATGGCTGGGCGCCCGCCTCGCCCAGACCGGCCTGCCGAATGACGCCAGCCTCACGGTCATCGACCGCAACGGCGTCATCCTGGCGCGCAGCCCGGATGCAGGGACCTGGGTCGGTCAGGCGCCGACGGCCGAATTCCATGAGGGTCTCTACGCCGCGATCGCGAAGGGCGGCGTCACGGAGATGGTCGGCCTGCGCGGGCATCCGCGCGTCATGGGCGTCCTGAACCCGGACGGAGCCCTCGACGGCATGACCGTCGCCGTCGGCCTCTCGCGGGAGGCCGCCTTCGCCGACATCGACGCGGCGACGCGGCGCGGGGCGATCCTCATCCTGGGCGGCACCCTCATCGCCGTGGCGGCCGCGCTGGTGGCCGGGCGCGCCTTCATCCGGCGGCCGGTGCGGCACCTGCTCAAGGCCTCGAAGATCTGGCGCTCGGGCGATCTCAGCGCCCGTTCCGGGCTCGCCGGCCACTCCGAATTCGGGCAGCTCGGCCAAGCCTTCGACAGCATGGCCGCCGCCCTGCAGAAGCACGAGGGCGACCTCCAGGCCGAGCTCGGCCGCAGCCGGGCGCTCCAGGAGCAGCAGGTCACGATGCTGCACGAGCTGAACCATCGGGTGAAGAACACGCTGGCCACCGTGCAGTCGCTCGCCCGCCAGTCGAAGGGCGGCGAGGCCGAGGTCATGCAGCTGGAAGGCCGCATCCTCGCCCTCTCCAAGACCCACGACCTGCTGACCCGGGACGACTGGACCGGCGCCCCCTTGCGCGCCGTGCTGGAGAACGAGCTCGGCCCCTATCGCAGCGGCAGCGACCACGTCGCCCTCGACGGCCCCGACGTGGACCTGCCGCCGCGCTACGTCCTGGCGCTCGGGATGACGGCGCACGAGCTCACCACCAACGCGGCGAAGTACGGCGCCCTCTCGACCTCTGAGGGCCGGATCGCCGTGGCCTGGCGGACGGTGCCGGATGCGGAGGGCGGGCAGCGCCTGCAGATCGACTGGCGCGAGGAGGGCGGGCCGCCGGTCGCGCCGCCGCAGCGGCGCGGGTTCGGCACGCGGCTGATCACCGGCGGCATCGCCCGCGAGCTCTCGGGCGAGGTACGGCTGCGGTTCGAGCCCGAGGGCCTGCGCTGCGCCATCGACGTGCCGCTGGAGGCGGTCCAGCCGGTGATGACGCACTGACCGCTCCGGTTCGCGTCCGCCTCTCGCCACCACCGTGTCCCCTGATCTCACGGGAGTCGAGAACCGCCCTCTCCCTACCAACCGCCGTCATTCCGGGGCGCCGTCCGGGTCTGGCCTTTGGCCAGTCCGAGGACAGGCTCCGGCGAACCCGAAATCCAGAACCGCTTCGGGTGCCAAGCATGGCTGTGTCGGCGGCTCTGGGTTCCGGGCTCGCCTGCGGCGCCCCGGAATGACAAAGGGTGGAGCTTCGCGAACGGTGGACCTGATAGGCCGCGAAGGGAGGAGGCGCACCCTCCCCTGCATCGCCTCAAACCCCCAGCGACACCTTGAATCTGCGGCAAAGCCCGTCGAGCTCGTCCGCCGTCTCGTAGCGGATGCGGATCTCGCCGGGGCCGCCATTGGCCGCGCGCAGCGAGACGGGAACGCCGAGCGCCCGGGCCATGGCCTGTTCGAGGTTG
>NZ_BPQP01000082.1 GCF_022179305.1 Methylobacterium iners
ACACCCGCCAAATTGTGAAATTCACATCGCAAGGCCGCCGAAGGCCGCTGATGCAGTAGAGCCCAGATAAGAGCCCCAAAGAACCGTGTCAACTCCCAAAATACCAGGAGACCAACACGCCACACCCAAGAGGTGCAAAAGCCGCCGAACCACTCCCGCGGCCGGCGCCGATGAACAGCGGTATACGGACCACCCAGGAGCACGTCAACAGGAAAATCGCGGGAACCGAAACGCCGCAGTTTGAGCGTCCGTTCGCTCCCTGCGTCAGGCTCCGCTCTCGTGGCGCCTCAATCTAGACATCGTGACTTCACAGAGGATTGTGAGTGTCGTCAGCACTGTGCGAACTCGGAACCCGGTTCGCTCTCTGCCCACGGCGCCGGGAGTACGTGTCTGAAATGGGAAGCCCGTGAA
Organism: Methylobacterium iners; assembly: GCF_022179305.1. Taxonomy (GTDB): domain Bacteria; phylum Pseudomonadota; class Alphaproteobacteria; order Rhizobiales; family Beijerinckiaceae; genus Methylobacterium; species Methylobacterium iners. The sequence continues at coordinate 412 of NZ_BPQP01000082.1, forward strand.
GCGCGATCGCCTCCAGCTTGCATCCGATGTGGTGCGCATCCCACCGCGCTCGGGCTCCGGCATTGAGCCACCACTCGACCTGATGGGTCCGGACACCCCGAGGATCGATCGTCGGGAGGTGAACCTGCGCTGGCTCTGCGCAAGCGCGCTCACGGGGCTCACAGGTGCGGCCCTGATCGGCGCTGCCATCTACATCTCGCTGCAGGGCGACGTATCCTTCGCAGCGATCCCGGAGCGCGCCGCCGTCGCCGTGCGGCCCATTTCGGCCGATCTGGGGCCGAACCTCGCGCGGAAGGGCGATCGCCTGGTGCGCAACCTGATGGTGGCTTCCGCCAAGCAGAGTTTCCGCGCACCGGTCACCGTCCGGCTCGGTGAACGCGAGATCATCAAGGTCCGCCCCTTCATGCGCGTCTCGACGGCGCTGGCGATGTCCACCGGTGTGTTCGCCCCCGAGACACCCCGCTTCGATCCGATGAAGTTCATCTCCGACGAGCCGGCTGAACGCGCCCCCGATCCCGCAGCGAACGACACGCCCGGCGGCGAGGTCACGGTCCTCAAGCGGGATCTCGCCGGGCTCGTCGTCGAGGAGAGCGCACCCGCCCTCACCGATGACGACGTGACCGCGCAGGTGGCGGAGGAGCGGCGTCTCACGGCGGAAGCAGGGCGGCGGGCGGCAATCCCCCTCGCCCCGCAGATGATGCTGTCGCGCACCCTCCAGCAGGATGTACGCTCCGTCGATTTCGATGGCTCGGCGAAGCTCGGCAAGGACGGCAGCCCCTTCAAGTCCATCGACGTGCTGGTCGTCCCCGAGAACCTGACGAGCCTCGCCAAGGTGGATCTTCGCGGCGGCGAGCCCCCCCTCGTTGAGGAACGCGACCTAGCCCTGAAGCGTGGGGAGGGCCTCGACGCAGCCCTCCGCGCCGCCTTCTCCGTCACCGACGAGCAGGTCCGCGGCATCGTGGCGGCGCTCGGCGGGCGGGCCCGCACCGGCGACCTGCTCGAGGGCCAGCAATACCGCCTGCAGATCGCGCCGGGACCGAAGCCCGGCGATCCGCGACAGGTGACGCGGGTGATCCTCTATGGGGAGAACGGCGTCGAGGCGATTGCGGCCATCAACGACCGCGGCGGCTTCGTGTCGGTGGCCCCGCCGACCGAGGAGAAGACGCCGAGGAATGCGCCCGTGACGGCGGAGGCCGAGGACGAGGAGGAAGGCGGTTCGGGCCCGCGGCTCTATCAAAGCCTGCACGAGACGGCCGCCCGCCACGAGCTCCCGCGCAATGCGGTCGAGGACTTGGTGCGCATCTTCAGCTACGACATCGATTTCCAGCGTCGCATCTCTCCGGGTGACGGGCTCGACGTCTTCTACAGCTACGACGAGGAGGCGGGCCCGAACGCGGTGGAGCGCCCGGAACTGCTCTACGCCTCGCTCAACCTCGCTGGAGAACCGCGCAAGGTATACCGCTTCCAATCCCCCGACGACGGCACCATCGATTACCTGGACGAGCAGGGCCGCTCGCTGAAGAAGTTCCTGATCCGCAAGCCGATCGCCGATGGCATCCTGCGCTCGGGCTACGGCTACCGCCGCCATCCCGTTCTCGGCTACGCTAAGATGCATACCGGCGTGGATTGGTCGAACCCGATCGGCACGCCGATCGTGGCGGCCGGCAATGGTACGGTCATCAAGGCGGAATGGGATTCCGGCTATGGCCGCCGCGTCGAGGTCCAGCACATCAACGGCTACGTCACCACCTACAACCACATGTCGCGCTTCGCCCGCGGCGTCGCGGCCGGGGCAAAGGTCCGCCAGGGCCAGGTGATCGGCTATGTCGGCTCGACCGGCCTCTCGACAGGCGCCCACCTGCATTACGAGGTCATCATCAACGGCCACTTCGTCGATCCGATGAAGATCCGGGTGCCGCGCGGTCGCGAACTCGATGGGCGCCTTCTCGCCGAGTTCCGTCGCCAGCGGGGCGAGATCGACGCCGTGATGCAGAAATCGCGCAATGGGACCGCCCTTGCCCAGCGCGCGATGCGCTGAACCGCCCTGCCCTCTCAAGCGAAGCCGAGGCGTGCCCGGATCGCGTCGGGCGCGACCCCGCGCTCACGCAAATCGGCCAGGGACTCCGAGCCTCGCGACTTGGCGAGCTTTTCGCCATCGCGATCGCGGATCAGGCCGTGGTGGTGATAGCGCGGCTTCGGTAGGACGAGAAGCCGGGCGATCAGGACGTGGAGGTCGGTCGCAGCCAGCAGGTCGGCGCCGCGGACCACGTGGGTGATGCCCTGCGCAGCATCGTCCATCACCACGGAGAGGTGATAGCTCGTGGGTACGTCGCGGCGGGCGAGAACGGCATCGCCCCATCGTCCCGGATCGGCCACCACGGACGTCTCCGTCAAGTCGCGCGCGAAGACCGTAAAGCCGTAGGGGCCCGGTTCGGCCGCGCAGGCGCGAGTCATGTCGAGCCGCCATGTGTGGGGGTGTCCGGCTGCCCTTCGCCCCTCCGCCTCTGTCACCGTCAGGCGACGGCAGGTGCCGGGGTAGACGGGCGTCCCGTCGGGGTCGCGGAGCGCAGGGCACCCTGCTGCCACTTCTTCTGCCGCCACCGCGGCGGCGATCTCGCCGCGGGAGCAGAAGCAGGGATAGGCGAGGCCGCGCGACGCCAGCGCCTCGACGGCGGCGGCGTAGCCGGCGAGGTGCTCCGACTGTCGGCGAACAGGCTCCTCGAACCGGAGCCCCAGCCAAGCCAGGTCGCGCGCGATCGCGTCGACCAGCTCGGTGCGGGATCGAACCGGATCGATATCCTCGATCCGCAGCAGCAGCCGTCCCCCGAGCGTCCCGGCAAACTCGGCATTAAGGAGGGCCGAATAGGCATGACCGAGATGGAGGAGGCCATTCGGACTCGGCGCGAATCGTAAGGTCGGCCGGTCCCCATGGCAGGAGGGCGTCAGCCGCCGACCCGGCGAAGGCAGCGGCTCTCCGCCGGCACGCAGGCGATACCGGGCATCGAGCAGCCCGGCCCTTCGGCGAGGCGCTGGCAGACCCGACAGCCATCCGTCCACTCGGCGCAGGTCACGTCGGAGGCGGGCGATGCGGCAGGCTGGACCGGCGAGCCCGGCAGGAGCGCGCCGAGAAGAACGGTGCCCAGGGTCAGCGCGGCGACGGAGAGCGCGACGAATCCGTCCCTGCGGGGCGGCGGAGCCGGGATCGACGCCGCCCCGGCAGGGGATGCGCCGGGCTCGGCCGGAACCTTGGGCGCGGACGTCGGATGGTCTGCCATGCCGGTCTGTTCGCGCGGCGCCCCGGTTCTGTCAACGCGGCGGCCTCAGGCGGCGGCCGACTGCCGGGACAGGATCGCAGGCAGTGCACGCAGGTTCAGGGGCTTCGACAGAAATCCGTCGAAGCCGGCCTCCCGCGCGGCGCGCTCGTCCTCGCGGCCCGTATTCGCGGTGAGGGCAACGAGATGCAGCGGCGGGTCGCCGCGTTCGAACTCTCGCCTGCGGATGCGGCGCGCCGTCTCCAGACCATCGAGGCCGGGCATGCGGATATCGATGAGTGCGAGGTCGAAGGGCGGTCCGGCCTCAGCCTCCGCCAGACGTTCCAGGGCCTCGAGGCCGTCGCGCGCTGGCACCACGGTGGCACCGAGCCGTTCGAGTGCCTTGGTCGCGAGGAGCGCGTTGATGGCGTTGTCCTCTGCCAGGAGAACCCGCAGGCGGGGCACCGACGCCGCCGGGTTCACAGGCGACCCCGCCGCGGCCGGCGGATTGATCGGTGTCACGGGTTCGAGCAACCGGTCGAAGAGCGAGCGCGCCCGGACCGGTTTGATGAGGTAGCTGTCGAAACCCGCCGCGCCCGGCGCTCCGAATTCCCGACGGTCGAAGGGCGAGAGCAGGATCAGGCTACAGCGAACGCCGCAGGCTCTCGCCTCCAACGCCAGCGTCCGGACGACGGCATCGCCGAGGGCGCGGTCGGCGATGACGGCGTCGAAAGTGGCGCCGGCAAGTGCGTCGAGGCCGGCTTCCACGGTCGGAACGATCACCGTCGAGCCGCCGCAGCGGGCGAGCCGCCGGGCAAGGAAGGGCGCCTGGAAGGGCGAGTTCGCAACGATCAGGATCTTTCGGCCATCGAGCGAGACGGGTGGGCATATCTCCGCCGACGGCGCGGCTGCGAGGGGAAGCACGATCCGGAAGGTGCTGCCGCGCCCGACCTTCGAGGTCGCCTCGATGCGCCCGTTCATCCGGGCGACGAGGCGCCGCGTGATCGCAAGCCCCAACCCCGTCCCCTCGTGCCGTCGGCTCGCGCTGTTGTCGCCCTGCTCGAACTCCTCGAACAGGATCGGCAGGCGCTCCTCGGGGATGCCGGGTCCGGTATCGTGGATCGACAAGGCGATGCCGTCCTCGACCGGCTCGACGACGACGCCGACGCCGCCCTCGGCCGTGAACTTCACCGCGTTCCCGGCGAGGTTCGTCAGGATCTGGCGCACCCGCTCCGCATCGCCAACGACCAGGTCCGGCAGGTCATCGGCCAAGTCGAGGGCGATCTCGATACCCTTGTCCTGCGCAGGAGGGGCCAGAAGCTCGATGACGCCCTCCGCGACTGCGCCAAGGTCGAACGGCTCGGCCGCGAGGTCCAGACGTCCCGCCTCGATCCGCGAGAAATCGAGGATGCCATCGATGAGGGACAGCAAGGCCTTGCCCGAGGTCCGCACCGCCTCGACATAGGTTCGCTGCTCGGGATCGAGGCCGGTGTCGAGGACGAGGTCGGCCATGCCGAGGATGCCATTGAGCGGCGTGCGGAACTCGTGGCTGACCGTGGCGAGGAAGCGCGATTTCGCGACGCTCGCGGCCTCGGCTCGGCTCAGAGCCTCGTCGAGGGCGCGGGCGGCCTCGACCCGCTCCGTGATGTCGCAGCCGGCCCGCAGCCGTTGCGGATCCCCGCTCGCGTTCGTCACCGCCATCTCGATGAGGGAGAACCAGCGCGGCACGCCGTCCACGCCGCGAACGCGCATCTCGATCTGTTGGACGCCATCGGGACGCTCCCGCGCCGCGCCCTGATCCAGGATTTCGAGATCGCGCGTCGACCCAATGAGGTCGAGGGGTTTTCCGCCGATCAGGCGCACGAATCCAGCATTGGCGAAGGTGATGCGTCCCTGAGCGTCCCTTTGGACGATGAGTTCCGTGGTCGCTTCGACGAGCGCCCGGTAGCGCTCCTCGCTCTCCGCGATGCGCCTGATCCGGTCTTGGAGGTGCTCGACCTCGGCGCCCTCGCGGACCGGGGCATGCCGGCGGATGGCCGCTACGAAGAGGACTGCGAGCGCGACCACCGCAAGGACGAGAAGGGCATCCGGCATCGACAGGATCGTCTCCGCGGCCGCAGCGGCCGGCACCGACAGCGTGGCAGACGGGACTGAAGGCGGGATTGCGAAAGGCGGTTAGCGGTCCCTTGCGCGGCGCCGACCCGCGGAGCGCGAGGCCCGTGCTTCACGGGCGCTCGGCGATGGTGTAGGCGCGGCGGCTTGATCCAGCCTGCGGACCCGGCCGTGAAGGCCGCGAGACGAAGCACCATGACCTCATCCTCCTGCGTCACGACCCGCATCGATGCCACCTTCGCCCGCTGCCGCGCCGAGGGCCGCGCGGCGCTCGTCACCTACGTGATGGCAGGCGATCCCGATCCGGAGACCTCGCTGAAGGTGTTGCAGGCGCTGCCCCGGGCCGGCGCCGACATCGTGGAGTTCGGCCTGCCCTTCACCGATCCGATGGCGGATGGCCCCGCGATCCAGGCCGCGGGCCTGCGGGCCTTGAAGGCCGGACAGGGAGTCACGAAGACCCTCGAGCTCGTGCAGCGCTTCCGCGCCGAGGACGCCCGCACGCCCGTGATCCTGATGGGCTACTACAACCCCATCCACACCTACGGCGTCGAGCGCTTCCTCGACGACGCGGTCTCCGCCGGCATCGACGGCTTGATCGTGGTCGACCTGCCGCCCGAGGAGGACGAGGAATTGTGCCTGCCTGCGCTGGCTAGGAACCTTGCCTTTATCCGCCTCGCTACGCCGACCACGGACGAGCGTCGCCTGCCCGCGGTCCTCGCAAACACCGCCGGCTTCGTCTATTACGTGTCGATCACCGGGATCACCGGCACCGCGACGCCGGATTTCGGGCGGGTCTCCGAGGCGGTGGCGCGGATACGCCGCCACACGGTATTGCCCGTCGTCGTCGGCTTCGGCGTCAGGACGGGAGCGCATGCCGCCGCCATCGCCAGGGGGGCCGACGGCGTCGTCGTCGGGTCGGCCCTGGTCGACGCCCTGCGTGCGACGCTCGATGCCGAGGGTCGCGCCACGGAGGGCACCGTCGAGGCGGTGAGCGCGCTGGTCCGCGACCTCGCCGCAGGCGTACGGGACGGGATGCGCGGCGCGGCCTGACTACCGATATGGGTCTGAGCGCAGCCGCGCCGACCCTGCTATGCCCGGGACGAGGACGTCGTCTTCATGATGGTGGAACCGATGAACTGGATCTCGGAGGTCGTACGCCCGAAGATCAAGACCTTGTTCAAGCGCGAGACCCCGGAGAATCTCTGGGTCAAGTGCCCGGACACGGGCCATATGGTGTTCCATAAGGAGGTCGAGGCGAACCACTGGGTGATCCCGGGTTCCGAGCATCACCTCAAGATGAGCGCCCAGGCGCGCCTCAAGATGATGTTCGACGAGGGCACCTGGATCGACGTGCCGCTGCCCGAGGTCGCCGTCGATCCCCTGAAGTTCCGCGACGAGAAGCGCTACGCCGACCGGCTCAAGGACGCCCGAGCGAAGACGGGCATGCAGGACGCTTTCAAGATCGGGTTCGGCCGCGTCGGCTCCCTGCCGATGACGCTGGCGGTCCAGGATTTCGCCTTCATGGCGGGCTCGCTCGGCATGGCCGCGGGCGAGGCCTTTATTCGCGGCGCGGAGACGGCGCTCGACAAACGCACGCCCTTCGTCCTGTTCTCCGCCTCCGGCGGCGCGCGCATGCAGGAGGGCATCCTCTCGCTGATGCAGATGCCGCGCACGACGGTCGCGATCCGTCGGCTCAACGCGGCCAAGCTGCCCTACGTCGTGGTCCTGACGAACCCGACGACCGGCGGCGTCACCGCCTCCTACGCCATGCTGGGCGACGTCCACCTCGCCGAGCCCGGGGCTCTCATCTGCTTTGCCGGCCCGAGGGTGATCGAGCAGACGATCCGCGAGAAGCTGCCCGATGGCTTCCAGCGGGCGGAGTACCTGCGCGAGCACGGGATGGTCGATCAGGTCGTCCACCGGCACGCCCTGAAGGAGACCATCGTGCGCCTGTGCGGCCTCTTGATGAACCAGCGCACCGACGCTCAGGCACCGGCCGCGCTCCCCGTACCGGCCTGACCGACGAGCCGGCCCTTAAATGGATTCCTCCGACGCGCTGATGGCGCGCTTCCTCGCCCTGCATCCCCGCACGATCGACCTGTCGCTCGGTCGGATCCAGAGCCTGCTCGCCCGACTCGGCCATCCGGAGCGGCAGCTGCCGCCGGTGATCCACGTCGCGGGCACCAACGGCAAGGGCTCGACGATCGCCTTCATGCGGGCAATCCTCGAAGCGGGGGGGTTCGCCGCTCACGTCTATACCTCACCGCACCTCGTGCGCTTCCACGAGCGCATTCGGATCGGCGCGGTCGGGGGCGGCACCTTCGTGCCGGAGGATCGCCTCGCCGACGCCCTCGCCCGCTGCGAGGCGGCGAATTCTGGCGATCCCATCACGGTGTTTGAGATCACCACCGCCGCCGCGCTGCTCCTGTTCTCGGAATCACCCGCGGATGTGTTGTTGCTGGAAGTCGGCCTTGGCGGCCGCGTCGACGCCACCAACGTCATCGACCGGCCGGCGGCGGCCGTCGTCACTCCGATCGGCCGCGACCACGCGGAATATCTCGGCTACACCGTCGAGGCCGTCGCGACGGAGAAGGCGGGCATCTTCAAGCGAGGCTGCCCGGCGGTGATCGCAGCGCAGGATTACGCCGAGGCCGACACGGTCCTGTGCCGGCTCGCCGCCGCCGTCGGTGCCGATCCCATCGTCGTCGGCAACCAGGATTTCTCGGTGCACGAGGAGCGGGGCCGCCTCGTCTTCCAGGATGAGACCGACCTCTTCGACCTGCCCCGACCCCGGCTCGCCGGCCGTCATCAGCTCACCAATGCCGGCACGGCCATCGCGGCCCTACGCGCGGCGGGCTTCGGCGACATCGGCACGGCCGCGATCGAGGCGGGTCTGCGCAACGTGGAATGGCCTGGCCGGCTGCAGCGGCTCAACCGGGGCCGCCTCGCGGATCTGGCGCCGGCGGGCGCCGAGCTGTGGCTCGACGGCGGGCACAACGTCGACGGAGGACGAATCCTGGCCGCAGCGATGGCGGACCTCGGGGAGCGGAGCGACGTGCCGCTGGTCCTGATCGTCGGTCTGCTCGGCACCAAGGACGCGGAGGGGTTCCTGCGCAACTTCATCGGGTTGTCGCGCGGGCTCGTCGCCGTTCCCATCGCCGGGCAGATGGCGGCGCGTCCCGCCGACGAGGTCGCGCGGATCGCGACCGAAGTCGGCATCAGCGCAAGCACCGCGGGCAGCGTGGAAGCCGCGCTTGAGGGTCTCTCCGATACCATCTTCGAGCGGCCGCCCCGCATCCTGATCTGCGGCTCGCTCTACCTCGCCGGGGCCGTCCTCACGGCCAACGGAACGCCGCCCGTCTGAGGGTCGGAGGTACGCGAGAGCGTATTTCCTAAGAAACCTCTTCCTCCTCCAGCCTATCCCCGCTTTGCTTCGGCCACCCGCCGAAAACGGCGTCCGATGGGCTGTGTGTCCTCAGCGCTACATCTTGGCTGTGGAGAATCGACTAGTTTTACCGCTGATCGGGCACTTTGCTGGGGATCGACAATGAAAAAGCTTTTGACTTCTCTTGCTGCCTTTGCGGCGCTGACCACGGTGGCTT
>NZ_BPQP01000083.1 GCF_022179305.1 Methylobacterium iners
TGGAAGGTCTCGAACAGCTCTAGGAGCGACTCAAATTCCTGATCGGATCGCGCGGTGTTGGCTGCTCCTGATGTGGCCGAGAGTGCAGGCAGGGCGGCCAGCAGTTCCATGAGGCGCCGTCGCGTGGGATGGCGTGCCGCCGGCGCGTCGCGGGAGAGCGTTGGCGTGTGATCAAGGTTCATGCGTGAGGCCTCGTCGCAGGTTTCGCGACGAAGCTTCATGGGAGCCTAGGCTTTGTTGCGGCTTCCCGCGTAAGGCAGCGCAGGGGAGGGGCTTGCGCCTACTCGCCGAACTCGGCCTGCACGAAGATCTCGTCCTTGGCGGCTGAGGTCCACATCACCGTGTAGTTCCAGAGATGCTGGCCACGGGAGGTGAAGAGCCGCGCGCCGCACATGCGCCGGTTCTCCAGGGCCGCCCGCACCCGCAGCATGTTCTCGTCAGGAGGCGTCGTCTGCCGGGCCGGCTCCGAGCCGGATGCCGCGTTGATGGCGGCGGCGAACGCCATGTAGTCAATGACGTCACCGATACGATGCACCTTGATCGTGCCGAGGATCGGCGAGGTGTTCGCCTCGATGGCCTGCTTGAGCAGGCTCTTGACCACGGCCGCGTCGCAGGCGGGCAGCAGGCCCTGCACGAAGCCGGCCTCGGTCCCGGACCCACCCTCGCCGGCAAAGGCCGCTCTCACCATTCGGTAGGCGGGGAACATAATGAGGACCAGCGCCATGCCGAGCAGGTAGGGCGTGAAGTGACCCTTCGCGCGGCTGCGGAACTCCTGGACGAAGCGCTGTCCAAGCCCAGCGGAGAGCCGACGGGCAGCGGGGAGGGGCTCTGGGTCTCGGGCATGGGGCACTCCGGGTTCGTGGCAGGCGGAGGTTCACGCGGGCCGGCCTGAACTTGCTCGGAGCTTAGCCTTAAGGTGTGGCTATAGCCGGTGGTTTGATGGCCACTGGGATGGTGCCTGTTCGGAATGCTGAACGGGCGCGCCTTGCTGGCTTGGAATCCACGGCGGGTGCGTGTGGCGGCCGGCGTGAGCCAGGAGCGCCTGGCGGCGGATGCGGGTGCGGACCGGGCGTATCTCGGCGGCCTGGAGCGGCAGGTGGAGAACCCAACGGTGGACCTCTTGGACCGATTGGCCGCGGCGTTGAGCGTGCCGCTCGGTGAGCTGTTTGTGCAGCCCGCGGAGAGCGAAACGCCGCCCCAGCCGCTCAGGGGCGGAAGGCAGCGAGCGTAGGGCTCAACGGTAGTTATGCGCCATAAGCTGCCACTGCGCTCAGGCAGGCTAAACGGCTGCTCTCGACCCTTCCCTGGCTCTAGGGAGGATCGTCTTCGAACTATTTGGTGACGCAAAAAGATACGCCGGGGTTGGGGAGCTTCTTTTCCGTCCAGTTTCCAACGAGTGATCCCTTAAGCGGCGTCGGTGATTACTAGTGCACCTTGTCGTGGGCGCTATGGTCTTCTCTTCTCGGACGAGCAGTACGGCTTTTGGCCTTCAGCCTAGCGTCGCGAGGCTCGCGGCGAGTTCAGCATTCCGGAACGGCTTGGTCAAGCGCGGAAGGTCCGGCGCGATCCCAACCACGTCGGCATAGCCCGATACGATCAGAAGCTTGATCGACGGCCGATCTCTGCGAAGCACGGCCGCGAGTTCAGTGCCGGACATGCCCGGCATCAGGTGGTCCGTCACAACAAGATCTGGCCTCACGCCGCGGTTCAACAGCCGCAGCGCCTCCTCGGCCGACGAGGCCTCGACCACTGAGTAGCCGAGCTCGATCAGCATGTCGGCCGTGCTGAGACGGACCAGGTCCTCGTCGTCGACCAGCAGGACGGTGCCGCTGCCGGTCGTCAGTGCCGGTTCCTCGGCGGTAACCTCCGTCGGCACCAGCTTCTCTCCCTGGGGTAGCCAGAGTTCGACGTTGGTGCCCATACCGGGGGTGCTTTGGATGGTGAGCGCTCCCCCGAGTTGTGTCGCCAGACCGTGCACCATGGACAGGCCAAGGCCGGTGCCCTTGCCGATGCCCTTGGTCGAGAAGAACGGCTCAATCGCCCGCGCTAGCGTCGCCTCGTCCATGCCCGTGCCCGTGTCAGCGACTGACAGGCAGAGATAACGGCCCGGCTTCAATCCGGAGCGGTGCTGACGGCCGACCGTCTCCGCCTCGACCGAGATGCGCAGCATCCCGCCATTGGGCATCGCGTCGCGTGCGTTCACCGCGAGGTTCAGGATCGCCATCTCAAGCTGGTTCGGGTCGGCGTTGGCCGGCGGCAGCGCGTCGGGGGTATCGACCACTACGCGAATCTGCGGCCCTGTTGTGCTCGCGACCAAGTCCGCCATCCCGCGCGTGAGCGCGCGCAGGTCGACCGGGCTGGACTGAAGTGGCTGGCGCCGTGCAAAGGCCAGCAAGCGCTGCACCAGGGTCTTGGCCCGCTCCGCCGACTGTGCCGCCCCGTCGATCAGGCGCTGCTCGCGCTCGCCGCCGATGCCACGCCGCTGAAGCACGTCGAGCACGCCGACGATCGGGGCGAGCAGGTTGTTGAAGTCATGCGCCACGCCGCCCGTGAGCTGGCCCATCGCCTCCATCTTCTGCGATTGACGGAGCTGCTCTTCGGCGGCGAGCTGCCGCGTGAGGTCGCGGCTCGCGCCGATCAGGCGCACGATCCGCCCATCGTGGTCGCGCACCGGTACGAGCACGGTGTCCCAGTAGGTCAGCCTGCCATGGAGTTCGAAAGTCTCGCGGTACTGGTAGACGCTCCCCTTCGCGATCAGGCGTCGGTAATGCTCCATGACGAGTGCAGCCGTCTCGGGCGGCAGGATCTGGTCGATGCGCTTGCCCCGCACCTCAGCGAGGGGCAAGCCAATGCTCGCTTGGTGGGCCGGGTTGAGGTCTTCAATCGTGAAGCCGCCGTCCTCAAGCACGTTCACGACAAACAGGGCCTCGGCCGTATTCTCGAAATAGGCTCGGTAGAGCGCGTCCGCGTCGCGACGAGCGGCCTCGGCTGCGGCTAGTGCCTCGCGCGCCGTCTTCTCGGCCGTGATGTCGCGTCCGATGCAGTAGATGAGGTCGCCCTCGGGCTCACACACCCAGGCGATCCAGCGCCACGAGCCGTTGCGGTGCCGATAGCGATCCTGGAAGTTGGTCGTTCTATAGCCGCCGGCCGCGAGCCGGGCGAGTTCGGCTGCGGTACGCTCGGCATCGTCTGGATGCTTGATCTCGGCTGCGTTGCGCCCCGCCAGCCACTCCGATGACCAGCCGAGCAGCCGCTCCCAGGCCGGGTTCGCGCTCAGCATCGTGCCATCGACCTTGGCAACGAGCATGAGGTCGGGCGAGAGTTGCCAGATGCGGTCGCGCTCGGCGATAGCTGTGTCGACCCGGCGTTCAAGGGTCTCGTTGAGTTCGCGAAGTCTGTTTTCCGCGTTTCGACGCGCCGAAACGTCGTTGAACAGGATTGCGACACGGCGCTCCTCGGAATTGCCTGTGCGGAACGCATAGACGTCGAACCAGCGACCGAGCGCGTCCGACCCCTGCTCGAAGCGCTTGGGCTTACCCGTCGCGGCCACGAAGCCGTACGTCTCATACCAGTGCTCCTCGAGGTTGGGTGTCGCCTCGCGCAACCAGCGTCCCAGGATGGTCTCTGGAAAGCCTGTTTGCCGAAAGAAGGCGGGATTTGCCTCCACTACGCGATAGTCGATCCGACCAACCGACCCTTCAAGATCCACCTCAACGACGCAGAAGCCGGACTCGATCGACTCGAACAGCAAGCGGTAGCGCTTCTCGCTTGCGCGAAGGCGCTCCTCCATGTCTCGGCGCTCGTCGATGTCGATGACAGAGCCGACGTAGCCCAGGTACTCACCGTAAGGGCTGAACCGTGCTGCAGCCGTGTCGATCGTCCAGCGGTAGACACCGTCGGCGCGGCGCAAGCGGAAGTCGACCCGGTAGTCGCGCCGCTCGGCGTTGGCCGAGACGAAGGCCTGTTCTGCGATAGCCCGGTCTTCCGGGTGAACGGCGTCGAGCCAGCCATAGCCCTCGCCTGCCGCCGGCGGCTGCCCGGTGAACTTGTACCAACGTGCGTTGAGGTAGGTGCAGTACCCACGCGGGTCGGTCACCCACATCATCACGGGCGCGTTGTCGGCCATGTTGCGGAAGCGCGCTTCGCCCTCGCGCATCCGATCACGGGTCACGCGCAGGTCAGTGATGTCTCGCGACACCGCAAGCACGCGCTCGGGCCGTCCATCCTCGCCGAGGATTGGCGTCAAAACTGAGTCCCACCAGCGAAGCTCGCCCTGAGCGGTCTTGAGGGAGCCCTCGAAGCGGCTCGTGGCTCCCCTAGCGGCCTCCGCTACCGCAGCGTGAGCAGCGGCGCACCAGTCTGGCTCAAAGCTCTCGGCCCACAAGCCACCGAGGTACGTCGTCATGTCGGTGATGCCGAGCGCGCGCTGGCCGCCTTCGCTCATGCGCTCCAAGCGCCCGTCGAGCCGGAGCACCTTGATGCAGTCGGCCGAGCTCTCGAGCACCCGGCGACTGAACTCCTCGCTCTCGCGCAGGGCGGCCTCGGAGGCGCGCAGCCGGTCGATCACCGCTTGCTGGCCGCGGGCGAGCTCACCCTGCCCCACCGCGTCGCCCCGCAACCGGACCACTTCGGTGACGTCTTGGACTTGGTGGAGGATGAGGGCGACGCTACCGTCCATGTGGAGCACGGGCGTATTGACGGGAGCCCACCACCGTTCGACGAAGCGCTCATCCGGTCCACGGACGGCGTAGCGCTGAACGGCCATGGTGTCGGCCGACCGCGTGGCGACCACCCGCTCAAGCGAGGCGGTGAGATGGCGCACGCCATCGGCGCTCGGGTCCTCCGGATCATCCGGGAAGACATCGAACAACCGGCGTCCGATCTGTTCCTCGCGTGTCGTGCGTGTTGCTCGAAGGCGAGCATCGTTGGCCGCCACGATGGTCCAGTCGGGCGGGGCCACCACAAGGAGCGGTGTGGGCGAGGCTTCAAACAGCGCCTGGAAGTCGGGGGAGGGACCGGCGGCGACTGTTTGCGTCAGCCGGCGATCCCTGGCGTCACGCTCCGCATCGGACGGACTGTCCAAGGACTGTGTGACGATGAGCGCTGAGGGATCAGGATTGCTCAAAGCGTTACCGTCTCGTTGCAGTAGGTAGCGTCCCTGCTTCCAGTCGTCGGTAGACAGGATTTGTCAGTGATGCTCTCCAACTAGCACAGGCGAGGGCTGCTCCTATACGACACCGTCGTGGCGACCGCAGCTTTGCGGAAGGGTGCTGCGGCTGAGAGGACACAGCACGTTCTTCTTGTTTGTTCCGGGCTCGCCGGTCATGAATTGGTGCAAGATCTCGGGCCTAGATGAGCCATCCCGCTCACCTGCCAGGCACGCGCATGTTGCTCGCCTCCCGCATCGTTCTCCGAGAGCACCGAGAGATCACCGCTGTCGCCATCACCTACGGCCTTTTCATAAGCGCGATGCTGATGCTGTTCTGGGTGATTGCCTGACGCCAGCTGAACTGCGGACTGAAGCAATCCAGGATAGCGTTGAGGCTAGCATTCTTTGGCTCCTAGTCACCTCCTGACGTATCAACCGCCCCACTTCTTTGGTGCAGCGTTCCGTATCACCAGCACGACCAACGTAGTGGGCCTGGTGCGCCACTCGCTTGTGGCTGTCAGCAGTGCATGCTCTGCCAGACGTCGGCGAGGACTGGGATTGCAACCTTATCGTTTTGTGTAGACGAGTGGCAGAGCGGCCGCTTCGCAACGAGCGTGAACCAATCCGCCCAGTCAACGGGCGCTCAGAAGCCATGTGACGAAGGGGCGTTCTACGAGGGTAAGCCCTGATGAAATTCTTCTTGCGAGAAGGTCGCGCTCAGGATTGTAAACGCAAAAGGCCAGCCTGGAGGCTGGGCCCTGCTGATCTCGTCAGGGCGGCTTATTCGGCCGCCGTCATCTCAGGCGTGTAGTGACCACACCAGTCGGAATTGGCAACAACCGGCCATAGCCCTTTCGACTCGGGCGCGGGCTGCGTTACAGGGGGATTGTAGCGGCACAGGCCCTGATCGCCCGAAGCCTGAGCTCCGTTCAGCTTGTGTTCGTCGAAGAATCTGCAGCTCTCGCAGTGCGCGTTGCCGGGCATGTGGTACTCCGTGTTGCCTCGGGCGGCTCAAACCGTCCTCAGGTGCAAATTAGAACAAGTCCAATCTGGGGGATCAACGGTAGACAGGCAGCGTGGTTCCCGACCAAAGAACGGCTCGCATTAGCGACCGATGTGACCTCTCGCTACAACAGGCCTCCGAGCGGGCACGTACCCTTCTCGGTCCAAGGCGTGATAGATTTTTCCAACGAGAAATTGAGTCAGTCGAGCTGAACATCACAGCGAGAACGTTGGCCGACTACGGCCCTTCGCGACTGTCTTTGCCGGAACATCTCTCTCACACAAGATGATCAGGTACGCGCCGGTTGATCTTCGCCAGAGGCTCCTGACAAGCCGGCTGATTACCGCTGAGGAACCCTCCAGACAGGCCGCCGTTCTGCTCACCACACAGAGCAAGAAGGAAACCTGTCCATGCGTCCAATCCTGATCCTGCCGCTCCTCGGTATGCTGGCGCTCGCCGCCTGCCAGGAGGAGAAGAAGCCTGCTGCGAACAATAACACTCCAGCCACGACGAATACGACCACTAGCCCGCCCACGGGAACGACCGGATCGAACAGCCCCACGACAAGCCCGAGTGCGACTCAGGCCAACCCGAACGCTGCCACCTCAACGGCACCCAAGCCTTAAGCGGGTGTCCCTGCGATAGTGGTCTGGAGGCAACGTCACTGGGTAGGTTATTGGACCGTCAGCGAGCGCGATAAGGTCCAACTTGGTGTTTTGGCGCCGCCTTAGTCGGATGCCGGATGTGATCACGATCCGTCGTCAGACCATGGAGCGTCCCTTAGCACGCATAACAAAGCCCCGGCACAAGGCTGGGGCTGAGCCAGAGACGAGTGTCCCCAGTAGAAAAGGCTGCCTTAGCGAGCGGCGGCAGCGACTTCAGCCACAACCCGCGGAGTCGCGGGGGCACGCGGGGTTAGGGATGGCGTGGTCGTCAACTCGGACGCTGACCGAATAGCGGCGGTAGCGCGGGCCTGCTCGCGGTAGAGCGTGGGCGTGAGGTGAATGACGTCGCCGGCGACCGCAGTCTCAGCCACGAAGGTCGCCGAGGCGAGCACAGCAAGCGCGAGAGCGTAGATGGGGCGCATGGGACATCTCCAGGTTCAGAACGGTCGTCTGCGAAACCGGCCGATGAGGGATTGAACCACGGATTTGTGCGATGCGGTATGTTGACTTTGCATTGCACCATAATGCGCGATCACATGGTCGCTGAACGTATTCTTCGTGTCACCCTTCGCAGGTTTGTCCACGGGGTAGGTCTGAAGCATGCACTTAGAGCATGAGAAGCTAAATCTTTGCCTCTGTTGATTTATATTTGAGGGAGTTGAGAAGCAGCACCCATCGGGAGCTCGCCATAACAAGCAGTGACGGACCTGCGGTTGCGGCGACCTCCGATTGGCAAAACCAAGGCGTCAGCTGTGACATCGGTGCAGACCAAAGCCTGCCTGCGGGTTGGCAAGGGCAGCAACAGTATGGCGGCTCGCGCGTAGCCCTTTCAGGACAGAGCGGATCCCAAGGCGAGGAGCGAGGAAGCAATGCGACACAAGCCGCTGAGCGAACAGGTCATCGTCATTGCGGGGGCTTCGAGCGGCATCGGGCTCGCGACTGTCCGCATGGCTGCCGAGAGAGGCGCCCGCCTCGTGCTGGCTGCGCGCAGCGGCGACGTGCTCGCTGGCGTGGCGAACGCGATCGAGGCCGAAGGAGGTCGAGCCATTCATGTCATTGCCGATGTCGGCCGGCGCGAGGACGTGCAAGCGATCGCCGACAAGGCCATCGCCGCCTTCGGCGGCTTCGACACGTGGGTCAACGTCGCCGGCCTGACCGTCTACGGCCCTTTGCGCGAGATCCCTTATGAGGATCACGAGCGCCTGATCCAGACCAACCTGTGGGGCACGATCAATGGATCGCTGACAGCGGTCGAGCACCTGCGAAAGCGCGGCGGAGCCCTGATCAACGTGGGCAGCGTGGCCTGCGACCTCGCCTTCCCGTTCCAGGGGCTCTACGCGACCTCGAAGCACGCGGTGAAGGGCTTCACCGATACGCTGCGCATGGAGCTGATCGCGGAGGGTGCGCCGGTCTCGGTGACGCTCATCAAACCGGCCTCCATCGACACGCCGCTGCCGCAGCGCGCTCGCAACTACATGGACCGGGAACCCTCGCTGCCGCCGCCGATCTATCCGCCGAGGGAGGTCGCCAACGCAATCCTGCACGCGGCAGTGCATCCTCAGCGGGACATCTTCGTGGGTGGAGGCGGTAAGCTGTTCGTGATGGGCAAGGAGTTCGCACCTGGGGCCTACGACGAGCTGGCGCCTGCCATCATCGCCCTGCAGAAACGTGCGGAGGCACCGAGAGAGCCCGAGGGCGCTCTGCACTCACCGAGGAACGCGGGACAGGTTCGTGGCGACCCGCCGATCTATGTCATGCGCACCAGCGCCTACACGCGCGCGACGCTGCATCCGGTCGCGACGACGTTGGGCTTGCTGGGCATCGCTGCGGTCGTCGGCGCGCTCGCAATGAGACGCAGTCCGGGTGAGCGACAACTAGACCAGGAGCGGCTTGCAGCGGCCCGCTTGCAGTAGCCATCCCGTCCGACAACTCCGTGAAATTAACAAGCAATGACGGGATCGAGCTGTCCTCGACAGTCCGTAGACCGCGTCGCAAAGGGTCAACCCTGGGCGAACGTCAGTGTTCGTCTCGGCGCTCAACTGCCCAGAAGCGGATCCGCAGAGGTCCACCCAATTGAGACGTTGGTCGGCGGCCGCTGTGCGCCAGAAGCAGAAACAGGGTTGCCGCCCGGGAGCAGACATCCAGGTCAGCAAGTTTGACCGTCTGGAGTCGACTCGTAGCGGACCGAACTCTTAGGTCGCCAGGTGCCTTGTCAACCTGTCCCCTCGAACTGGCCCTGCTTTCTCAGTAGGATCGCTTCGTCCCGCGCTTGGCGGGCTTCTCGGAGAGCAACATACAGCTTCTCGATGAGGAGATGACCGTCCCAGTCATCAGTGATCCGAATAACGGTGTCGCCGTGCTTGACCTCGAAGAGGCACGGTGCACGACGCTCGAACTCCTGGTCGCCGGGTGTTGAGATGAACGCTGATCGCCGGGAAGTCATTGTGGTCTCTCGCGTCGGAGGTGAACGCGCCGCCCCCGGAGACCTGTCTGGAAAAGAAATCGCCGCCGGAGTGCGGCGGCTTGGTATGATCGCTGGTCGTGACCGAACGCAGCCGCCTATGGTGAGGGCAGGCGATAGCTCACGACGTTGCTGGCGCGACGGATCATGGGGACTGCTTACGCCACCGTTTCATCCCCCGTCAACGAGACACACAGCAGGTCTGCCTCTCGCCTCTTGCAGCCCAAGCGCACAGTCCGTTCTGATTGTATCTAGATAACAAGAGGGCGAGCGTCAGACTCGCCCTCTGATTTCAGTGACACTGCTCCTCTTGGACAGCGTCTCCCAATTTTGCTGCTTGCGCTTTGCACGAACACCACATCCTTCAGCCGCACGGGGCCATCTCAGAAGGCTTGCGCGGAAGCGGTGACCTGCACAACAGGGGTCCTGATCCACTGCACAGCGCCGGCGACCGCAAAGCCACCCTGGCGCTGGACCTGTGCGCCGTTGGTCGCCCGGCCCAGCGTCTCGAGCGTCATAGCGCCGATAGTCTTGGCGCCGACGATCTTGGCCGCGTAAACGACCGCCGGTTCGTCAGCCCGGACGGAGGCGGTTCCCAGCGCGGCGAAGGCGAGCGCGGCGGCAGTGGAAAGCGAAATCAGACGCGTAGACATCAGTTCATCCTCAAATGGTACGGCGAGTTTCTCGTCGCTTCGTGAGGCTGAATGTGCTGAGTGGACCTCCATGAATCAAATGGATTAGTTTCATAATGCGCATCGATCACGTGCATCTCGGCAAGCTCGACCTCAACCTGCTCGTTGCCCTCGACGCCCTGCTGACGGAGCGCAGCGTGACACGGGCCGCTGCGCGGATCGGCCTGAGTCAGTCGGCCATGAGCCATGCGCTCGCTCGGCTCCGCGCGACTTTCTCCGACGAGTTGCTCACCCGGGCTCCGGACGGCATGCGGCCCACCCCGCGAGCTCTCGCCCTCATCGAGCCGATGCAGAGCGCCCTCTCGCAGATCCAGGCCATCACGGCACCGCCGGCAGCCTTCGATCCGGCCACGGCCGACGTCACGTTCTCGCTCGGCATCCCGGACTCGACCGAAATCCTGCTGATGCCTCGTCTCGTCGCGCACCTGCGAACCGTCGCACCGGGCGTGAAGCTCCTGCTGCACACCGTCGACCGGCACCGCATCCTCGACGATCTCGACAGCGGACGGGTCGATCTCGGCATCGGCGTTTTCGAGCAGGGGCAGACGCACCACAAGCGCCGCATCCTCAACAAGGAGACCTACCTGTGCGTCTTCAATGCCGAGCTTGTCGGGGTGAAGCCCCCGATCTCGCTCGACGATTACGTGCGGCTGCCCCACGTGCTGACGAGCCTCGTCGAGAGCGCCCACGGCGTTGTGGATGAAGCCCTCGCCAAGATCGGCAGAACGCGGGTCATCGCGCTGACCTCACCTCGGTTCACCATCATGCCCTTCGTGGTCCGGCAGGCTCCGGTGATCGCCACCATGCATTCCAGGCTCGCGCGCTTCTTCGGCGAGGCAATGGACTTGACCGTCAGTCCGGCGCCGATTGCGCTGCCGGATGTCTCCATCTCGATGATCTGGCATGCGTCGAACGACGAGGTGCCGGGCCAGCGCTGGCTGCGCGACACCATCGTGAAGCTGCGCCACACCGATTCTCATCCGTATACTGGAGAGTCACAGGGGTTGTAGCAACGCCGTTCGATCTCACCACTGTTCAGGAAGGCTCAAAGGCGCTTCGGCATACGTCCACACCACACTCACTGCAGCCGCTTGGGGTGGTGCAGTTCGGGTGTGCCCAACCATTCCAACCGGATCGGCCGCGGGTGCTGCGCGGAAGTGTGCGTCGCGCCCGGAAGCGGACGTTCCGCTTTCG
>NZ_BPQP01000084.1 GCF_022179305.1 Methylobacterium iners
CAAATACGTCGAACAACCGGACACCGCGAGGGCGGTGCACAGGAGGAGGGGGAGCGCGTGCATCCAGGACAACCTGTCGGTTTCGCCAGCCTGCTGCCTAGACCATAGGCCCCGCCATGTCCGTGGCGGGGGGGTCACAGTCGGACGGGGACCACGCCCGAGGGCGACGCTGTCCCCGCTGCGCACATCGGCGAAACGGGAATCCCGCGGGTCGAGGCGTCCGGTCCGATGTGGTTGCAAGAGGCGCCGCGCATCGCTAACCGCCTTGTTTTGCCGGATTGTTTCCCGGTGGCGTGGATTCCACGGCCGTGGCTTCCCTGTTCCGTTCGGCGGCGTTTCCGACCCATGTCCTCCACGCTGAGCTACACGCCGCCCGCCCTGCCGGAAGCGGTTCCAGGGCCCGTCCGCCGGCGTCACGTCTTCTACGTTCCCGGCTACGATCCGGGGGCGGGCAGCCGCTACCGCATGCTGTTCGTGCGCGAGCTGACCCGCTACGCGAAGCGCTTCGCGGAGCCAAAGCGCCAGATCTCCCGCGCGGTGACGAGCCCCGACGGGCTCGTCCAGAGCTGGAGCGTCGCCGCCCTGCCCGAGACGCAAGGGGCGGAGACCAGCTACGACGTGCTGCTCTGGGACGATCTCGTGGCGCGGGACTTCGCCCGCTGGCGGGTGATCAGCGTCCTCCTCCTCGTCGCCGGCACCCTGCAGACCATCGCCAACGGCCTCATGGTCCGGTTCTACCGGCTCAACTGGAAGTACGGGAACGTCATCCTCTACCCCTTCGTCATGGTCATCCTCCTGTGCCTCGGCGCGAGCCTCGTCGGCGCCCTGGTCCAGGCCGGCCTCGACTCGAGCCTGGGATGGCCGCCCTGGGCCTCGATCCCGGCCGGGATCCTGGCGGGCCTCGGCATGGTCGCGGCGCTCGAGGCGCTGCTGAACCGCGCCTTCTTCTGGCAGCTCCTGAACGACTGGGTCTTCAACTGGCAGCACGGCCAGGGCTGGCGGCCCGATTACGAGGCGCGCCTCGACCGCTTCGCCGACCACATCCTCGCGCGGCTCGCCGGCTTCGCCGCCGAGGGGACCCGGCTCGACGAGATCATGGTGCTCGGCCACTCGACGGGGGCGCTGACCGCCGTCGAGGTGACCGCGCGCGTCCTCGCCCGCGATCCCGACCTCGGCCGCGCCGCTCCGAACCTTTCCCTCCTGACGCTGGGCTCCGGAATGCCGCTGGTCGCCCTTCAGCCCCGGGCGGTCCGGGTGCGCGAGGAGATCAAGCGGCTGGTCGCCTCGCCGCGCCTCGTCTGGGCCGAGTATCAGGCGCCGCAGGACTGGATGAACTTTCCCGGCTTCAATCCCGTCCGTCACCTCGGCCTCGATCTCGAAGGCGCGCCGGTGACGAACCCGCTGCTGCGCTCGGCCAAGTTCCGCGAGGTCATGACCACGGAGACCTACATGAAGGTCCGTCGGCGCCCGTTCCGGATGCACTTCCAGTTCCTGGTCGCCAACGAGGTCCGGGGCGACTACGATTTCTTCGCGATGACGCTCGGGCCGCAGCGCCTGCGCGAGCGGGTCCTGGCCCCGGTCCATCCGACCGCCTGACTCCTTCGCCCGGGAGCCCGATGCCAGCGACCGCACCGCATTCACCGCCCCGCGTGGCCGTCGTGATGGGCGTCTCGGGCTCCGGCAAGAGCACCGTCGCCGCGCTCGTCGCCGAGCGCCTCGGCTGGGTCTTCGCCGACGGCGATGCGTTCCACACGCCCGGCAACATCGCCAGGATGCAGGCGGGCCTTCCGCTCGAGGACGCGGACCGCGCCCCCTGGCTGGCCGCGCTCGCGGCCTGGATCGACGCTCGGCTGCGCGACGGCGAATCCGGCGTGCTGGTCTGCTCCGCCCTGAAGCGGGCCTATCGCGAGGTGCTGACCCGCGGCCGCCCCGCGGTCCGGATCGTCTATCTCGAGGGCGACCGCACCCTCATCGCGGGGCGCCTGGCGGGACGGCAGGGCCACTTCATGCCCGGCGCGCTCCTCGACAGCCAGTTCGCGATCCTCGAACCACCCGGCCCGGCCGAGCGCGCGCTCGTCGTCGGGATCGAGGCGCCGCCCGACACGCTGGCGGACCGCATCGCGGCGAGCCTCTCGGCGTCCGAGCCCTGAGAAGAGGTTTCGCGACCGTTTCCGCGGTCCCCGGCGTGGCTGTGCCATGTGCGCCACAGCACAGCGGGAAACGGCCGCGCTGCCTCCCGACGAACCCGATCGAGCCGCTTTCCGGCCTCATTTCGCCCGGATCGAAGGGACCGGAACAAGCCTTATTCGGGTCCTCGCATGAACCAGCGCTTCCTGCTCCTCGCCGTCGCCGCGGCGATCCTGCCGGCCCCAGTCCTGGCTCAGGGCGCCGCCGCCCGCGACAACATCAACGCGCTGATCGAGGAGCACGCCAAGGCCAACGGCCTGCCCACGCATTTCGTCCACCAGGTCGTGAAGCGCGAGAGCAACTACAACCCGAACGCCAAGGGCGGCTCGGCGCTCGGCCTCATGCAGATCAAGCACGCGACCGCGCGCGGCATGGGCTACAAGGGCGACGCCGCCGGCCTCTACGACGTGCAGACGAACCTGCGCTACGGCATCGCCTACCTCGCCGGGGCCTACCGCACGGCCAAGGGCGATCTCATCCAGGCCTACTCCTATTACAGCCGCGGCTATTACTACGCGGCCAAGCGCCGGGGCGTGACCACCGAGGTCGCCGATTTCGCGCCGGCGCCGGCGGCCGCGGCGACGTCGAGCGCCGCCTTCGGCGGCCTGTTCGGCCTGCGCCCCGCCGTGTCCGACCCGAACGTCACGGCCGCCAACACCGCGCTCGCCTACGCGCCGAGCTCCGTGGCCGATCCGGCCCTCACGCAGCTCGTCGAGGTGCCGCTGCCGCCGCGGCGGCCGACCTCGCTCGGTGGCGAGCCCACCGCCGTCGCGGATGCGGCGACCGCCGCCTCGCCCCAGCCCGCTTCGACCCAGGGTCCTGCCCCGGTGGCCGCCGTCGCGTCGGCGGAGCCCCCGATCCCCGAGGCCGTCGAGGTGCCGCTGCCCCCGCGCCGGCCCTCGGCCGTGCAGCTCGCTGCCTTCGGGCGGCCTGCGGTCGCGAAGCGCGCCACCGCGCCGACCGTGCTCGAAGCCTCCGCGCTCCCGGCGGGCCAGTAGGCGCTGCGATCACGAGGCCCGGCGGGGCCCACGCTCCCGTCGCCGCCCCTCGCCGGCGACGCCCTGCGGGCGGGTGGAGCGGCGCGGCGCCGCAGAGGTCTCCCGCTCAGAACACCGGCACATTATTCGCACTGTTCGTTTCGCACGCGTTTAGGAACAACAGTTCCTGACGCTGCGCGGATCAGGGAAGTCTATCCACAGAAGACGGCATTATCGTTCCGTCATCATTCATCATGAAGACGTAGCCGCTCCGTTCTTATAGGAAGACTGCCGCAGGCACTCGGCCCTGCTGGCCGACAGGGAACACGGACGACGCCATGACCGGCGCGGTGGAACAAGAATCGCTCTTCCTGGCGGAGCTCGGCCGGCGCGTGCGCAACGCCCGGACGCTGCGCGGCCTGTCGCGCAAGGTGCTCTCTCAGACCTCCGGCCTGTCCGAGCGCTACATCGCCCAGCTGGAGAGCGGGCAGGGCAACGTCTCGATCATCCTGCTGCGCCGCGTCGCCAACGCCATGGGCGTGCGCCTCGACGACCTCATCGCGGCCGAGGACACGCCGCCGGACTGGCAGGTGGTGCGCGACCTCCTCGGCGGCGCCTCGCCGGAACAGGTCGCGCTCGCCAAGGGCATCCTCTCGGGCAGCGCCGGGCCGGACGGCGGGGCGCCGCGCCCCCGCGTCGCGGTGGTCGGCCTGCGCGGTGCCGGCAAGTCGACCCTGGGGCGGCGCGTCGCCGACCGCCTCGGCTGGACCTTCGTGGAGCTCAACGCCGAGATCGAGCGCGAGAACGCGCTCTCGGTGAAGGAGATCTTCGCCATCTACGGGCAGGAGGGCTACCGGCGCCTCGAACAGGGGGCCCTGCGGCGCCTGATCGAGCATCCCGGCCCCATCCTGCTCGCCACGAGCGGCGGCATCGTCGCCGAGCCGCTGACCTACGACCTCCTGCTGCAGGCCTTCTTCACGGTCTGGCTGCGGGCGCGGCCCGAGGAGCACATGCAGCGGGTCCGCGACCAGGGCGAGCTCCGGATGACGGGCGACCACGCCTCGGCCATGCAGGAGCTGCGGGCGGTGCTGCTCAGCCGGGAGCCGCTCTATGCCCGGGCGTCGGCCGTGGTCGACACCTCCGACGTGTCCGTCGACGTGATGGTCGATCGGCTCGCCGCGGTGATCGAGGCGCGCTTCGCCACCGCAACGCGCAAACCCGGCGCCTGAGGGCGCCCCTTGATCGACGGGCGGGAAGGCACAAGCTAGGGGACGTGCTGCGGCGCAAGCGGGACCGTTCGGTTTCCGGCGTCGCGATAACCGCGTAGACCGGATCCCCTCGCACGCATCCGGCCTCAGGCGGAGGAGCCCATGTCCGCAAGCCTTTCCCCGGCGCCGTTCCTCAAGGACGACGCGCCCGCCACCCTCGACCCGGTCTGGTCGCGCCTGCGCGCCGAGGCCGAGGCGGTGATCCGCCAGGAGCCGCAGCTCGCCTCCTTCATCGTGGCGACGATCCTCAACCATCCGACGCTGGAGGGCGCCGTCGCCCACCGCGTCGCGGCGCGGCTCGGCCATCCCTCCCTGCCGAGCGAGCTCGTCGCGCACGGGTTCGGCGAGGCGATCGCCGACGATCCCCGCATCGGCCAGGGCTTCCGCGCCGACATCGTCGCGGTGCTGGACCGCGACCCGGCGGCCTCCCGCGCCATCGAGCCGGTGCTCTACTTCAAGGGCTTCCACGCCATCCAGGCGCATCGCCTGGCGCATTGGTACTGGACGCATGAGCGGCGCGACCTCGCGCTCTACTTGCAGAGCCGCTCGTCGGAGGTCTTCCAGACCGACATCCACCCCGCCGCGCGGATCGGCCGGGGCATCTTCCTCGACCATGCCACCGGGCTCGTCGTCGGCTCCACGGCGGTCATCGAGGACGACGTCTCGATGCTGCACGCGGTGACGCTCGGCGGCACCGGCAAGCAGGGCAGCGACCGCCACCCGAAGATCCGCCGCGGCGTGATGATCGGGGCGGGCGCCAAGATCCTGGGCAACATCGAGGTCGGCGCCTGCGCCCGCGTCGCGGCCGGCTCCGTGGTGCTGCGTCCCGTGCCGGCCAACACGACCGTGGTCGGCGTGCCCGCGCGCGTCGTCGGCACCGCCGGCTGCGCCGAGCCCGCCCGCGCGATGGACCAGCTCGTAAGCATGGACGAGTTCATCCACGTCGCCGAAGGGATCTGAACCGGGACTGGGCGGGCCCCGGCGCGTTCGGCCGGACGGCCGACCCCCTCTGCCAGGGCGGTCGTCCGGCCTGATGGAGCGCGGGCCCGCGACCGGGCGATCGTGCTGGGGATCGTTGCCGATCCCGCCTCAATGCGACGCGTAGGCCTCGCCAGTCGAAACCGGCGAGGAGAGGGTGAGCGCATAGGTGTCGATCGTCGAGATCGCACGCGCTTCTGAGACGGGCGGTTTCGTGAGCATCGTGATCACGAACGCCGTGGACGCAAGACCGAACGCTGCTGCAAACGCGGTGACGACGCGCATCTGAGCCTCCATTGGCTGCTTGGCGTCGCGATCACTTCGATGTGGCGACGCGGGGACTGTTGTATGCTCAGGAAATCAGAACCGCAATCCACGAATATTAACCAGACCGCCCGAATATTAGCCGTCGATTTCCAGCCTCGCACGTTTGTATTGCACACATTTGAATGACGCGGAGGCATCGTCAGCGCGGCCTCGGCGCGCCGCAGGGGCGTCCGCGGCCCGCATGCTCACGGCGCGTCGCGTGGGGCGAAAGCCGCCTCGTTCGTCGCGCGTTGGAGCGCCGGTCGTGCTTGCCCCTCCGGGATGGGCGTGGCAAGCGGGGGCCGAACCGGGCCCGAGGCCGCAAGGCACTGGGGCCAGGGATTGTCACCGCAACGCGAGAGGCGAGAGCGTGAACAAGACCGACATCGCGAAAGTGCAGGACTATCTGCGCCGCACCTTCGCCAACACCAACATCCGCCTCGTCCCCCGCCCCAAGAAGGACGATTCGGCGGAGGTCTATATCGGCGAGGAGTTTCTGGGCGTCGTCTCCGTCGACGACGAGGACGGCGACCGGTCCTTCAACTTCGCCATGGCGATCCTCGACATCGATCTCGAGGACTAGGCGGCAAAGCCCTGTGGGCGGGTTTACCCTAACCGCGACTAATCCTTAACACTTCGTAAACCCTGGGGCAGGATGGGCGCCACCCTCGTCAACGGTGAGCGTTACGCGTCATGTCCATCAGCCCGACCGCGATCGAATCGATCCAGGCCCTCTGCGTCGGCCTCGCCCTGGCGGGGCTGTTCGCCAGCGCCTTCGAGTTCCTGACGGAGCGCCGGGCGAGCTTCAGCCTGCTCGACCGGGGCGGCGTGGCGGCGGTGGCGGTCCTGCCGGTGCTCGCCTTCAGCGCCCCCTTCATCATCCTGCGCAACACCGTGCGCGGGCGTCGCTTCGAGCGCCGCCCGATCCCCTTCGTCATGATCGCGACGATGATCGCCTGCGGCTGGAGCCTGCTCTCGGGTCGGGTCGCCCTCGACCTCGCGCACCTGATCGTCGGCTGAGGCGAGGCTTCAGCGGTTGGCGGTGGCCACCGGCGAGGCGCCGCCGTTGAGCGAGACCCAGGCCGGCCCGTCCTGGCCCTCGCGCTTCACGAAGGTGTAGCCGGTCCGCGCCGCGGACAGGATCGCGTTGGTCTTGTTGTCGAGGATGAGATCGCCGCGCGTCGTGCGCACCATCAGCACCGCGTGGCCCTCGCCGATGTCGTCGATGACGACCGTCATGCGCAGGGCCCGGCGCGGAATCCCACGATCGATCAGCATGCGGCGCTTGAGGAGCTGATAATCCTCGCAATCGCCGAAGCCGTCGTCGGGATATTCCCAGCGGTCGATGACCCCCCAATGGGCGACGTCGGTGATCGGCCGGATGCGGGCGTTCACGCGGCGGTTGACGCTGGTCAAGGTCCGCCACAGGGCGGAGTTCAAGGTGATCGCGGCAGGCTCCGCGACGTTGACCGCGCATTCGGCGGGCATCCGGGCGCACATCGCGGTCCAGGCGGCGACGGGCCGCGCGCCGGAGCCCTCCTCGACGGCCGCCGCCTCCGGCAGGGCGACCACGGGGCCGACCTGCGCCGTGGCGCCGCCGATGAACAGGATCGTCCCGACGAGGGCGCAGCGTGCACCGCGGCCCAGACGTTGCAGGAGTGGTTCGCGAGCGGAAGCGAACGACCGATCGACGCTGTCGAGAACCGCGTACCGCATGTGCGCCGCCGTGCCACCCTTATGCAGGTGGCAAAGTTTGCACGGGTTCGGGCGGGGCTCAATCGCTAAGTTAAACCTCCGTTAACTTCCCAGCCGCGAGACGGTTCCATTTTTCTTCGTGATGCATCCGTGCAACCCGGCGGCGATGCTCCCGGGCGCTGCGGGAGGCTCAGCGGTTGGCCGTCGTGGCAGGCGAGGTCACGCCGCCCAGCGAGACCCAGGCCAGGGCCTCCGTCGATTCGCGCTTGATGAAGACGTAGCCGGTGCGGTGCCAGGGCAGGGCCTCGCTCGTCTTGTTGTCGAGGACGAGGTCGCCGCGGTCGGTGATCAGGGTGAGCACGGCGTGGCCCTCGCCCTTCTCGTCGATGACGACGGTCATCCGCATGGCCCGGCGCGGCAGGCCCGCCTCGACGAGGAGCTTGCGCTTGAGGAGCTGGAAGTCCTCGCAATCGCCCGAGCCGTCCTCGGCCAGGTCCCAGCGATCGGCCTGACCCCAATGATCGAGATCCGTGATCGCGCGAACGCCGCGGTTGATCCGCCGGTTGACCGAGACGATCGTGCCCCAGGTGGCGGCGGTCAGCGTGATCCGAGCCGGCTCGTCGCGATCCATCCGGCATTCGGCGGCGTAGGCCTGGCAGAAGGCGCTCCAGGCCGCGAGCGGCCGGGCCTCGCCCACCGCGGCGGCGCCGGGGGAGGCGGCCGGCAGGGCCACGGCGGTCTGTGCGCGGGCGGCGCTCGACGTTCCGAGCCAGGCCGTGGCCAGCATCGCGAGCATGCAAAGCGCCAGTCCTGTCCTCGTGCCCATCGCGATCCCCTCTTCGATGGGGTCACGATGGCGTCACGGCTCCTCTGCCGCGCTGAACCCGATACGCGCAATTTTACGCAATGGCGCCGGGTATCGAGGTCCCGTCGAACAGGCCAAATCCGATGCTCACCGGACCGCTCGAAATGACGGCGGCGCGTTAGGGATCGCGCAACCGAGGCGGGGAGGGCGCCTTCGCAAAGCGCTGCGGCGCTCGAGGGCTCGGCCGAGCTCCGGCAGGCCTGCGGGACATCTCCCCGGGGGTCCGATGACGGATTTCCGATGGATCAGCGTGATGCGCGCGATCCGAGCGGCCTTCCGGGCGCGCGGCCCGGCCGGCGGCGGGACTAGAGCGTCAGCCCTTCGTGGAACCGGTCCGGCGAGATCGGGAGCATGAACTGAACGCCGATGCCGCCCTCGAAGTGGCGCACGACCCGGCCCGGGGTGCGCCCGACCATGATGCTCGCGCCGATCGGCGGCGTCGTCGCGGTGGTCAGGGCGACGCCCGACATCGAGACGTCGATCACCCGGGCAGCGACTTCGCGGCCGCTCTCCAGCCGGAGCGTCACGCCCGGCTGGGACGGCGTCAGGCGCTCGTGGGTCCGGCCCTCGGGCAGGCCGAGGCTGTCGCGGTTGGCGAGCCAGGTGAGCTGCGAGGCGATCTTGTCGCGCTTGCGCAGGGTGGCGCTGAGCTGCACGGCGAGGCCGCCGGGCGTGAAGCGGGCGATCGTCCCCTCGATCCGGCCGACATGCTCGAGGTAGAGCACGATGCGCTCCTCGAGGCTGCCGAGCACGGCACAGGTGAGGCGCACCCCGCCAGGCGACATGTCGACGGTCTGGCAGGGATATTCCCGACGATCCGAGAGCATGTAGCGGCCGAGGAGGGCGACCTTGACGCGCTGGTGCCGGCGCAGCTCGGACGGCCGCGTCGCGCGCAGCGGCTTCGCCTCGATACGTGCGTGGGCTTCCATCATGTCCGTCGAACGTCTCGGCTTGCACCTCGGCCGGCCGACCCTAAGGCACAGTCCGTTACGAAAGCCTCAAGCCCTCAGCCGCGTCCGCCGGGATGGACGACGAGATGCCCCCGGCGCTGCGGAAACGTGTCGTTGGCGGGCTCCGGCAGGTCGCGCAGGATCGCCTCGGCGCCGTCCGGAACCCGGTCGCCGATGGGCCCGAGCACGCGCATGGACACGGTGTCGAGCCGGGTGAGCGGGCGCAGGCCGAGCCAGCCCGGGATGCTCTGGGGGCTCAGCGCGCCGAGGACCCGGACATGGGGCTGGCCGTGGTGCCGCAAGGGCAGCAGCAGCAGTTCGAGGTCGACGCCGTCCCCGAGCGCGTTCTCGCCGCGCAGGCCCGCGACGATGCCGACGGTGTCGAGGGCCACGGTCTCGACGAGGCGCCAGGGATCGGCCGTCGGCTCGCCCCAGATCCCGGAGAAGCCGAAGCCCTTCAGCTCGCGGCCGAACAGGGCGCAGACCCGCGTTCCCGCGAGCCGGACGCTCGCATGGGCGCGGGGCGCGTCGACGGCCAGGATCAGGCTGTCGGCGAGCAGGTTGCGGATCGCGCCGGGCTCGATCTCCCCGCGCTCGGGCGCGGCGCGCTCGCCCCGGAGGCGGTCCCAGTAGGCGTGCAGCAGACGGCTCGTCGGATGCTTCATGGTGTCCCGCTTAGGCACGGCCCCGCTTCGGGGCGGGTCAGAATGGAGTGCCCCTGCGGACGCGCTCGGCGGCGAGGGGCGGATCGCCGTCGGTCCCGCACACCCTATGCCGCCCTCGCGGGACACGCGCCCTTAAGCTTTGGTTAGGGTTAACACGCGTCGCGGGCCGCGCGCATTTGCCGATGGGAAGGGGTTGCCGCGCCGGCCCGCGGCCCGACATGGTGGCCTCATGGATGCCACCCCCGACCTGCCCCGCCAGAGCCGCGTTCCGGTCTTCAACATGCCCGGCGTGGTCACGGCCTCGATCGCCGTGCTCGTCGGACTCCACGCGCTGCGCGAGCTGGTGCTGCCCGATACCTGGGACATCACCCTGCTCATCAACCTCGCCCTGATCCCCGGGCGCTGGAGCGTGGCGCTCGATCCGGCCCGCGCGAGCGACATCCTGGCGGCCGCCGCCTCGGCCAGCGGCGATCCCGACGTGATGGCGGCGCGGCAGGCCTTCGCCCGCTACGTGGTCGCCGAGCCCGCCGCGATGCCGTGGACCTTCGCGAGCTACGCCCTGCTGCACGGCTCGTGGATGCACGTCATCTTCAACACCGTCTGGCTCGCGGCCTTCGGGTCGCCGGTGGCGCGGCGCTGCGGGCCGCTGCGCTACGGCGCCCTGGCGCTCGCCGGTGCGATCGCCGGCGGCGCGCTGCACGTGCTCATCAACCCGTCGAGCACGGCCCCCCTCGTCGGCGCTTCGGCCGGCGTCTCCGCGCTGATGGCCGCGGCCGCCCGCTTCGTGTTCCAGCCCCCGCCCACCGGCCGGGCGAGCGCGCCGCCCTGGCAGCTCCCGCCCCGACAGCCGCTCCAGACGATCCCCGAACTGCTGCGCAACCGCACGGCGGTGGTGTTCCTAGCCGTCTGGCTCGGCACCAACTTCCTGTTCGGGATCATCGCCCTGCCGCTCGGCGCCGAGGCCAGCGCCGTCGCTTGGGACGCGCATCTCGGCGGCTTCGTCGCGGGCTTCCTGCTGCTGCCGCTCATCGACCGGAAGCGATAGATGTTCCCGATCCTTCGGGACCGGCCGGCGCTTGCCATCATCCCGTGACGGTCACACACTGACGCCGTGAGCCGGGACAAACCCGGCCGCATGCCTCGATCCCGCGTTCGGGGGCAGACCGCGCGGGGTCCATCCCAGGGAGGGAGATTCATGACTGTTGCACGCATCCTCGCCGAGAAGGGCCGCTCCGTCGTCACCATCGAGCCGGGCCGCAGCCTCGACGAGGCCGTCCACCTGCTCGCGGAGAAGAGCATCGGCGCGGTCGTGGTGAGCGACGGATCGGGCGCCGTCCTCGGCATCCTGTCCGAGCGCGACATCATGCGGGCGCTGGCCCACAAGGGAGCCGCGGCGCTGGACGCGCCGGTGAGCGCCCACATGACGACCGCCGTGACCTCCTGCGAGCGCAGCGCCAGCGTCGAGGAGGTGATGCATCTCATGACCGACGGCCGCTTCCGGCACGTGCCCGTGATCGAGGACGGCCGGCTCGCCGGGCTCGTCTCCATCGGCGACGTCGTCAAGCGCCGCATCGCCGCCGTCGAGGCGGAGCACCAGGCCATGCGCGACTACATCACCATGGCCTGAGGGCGCCTCAGACGCGGGCGGCCGCCGAGGCCAGCGTGGCGCGGATCTCGGGCAGCGCGGCCCTGGCCGCCTGCCGACCGAGCGCGATCGCCTCCTCGGCACGGTGGAACTCGAACAGGCCCATCCCCGCGAGTTGGGGCGCCACGGTCAGGTCCGGCGGGTCGCTCGCCAGGCGCGCGCGCGAGATCCGGTCCTGCGTGATGTTGAAGGCGTCGAGCATGACGCGGGCAAGGCCCGGCGCGGCGTGGGCCGGGCGTCGCCGGCGGGCGCCCCGTGCGTTGCGCAGCAGCGGCCAGCGCCGCCGCACCGCAACGGCCTCGGCGGGCGCCTCGGCGACGAGCTCGCCCTGCGGCTCGATCACGGTGCCCCGCACCCGGGGATCGCAGTTGAGGTTGACGCAGATCACGAGGTCGGCGCCGAGCGAGCGCGCCAGCCCGACGGGGACCGGATTGACCAGGGTGCCGTCCATGAGGAGGCGCGAATCGAGCCGAACCGGCGGGAAGACGCCCGGCAGCGCGTAGGAGGCCCGCACGGCCTCGACCAGGGGGCCGCGGGTCAGCCAGACCTCGTGACCGGTGCCGAGCTCGGTGGCGACGCTGCCGAAGCGTAGGGGAAGGCCGTCGATCCGCCTGTCCGCGAGGTCGTTCTCGAGCCGCTGCCGCAGGCGGTCCCCGGCGATGAGGCCGGAACCGAGCCGCACGTCGAGGAGGCCGAGCACCCGACGCCGGGTCAGCGACAGCGCGAAATCCTTGAGCGCGTCGAGCTTGCCCGCCGCGTAGCAGCCGCCGACCACGGCGCCGATGGAGCAGCCGGCCACCACCTCGGCGTAGATGCCGGCCTCCTCCAGGACCTCGATCACGCCGATATGCGACCAGCCCCGGGCGGAGCCGCCGCCCAAGGCGAGGCCGATCCGGGGCCCGCGCGGGCGCGGGGCCTCGACCGGCTCCACGGCCCCGTCGGGAAAGCTCCGGCGCTCGGAGAAGCTTCGGGGGTCGGTGGCGGGGCCGCGGGCGGGGGACCCGTCCCAGCTCATGAGGCGGCGTGCCGCAAGCGTGCGCGTCCGCTCGCGGGCTCGAAGGCCACGACCCGGTAGAAGCAGTCGCGCCGGCCGGTGTGGCAGCAGCCGCCATCGCCGCCGACCCGGACCCTGAGGAGCAGGGCGTCCTGGTCGCAATCGGCCCGGATCTCGACGATCCGCTGGATCTGCCCGCTCGTCGCGCCCTTGTGCCAGAGCTCGCCGCGCGAGCGCGACCAGTACCAGGCCTCGCCGGTCTCGAGGGTGCGGGCCAGGGCCTGCGCGTTCATGTGGGCGAGCATCAGCACGCGCCCGTCGCCCGCATCGACGGCGATGCAGGCGATCAGCCCGTTCGCGTCGAAGCGCGGCGTGAAGGCCTCGCCTTCCTCGGTCTCGGCGCGCGAGCCCGGCGCCTCGAAGGGTGCGGTCGCCGCGGGCATGGTGACGGGATCAGTTCTTGTTGCGCACGAGGGTCAGGAAGCGGACCTGCTCGTTGGCGTCGTCCTTGAACACGCCCCGGAACTGCGTGGTGATCGTCGAGACGCCGCCCTTCTGCACGCCGCGCATGGCCATGCAGAGATGCTCGGCCTCCACCATCACGGCGCAGCCGCGCGGCTTCAGGATGCTCTCGATCACGTCGGCGATCTGGGCCGTCATGGTCTCCTGCGTCTGCAGGCGGCGGGCGAAGGTGTCGACGACCCGAGCGAGCTTCGACAGGCCGACCACGCCCTTGGTCGGGTAGTAGGCGACGTGGGCGAGACCCATGAAGGGCACCATGTGGTGCTCGCAATGAGAGTAGAAGGGGATGTCGCGCACGAGCACGATGTCCGAGTAGCCCTCGACCTCCTCGAAGACCCGCTCGAGCAGCGCCTCGGCGTCCTGGCGATAGCCGGAGAAGATCTGCTCGTAGGCCTTGGCCACGCGGGCCGGGGTGTCGATCAGGCCCTCGCGGGTCGGGTCGTCGCCGGCCCAGCGCAGGAGCACGCGCACGGCGGCCTCGGCCTCCTCGCGGCTCGGGCGGCCCAACGCGATCCCGTCGGGGACGCGCTGGGCCGAATCGGGCAGGGGCGCGATCTCGGGCGTGGCCTCGGCCGCGACCGGCGCGTTGTCGTTGCGCATGGCGGCAAGGCCGTCGCGGGCCGCGTCGTCTCCCTCGCTCAAGCGGTACGACAGGGATTTGAGCGCGGCATCCATGGCATCTCCCGCCCGCGCGACCCGGGCCTTCATCGTGCTGCTGTCGGGCTTGGCGTACATCGTCGAACCATCTCGGCCGAGGCATCGGCCTTGCGCCCGGACGGTGCGGTCGTCCGTGGCCGTGGGCGCGACCCGGGTCGACGAGCCGCCTCCTCGCGAAACGGTGCGTTCGCGCCTATATCGTCGTTCTCGCCGCGTAGCGCAATGCAGCGGACGCGCAACAGGCCCCTCATGGGGTCAAGCGGCCACCGGCAGGACGCGACCTCATGCTCGACGACATCTACAACCGCCGCATCCTCGAACTCGCCGCCGACATCCCCCGGCTCGGACGGCTCGACGCGCCGGATGCCAGCGCCACCGCCCATTCGAAGCTGTGCGGCTCCACCGTGACGGTGGATCTCCGCGTCGACGGCGCAGGGCAAGTCACCGATTTCGCGCACGACGTGAAGGCCTGCGCGCTGGGGCAGGCCTCCTCCTCCCTGATGGCGCGCCACGTCGTCGGCAGCCGCGCCGCCGAGCTGCGCGAGGTCCGCGAGACGATGCGCCGGATGCTCAAGGAGAACGGGCCGGTGCCGGACGGCAAGTGGGCGGACCTCGCCGTGCTGGAACCGGTGCGCGACTTCAAGGCCCGCCACGCCTCGACGCTCCTCACCTTCGACGCCGTGGTCGACGCGCTCGACCGGGCCGGGGCGAAGGCGGACGCGGCCTGAATGCCATGATCCGGCGCGCCGCCCACGTCGCGATCCGGGGCTACCAGCTCACCCTGTCGAGCCTCGTCGGTCGCCAGTGCCGACACTGGCCCAGCTGCTCCGCCTACACCGACGAGGCGATCCAGCGGCACGGGCTCTGGGCGGGCGGCTGGATCGGCCTGGCCCGGATCTGCCGCTGCGGGCCCTGGGGCACCCACGGGATCGACCTCGTGCCGGAGCGCGTGCCGGAGCGCGGCGCCTGGCACAGGCCCTGGTCCTACGGGCGCTGGCGCGGGGTCGAGGCGCCGGCCTCACCGTTCGTGTGCGAGGAAATCAGCAAGTCCTGACAGCGATCGGCGACCGCCGGTCAGTCAGGCGCCGCCCTCGCTCGCCTCCCAGATTCCTTCCTGAGCAAAATCGGTCTAAACGGCGCCTCCGCGCCAGTGAGCGCATCACCGACACCCGCTTACCTGCCTCGTATGCAGGAGTGAGCCAGGAGAATCGACATGCCCATCCTGACCTTCCCCGACGGCAACACGCGCGCCTATGACGACGCGGTGACCGGGCGCGCCGTCGTCGAGGGCATCGCCAAGTCGCTGGCCAAGCGCACCGTCGCCATGGCGCTCGACGGCGCCGTCAACGACCTCGACGATCCGATCGCGCGCGATGCGACCGTCGAGTTCCTCGGGCGCGACGATCCCCGCGCCCTGGAGCTCATCCGCCACGATTGCGCGCACGTGCTGGCGGAAGCCGTGCAGGCGCTGTGGCCGGAGACGCAGGTCACGATCGGCCCCGTGGTCGAGAACGGATTCTACTACGATTTCGCGCGGCCCGAGCCGTTCACGCCCGACGACTTCCCGGCGATCGAGGCGAAGATGCGCGAGATCATTTCGCGCGACGCGCCCTTCACCAAGGAGGTCTGGAAGCGCGAGGACGTCCGATCGCTCTTCGCGGAGAAGGGCGAGGCCTACAAGGTCGAGCTCGTGGACGCGATCCCGCCCGGCGAGGACCTGAAGATCTACCGCCAGGGCGAGTGGTTCGACCTCTGCCGCGGCCCGCACATGACCTCGACAGGCAAGGTCGGCGGAGCCTTCAAGCTGATGAAGGTCGCGGGCG
The DNA here is from genome assembly GCF_022179305.1 of Methylobacterium iners. Lineage (GTDB taxonomy): Bacteria > Pseudomonadota > Alphaproteobacteria > Rhizobiales > Beijerinckiaceae > Methylobacterium > Methylobacterium iners. The sequence continues at coordinate 15,533 of NZ_BPQP01000084.1, forward strand.
CCTATTGGCGGGGCGACTCGAACAACCCGATGCTCACCCGCATCTACGGCACCGCCTGGGCCAACCAGGCCGACCTCGACGCCTACCTCCACCGCCTGGAGGAGGCCGAGCGCCGCGACCACCGGCGCTTAGGCAGGGAGATGGACCTCTTCCACTTCCAGGAGGAGGGCCCCGGCGTCGTGTTCTGGCACGCCAAGGGCTGGACCGTGTTCCAGGAGCTGATCGCCTACATGCGCCGGCGCCTGAAGGGCGACTACGCCGAGGTGAACGCGCCGCAGATCCTGGACAAGGCCCTCTGGGAGACCTCGGGGCACTGGGACTGGTACCGCGAGAACATGTTCGTGACGAAGACCGAGGACGAGCGCGTCTTCGCGATCAAGCCCATGAACTGCCCCGGTCACGTCCAGATCTTCAAGCACGGCTTGAAATCCTACCGCGACCTGCCGCTGCGCATGGCCGAGTTCGGCGCGGTCTCGCGCTACGAGCCGTCCGGCGCGCTCCACGGCCTGATGCGGGTGCGCGCCTTCACGCAGGACGACGCGCACGTCTTCTGCACGGAGGAACAGCTCGCGGCCGAGTGCCTGAAGATCAACGATCTCATCCTCTCGACCTACGCCGATTTCGGCTTCGATGAGATCGTCGTGAAGCTCTCGACGCGGCCCGAGAAGCGGGTCGGCTCGGACGCGCTCTGGGACCACGCCGAGGAGGTGATGACGCGGGTGCTCAGCCAGATCGAGGAGGGGTCCGGCGGGCGCATCCGCACGGCGATCAATCCGGGGGAGGGCGCGTTCTACGGGCCGAAATTCGAGTACGTCCTGCGCGACGCCATCGGCCGCGACTGGCAATGCGGCACGACGCAGGTCGACTTCAACCTGCCCGAGCGCTTCGGCGCGTTCTACGTCGACGCCGACAGCGGCAAGAAGGCGCCCGTCATGGTCCACCGCGCCATCTGCGGCTCGATGGAGCGGTTCACCGGCATCCTGATCGAGCATTTCGCCGGCCACTTCCCGCTCTGGCTCGCGCCCGTGCAGGTCGTCGTGGCGACGATCACCAGCGACGCCGACGCCTACGCCCGCGAGGTCGTCGCGCTCGCCGATCGTGCGGGCCTGCGGGTCGAGGCGGACCTGCGCAACGAGAAGATCAACTACAAGGTCCGCGAGCACTCGCTGGCCAAGGTGCCGGTCATGCTCGTCGTCGGCCGCCGGGAGGGCGAGGAGCGCACCGTCTCGATCCGACGCATGGGCAGCCAGCAGACCCGCAGCGCAGGGCTGGACGCGGCGCTGGCCGAGCTCGTGGCCGAGGCGATGTCGCCGGATCGCCGTCGGTCGGATGCTGTGACGCAGACGAGGCCGACTGAGGCAGGGACTCTGGACGGGCAGAACGCGGTCACTGCGGTGCCTTGAGGCAGCCGTGGGACCAGATCAGGTCTCAGAGGTCGTCTTTTTCGCCCATAGTCACTATGATCCCGTCATGAGGCAGGCTGCTCTTGAGAGCCTGATCGGTACATGGCGCCGGTTTGGCCTGATCGGTCCGGTCTATGAAATCGTCGGAATCGGCGAGACCTTGCCCGCCGGCGATCAAGCCATGCGGGTGAGGGTGCTGGAGACGAACGAGGAGGTCGACTACCGCCTGAGCAACCTCCTCGACGACCCAACCGAGGTTTGATGTTCGCCATCGCGTTCGATCTCGTGGTGGCCGAGACGCAATTGCACCACCCCAAGAGCGTTGCCCAGGCCTATGCTGATATCCGTGCCACGCTCGACCGCTACGGTTTCGCGTAGATTCAAGGCAGGCTCTACGTCAGCAGGAACGAGGACCTGGCGGTTCTCTTCGCGGCGATTACGGCACTGAAAGCGCTGTCATGGTTCCCGCCATCGGTTCGGGACATCCGGGCCTTCCGCATCGAACAATAGTCGGATTTCACCACGCTCGTGAAATCCTGACGACGATCGTCACGCCCCTTGAGTTTCAGGACGCCCTCGCCACCACCTCGATATCCCGATCGAGCCCGCTCTCGACCTTGAACTCGCGGGTGAAGACCTGCCCGTCGTGGCGGGCGATGAGGACGTAGTCGCCCTCGGCCAGCGTCACGGCCGGGAAGGCGCCGATCGCCTCGCGGATGGTGTCGCCGCCGGGCGTCAGCACGCTGAAGGCCGTCCCGGCGAAGGCCTCGGCGCCGGGGGCGGCCACGAGCTTAAGGGTCACGGTCGCGGCCCGGTGGTTGAGCGTCGCGTCGGTGACCTTGCCGTTCTCGACCTTGAGGTCGGCGCGCTGGATCGCGTTCGACTCCCCGTAGGTCGAGACCACGTGGTAGGTGCCCTCGGGCAGGCGCACGAGCTCGCCCGCCTTGACGCCGCTGCGCACGAGGCGCCCTTCCGAATTGGTCCCGATCGGCACGAAGACCGAGAAGGCGAGCTGGGCGCCGGGAATGCGCACCTCGCCGATGGCGCCCGAGAGCTTGAGCGCCCCGGCGCTCACCTTGACCTGGTCGCTCACCGGCGCGCCCGCCATCACGATGCGCTTCGAGGCGCTGGCGAAGCCGTAGGTGACGGTCGCGACGTAGGAGCCGGGCGAGAGGGTGAAGCTCGGATCGGCGGCGCTCGAGCGCGCGACGATCGCGGGTCGGCCCGCGTCGGTACGGTCCTCGTAGATGCGCCAGGCGAGGCCCGAGCGCAGCGGCCGGTCGCTGCCCGCGAGGGTCGCGGTGAGGCTGAGGGGCGCTTCGCCCTCCAGGGTCGGGGCGGGAAGCTGCGGCCCCGTCACCGAGGGGGAGGGCAGGGTCTGGGGCAGGGGCGTGGCGAAGGGGCCGGCCTCCTGGGCGAGGCCGAGGCCCGGGGACAGGGCGGCCCACAGCGCCAGGGTGCGGCTGAGCCTCGGTCCCGCCCGCTCCATCCCGGATCTCCGTCCCACCGCGCCGTTGCGTCCCGATTGCCAACCTGCCCGCGCCGCGCCATGTCGTCCCGGGTACGGGTCCGAGCCTTGGCGCCGGACAATGGCAGCGGCAAGGCCGGACGCTCTCGACCGGCCCGATCCCAACCGAAAAGTTGCGATGAACCCGACCCTCGACCTCCTGCGCACCCGCCGTTCCGTCGCCCCGCCCCGGCTGGGCGGACCCGGCCCGACCTCAGCGGAACTCGACGCGCTGCTCGCCGCCGCCTCGCGGGTGCCCGATCACGGCAAGCTCGCGCCCTGGCGCTTCGTCGTGATCGAGGGCGAGGCGCGGTCGCGCATCGGCGAGGCCATCGCGCGGGCCTATGCGGCCGACAATCCGGGCGCCGACGCCGCCCGGCTCGACCTCGAGCGCGGGCGCCTGGCCCATGCGCCCACCGTCGTGGCCGTGGTCTCGCGGGCGGGGCCCCACGTGAAGATCCCGGAATGGGAGCAGGTGCTCTCGGCCGGCGCCGTCGCGATGACCCTGGTGATCGCCGCGAACGCGGCCGGCTTCGCCACCGCCTGGCTGACCGAGTGGTTCGCCTACGACCGGCGCGTCCTCGACGCGCTCGGCCTCGACCCGCGCGAGAGGCTCGCCGGCTTCGTGCATGTCGGGCGCCCGCAGGAGGTGCCGAGCGACCGTCCCCGGCCGGTCCTCGCCGAGATCGTGACGAGGCTCTAGGCGGATGCACTACGATGCCGAGAGCCGGACGCTGCGCCACAACCCGCTGAAGGCCCTCGTCGCGCCGCGCCCGATCGGCTGGATCAGCGCGATGAACCGCGAGGGCGCGCTGAACCTCGCGCCCTACTCGTTCTTCAACGCGGTGGCCGGCGACCCCGACATGGTGATGTTCTCCTCCTTCGGACGGAAGGACGCGCTCGCCTTCGCGGAGGAGGGCGGCGAGTTCGTCTGCAACCTGGCGACCTTCGACCTGCGCGAGGCGATGAACGCCACCTCGGCGCCCCTGGAGCGCGGCGACAGCGAATTCGCCTTCGCGGGGCTGGCCACGGCGCCCTCGCGAAAAGTCCGGCCGCCTCGCGTCGCCGCGGCGCCGGCCGCCATCGAGTGCCGCTGGGTGCAGACCGTGCCGCTGGTGCCGCTCGGGGGCGGGGAGGCGAGCTACTTCATGGTGATCGGGCAGGTGGTCTCTATCTACGTCGACGATGCCTACGTGGTCGAAGGCCGGGTCGATACGGGCGCCATGCGCCCGATCCTGCGGGGCGGCTACCAGGATTACTTCGTCGCGACGCCCGAGACCCGGTTCGAGCTGAGCCGGCCGCCGGGCGCCGGGGGCTGACCATGGCATGTCACCGGGACGCGATCCGCGCGGCGTGATCCGGGCTCCTCGCGAGCTTGGCGCCGAAGCCGTCGCGCCTTGCCGCGGCGAGTTCCGCGAGGAGCCCGTCACCCTCGGCCGGATAGGCGGTGTCGATCGCCTCGACCCCTGCGGCGGCGGCGGCGAGGCGCACGAGGCCGCGGGCCTGCAGGAGCGGCGGGATCAGGCCGCCGGCATCCCGCGCGGCCGGGGCGCCGATCCCGGCGGCGAGCGCCTCCGCGTCCCAGGCGATGCCGGCAAGGCGCGGGCTCGCCCCCGCGAGGCTGGATAGGCCGAGCACGCCGCGCGCCGTCCCGACCATGGCGAGGATGCCCGTCGCGCCGTCGGCCAGGCCCGCCTCCGCTTCCAGCACCGCGAGGCGGGCGCCGAGGCGGGCGACGTCGCGCCCGCCCTCGCAGCGGGCGAGGACGATGCCGTCGGGCCGGAGCGCCGACGCGGCGGCGAGGTCGTCGTCGGGCGCGTGGACCCGAAGGTAGAGGGAAACCTGCCCGCGCGCCGTCGGGACGGTCCCTTCGTGGAGCGTCGCCGCGTCGAGGACGAGGGCGCTGGCGGCACCGTATGGCGCCCGCGACGCCGCCGGCGCGATCAGGAGCGCGCGCACGCGCCGCTCGGAATGGGAAGGGAAGCCGCTTTCGTCATTCAAGCTTCCTTTACCATACTGGAACAAAATCCGCCCTCGGGATGAGCCGCATTCGGGCGGTCCCGCGCTGCGCCGGGTCCGGCGCGGCGTCCTCAGCCGGACGGTGCATGTTCCTCTTCACCACGCCCCCCGCGACGAACCGCGATGCCGGCGCCGGCCGCGATGCGGTCGCGCGGAGTGCGGCGCCGGCCGGATCGGCGGGCGTCGTCGAGGCGATCCGCGACGGGGCTCAGACGACGGGCATCGGCTTCGACTACCTGCTGGCCACGGCCAAGCGCGAATCCGCCCTCGATCCGTCCGCCAAGGCGGGCACCTCGTCGGCCACCGGCCTGTTCCAGTTCATCGAGCAGACCTGGCTCGGCGTGATGAAGAATGCCGGGCCCAAGCTCGGCCTGCAGCCCTATGCCGACGCGATCACGGCGCGGCCCGACGGCAGCTACGCCGTCGAGGATGCGAGCGCCCGGCAGACCATCCTCGACCTGCGCCGCGACCCCAAGATCGCCGCGACCATGGCCGGCGCCCTGACCCAGCGCAACCGCGAGGCCCTGACCGGCAGCCTCGGCCGCGAGCCGACGGGCGGCGACCTCTACGCCGCGCATGTCCTCGGCGCGCGGGGAGCGGCGGCCCTCATCAACACGGCGCAGGCGAGCCCCGCCCGGGCGGCGGCCCTCGACATGCCGGAGGCGGCGGCCGCCAATCGCGGGCTGTTCTACGACAAGGCCGGCCGGCCGCGGGGCGCGGCCGAGCTCTACGCGCTGCTCGCCACGAGCCAATCGGGGGCGCGGCCCGTCGCGGCCGGCCCGGACGTGCCCGACACCGCGACGGCCTACGCGGCCTACGATGGCGGCGGCCTGCGCGCCATGTTCCAGACCGACCGGCGCCAGGGCGCGGTCTCGGAGGGCGTCGCGCGCCTCTGGCAGGGCCGCTCCGCCGAGACGGCTCGCGCCGCGCCGAGCTACTTTCCGCGCTCCGACGCCTCCGTGACCGGCGCCGTCGCGGTGGCTGCGCCGACCGCCTCGCCGGCGACGACGGAGACCGCGGCCACGCCGGCGACCGCCGCGGCCCTTGTCGGATCGCCGCTGCCGCCGCGGCGCCCGGCCGAATTCGCGACCGCACAGGTCGCCTCGCGCGAACCCTCCCTCTTCACGACGACCCGGAGCGGTCCATGATCATCCGTCAGTTCCTCGCCTGGACCCAGGACACGTCGCCCACCCGTCGGGCCGAGGCCGCCGCGGCGCTGGCCCGGGCCTACCTCCACGGCGGTCTCGGAGAGGAGGCCGCCTGGGAGGCGAAGACCGCGATCCTCGCGCTCCTCGACGATCCCGCGCCGGCCGTGCGCCGGGCTCTCGCGGAGGCCTGCGCGTCCTGCGCCAACGCCCCCCGGGCGCTCGTCGTGGCGCTGTCGGCGGACCAGCCCGAGATCGCCGGCCTGGTGCTCGCCCGCTCGCCCGTGCTCACCGACGCGGACCTCGTGGACGGCGTCGCCATCGGCTGCGCGGCGACCCGGACGGCGATCGCCGGCCGCGCGGACCTGTCGCCGGCCGTCGCCGGTGCGCTGGCGGAGATCGGCGAGCCGGCCTCGCTGATCGCGCTTGCGCGCAACCACGGCGCGGTGATCACCACCGGCACCCTGCTGCGCATGATCGAGCGCCACGGCGGCGACGCGCCCCTGCGCGAGGCGCTGCTCCGTCGGCCGGGCCTGCCCTTGGAGGTCCGCCAGGCGGTGACGGCGCGGCTCGCGCAATCGCTCTCCGCCTTCGCCGTGGAGGCGGGCTGGCTCTCGCCCGTGCGCAGCGAGCGCGCGGGGCGCGAAGCCCGCGAGCGGGCGACCCTGGCGCTCAGCGTCGACGCGCATCCCATCGACGTCGCCCGGCTCGTGACGCATCTGCGCGGCAACGGCCAGCTCAATGCCGGCCTGCTCCTGCGGGCGATCCTCTCGGGCCGGATGGCCTTCGTGGAAGCCGCGCTCGCCAACCTCTCCGGGCTCGGGCCCGACCGGGTCGCCGGCCTGATGCAGGAGGCCTCGGGCTCCGGCTTCGTGGCGCTCCACCGCCGCGCCGGGCTGCCGGCGGCCCTGCTGCCGGCCTTCACCGCCGCCCTCTCGGCCTGGCGCGAGGCCGGCCGCGGCGCCCACGAGCTCACGGCGTCGGGGCTCTCGCGAAAGATGATCGAGCGCGCGCTCACCGCCTGCGAGGCGATGCCCTTCGCCGAGGCGCAAAGCGTGATGGCGCTGCTCGCCCGCTACGAGGCGGAGGCCGCGCGCGAGGAGGCCCGCGCCGCCGCAAAGGTCCTGGGCAGCGAGGCCCGGGAGGCGGCGGAGCTGGAATCGGAGATCCTCGAGGTCGAGTGGCGCGAGGCGCAGCGGCAGGTGACCTACGAGGCCTCGTGGTCGCGACCCGTGGTCGCCGCGGCCGAAGCCACCGTGGAGGCCGAAGCGGTCGTCGCCGAGGCGGCGCCAATCATCGCCGAGGCGTTGCCCGCAGCGGCGGACGCTGAAACCGATGCCGCCGACGCCGGAGCCGCGGCAGGCGAGGAGGCGCCGCGCGCCATCGATGCGGTGCTCGATGCCCTGCCGGACGCCATCCTCGCGAGCTTCCGCGAGGACCGCGAGCGGCAGCGCGCCGCGGCCGTCCTCGACGCGATCCCCGGCGACCTGATCGCCAGCTACCGCGAGGACCGCGAGCGGGTGCGCCTGGCGGCCTGAGGCGCGGCGGGGTCGAACCCCAGGGCTCCGAACTCGGGCTAACCGCGAGCCTTCTTCGCGCAGGGCACGACCGCTCTGACCACCAAACACAGTCATTCCGGGGCGCTGCAGGCGAACCCGGAATCCAGAACCGCCGACAGAGCCATGCTTGGAGCAGATCGCGGTTATGGCTTCCGGGTTCCGCTCTGCGGCCCCGGAATGACGCGATTGGTTTTCGTTCCGTTGTCGAACGCGATGTTGACCTGAGTTCGAGGCCCCGGTTCGAACCCCCGGCTCACCCGAACTGCTCGCGCAGGATGCGCTCGTCCAGGCTGTGGCCGGGGTCGTGGAGGAGGACGAGGTCGGTGTCGTGGTCGAGCCAGGTCTCGACGCTGGCGGTGCGCCGGAACTCGGTGTGGTCGGCCACCGCCGCCACGGGGCGATGCTCGGCGTCGATGACGTCGATCCGGATGCGGGCGTAGTCGGGCAGGAGGGCGCCGCGCCAGCGCCGCGGCCGGAAGGCCGAGATCGGGGTGAGCGCCAGGAGCTGCGCGTTGAGCGGCAGGATGGGGCCGCCGACCGAGAGGTTGTAGGCGGTGGAGCCGGCGGGCGTCGCCGCCAGCACGCCGTCGGCGATGAGCTCGGGCAGGCGCACGTGGCCGTCGACCGAGATCTTGAGCTTGGCGGTCTGGTGGGTCTGGCGCAGCATGTAGACCTCGTTGAGCGCCCGCGCCCGGTGCTCGCGCCCCTCCGTGTCGCGCGCCTCCATCAGGAGCGGGTGGATGATGCTGCAATGGGCGCTCTCGAGGCGGTCGATCAGCCCGTCCTCGCGGAACTCGTTCATCAGGAAGCCGACGGTCCCGCGGTTCATGCCGTAGATCGGCGTGCCGGGCGCCATGAAGCGGTGCAGCGCCTGCAGCATCAGGCCGTCGCCGCCCAAAGCCACCACCACGTCCGCCTCCTCCGGCAGCACGTTGTCGTAGCGACGCATCAGCGCCTCGGCGGCCTGGCGGGCCTCGGGCGTCGGGCTCGCGATGAAGGCGATCCGGTGGAAGCGCCGCGACATGGAGCCTCGTTGAGCCTGTTGACGCGCCGCCCGCGCCGCGCGTCTCGTGTCCCGACCGCGCGAAACCGCCCGCGCCCTCGGACCCAAGGGACATAGCATGGAGCGTCCGCACCTCGTCTACACCACCTTTCCCGACGCGGCGACGGCGCTCGCCGTCGGCGAGGCCCTGGTGCGGGCGCGGCTGGCCGCCTGCGTCAACGTCCTGCCCGGCATGGCCTCGGTCTATGCCTGGAAGGGCGCGATCGAGCACGGCGCGGAGGTGGTCGCGATCCTGAAGACCCGGGAATCCCTGAGCGCGGCGCTCGCCGCGGCGCTGAAGGAACGCCACCCTTACGAGACGCCGATCATCCTGCACCTCGCGGTCGCGGAGGCCGACCCGGACACCGCGGCCTGGATCCTGGCGGAGACGGGCGGAGGTTCCGCCTCCTGACGTCGCGACGTCGTCGCGGCCGCCCGTGAGGTCCCATGACGGTCCGATGGGGTCTCCGATGGATCGCCGGCTGCGCGGCCCTTTCCCGGACGCCTGGAGCGTAGCGGAAGGTGATCCGGGACCTAGCGAGTGGAGTGCCGCGGCAGCGGCGCATGACCGGCGGCGAACAGGGTTCGGACGCTTCGCGACTTCTCGTGCTGGGCCCCGGATCGGGTTCCGCTACCGCTCCACCCGTCCGGGGAAGGGCGCAGCCAGGCAACCCGCGCGATCAATCAGGATCCGTTCGAGCGTGGGTTACGCCTTGTCCTGAGCCAGGGTGTACGCGACGACGGCATTGGCGTGACCGTGCCCCATGCCGTGCTCGTTCTTCAGCATCGCCACGAGCTCCACGTGCTTGGCCGGACCGGCCTTCCGCACCAGCGCCTGCCAGTCCGTGATCGGGCGTCCGTACCTCTTCTCGATGGAGGGAAAGTAGGAGGCAGGTCCCTTGACCGGTTCGTCTGGCATCGCCCTGTCGTCCCCACTCTCGCCACCCCTCGACATTCTCCGCGCCGCCCCATGGAACGCAAGGGCATGCCGGCGCAGGGTCGGGGTAGGCGTCGCACCATTCCCACCGGGCCGTCACGGGCGGATCAACGCGGCCTTGGGGCGGTCTCGGCGGTCGTCGCCTTCTCGGACCCGACCGGATAGCTCCGCCCCTTCCAGACCGCGGCGCCCGCCCGCTTCTTGCGCAGGAGCACGTTCCACTGGATCGCCAGCGCCACGAGCACGGTCGCCGGGTGCAGCGGGATGGTCGCGGCGGGCTCGCGGGTGACGAGGGTGATCGCGGCCCGCGTCGCCAGCGCGATCAGCAGGGCGGCCGCCGCGACGAGTCCCGCCGCATCCGAGACGAGACCGACGAGGGCGGCGAGCACGAGGAGCGCCGGCAGGACCTGCCCGCCGAAGAGCAGCAGCGTCCAGACCGGCAGGGCGCGGGGCGTCGCCATGCCCTCGTGGGCGTTCTTGGAAAAACCCGCCCAGGCCTCGCGGAAGCCACGGTACATCCGGCAGGTCGCCAGCGCGTGGCCGGCCACGAGGTCGGTGCGGTGGCCGGCCGTCCGCAGGAGCCGGGGCAGGACGACGCCGTCATGCAGGGAGGTGCGGATGGCGCCGTGGCCGCCCGTGGAACGATAGGCGTCCGCCGCGAACATCACGAGCTGGCCGCAGGCGGCGCCCAGCGCCGGACGGGGGTCCCGGCGCATCATCGGCACCGGCAGGTAGCCGACGAGCAGGAAGTTGATCATCGGCACCGTGAGCCACTCGCCGAGCGAGCCCATGCGCTGGCGCGGCACGCCGCTGACGAGCGCCGCGCCTTCCTTCGCGGAATGGGCGGCGAGCGCGGCGGCGGCGGCGGGCTCCAGGGTGACGTCGGCATCGATGAAGAGGAGTCGGTCGCCCCCGGCTTCGGCGGCGAGCGCCGCGCAGGCGTGGTTCTTCCCCGTCCAGCCCTCGGGCAGGGCCGGCACGGCGACGAGCCGAAGCCGAGGATCGCGGGCGGCGATGGCCCGGACGATCTCCGCGGTGGCGTCCGTCGAATGGTCGTCGCCGACGAGCACCTCGACCGGGATGCCCCGGCTGGCCAGCGCCGCCTCGACGGTGGCGGCGATGGTCGTCGCCTCGTTGCGGGCCGGGATCAGGATCGAGACGGTGCCCGACGCCGCCTCCGGCTCGGGCGTGCGCAGGGCGCTGAGGTTGATCAGGGCGAGGACGGCCGGGAGGAGGGCGAGCGCGAGGGCCAGCAGGGCGAGGATCAAGGGGCGTGGTCTCCCGCCGGGCCGGGGCGATGCGCGGGATCGAAGCGGCGCCCGGTCGTCGCCGCGCGCAGGCGCCGCCAGAGGTCGTAGATGCCGCCGACGCCCTTGGTGCCGGAGGCGAGCGCGGCGAAGCGCTCGGGCTCGCGGGCGACGACGTCGCGGCCGAGGCGGTCGAGGGTCGCGGTCAGCGCCTCCTCGAGCCGGGCAAGGCGCTCCGCCCGGGGCAGGGCCAGCAGCTCCGCGGCCGGGATCGGCGTCCCGAAGGCGGCGAAGGCTTCCGCACCGCGCTCGTCCCAGAAGGCGTATTCGAGGGCGAGCGGCAGGAACAGGGCGTCGGGCGCGATCTCGGGCAGGTGGGCGACGCCCGGGCGCAGCCCCAGGGGGCGCCGGCGCGCGTCGGCGAAGCGCCCTTGCGCCGTGATCCAGAGCATCCGGCCGGGCCTCGCCAGGATGCTGCGCGAGGCCTTGAGGAACTGGATTGCGCCGCGCGCCGAGTCGAGGTCGACCGCGAAGGCGCCGATCCGCGCGAAGACGCCGTAGCGCTCCAGCATCCGCGCGTCGAAGGGCGCGTGGCTGACGCGCCTTGGGAAGAAGCCGTGGGCGAGGAGGACGAGCACCGCCGCGTCCCACCAGGACGGGTGGTTGAGGTAGACCACGATGGGGCCGGGATGGTCCGCCCCCTCGGGCCGGCCCCAGCGGGCGATCCGGAGCGCGTTCAGGTGCCGGCGCAGGAAGCGGCCGAAGTAGAAGACCATGAACCGCCAGGCGACGGCCGAGCGGGCCTGGGAGGGGTCCGCGTCCGCCGCGCGGCTCACGCGGCGCTCAGATCCGCCTTGGCCGAGGCGCCGCGGGCGTCGCTGTCGAGGGCGTCAGCGGCGATCCAGCCCGACATCATCACCATCGGCATGCCGGGCCCGGGATGGGCGGCGCCGCCTGCGAGGTAGAGGCCGCGCACCTGCCGCGAGCGGTTGCCAGGCTTGAAGGCGCCCATCATCTTGCCGTGCGAGGCGAGGCCGTAGATCGCCCCGTTCAGCACCTTGTAGCGCTCGTGGATGTCCTGCGGCGTCAGGTAGCGCTCGACCACGATGCGCTCCTCCAGGTCCGGCATCCCCGCCGTGCGCTTGAGCTTGTCCAGGATCACCTGCCGGTAGGCCGGGAACATCTTCTTCCAGTCGTGGTGCGGCCGAAGATACGGGGTATGGACGAGGACGTAGAGCGCCTCGCCGCCCTCTGGCGCCACGGACGGATCGGTGGAGGAGGGCGCCGCGAGGTAGGCGGTCGGATCGGGGGCCGGCTCGCCCTTGCGGTAGATGTAGTCGAACTCCTCCTCCGGATCGCGGGAGAAGACGAAGTCGTGGTGGTTCAGGTGCGGGTACGCGCGGTTGAGCCCGAGATAGAGCACGACGCCGGAGCAGGCCGGCTCGAAGCTCTTCTTCTCGTAGGCACGGCCGACCTCGCCGCCGACGAGCTCGCGATAGGTGCGCACGGAATCCATGTTGGAGATCACCGCGTCGAAGGCGGTTGTTCCCGCCTTCGTGCGCACGCCCGTCACCGCGCCGTTCTCGATGGCGAGGCCCGCGACCTCCTCGTCGGGCTTCAGCGTCGCCCCGAGCTCGCCGGCAAGCTTCGCCAGGGCTTCCGCCACGGCGCGGGTGCCGCCCATCGGGTACCAGACGCCCTCGGCGGTCTGCATGTGGGCGATGGCGCAGAGCACCGCCGGCGCGCCGTAGGGCGAGGAGCCGACATATTGCACGAAATGGTCGAGCATCTGCGCGAGCCGCGCATCCTTGACCTTGCCGCGGATCGTCGACGCCACGGTGGCGTGCATGCGAAGGCTCAGCACATCGCGGAGCGTGCCCGGATTCATGTTGGCGCGGATGTTGATCGTGTCGAACAGGTCCTCGACGGGCTTCCAGAAGAAGAACCGTTCCGAGACCCCGTGTAGGTGCTCGGAGATGCCGATGAACTTCTTGTAGCCCTCGCCGGCTCCCACGCCGGGGACGAAGCGGTCCATCTCGGCGGCCATGGCGGCGACGTCCTGCATCAGGTCGATCCGGCTGCCGTCGTCGAAGAAGCAGCGCCATTGCGGGTCGAGCCGGCGCAGGTCGAGGTAGTCGTTGATGTCGCGCCCGGCCTCCTGGAAGATGCGCTCCAGCACCTTCGGCACGGTGAGGATGGTCGGCCCCATGTCGAAGCGGAAGCCGCCCTCGTGCAGCACCGCCGCCTTGCCGCCGAGCCAGCCGTTCTTGTCATAGAGCGTGACCTTGTGCCCGCGCGCCGCGCTCACGCAGGCGGCCGCGAGGCCCCCGAGACCGGATCCGACGACGGCAACTCTGGACTCGGACCGCATCTTGTCATGGCCTCCCACGGCGCGGCCTGTGCCTTACGCCAGCGGCGAAGCTAGGCCGATTGTCATTCCCGTCAACGCGATACCCGGTCGCGTCTCTTTTGCTGTCTCAACCCACCCGCCGCGCCACGAGCCCCACCGCCGCGACGAGCCCCAGCGCGGCGACCGTCGTCATCACGCCCCAGGCGGGCAGGGCGGCGGCCGCACCGTCGTTGAGCGCGGCCTGGTAGGCTTCGATCGCCCAGGCATTGGGCGTGAACCAGCCCGCCTCCTGCAGCCAGGGCGGCATCAGGAAGCGCGGCACCATGCTGCCGCCCACGGCCGAGAGCAGCAGCACGCCGAAGGTGGCGGCGAGATGGGCCTGCTGGCGGGTCGCGGCCGCGGCGCAGGCGGCGAGCGCCAGCCCCGCCGCCATCGCGGAGACGAGGAGCGAGGTCATCGCCCAGGCCGGCCAGTGCGGGCCGATGGCGACGCCGTAGAGCAGCGCCGCCGTGCCGAAGATGAGCCCGGCCTGGACCAAGCCCTGCAGCACCAGGAAGGCGAACTTGCCGAGCACCACGACGGCGAGCCCGCCGGGCCCGGCCATCAGCCGGTCGGCGAGGCCCGATTGGCGCTCCTCGACGAGGGACATCGCGCCCTGCATGGCGGCGAAGAGCAGGAACACGGCGGTGATGGCGCCGGCGTAATAGGCGACTTGGTCGTTGGTGTTGCCGGTCGCCGTCGAGCGGCGCTCCACCAGGGAGGCGAAGGAGAACGGCTCCTTGCGGGCGCTCTGCTCGGCGAAGGCTTCGGCCAGGAAGGCGCGCTCGTCGGCCCCGATCTTGCCCGAGCGCTCGACGTCGGCGACGATCCGCGAGAGCACGACGTCCGGCAGGGCCGCGTTGAGGACGCGCTGCAGCTGCCCCAGCGCGATCGGCGTCGCGAGCGCCCGGGCGGGGTTCTCGATGAGGATCACGGGCCGATCGTCGGCGCCGACGGGTCCGGTCCCCGCCGCGAGCTCGCCGCGCAGGACGAGGGCGGCGTCGACCTCGCCGCGGCGCACGCCCTCGGCCGCCTCCGTGATCGAGCCGGCGCGAAGCCGCGTGACCCGCAGGGCCGGATCGGCCTCGAGCGCCGTCATCAGGCGCTGCGTCGTCGCGGTCCGGGCGAGGTCGGCGATCCCGAGATGGATGCCGATGCGGTCGCCCATCGTGCCGGAGAAGATCGCGGCGAAGATCGCGAAGATCACCGTCGGCAGCACGAAGGCCATGACCAGGGCCGCGCGGTCGCGCACCAAGCTGATCAGCATCACGCGGAAAGCCGCGCCGATCATGCCGCGACCTCGGGGGCGAGCGCGTCCCGGTAGAGCGCCTCGAGCCCGGGCGCCCGGATCCGGACCTCGCTCGCCGGCACGCCGCGCCCGCGCAAGGCGGTGAGGAGCGCCGCCCCGTCGAGGCCCGTCTCGCCCCGATGGATGGCCCGCCAGGTCAGGCCCGTATCGGCCGGCGCGAAGCCGGCGCCGCGCAGAGCGCTCTCGGCGGCGGGGTCCGGCTTGTGGGCGAGGCCGACCTCGTGCTCGGGCGGCCCGGCCCGCACCCGGGCCAACAGCGCGGGGAGCGCGCCCTCGCGCACGATCCGGCCGCGCGCGAGGAAGGCGACGCGGTCGGCGAGGCGCTCGGCCTCGGCGAAGTCGTGGGTGGCGATGAGGATCGCGGTGCCCTGCGCGCGCAGCCGGGCGAGCACGGCGTGGATCGCGGCCCGCGCGTTCAGGTCGACGCCCTGCGTCGGCTCGTCGAGCAGGACGAGCCGGGGGCGCCCGATCAGGCTCGCGGCGATGTTGACCCGGCGCTGGTAGCCCCCGGACAGGAGCCCGACGGGGCGGGAGGCCACCTCGGCGATCCCCGCGAGGTCGAGGGCGTGGCGCACGGCCTCCGGCCGCTCGCGGCGGCCGATCCCGGCGAGCTGCGCGAAGACGCCGAGATTCTCGGCCGCCGTGAGGCGGGGATAGAGCGCGATCTCCTGGGGCACCCAGCCGATGCTGCGGCGGGCACGGGGCTCGCGGTGGGGATCTGCGCCGGCGATCCGGACGCTGCCCCGGTCCGGGGTCAGCCGTCCGGCGACGAGGCGCATCAGCGTGGTCTTGCCGGCGCCGTTCGGTCCCAGGAGAGCCAGGGTCTCGCCGGCGCGAATTGCGCAATCGAGCCCATCGAGGACCGGCTTGCCGTGATAGGCGAGGGCGGCGCCCCTGACGCTCACCAGGGGCTCGGCGCCCGCATCCATGGCGGAGGCGCCCGTCAGCGCGCCGGAAGGGCGCGGGCAAGGCGCAGGCGCAGGCGCAGGCCCGGCTCGCGCAAGCCGAACCGCGCCCGTTCGAAATCGGGCCGGGCGGCCCGCACCGGCTCGCCGGAGAAGCCGTAGGGTTCGAGCGGCAGGCCGAGGCCGGTGCGATCCAGCCGGCCGTTGCCGTTGAGGTCCTGGAACGCGGCGACCGCGTAGGTTCCCGGCGCGACGTCCTCGAAGACGAAGCGCTGGCCCGGGGCCCGGGCGGGAGCGTCCTGCCCGATCCGGCAATCGGCCTCGGAGAGGCCGCCCGCACACAGGCCGACATAGACCCGACCGGCGCCCGGATCGATCCCGTCGAGCTCGACCTCGACGGAGGCGGCCCGCGCCGTGCCGACGAGGACGAGCGTCAGGACCAGGGCCGCAGCCGTGCGGCGGGCGCTCAAGAGGCCTCGCCCGAGGCGGCGAGCGGCGGCGTCGCCGGAATGCCGGTGGCGATCGAGGGGATACGCGCCCCGGCCAGTTCCTCCGTCAGGAGGCGGGCGGTGATGCGGGCGCCCTCGTAGATAACGGGCAGGCCCGAGCCCGGATGCGTGCCTCCGCCGACGAGGTAGAGCCCGGGCCCGAACCGGTTGTGGGGACGGAAGTAGAGCATCTGCATGAGGTCGTGGGCGAGGTTGAAGGTGGCCCCCTCGTGCACGAAGAAGTCGTCCCGCCACTGGGTCGGATCGACGATGCGCTCGTAGCGGATGCGCTCCTCGATATCGCCTAGCCCTAAGAGCTTCAGCCGCTCCAGCACGAGGCGGCGGTAGCTCTCCCGCGTCGCGGGCCAGTCGATGCCGGCCTTGAGATTGGGCACCGGCACCAGGACGTAGAGGCTGGTATGCCCGGGGGGCGCCATGCCGCCGTCGGTGAAGCCCGCGTGCTGCACGTAGAGCGAGGGCTGCATCGGCAGGGTGCCGTCGGTGATCTCGGCGATGTTGCGGGCGTAATCCTCGGCCAGCAGGATGGTGTGGTGGCCGAGCGCCGGGGGCACGCTGCCCTCGATCCCGAGATACATCATGAAGGTCGAGCAGGAGAGGCGAGCCTTGGCGACCTTGGCATCCCGCCAGCGCGGGCGATGCGTCTCGGGCACGAGATCCTGGATGACCTTGGCGAAGTCGCCGTTGATCACGACGGCATCGGCCGCGAGATGCTCGCCCCCCGCGACGACGCCCGTCGCGCGCTTGCCCGTGAAGGTGACGCGGTCGACACCCTGCCTAAGCCGGATGTCGACGCCCATGCGGCGGGCCAGCCCCGCCATCGCCTCCGAGACCGCGCCGCAGCCGCCGACCGGGTGATAGACCCCGTGCTCGTATTCGAGGAACGAGAGGATCGTGAACAGGCTCGGGCAGCGGAAGGGCGACATCCCGAGGTACTTGGTCTGGAACGCGAAGGCGAGGCGGACGCGCGGGTCGGCGAAGTAGCGTTTCAGGTCGCCGTCGACGCTGCGGCCGGGATGCAGGTGGGGGAGGGCGGCGAGCATGCCCGGCGAGGCCATGCTGCGCAGGGTGTGGAAGGCCTGCTCCAGCACGGGCTTGAAGAACTTCAGCTTCACCCGGTTGTCGGCGAAGAAGCGGCGCACGTTCCTGGCGTCGTCCGGCGCGATCCGGGCGACCTCGGCCTCGAGCCGGTCCATGTCGTTCGTCGCGCGGATCTCGCCGCCGCCCTCGAAGACGAGGTGGTATTGCGGGTCGAGCCGCTCGAGCTTGATGTGATCCTCCAGCCGCTCGCCGCACGAGGCGAAGATGTCGGCGAGAATCTGTGGATAGAGGAAGAAAGTCGGGCCGATGTCGAAGCGGTAGCCGCCCGGCGCCTCGACGGTCTTGGTGCGTCCGCCGACCGCCGGATCCTTCTCGAAGATCGTGACATGGATGCCGGCCCGCGCCAGCAGAAGCGCCGTCGCCAGTCCGCCGGGACCGGCGCCGACGATGATGACCCGGCGTCCGGACAGGGTCCGCATGCCGTCCCGTGACTGAAGCAACGCTCGCGACTCCCCTATGCACCGGAGCGATCCGGGTCTTCGCCCCGGCGCTCCGCCCCCTTGAAGATCTTGCCCGTTCAAAGATCTTGTGGGGCAATCTTGGCCACGCTCAAGGTTGCGACAATTGCCACGGATTGTCGCGCGTGGCGAGGTGATGCCCGGCGAGGTGATGGAGCGCGATGGCGCCGGCGGTGGCGACGTTGAGGGAATCGACGCCCGCCGACATCGGGATTCGCAAGGCCCGGCAGCGGGCGATCACCGGCTCCGGCAGGCCCGGCCCCTCGGCCCCGAGGAGGAGGAGCGCGCGCCGCAGCGGCGGCAGCGCGCTCACGGTCTCGCGACCGGCGGGCGTCAGCGCGAGCGGGACGAGGTCGTGCCGCTCCGCGAGCGCGAGGAGCGCGTCGGCGTCGGGCAGGCGCGCGGAGGGGAGCGTCAGGGCGGTGCCGGCCGAGACGCGGATCGCCTTGCGGTAGAGGGGATCGCAGGTCGCGCCATCGAGGAGGACCGCGTCGGCCCCGAGGCCTGCGGCGTTGCGGAACAGGCCGCCGACATTGTCGTGGTTGGTCAGCCCCACGAGGCCGACCAGGATCGCGCGCCCGGGGGAGGGCGGAACCAGCGCGTCGGGAGCGGGCTCGGAGCCGCGCAGGCCGATGGCGAGCACGCCGCGGTGGATCGGGAAGCCGGTGATCGCGCTCATCACGGCGCGGCTGGCGCTGTAGACCGGCGGTGCCTCGGGGAGGGCAGCGACGGCATCCGCGAGCCCGGCGACGCGCTCCTCGGCCAGGAGGATCGATTCGGCGGCGAAGCGGGCGCGTCCGGAGAGCAGCACCCGCAGGGTGACCTCGCCCTCGACGACGAAGCGTCCCGCGCGCCCGACGAGGTCGCGCTCGCGCATCGCGGCGTAGGGCGCGATGCGCGGGTCGGCGGGATCGTCGATGGGGATCGTCTCGATCAAAGGGGCCACAACGCCCCCGAACCGTCGCCATGGTTGGCGCGCCACTCTCCTCCCCCTTGTGGGGAGGAGTTGGAGGTGGGGGTGGCTGGGCGACCCTCGACTGTGTCAGGCGGAACCACCCCCGCCCCGAGCCCCTCCCCACAAGGGGGAGGGGACGCGTACTCGATCCGGCCGTTGATGCCTTTCAAGCGCCTTCCGACCGGCCGCCCATGCGGACGGCCAGGGGATCGGCCTCGGCCTTGGTCGGCACCTTCACCAGCGCTTCGCCGTCGAGCACGATCTCGCTGCCGACCGCGCAGGTGCATTTGAGTCGGGCGCGGCGGCGCTCCGGCACGAGCTCGGCCACCTCGACCGTGACCGACACGGTGTCGCCGATGCGCACCGGCGCGCGGAAGTTGAGGGTCTGGCTGATGTAGACGGCGCCGGGGCCGGGCAGGCGCGTGCCGAGCACCGCCGAGATCAGGCCCGCCGTGTAGAGGCCGTGTGCGATCCGGGTGCCGAAGGGGGTGCGGGCCGCGAAGTGCTCCGAGAGGTGGATCGGGTTGCGATCGCCCGTGATCTCGGCGAAGCCGATGACGTCGGCGGACGAGATCACCTTGTCCAGGGTCTCGGACAATCCGACCTCGAGGTCCTCGAAATACAGGACACGCAGTTCGGGCAACATCGGCGCTCTCCCCCGGCTCTCGATCCTCGGCGCGGCAGGCATCCCGCCTCGCACAGGCGGCGGGGCAAATCCAGCGCGGCCGCGCCTGAAAATCGGTGCTCGACAGGAGAGGCGGGGATGGGCGATGACGCCGCCACCGCGGAGACCTCGCCCGACCCGTGCCCAGACCGTCCCTCCCCGCAGCCGGCCTTCGCCCCGTCGTCGCCCGCGTCGCCGGGCTCAACCTCGGCTATTTCGGCATCGAGATCGCGGTGGCGCTGGCGATCGGCTCGATCGCGCTCATCGCCGACAGCCTCGACTTCCTCGAGGACGCGGCGATCAACCTCCTCATCTTCGCCGGCATCGGCTGGAGCGTGAGGAACCGCGCCCAGCTCGGCGTCGTGCTGGCCGGCATCCTCCTGGTCCCCGGCCTCGCCACGGCCTGGGCGGCCTGGCAGAAGTTCGAGGCGATGATTCCGCCCGAGCCCGTTGCCCTGACGCTGACGGGCCTCGGGGCGCTGGCCGTCAACCTGACCTGCGCCGCGATGCTCGCCCGCCACCGCGACGGCGGCGGCAGCCTGACCCGGGCGGCCTACCTCTCGGCCCGCAACGACGCCTACGCCAACCTCGCGATCATCGCCGCCGGGCTCGTGACCGCGCTGACCCTCTCCGCCTGGCCCGACCTCATCGCGGCGGCCGGCATCGCGATCCTCAACGCGGATTCGGCGGCCGACATCCTGAAGGCCGCCCGTAAGGAGTGGCGCGCGGCGAAGGCGGCCTCCGAGACGGCCTCCTGACAAGGCCGCCCCCGACATGCGCCTGTTCCCGATCTCCGACCTGCACCTCGAGCGCCGCCGGCTCGACCTCATCCCGCCGCCGAGCCAGCCCTTCGACGTCCTCGTCTGCGCCGGCGACCTCCACGAGGGCCGGCCCGAATCGGGGCTCGCGGCCCTGCTGCACCTCGCGGGGGGACGGCCGATCGTGCTGGTGCCGGGCAACCACGAGCGCTACGCCCCGACCGGCGATCCCCGCACCGCGCCGGAGCTGATCGCGGCGCTCGAGGCAGAGGTCGCCCGGATCAACGCGGAGGCGGCGCGGATCACCCTTCTGCAAGGCGGCGCCAGCACGGTCATCGACGGCGTGCGCTTCGTCGGCACCACGCTGTGGAGCGACTGGTCGCTGGCCGGCCGCTGGCTCGGGCCGGAGACGCCCGATGCGCCGGCCGATCCGGTAGCCTATGCCGCCGCTCGGATGACCGATCCGGTCACGGGCTCGCGCGAGTTCCGCGGCGCGATCCGCAACGGCGACGGCACGATCTGGTCGCCGGCGGACGCGATGGCGGCCCATGCCCGCGAGCGTGCGGCTCTCGCGCGGGCACTCTCCGCTCGGCACGAGGGCCCGACGGTGGTCGTCACCCACCACCCGGCGAGCCCGCTCGCGGCCGACGCCTATCGCGACGTCAGCGGCGTGCCCTGGTGGGTGCCGGCCTTCTACGCCACGACCGCGCTCGACGACCTGCCCGAGGCGGATCGTCCGGACCTCTGGGTCTCCGGCCACTTCCATGCCGCGCACGACCTGACGATCGGGCGCACCCGCTGGGTCGCCAACCCGGTCGAGGACGGGGGCTATTCGCCGGAACGGACCATCGCGATCGGGTGACGCGCGAGGTCCGTTCCCGTCGGGAGTTCGGGTGAGTCCCCCCACGCCCTTCCCCGGACGGGTGGAGCGAAAGCGGAACCCGATCCGGGGCCCAGCACGGGACGCCGCGAAGCGTCCGAACCCTTGCGCCGTTCGTCATGAGCCGCGGCCGCGGCCCCTTATTCGCCGGGTCCCGGATCACCTTCCGCTGACGCTCCAGGCGTCCGGGAAAGGGGTGCGGAGATGGGACGCTCCAGGGCTGTCAGTCACACACCTCGTCCCAGCTCCGCTCCGCCGGCGGAGGCCGACCACGTCCGATCCCGATCCGGTCCGACGATTTGTCTTGCTATTATTCCTAAATTATGTTTCTAATCCGTCACCT
>NZ_BPQP01000085.1 GCF_022179305.1 Methylobacterium iners
CGCTCCAGGCGTCCGGGAAGGGGCGGCAGAGGCGGGCTAATTAGGAGAGGTTACACACCTCACTCGAACCCTCTCCGTCCAGGAGAGGGAGCGCGTTGCGGCTCCTCCTCGCGCCGGATGGGCGTCGTCGGAGCGGAGAAGCGCCCTTTCCAAGCATCGCTCGGCATCCATTTCACCGCGGGAAGCTCAGCCCCGGAGGCACGCTCATGGGATTGCTCGTCGACGGCGTCTGGCAGGACCGGGGGTACGACACGACGTCGACCGGCGGACGCTTCAAGCGCATGGACGCGAAGTTCCGCCATTGGGTCACCCGCGACGGCGCGCCCGGACCTTCCGGTGAGGGCGGGTTTCCGGGAGAAGCCGGGCGCTACCACCTCTACGTCTCGCTCGCCTGCCCCTGGGCGCACCGGACCCTGATCGTGCGCGCCCTGAAGGGGCTGGGGGACGCGATCTCGGTCTCGGTGGTCGACCCGCATATGGGCGCGGAGGGCTGGGTCTTCGGGACCACGCCCGGCGCGACGCCCGACCCCGTCAACGGCGCGACGCGGCTCTACGAGGTCTACCTCAAGGCCGACCCGGGTTTCAGCGGGCGCGTCACCGTGCCGGTGCTCTGGGACAAGACGCGCGGCACCATCGTCTCGAACGAATCCGCCGAGATCATCCGGATGCTCAACGACGCCTTCGGCGCCGGCGGCCCCGACCTCTATCCGGAGCCGCTGCGGGACGAGATCGATGCGGTCAACGCCCGGGTCTACGACGCGGTCAACAACGGGGTCTACAAGGCGGGCTTCGCCACGACGCAGCCCGCCTATGCCGAGGCCTACGAGGCGCTCTTTTCCGAGCTCGACATCTTGGAGGAGCGGCTCGGCCGCACGCGCTATCTCTGCGGGCCGGACCTCACCGAGGCGGATGTCCGGCTGTTCACGACCCTGGTGCGCTTCGATCCGGTCTATGTCGGCCACTTCAAGTGCAACAAGCGCCGGATCGCTGACTACCCGAACCTCTCAGGCTATCTGCGCGACCTCTACGGCCTGCCGGGCGTCGCGGACACGGTGAGTCTCACCCATATCAAGCGGCACTACTACGAGAGCCACCCGACCATCAATCCGACGGGCATCGTTCCGCTGGGACCGGAGCTCGACCTCTCTGCGCCGAATGACCGCGCCGCGCGCTTCGGTGCCTGAGGCGGACACCCTCGACAGATCGCACGTCGGCCATACATTTCGCGCCATGACGATCCGCGCCGCCCTCCTCGCTCTCTCCGCCACCCTTGCCCTCGCCGGCCCCGCGCTCGCGCAGGCCACGAATGCGCAGGCGGCCAACAAGCTCGAGGGAACCTGCGAGCGTCTCGTTATCGCCGGGCAGGATCACAGCGCGAAGTGCCGCGGCACCCTGGTCAACACGGTCACACGCAACCGCACGAGCTTCGACTTCAGCTCCGACGACGGGCGCTCCCTGAGCTTCAGCGGCAACGGCAACCCGCAGGAGCGGACGGAGGAATCGGACGCCCTGCAGCCGATCAACCTGGTGATCCCGGGCGAGACGACCGGGGAGGGTGTGGCGCAGGGGCCGCTGGTCGCGGTTGGGGCCTGCCGCTTCGGCGTGCCGAGCGGGGGCAAGACCACGATCACCTGCGAGGCGAACGCTGCCAAGGGGCGCTACGAGGCGGTCTTCGTCACGGACGCGAAAACCGCGCCCGGCGGCCCGAGCAACTGACGGGCAAGCCTCGCGAAAATCGGGACTGGCAGGGGCGGGCGGCGCACCCATCTAGTGAGCGGACGACGCCCGTCCGACGAAGAAACCCATCCGGCTCAGGAACCTGAGGCCGACGAGATGTCCGATGCCCGAGGATCGCATGCTCAATGACGCCCTGACGGCGGCCGGCCCTCAAGCCGGTGGCCCGTCGACCCTGATCAAGGACGTGACCACGGCGAGCTTCCGCCAGGACGTCATCGCGGAATCGATGAACCGGCCGGTGATGGTCGACTTCTGGGCGCCCTGGTGCGGCCCCTGCAAGCAGCTCACGCCCCTCCTCGAGAAGGTCGTCCAGGGCGCGGGCGGGCGGGTCGCGCTCGCCAAGGTCAATATCGACGAGAGCCCCGCCATCTGGAGCCAGATCAGCCAGCAGCTCGGTCTGCAATCGATCCCTGCCGTCATCGTCATCGACAAGGGCCGGCCCGTCGACGGCTTCGTCGGCGCCCTGCCCGAGGGCGAGATCAAGGCCTTCGTCGCCCGCCTCGTCGGTCCGGGCGGTCCGAGCCCGGTCGAGGAGATGATGGCGGAGGCCGAGGCCGCCCTCGCGGAGGGCGACGCGGCCGGCGCCTCCGAGCTCTACGCCGCGGTGCTCGCCCAGGAGTCGACCCATCTCGGCGCGATCGCGGGGCTGGCCAAGATCCAGCTGGATCTCGGCGAACTCGGCAACGCCCGGCAGATCCTCGAGATGGCGCCCCCCGACAAGACGGGGGATCCGGCGCTGACCTCCCTGCACGCCGCGATCGAGCTTGCCGAGAAGGCCGCCGCGCTGGGCGACCTCGGCGGGCTTCAGGCCCGCATCGATGCCGACCCGGCCGACCTCCAGGCGCGGTTCGACCTCGCGCTCGGCCTCAACGGGCGCAACGAGCGCGACGCGGCCGTGGACCAGCTCATCGAGATCCACCGGCAGGACAAGGAATGGAACGAGGGCGCCGCCCGCAAGCAGCTCCTCACCTTCTTCGAGGCGTGGGGGCTGATGGACAAGGCCTCCATCCGTGGCCGGCGCCGGCTCTCGACGCTGGTCTTCGCATGACGCGCGCCGGGGGGAAGAGGCGATGACCACCCACGCGGCCTACAAGGGACCGGCGGATTGCCCCGGCGTGATTCCGGTGTTCCCGCTGCCCTGCGCGCTGCTGCTGCCGCGCGGGCAGATGCCGCTCAACATCTTCGAGCCGCGCTACCTCGCGATGATCGACGATGCCCTGCGCTCCGACCGCATCATCGGCATGATCCAGCCCGACGTGGAGAGCGGGTCCTCGCCGATGACGCCGAGGCTGTTCCGCATCGGCTGCGCCGGCCGCATCACCCAATTCGCCGAGACGGGCGACGGCCGCTACCTGATCTCGCTCACGGGCATCGCAAGGTTCCGGGTCGAGTCGGAGCTCGCCACCACGACGCGCTACCGTCGTTGCCAGGTCTCCTACGACGATTTCGCCAGTGACTTCGAGCCCCGCGCCGGGGAGGAGGCCGTCGACCGCGAGGGCGTGCTCAAGGCGCTCAAGGACTTCGTCGAGGTCAACGACCTCAAGGTCGATTGGTCGGGGATCGAGGAGGCGCCCAACGAGGCGCTCGTCAACGCGCTGTGCATGATGAGCCCCTTCGGCGCCCGCGAGAAGCAGGCGATGCTGGAGGCGCCCGACCTCAAGACCCGGGCCGAGGTCTTGATCGCGGTGACCGAGATGGAGTTGGTGCGCGGCTCCGGCTCCGAGCCGACCCTGCAGTGATTCCAAGGGCAACGCATTTTCCTTCGCCGAACCGGTAACCATGTCGGCGGAAGATGCTCTGAAGGACGTGAAAATGGCCGACGAACCGACATCCACCGTCGAGGCGACCCGCGTCGACCCCAAGCTCCTCGAACTCCTGGTCTGTCCGCTCACCAAGGAGGGGCTGGACTACGATTCCGAGCGCCAGGAGCTGATCAGCCGCTCGGCCAAGCTCGCCTACCCGATCCGCGACGGCATCCCGATCATGCTGCCCGAGGAGGCTCGACCCCTGACCGATTAGGCATAGCCTCCGCAGGTCCGGTGGCCCGCGTTCCTTCGGCCTTGCAGATTTAATCCCTTCGTTAATCAAATAAAAAGCCACTGGTCTGCGTCCAAATTCCTTCGTGCCAGGTCGTTCCAGCCTCTTGTGCGGAGCAGCGTGACCGAACATATTTCGTCGTGAGGCGCCGTGAGGCGTCGGAGGTGCGCGTGAGCCTCCCCGTCAATCACACGCTGACGAGAGCTTCCAAGGGAAACTCTGATGGCATTCGAGAATAGCCCCTTCCGAACCGGCGCCCCCACGGCCGGCTATGTCGGGACCCAGGTCGACGTCGACCAGGGCCTGCGCAGCTTCATGCTGGGCGTCTACAACAACATGGTCGTCGGCCTCGCGATCTCCGGTCTCGTGGCCCTCGGCCTGAACATGGCCGCCGTCGCGACCTCGCAGGCCGACATGGTCGCGCGTGTCGGCAGCGTGCCGCTCACCCAGTTCGGTGCCTTCCTCTACGGCGGGCCGATGAAGTGGGTGCTGATGCTCGCGCCTCTCGCCTTCATCCTGGTCTTCTCCTTCCGGATGGACCGGATGTCCCCGGCCTCGGCGCGCCTGGCCTTCTTCGCCTTCGCGGCGGTGATGGGCGCCTCGATGTCGACGCTGCTCCTCGTGTTCACGGGGGCGAGCGTGGTGCGGGTGTTCTTCATCACGGCGGCGACGTTCGGTGGCCTCAGCCTCTACGGCTACACCACCAAGCGCAGCCTGTCGGGCATGGGCTCGTTCCTGATCATGGGCCTGATCGGCCTGATCATCGCCTCGCTGGTCAACATTTTCCTCGCGTCGAGCGCGCTGCAGTTCGCCATCTCCGTGGTCGGCGTCCTGATCTTCGCGGGCCTCACGGCCTACGACACGCAGAAGCTGAAGGAGATGTACCTCTACAGCGGCTTCGATGGCGAGGGCGCGGCCAAGCTCGCCGTGAACGGTGCGCTGACCCTGTACCTGGACTTCATCAACATGTTCCAGATGCTGCTCTCGCTACTCGGCGACCGCCGCTAAGCGAAGCGAACCCTACGAACCAGAAGAGCCCCGGCGGAAACGCCGGGGCTTTTTTTATTGGCTGAAGCTGTTCATCGGGACGCGGCACACTTGGCGACCTAGGTCTCGGCCAGCAGGCGCTCGTACTCGGCCTCCGCGAAGCCGTAGGCGTCGCCGGCCAGATCCCTGAGCTTCTCCCGGTCGAGGACGGTGATGCGGCCGCGCTTGGCCCGGATCATCCCGGTCCCCTCGAGCATGTGAACGGCCGTCGTCACGCCCGGGCGGCGCACCCCGAGCATCATCGACAGGAACTCGTGGGTGAGCGGCAGCTCTCCCTGCTCCAGACGATCCTGCACCATCAGGATCCAGCGGGCGAGCCTGCCCTCGATGGTGAGCTCGGCATTCGCGTAGACAGTCTGCCCGATCTGCACGATGTAGGCCTGGACGTAGCGCCCGAGCACGCCGCGAAGCTCCCTGCTCGCATCGAGTGCGTCGCGAAGCGCGGCGGCGGGAATGCGCAGGGCCTCGCCCGGGGCTTGGACCGTTCCAACATAGGGGCTGCGCTCGCTGCCGAGCACCAGCGACATGCCGACCAAGCCTTCGCGGCCGACGAGGCCGATCTCGATCCGGCCGCTCTGCGTGTCGGCGACGAAGGAGATGAAGCCTTCCTCGGGGAAGTAGGCGTAGTCGATCGGTTGGTTGGCCCCGACCACCGTCTCGCGCAACGGCAGCGGGATGCGCTCCAGGGCCGGCGCGAGCCGCGCATAGTCCTCCGGCTGCAGGGCGCCGAGCAGGCGGTTGCGGATGCGGTGCTGTTCGAGCTGCGGCATGGCTCCGGTTTCAAAGGGGGCAAGAGCACGCAACGTCTCTCGATCGCTCACGCCCGAACCCACCGGCAGGCGATGACGCAGCCTTCCCATGTCTGCGGCCGGCGCACTTTGATAAAGGTGAGTCCGCGCGGGCTTCGAGGCCGGAATTTTCATGGTTTGCGAGGCGCCTGCTTGGGTTGGCGGGAGCCGTCCCCTCCTCACACGACCCGCAGGGGCTTCTCCAGCACCGCGAGCACCCGCGCGAGGTCCTGTCCGCGCTTCAGAACGAGGCCCGTCGGCGCGACGACCGCGTAGGCGCCCTGGCGGCGGGCGAGCTTGGGATCCTTCTCCACCCGGTAGAGCGGCATCTCCGACGTGCGCCGGTAGATCGAGAACACCGCCTTGTCGCGCCGGAAGTCGAGGGCGTAGTCGCGCCATTCGCCCTCGGCGACCCGGCGCCCGTAGAGCCCGAACAGGATGCGCAGCTCCGCCCGGTCGAAGGTGACTTGCGGGACGACGGGCGCGGAGGGGAAGGGGATCACGCGCTGGGCGGAATCCGGGTATCCTGGCTCGGCACGGGTCCTCTCGGTCATCATCGCTCCGGTCGCGGACGGCTCGTGCGAGCCTCGCGTCTCATGATGAGCCGGCGATCCGATGCCCGCAAGGGCTGCCGTCGCGAGGGCAGACGCGAAACACGTCACCACCTTTCCGCCCTCTTCGCGCCCCGTGTCGGCCTTGATGAGACGACACACCTGTTGCCGAACCTCGTCAGTCTGCCCGCCGGTGAGGTCCCGACTTTCATGCTCCCCAGCCGTCGGGGCCGATTTGACCGGGTAGGCCGACACTCCAGAGGTTTCGAGACCCAAGAACTTCAGGCCGCCTCCTCACGGAGCGGCCTTTTTTCTGCGCGGAGTTCGGGCGGACGGAGTATGGATCGGCCAGGATGCTTCGGGAGGGAGGGATCTTGGTCAGGTTCGATGCGGGCTTTCGCGACGAACTCGCGCATTTGTTCGCCTGGCGCCGCGACGTGCGTCGCTTCCGGACCGACGCGGTGGACGAGGCGGTGCTCCAGCCATGCCTGCGCCTCGCCGCGCTGGCGCCCTCCGTGGGCAACAGCCAGCCCTGGCGCTTCGTGCGCGTCGGCGATCCGGGGCGCCGCGCCGCCGTCACCGCGAGCTTCGAGCGCTGCAACGAAGCCGCGGCGGCGTCCTACGACGACGCGCGCCGCGGAGCCTATGCGCAGCTGAAGCTCGCCGGCCTGCGCGAGGCCCCGATCCACCTCGCGGTGTTCTGCGACGAGGCGACGGAGGCCGGCCACGGGCTCGGCCGCGCGACCATGCCGGAGATGCTGCACTACTCCGTCGTCACCGCCGTGCACGCCTTCTGGCTCGCCGCCCGCGCCCACGGTCTCGGGGTGGGCTGGGTCTCGATCCTCGATCCCTGCGCCGTCTCCTCCTGCCTCGACGTGCCGCCGGCTTGGCGACTCATCGCCTATCTCTGCGTGGGCCATCCGGTGGAGGAGCACGAGGACCCCGAACTCGTCCGCCACGGCTGGCAGGAGCGCCTGGACGACGCCACGACGCTGCTGGAACGCTGATCCGGGCGGCCAGGGTTAAGACCGGCTTTCCCCAATTCCAAGCTTTCGCGCGAACTCCGGAGCCTGCCCTTGAGCACGCTTCCGGAATCTCGCGCGTCCTCACGTGCGTCTGCGCAGTCCGTAACCGGAACGACAAGCTTAGCTCCGAATTACTGCAGCAGTTACGGTCACGCTTTTCGAGGTCAACGCGATGTTCGGGCGGAGAGAATGGGGCGTCATCCTGTCGGGCGCCGTGGTGGCGATGGGATCGATGGCCCTGCCGGCGCAGGCGCGCGAGGTCGTCCCCTTTCAGGAGGGCGTGATGCCGGGTTCCGTCATCGTCCGGACCGCCGAGCGTCGCCTCTACCTCGTCAACGGCGACGGCACGGCCATCCGCTATCCCGTCGCGGTGGGCAAGCCGGGCAAGCAATGGACCGGCGCGACGCGGATCGACGGCAAGTACGTGGAGCCCGCCTGGTCGCCCCCCGCCGAGGTAAAGCGCGACAACCCGCGCCTGCCGAACCTGATCGCCGGCGGCTCGCCCCGCAACCCGATGGGCGCGGCCGCCCTGACGCTTGCCGGCGGCGAATACGCGATCCACGGCACCAACCGTCCGAGCTCGGTCGGCACCTACGCCTCCTACGGCTGCATCCGCATGTACAACCGGGATGTCGTCGACCTCTACGAGCGGGTCTCGGTGGGGACGCAGGTCTATGTGACGCGCTGAGAGGTGCAAGGGCTGGTGACAGCGGGGGCTTGATCGAGCCATGCACGCGAATCGGCGGCGGCTCGCCGACCGCTGTGGGAATCGTCTGCAAGCGGTGTTCGTGATAACGATGCTGCCTCCCTGAGGGAACCGCGTACCGTGGAAGCGATGACGGGCATGGGAGTGTCAGCGACTGCTTCGGCCGTCACGACACTGGCGCAGAGGAAGGCGTCCGAAGCCGCACGGCGCCTGCAGGCGGCCGAGGCAGTCGTCGATGCCCTGGGCGCCTACGCACGACGGGAGTGCGGCACCTTCGTGGTGTTCGGGTCCTACGTCACCGGCACGATGCGCTTCGACAGCGACCTCGACGTGCTGATCGATTTTCCTCCAGAGCGCGCGGCGGCGGCTTGGTGCTTCGTTGAGGACGTCTGCGCCGAGCACGGGGTCCCGCCCGACATACACGATGCTAGCACCAGCTGGCCCGTGTTCACGCAACGCGTGCGAGCCAAGGGGCTCGCGCTTCCGTGACGGACGCCCGCTGGACGGAGGTTGAGGACGACTTGGACTCGGCCTGCCGCCACTTCGGCAAAGCAGCGGCCCTCTTCGACGAAGGCGGGTTCGAGAAGGACGATCTCACCGGCTACCGCGCCGACATGGCGCTTCAGCACGCCATGCAATCGGCCTACACATCGCTTGAAGGCGCGCTCGTCCGCATCCTGGAAATCCTCGACGAGGAGAGGCCGACCGGCGAGAAGTGGCACGCGGATCTCGTCAGGCGCGCTGCCCGCCCCTTGTCCGCACCGGGCCGCGCCCGGCCCGCAATTCTGACGCCCGACGTAGCGAGCGATGTCGACGAGAGCCGGCGTTTCAGGCACCGAGCCACGCACAACTACGATGACTTTGACCCGACTCGGGCCGGTCCATCCATCGAGGCCGCGCGCCGCCTTGCGGCGAGCCTCAAGCCATGCATCGCGGCATTCAGGGCCAGGATCGATCCGCCGTCAGCGCCGTAGGATGCAGACACGCCGGAAACCGGTCCTGCTTCGATGTCCACCGGCTTTGGGGAGAACGCGACATCAAAAGTCGACGGCGAGTCCCTTCACTTCCCAATCCTGGTAGCGAACCGGCTCGAGCCCACCGCGGCCCTGCTTCTCCCGCGCTGCGGTGATCTCCGCCGCGCGGGCATCGATCGCCGCCCGGCGCTCGGCGGCCTCCGCCAGGGCCCGCTCGGCGGCCGGCGTCAGAGGCCGAGGTGTGGCATTTTCGGTGTCGTCGGGCATCGTCATGGCTTGTATCTCGGGCAACCGGATGGAAGGGCAGCAGGGCTGACCCACGAACTTCACCCAAGGACATGGCATCCATGGCGACACGCCGCAACGCGGCCGGACCGACGCCGACGATCGACCGCAGCATTGCGGGGCTCGCGGCGCGCCAGGTGGCGCATCAGGCGGTCGCCGACCTCCTGGGGAAGAACCGTGCCTTTGCCCTCGAGGATGCTCTCGCCCAGGCCGGGCGCGGCGCCGATCTCGACGCGGCCGATGCGGGGCTCGCCCGGGCCATCGCCACCGCGACCTTCCGACGCTTCGGGTTCCTGCGCCGGGCGCTCGCGGCGCGGATGACTCAAGGGCTGCCCGAGGACCAGCCCCGGCTCGTCGCCCTGCTCGCGACCGGCGCCGTCCAGATCCTCGACCTCAACGTCCCGGACCACGCCGCCGTCGACCTCGCCGTGCGGCTCGCCAAGGGCGATCCCTACCTCCAGCACCTCGCCGGCCTCGTGAACGCCGTGCTGCGCCGCGTCGTCCGCGAGCGGGCGGAGATCCTGGCCGCCGGAGCCGACCCGCTCGCCGACAACACGCCGGATTGGCTGGCCCGGCGCTGGCGCGCGACTTACGGGCCCGAGGCCGCCGCACGGATCGCCGCCGCCCATCTTCACGGCGCCGCCCTCGACCTCACGCCGCGCGGCGATGCCGCGGATTGGGCCGAGCGCCTCGGCGGCGTGGCGCTGCCCACCGGCAGCATCCGCCTGCCCGAGATCCGCGCCGGGATCGCCGACCTGCCCGGCTACGCCGAGGGTGCCTGGTGGGTACAGGATGCGGCCGCCGCCATTCCCGCCAGGCTGCTCGGGGTCGGACCCGGCCAGCGGGTCGCCGACCTCTGCGCGGCGCCGGGCGGCAAGACCGCCCAGCTCGCGGCGGCCGGCGCCGCCATCGTCGCCGTCGACCGCTCGGCCCAGCGCCTGGAGCGCCTGCGCCAGAACCTCGACCGGCTCGGGCTCACCGTCGAGATTCATGCCGGCGATGCCCTGTCCTTCGACGAGGCGGAAAGCTTCGACGCGGTGCTCCTCGACGCCCCCTGCTCGGCGACCGGCACCATCCGCCGCCATCCCGACGTCGCCTGGACCAAGAGCGAGGGCGACCGCCTGCGGCTCGAAGGCCTGCAGCGGCGCCTCCTTGACAAGGCGGCCACGCTGGTCAAGCCAGGCGGGCACCTCGTCTACTGCACCTGCTCCCTCGAACCGGAGGAGGGGGAAACCCAGGCCGCGGGCTTCCTGGGGCGCAACGCGGCGTACGAGCGCGTGCCCGTCAGGCCCGACGAGGTCGGCGGCCGGTCGGAGCTGATCGACGGGAACGGCGACCTGCGCACGCTGCCCTCCCACGACCTCGACGGCTTCTTCGCAAGCCGGCTGCGGCGCAGGGGCTGAGATGCGGGCGCACTTCGGGTGGAACGCGATCCTTCCGGCGCTCCTGCTCGCCTGGATCGCCGGCCCGGCATCCGCCGAGGCCGACGGGCGCATCCTTCCGGCCAAGCCGGCCTACGCCCGCCACCCGACCTGCGCGCCGGTCTCGGCGAGCATCCCCGTCGACGTCCATCTCGGCACCCGCGACGTGCAGCTCTCGCCCTCGCCGCAGGAGATGCCGATGAACCAGGGCGAGAGCGCGATCTGCTACGCCTACGCCACGGCGGACATGATCTCGCACCGGCTCGGCCGGCAGGTCGCGGCCCTCGATATCGCCACGCGCTACTACTTCGCCGATCCCGCCCGCCTCGCGGCCCATCCGGACCCCCGCGTGCGAGCCCACCTGAAGGCCAATCCGAACACCCTCGCCGACATCGCCTGGGCCCGCAACGCCGCCGACATCACCCGGGACGGCAACCCCCGGCTCGATCCGTATTTCGACAAGATCGAGGGCGGCGAGGAGGACGGCGCGGCGCTGCTCTACAACCTCGCCGGCGGTTACTGCGAGGACCGCGACCTGCCCTCGAACGACGGCTACCGCTACCTCAACCCGTATTTCCGCGCCCTGCGCTTCCGCAGCCGGGTCGTCGATCCGCGGATGAGCCTGCGCAGCGTCGCCGCCACCGTACCGAAGCTGCGCAGCCCTCGGGCCGACCGCTTCAACGCGGCCTGGATCGCCCATGTCGAGGCGCGCTGCCTGCGCAAGCCCCTGCCGGTGCCGCTGCTTCCCGTCTCCTACCGGGTCGCGGCGAACCAGGCCGAGTTCGCCGACATGATGGAATCCGGGCGGCTGCCGAGCCCCAGGGCGGTGGCCCGCATCCTGGCGATGGTCGATTACGCCCTCGACCACGGCCGGGTGCCGACCATCGGCTACAGCTGGTACCTGCTGCAGCCCCGCGACCCCAAGGACCCCGATCTCCACGCCGACCATGCGAGTCCGGTCGTCGGCCGCCGCAAGATCGGCGAGGTCTGCCAGTACCGCATCCAGGACAACACCGGCGAGTACTGCGCCCGCATGCGCGACGGCATCCGCGAGCGCTGCGAGAACGGCCGCGTCTGGGTCACGGAGGAGGAGCTGCGGCGCACCCTGTACAGCGTGACCTACCTTCGCTAGCCCGGGGCTTATGCTTAACCGGTGGTTAAGACGCGCGGCCTAACCTCCCGTCGGGAGCATTGGGCAAGTCGGCCGGTGCGATCGGCCCGGGAGAGTATGGGTGCGTTGGGGGGCTGATCGCTGGCGCTTCTATCGGCTGATCGGACGCGAGATCGCGCGCTCGGGCCGGAACGCCTACGCCCGGCTCACCGCGCGTCCCGATCTCCTCGCCCGCGCCCGCGTCACCGGGCTGGTGATCGCGCCCCACGACCTGCGCACGCGGGACGCCACCTTCGCCGACGACATCTATGCCGGGCTGTTCGTCTTCGCCGGGCGCTCGCTCTCGGTCAGCGGCCGCTCGCCCTTCGACTACGCGCCGCCCTCGCCGGAATGGGCCGATGCGCTCTACGGCTTCGGCTGGCTGCGCCACCTGCGCGCCGCCGACACGGCGCTCGCCCGCGCCAATGCCCGCGCCTTCGTCACGGATTTCCTGGCCGGCCGCGGCGACCCGGCGCTGGCCCGGCCGACGCCGGTGGCGGCCCGGCGCCTGATCTCCTTCCTGTGCCAGTCGCCCCTGATGCTGGAGGGCGCCGACCACGCCTTCTACCAGAGCTTCCTCAAGGGCATCGGGCGCGGCGCCCGCGAGCTCGAGGGCGACCTGCGCCGGGGCATCCCGCCGCAATCGCGGCTGAGCGCGGTGGTCGCCCTCTGCTACGCCGGCCTCTGCTGCGAGGGCATCCAGCCGATCCTGCGCCGGGCGATCCGCATCCTGGCGCGCGAGCTCGACCGGCAGATCCTGCCCGATGGCGGCCATCGCAGCCGCGACCCCCGCTTCGCCCTGGAACTCCTCCTCGACCTGCTGCCGCTGCGCCAGAGCTTCCTCAGTCGCGGCGTCGACCCGCCCGAGGCGCTGCTGCGCGCCATCGACCGGATGCTGCCGCTGCTGCGACTGCTGCGCCACGGCGACGCCTCGCTCAGCCACTTCAACGGCATGGGCGCGACGGCGGCCGACCATCTCGCGACGCTGCTCGTCTACGACGGCGCTCTCGCGCAGCCCATGCTGCACGCCCCGAGTTCCGGCTACGAGCGGCTGGAGGCCGGCCGCGTCGTCGTGGTGGCCGATGTCGGCGCGCCGCCGCCGCTGCCCTATTCCATCAATGCGGGCGCGGGCTGCCTCTCCTTCGAGATGTCGAGCGGCCCCCAACGCATCGTCATCAATTGCGGGCTGCCCGCGAGTGGCCCCGAGCTGCGGCGGCTGGCGCGCTCCACGGCCGCGCACTCGACGGCGACGGTGGCCGACACCTCCTCCTGCCGCTTCCTCTGGGGCGGGGGCTGGTGGGGCGAGCGGCGGGCCGCCGAGTGGCTCGCCGAGCGCATCGGCACCGTCGTCCTGCGAGGCCCCCGGGCCGTCAAGGCCGAGCGCACTGCGGGCGAGGCCCAGGTCCTGGCCGCGCGCCACGACGGCTACGCCGTCGCCTACGGGATCGTGCACGAGCGGCGCTGGCAGCTCTTCCCCGACGGCACCCTGGCGGGCGAGGACGCCTTCGTGCGGACGGGCAAGGCCGGCCACCGGACCGCTGAGACCGCGATCCGGTTCCATCTCCATCCGACCATCGAGGTGCAGGGCGAGGGCGGGGGCGGGCTCACCCTGTCGGCGCCGTCCGGCGAGAGCTGGCGCTTCACGGCCGAGGGGGCCGAGGTGGCGATCGAGGAGAGCGTCTACTTCGCCGGCCTGACCGGTGCCCGCCGCACGGACCAGGTCGTGCTCTACCTCACGGTGAGCGAGGACGCGCGGGTGCGCTGGCGGTTCACGCCCGCCGCCGGATGAGGGGCGCGGGCCGCCCTGGCCCGTCCCGCCGGATTCGTGCTACCCGCCCGAGCCTTCTGCAGCCCACCCGGACCGGGCGAGGGATCGATGCCGCATGACCTGGCGCGGGTGACCCGCGCGCTCCTCTCCGTTTCCGACAAGACGGGCCTCGTCGACTTCGCCCGCGCTCTGGCGGCCCGGGGGGTCGAGCTGGTCTCGACCGGCGGCACCCATCGCGCGCTGAGCGAGGCGGGCCTGCCCGTCGTGGAGGTGGCCGAGCTGACCGGCTACCCGGAGATGATGGACGGCCGGGTGAAGACCCTGCATCCGGCGGTGCATGGCGGGCTGCTCGCGGTGCGCGAGGACCCTGCCCACCAGGCGGCGCTCGCCGCCCACGGCATCCGCCCCATCGACCTCCTCGTGGTCAACCTCTACCCGTTCGAGGCGGCGCTGGCCCGCGACGCGGGGTATCACGACCTCGTCGAGAACATCGATGTCGGCGGTCCTGCGATGATCCGGGCGGCGGCCAAGAACCACGCGGACGTCGCCGTGGTGGTCGACGTGGCGGATTATCCCGCGATCCTGTCGGAGATCGAGGCGGGGGAGGGGGGCTTGAGCGCGGCGACCCGGCGCCGGCTCGCGGGCAAGGCCTTCGCCCGCACGGCCTCCTACGACGCGGCCATCGCGAATTGGCTCGCCGGGGAGGCCGCGCCGGACGCCGCGCCCGCCTTCCGCGCCATCGGCGGCACCCTCGCCCAGACCCTGCGCTACGGCGAGAACCCGCACCAGGCCGCCGCCTTCTACCGCTCGCCCGGCCCCGGCCGGCCGGGCGTCGCGAGCGCCCGGCAGCTCCAGGGCAAGGAACTCTCCTACAACAACCTCAACGACACCGACGCGGCCTACGAATGCGTCGCCGAGTTCGACCCGGGCCGCACGGCGGCGGTGGCGATCATCAAGCACGCCAATCCCTGCGGCGTCGCGGAAGGCCCGCACCTCGCCGAGGCCTATGCGAGGGCGCTCGCCTGCGATCCGACCTCCGCCTTCGGCGGCATCGTCGCCCTCAACCGCCCCCTCGATGCCGAGGCCGCGCGGCAGATCGTCGAGATCTTCACGGAGGTCATCATCGCGCCCGACGCCTCGGAGGAGGCGATCGCCATCGTGGCGGCCAAGCGCAACCTGCGCCTGCTGCTGGCCGGCGGCCTGCCCGATCCGCGGGCGCCGGGCGAGACCGTGCGCACGCTGGCCGGCGGCCTGCTCGTGCAGGGCCGCGACGCGGCGAACGTCGACGACATGGCCCTGCAGGTGGTGACGCGGCGCGCGCCGACCGAGCAGGAATATGCCGACCTGCGCTTCGCCTTCCGCGTCGCCAAGCACGTGAAGTCGAATGCCATCGTCTACGCCCGTGACGGCGCCACGGTCGGCATCGGCGCCGGGCAGATGTCGCGGGTGGATTCCTCGCGCATCGCCGCCTGGAAGGCCGCGGAGGGCGCCGAGCGCCTCGGGCGGCCCGAGAGCCTGGCCAAGGGCGCGGCCGTCGCCTCGGACGCCTTCTTCCCCTTCGCCGACGGCCTGATCGCGGCGGCCGAGGCCGGCGCCACGGCGGTGATCCAGCCCGGCGGCTCGATGCGCGACGCCGAGGTCATCGCGGCGGCCGATGCCGCCGGCCTCGCCATGGTGTTCACGGGGCATCGCCACTTCCGGCATTGAGGCGCCCGCCTCGCGCGACGCCCCGGCACCGGCTAGTCTCGGGGCGCGAGACCCCACGGATAACCCTCGATGATCACTGCGTCGGCCGACCGTACCCGCCGCGAGCGCCTGGCCGAGGGCGAGGCGCTTCGCGAGGAAACGCCGTGGGACTTCCATGCGCCATGGCGGCCGGCGCCGGGGAGGGATCCCCTGGCGATCCTTGCCGAGAGCGATGCCGAGCGTCTCCCCGACCTCGTCCCGCGGCGCTACAAGAAGATGCGCAGGAACGCCTTCACCTTCCTGCGGGGAGCCGCCGCAATCATGGCGGCCGACCTCGCCGGGTCGGCCATGGCCGGTTTGCCCGTCCAGGCCTGCGGCGACTGCCATATCGGCAATTTCGGCGTCTTCGTGAGCCCGGAGGGACGGGTGGCGTTCGACATCAACGATTTTGACGAGACCCTGCCGGGCGTCGATTTCACGGTCGACCTCAAGCGCCTGGCCGCGAGCGTCGTCGTGGAGGCGATGGCCGAGACGGACGCCGACGCGGAGCGGGCGCGCGAGCTCGCAATCGCCGGCGTCGAAGCCTATCGCGCGCACATGCACGCCCTCGCGGCGATGGAGCCGCTCGCGGGCTGGCGCAGCGGCATCGACCTCGACGAGGAGGTGGCGCGGATCGACGACCACCGCTCCCGCGAAGAGGTCGAAAGCGATCTCGAAGCCGGGCTCGCGCACGAGACGGTCGAGGCCGACGTCCCGGAGGTCGATCCCGCGGTCCGGGAGGGGCCTCCGGCCTCATGGCGCATCGCGGATTACGGCCGGAAGGTATTTCACCGGCTCCCGGACGGCGACGACGAGCCCGTGCGCGACG
>NZ_BPQP01000086.1 GCF_022179305.1 Methylobacterium iners
GCGCGGATACCGAGGGCCCGCGCAGTGATCACCCGCGGCTCCATGAGCCTGTCAGAGCGCGACGGCGGCCTGCCGCCCGAGTGCCTGACGCAGGACGACGACACCATCCTGGAGGACAGCGAGCGCGTGCTGCGCCTGTTCCACGACACCGCGCCCGGCGCGATGGTGCAGATCGGGCTGGCGCCCTGCTCGCCCTTCAACGTGACCAAGCGGCTGATGCGCGAGAGCGCGGCCCTGGCCGAGCGCCACGATTGCCGCCTGCACACCCATCTCGGCGAGACGCTCGACGAGGACCGCTACTGCCTGGAGCTGTTCGGGCAGCGTCCCGTCGAGTACCTCGAGGAGGTCGGCTGGATGACGGGCCGGACCTGGCTGGCGCACGGCATCCACTTCACCACCGACGAGATCGCGCGGCTCGGCCGGGCCGGCGTCGGCGTGTGCCATTGCCCGACCTCGAACATGACGCTGGCGTCGGGCCAGTGCCGGACCTGCGAGCTGGAGGCGGCCGGCAGCCCCGTGGGCTTGGGCGTCGACGGCTCGGCCTCGAACGACAGCTCGAACCTGATGGAGGGGGTGCGCCACGCCCTGATGATCAACCGCCTCACCTACGGCGCCGAGGCGGTGAGCCATCGCGATGCGCTGCGCTGGGCGACCGAGGGCTCGGCGCGCTGCCTCGGCCGCTCGGACATCGGGCGGATCGCGGCGGGCTGCGAGGCGGATCTGGCCCTGTTCACGCTCGACGAGCTGCGCTTCTCCGGCGCGCACGACCCGCTCGCCGCGCTCGTGCTGTGCGGGGCGCACCGGGCCGACCGGGTCATGGTCGCGGGGCGGTGGCGGGTGCTCGACGGCCGGCCTCTCGGGAGCGAGACCGGCCGCCTGCGCGAGGAGCATTCCCGCCTCGCCCGGCACCTGTTCGGAACCGTCTGAGGCGGGCCCGTGCCGCTCCGCGTCGTGCCGGGGCGCTCAGGCCGCCAGGGCGACCGCGTCGACGGCGGCCACGACGTCCCGAGGCGCCGTGTGGTGCACCATGTGGCCGCAACCCTCCACGACGTGGAGGCTGCTGCGCGGAAGCGCGCGGTGAAGGCGGCGGGCCTGGGCATCCAGATCCACCATCTTGTCCCCCGTCCCCGCCACGATGGCGACGGGCATCGTGAGCTCGCCGTATCGATCCTGGATCGCCAGGGCGTCGGGGATCATCAGGGCGGATTCGGCGGCGCTCGCCCGCAGCTGTGAGGGGCGGATCGCCATCTCGGAGGGCACGGCCCCGAAGGTGGCCGCGACGGGGGCAGGGCTGAACAGCTTGCGGATCATCTTCGGCCAGAGGAGGCGCGCGACGGGCGGCGAGACGGTGTAGCGCAGGATGTCGCCGAGGAGCGGCACGGCCGGCCCGGACATCAGAACGACGTCGGCGCGCACCGAACCGTAATAGTAGCCGCTCTCGAGGATCAGCCCCTTGACCATCTCGGGATGGTCGAGCGCCAGCGCGATGCCGACGGAGGCGCCCCAGGAATGCCCGAGCACCAGGGCACGGGACACGCCGATCTGGTGCAGCGCCGAGCGGAGGAGCTCGGCCTGGGCGGCGGGCGTCCAGATCGTGCTGCGCGGCCGCTCGCTGTAGCCGTAGCCCGGCCGGTCGAAGGCGATGACGCGGTATCGTCCGGCCGCCGCCTTCACGAAGCCGCTCGACATGAAGTCCTGGAGCATGCTGCCGTTGCCGTGCAGGAGCACCAGGGGCTCGCCCTCGCCGGTCTCGGCGTAATGTACCTGGACGCCGTCGACTTCGATCAGCCGGCCGGTCGGCGGGTTGTCGCGCTCGGCCTGTCGCGCCCTGGCGCTCACCGCGAGCGCCGTGAGGCCGAGGGCGGCGACGCCCAGGCCGGCAAGGACGGCGGGTCGCGCGTAGGAGGGCCGCTGGGCCATGGTGGTGTCCGATCCGTGGAGCGCGCGGAAGAGGGGAGCGGGTTCGCTCGTGCTGTGCTGCAACAAGGGCAACCCTCCGGGACGGTCATCGTTCCTGATGGCTGCTCGCCCGTGTCAGGCCCCGCCCCACCTCGGGCTACCCGAAACCGTATGTTGCGACGCCCCTGCGGACATTGAGGCCGTCGGCCTAACGCGTATCCCTGCCCGTCTAACCGGCTCCAGTGGAAAACGTCGGTGCTGGCGCCGTCGATCACGCGGACGGCCTCGGGATCCGTTGCAAGGCCAGAGCATCACACCGAAAGGTGGCTGCCGGCCTTCAAGGAAAATCGTTCCTAGACCACAGACTTAAAGTACCGTCCGGGTTCTAGTATTCAGGACGGTGACTCAGCGGCGCCGAGAGGCCTCTCTGCGCGTCGCATGTGCAGGATTCATACGACGCCCGGACTTGGCGACAAAACTTAGGGCAGTTGGGTTGCGGGCCTCGACGGCGGCGAGGATCAGGGCCCATCCCTCCTTCGAGTCCCGCGCGACGCCACGACCGATGAGAAGGTTGTAGCCGAGCTGGAACTGCGATTCGGAAAGGGCCATCGGGTCGAGATCCGAGGCACGCTCGACCGAACGGCGAAACCAATAGGTCGCCTCGACATGGTCCGGTGCGGCGTCCCAACCCTGCATCAGCGCCATGCCGAGGTTGTTGTAAGCGACGGCAGCGCCCCCGGTGGCGGCCTGCCGCAGGAGTTCGACGGCACGGG
Organism: Methylobacterium iners; assembly: GCF_022179305.1. Lineage (GTDB taxonomy): Bacteria > Pseudomonadota > Alphaproteobacteria > Rhizobiales > Beijerinckiaceae > Methylobacterium > Methylobacterium iners. The sequence goes on from NZ_BPQP01000086.1 coordinate 2,673, forward strand.
TACCGCTTCCCGACGGCCGCCGCATCTCCATCAGCGCGAGGTCGTTGAGCGCCTGCGGCAATCCCTGCTCGGCCGAGCGCTGCAGGAGCTTCAGACGGCGCACCCGGTCCTTCGCGACACCTCGGCCGTTGAAGTACAGATTGGCGAGGTTGAGTTGCGCAGTCCGATCGTCCTGCGCCACAGCCGCCTCGTACCAGCGCAGCGCCTCCTTGAGGTTCTTCCTGACGCCGCGGCCCTGCTCATAGGCGAAGCCGAGATTGTTCATGGACGCCGCGGCACCGTGCGAGGCACCCTGGCGGTACCAGTCGAAGGCTCGAGCGAGATCACGCGGCACGCCCATCGCGTGGTCGTATTGCATGCCGATCGCCGTATAAGCCTCGGCGACGCCCTTCTCGCGGGCCCGATCGTACCAGCGCCGCGCCTCCGCGTGATCGATCGGCACGCCCTGCCCCTCATCGTAGATCACGCCAAGTTGCTTCATGGCGCGGCCGTCGCCGGCCTCTGCCGCCTGACGGAACCACTTGAGGGCGCTCCGATAGTCGCGCAGGACGCCATAGGCCTCCTGGAATCGGACGCCGAGCCCGTGCGCCGCCTCCACCGAGCCGCCCTCGGCCAACTGCTCGAGCAGGACGAGACCGAGGGTGCCCCGGCTCGGTTCCTCGTCGAGGTAGGAATTGCCCAACGCCCGCCGCGCTTCGAGATTGCCGAGCGCGCTCGCGCGGCCCAGCCAGCGCCGCTGCCCCTCGATGTCCTTGGGACCGCCGTCGACCTCCCGCATCATCGCGGCGACCGAAGTCATCCCTTCGACGTCCCCGCGCTCCGCCGCCAGGAGGTAGAGGCGCCGCGCGGCCGCTGGGTCGTGGTGCAGGCCCATTCCGTTGTGGAGGAGCCGGCCGTAGAGGAGGGCAGCGCGTCGGCTGCCGCCCGCGACAGCCCCTTCGAGGAGCGTGCGAATGCGGGTCGCATCCCGCGCCGAGCCCTCATTTTGGGCGAGCACCTGCGCGAGGTCGGCGGCCGCACTCGGGTGGCCGGCGGCCGCGGCTTCCTCGATCAGCCTGCGGCCCCGAGCCCTGTCTCGAACGGGCGTGTCGGAATGCGCGAGCAGATTGCCGATCCCCCGCTTGATCTCGGGGCTGCCGTTGCGTGCGATGCCTTCCATCCCGACCGCCAAGGACGCCCGGGCATCCTTGGGAGGCGCCGGCCCGAAGGTGCCGTTGGCCCGGCCCTCGGCGACGGCGAGATAGCCGCCGGCATAGCCGAGCTCCATCGCTCGCGTCAGCGGCACGACCGCCTCCGCCCCGCGGCCGAGCGCGCTGAGGGCGAGGCCGGCCCGATGCGCGTAGCGCGCCTCGTTCGGCTCCGCGCGCGCCTCCGACCCGCAGGCCTGGACGACCGCCTCCAGGGCCTCGCTCCTGCCCTGGATCACCCCCTCGAGGATGGTGCGGTCGGGCGTGACGATGTCGACGTCCTTGGGCAACCCGGCAGCCCGGTCGCAGGCCTCTCCGAGGGAGAACGGGGTCGCGGCCACGTCGTGCGGCGTACCGGCCGGCCCTCCGAACGGTCTCTGCCCAGTCGCTTGCGCGTGACGTCGGGGCTCCGGTTCAGTCGGCCCGACCGGTGCGGTCTCCGGCTCGGCGCGCAGGGGCCCCGACAGGGAAGCGAGAACAAGAAGCGCGGCAAACCTTCTGCACGTCATGCGCCACTTCCAGCAACTCAGCCGTGCATCTAGCGCCCGGTCTGGATCGTGCAACGGCAGCATCCCGGCGCCGTCGGCCTCGCGGCGCCTATCCGCGCTCGTCGAAGCGGCTCCAATGGAACACCTCCGTGCCGGCGCCGTCGATCACACGGACAGCTTCGGCGGGCTCGCCGAACCGCTGGGGCACGCGGGCCCTCGCGAAGAGGCGCAGCGCCCGGTCCTTGGCCGCGTCGACGCTGGCGGTGCGCACGGAGACGCGCTGGCGGATGCGCTCCGTCTCGGGCTCGTCCTCGCCGCCCAGGATCTCGATGTGAAAGGTCTCGACAGGGTTCAAGGCAGCGGCTTTCTCCGAAGGCTCTCGGAGATAGGGCGTGGGTCGCCCCGCAACATCGGCCGGCTGTGCGGAAACAAGGGCGCACCCGCCGGGGTGCAAGCCCGGCTCGGATGTGATTGATTGCGGCGACCCCGACGCAGCCCAACGGAACCGCACAGCATGGCGACGCCCTTCGTCAAAACGGATTGGCTCAAGGCAAGGCTCGACGCGCCCGACCTCATCGTGCTCGACGCCTCCTGGTACCTGCCCGCGCAGGGGCACGACGCGGCGGCCGAGTTCCTGGCCGGGCACATCCCCGGCGCCGTCCGCTTCGACATCGACGCGATGAGCGACGAGGGCTCGCGGCTGCCCCACATGCTGCCGCGCCCGGAGGTCTTCGCCTCCCGGATGCGGGCGCTCGGCATCGGCGACGGCATGGGCATCGTGGTCTATGACGGGATGGGGCTCTTCTCGGCCCCGCGGGTCTGGTGGATGCTGCGCACCTACGGCGTGCGCGAAGTCGCGATCCTAGAGGGCGGCTTTCCGGCCTGGGTCGCCTCGGGCGGCCCCGTCGAGGAGGGCGAGGGACGCCGGCGCGACCGCCGCCACTTCACGGCCCGGCTCGACAACGGCGCGGTGGCCGATGCCGGCGACATCGCCCGGGCGCTGGAGACTGGCTCGGCCCAGGTCGTCGACGCCCGCTCCGCCCCGCGCTTCCGCGGCGAGGAGGCGGAGCCGCGCCCCGGCGTCCGGCCCGGCCACATGCCGGGCGCCCGCAACCTGCATTACGGCGCCCTGCAGATCGATGGAAAGCTCAAGGACGAGGCCGCCCTGCGCGCGGCCTTCGCGGCGGCGGGCGTCGACCTCGACCGCCCCGTGATCACGACCTGCGGCTCGGGCGTGACGGCGGCCGTCGTGTCGCTCGCCCTCGAGACCCTGGGCCGGCCGGCGCGAGCGCTCTACGACGGCTCCTGGTCGGAATGGGGCTCGGACCCGAACCGACCCGTCGCCACCGGCCCGGTGTGACGTCGTCTCCGGGCGGCCGCCGCGGTTCGATGCGCGTTCCCCTCTACCGGCCGGGGCTAGGGCATTCACGCTGCTCGGATCGAGGCACATGGCGAGCCCATCGCCGACGCTCGTCGCGTGAAGCGCGGGTCCCTTCTCCTAGGGGGAGAGGGAGCACGTGGCGGCTCCCGCGGCAGGGCATAACGGGGTGAACGCGACCGCAGATGCGCTCCTCAGGCAGCGCTCCGTCGGCCAGATCCGGCTCCGGGCCGGTCGCCGCGGAACGTCGACGAGCATCCTCGACCTCTCCGAGTCCGGCCCCCTGCGCCTGCGCCTGCCCCGCCGCACGGAGGGTCCCTGCGAGGCCGTGCTCCTCAACACGGCCGGGGGCATCGCCTGCGGCGACCGCTTCACGGTGGGGGCCGAGCTGGAGGCCGGGGCGGACCTGGTGCTCACCAGCGTCGCGGCGGAAAAGATCTACCGCTCCGACGGCCCCGTCACCCGCGTCGCGACCGGCCTCACCCTCGGGGCCGGCGCCCGGCTCGCCTTCCTGCCGCAGGAGACGATCCTGTTCGACGGCGCGCGCCTCAGCCGGAGCTTCGAGGCGGAGCTTGCCGAGGATGCGCAGCTGCTCGCCCTGGAGCTCCTCGTCTTCGGGCGTGCGGCGCGGGCCGAGCGCATCGCGAGCGGGCACGTCGAGGATCGCTGGCGCATCCGCCGCGGCGGCCGTCTCGTCTACGCGGACACCCTCCGGCTCGACGGCCCGATCAGCGACCGTCTCGATCGCGTCGCCATCGGCGGCGGCGCCCGCGCGATGGCGACCCTCGTCGATGCCTCGCCCGAAGCCGAGGGACGCATCGAGGCGATGCGTGCGCTGATCGAGGAGATGGCCGGGGTCGAGGCCGGAGCGAGCGCCTGGAACGGCAACCTCGTCGCCCGCTTTCTCGGGCGAGACCCGGACGCGGTCCGGCGGGCGGCGCTGCAGGTCCTCGTCGGCTATCGCGCCGCGCCGATGCCGCGGGTCTGGCAGGCCTGATTCAGCCGATCGCCGCCGTCTCGCGCAGGCGCTGCACGGCCCGGTCGAGGTCGAGATCCGGCGCGGTGAGCTCGGCGAGGGTGAACGGGCAGATCTTGGGTTGGCCGTACTCGATCCGGTCGGCGCGGTCCCGAAGCTCGGGCGTCTCGGCGTCGCCGACCGCGAGCCACCAGAGGCCGTCGAGCTTCAGGCTCGCCACCTGCTCGGGGCGGGCGGCCAGGGCCGCGTGCAGCCGCGCCGCCTCCCGCCGAAACGGCAGGCCCTCCGCGTCGCCGGAGATCAGCGCCGCCTTCATCAGACTGGCCAGCAGGCCGCGCACCAGGGCTGCGGGCGTCGCCCCATCCGCTTCATCCATGCCGCTCTCCTCGCGCCGCGCCTCGCGACGCCGTCAGCAAGGCCGGTGCCATCCGCGCGGTGTGATCCCGCGCACAGGCGCCCGGAAGGCGCCCGTCTAGAGCTGTACCGACACGCCGCGCCGGACGCGGCCCGCCATCAGGAGACCGCCATGAGCGAGCGCATCGAGGACATCAAGTTCATGGTCACGGTCACCGTCGTGGTCGTCCTCGGCACCGGCCTCAACGCCATCCTCGGCTGATCCCTTCACAGCCGGCGATGCACGAGATCGTGGATGAAGCCGAGCTTGTGGATCACGGCCGGGGCCAGGACGAAGGGGTAGAGGTCGGGCTGGCCCATGGCGCGGTTGACGCTGTTGATCGCGAAGACGAAGGGCAGCCAGGCGTCCACGATCTGCTGGATGCCCGACGCCTCGTACGGGTCGAAGTTGATCCGCGCCGAGATCTCCCCCTGCGCATCGAGCTGCGGGCGCACCTGCAATCCGAAGGCGCTCGCCATCTCCAGCGTATCGACGATGTGGAGGTAATGCGCCCAGGTCTCGGCGAAATCCTCCCATGGATGCGTCGTGGCGTAGGAGGAGACGAAGGTCTCCTGCCAGTCCGGCGGCGTGCCCTCCGCGTAGTGGCGCTTCAGCGCCTCCTCGTAATCCATGCTGTCGTCGCCGAAGACGGCCCGGCAGGCCTCAAGATGGCCGCCGTCGCGCACGAGCAGATCCCAGTAATGATGCCCGATCTCGTGGCGGAAATGCCCGATCAGGGTGCGGTAGGGCTCGCCCATCGCCCGCCGCCGCGCCGCGCGCTCGGCATCGTCCGCCTCCACCAGCGCGATCGTGATGATGCCGTTGTCGTGGCCCGTCATCACCTTCGGCCCCTCCTGCGGCGGGTCGGACAGGAAGCGGAACTCGAGCCCGTGCTCGGGGTCCTCGGCGCGGGTCCTCAGCGGAAGGTTCCAGCGCAGGAGCGTGTAGAACAGGCGATGCTTGGCGATCTCCATGTCCCGCCAGCCGGCGAGCTGGGCCGGGTCGGAGACGTTCGGAATGATCGCATTGTGGCGGCAGGCGAGGCAGAACGGCTCGCTCGAGTCCGGCGGCACCAGCCAGTTGCAGGCATCCTGCACCGCGTTGGCGCAAAACCGGCTCGGGCGGTCAGGCGCGGCGAGCGGGCGCCAATCCTCGCCGCCGGCCGGCTCCAGCGCCGACAGCGTGCCCGTCTCCGGCAGGTAGGCGAGCCGGTGGCCGCAGCGCTGGCAGGTCCGGTTCTCGAAGTAGAGGATGTTGCCGCAGGACTGACATTTGAACAGCTTCATCGCATCGCCTCATCCGCCACTCGGATCGCCATGCACCAAGCATGCTGAGCGCGGCCTCGGAGGAAATCGTGAAGCGGCGCTTTATTTCCCGACGAGGCGCGTGACGCCGGGCGCCCATGCGCGGGCGTCACGCGCCTCGATCGCCTTCCCGCCGATCCCCATAAGGAGGAACGCCTTGGCCTCGACCATCCTCACCCTCGCGCTGCCCGCGCTCCTGACGCTTGCGGGCGCGGACGCCCCGGGCCGCCCTCTCCTCATCCCGCAGGTCGAGGGCGAGCGCCAGGGCACGATCATCGGCCGGGCGATCGCCTGCGGCGCGCCCGCCGCGCGCACGGACGAGGTGCTGCGGGTCGCGCGGGAGCGGATCATGCAGGCCCTCGGCCGGGCCATGACCGAGGAGCGTTTCGTGCCCGAGCTGAACCAGGCGCTGTTCTTCGAGACCAACCTGCCGAAACCCTCGGACGCGGCCTGCGCGAAGGCGTTGGAGGCCCTGGAGCGGCTCGAACGGGCGGAGTGAACGCGCGGGCATCGACCGCGAAGGCGCGGCGGGCCTCTATGAATTAGCGTCTCCGAATCGTCGCCGGATGAAGCGGTCACGCCTCGCCGGCGCTTCCGAGGGCCGTGGCCGTGGTCACGTGAGCTCACGCGATGGGAGAAACATTTTCTGGAGCGTGCTCTCAGAAACAAACCAAACCCATTTCTCCTCTTTGACCATACCGATGCACAACATGCGTCGCATCGGAGCTTTTCTGGTCTTTCCAGCCCAGATCGCTTCGGCAGCCGATCAGGACCTCTTCCGTGACCCGATAGGGCCGTCCCGCGTTCAGCCATGAACCGGAACGCGTCCCATCGGCCGCCGCGCGGGCCAGGGCCGGACGACGGGCAGGGAACGAGAGGGAAAGCCGCCAGGATGCATGTCTTCGCAGGAGGCTCCGCCTCCCCGCCGAGCCAGCGCGTGCAGCCGGCAGGCCCCGCTGCCTTCGATGCGCCACTCCGGGCAGAGCTTCACACCTCCCTGGAGGCCGTCGCGCCGGTCTGGCGCGTCCTGGAGGCGGAGGGCGTTTCGACCCCGTATCAGCGGCTCGACTGGGTCGGCACCGTTCTCGCCCATCTCGCCGGTCCGGCGGGGGCCACGCCGCTCTTCGTGACGGTCCGGGATGCGAACGGGCGCCTCGTGATGCTCGTGCCGCTCGCGCTCACGCCGCGGCAGGGCTGCCGCGTGGTGACCTGGCTCGACCTCGGCGTTTGCGACTACGCGATGCCGGTTCTCGCCGACGCCTTCGAGCCGAACGCCGCGCAGGGCGCCGCGATCTGGGATGCGGTCTGCGCCGTCCTGCCGAGGGTCGATCTGATCCAGATCGAGCGCATCCCGTTGCGCGCCTACGGCAGCTCCAACCCCATCGCCGCGCTGGCCGGTACGGAAATCGCCGCGGCGCAGACCTCGAGCGTCCTACTGGGCGGCGATCCCGAGACCCTGCTGCAACGGCTCTGCCGCCGCAGCACCCTGCGGGACATGGGCAACCAATGGCGCCGCCTGGAGCGGAGCGGCGAGCTCCGCTTCGTCCAAGCCTCGACGCCCGCGCTCGTCGAGGAGATCTGCGACGCCCTCTTCGAACAGCGGCGGCAGCGCTTCGCCGAGATGGGACGCTTCGACCTCCTGTCCCGTCCCGAGGCGCGGGACTTCTACCGCGCCGCCGCCCGGGAGGGGTTGAGCGGCGGGCCCGCGCGCCTGTTCGGCCTATCGGTGGACGGCGCCTGGATCGCGACGAGCTACGGGCTCGTCCACCGCGACACCCTCTCCTACCTGATCCTGACCAATGCCGGCGCGCCGTGGCGGACCGCCTCCCCCGGCGTCCAGGTCACCGCGCAGACCTTGAAATGGGCCTGCGCGCAAGGCCTGCGCTGCTTCGACTTCAGCGTGGGCGTCATGCCCTACAAGCAGGATTTCGGGGCGGAAAGCCACGCGCTGCGCGAGCTGACGCAGCCGTTGACATGGAAGGGCGCCGCCCTGAACCGGTTCCTGCAGGCGTCGGACTCGGCCAAGACCTGGCTCAAGGCGAGAAGATTGTTCGGCCCGTTCCAGAGGGCCCGCCGCCTCGCCAGGAAGCTCCGGGTCTAGGTCTACGGTCCTCGACTCCCCGTCCTGTTCCGGTTCCGCAGCGCGGCGGCCGCGAAGGCTCCCGCCGCGGCGCGCGAATCACCCGGCCAAGGCGTTCGACGTCGAAGGCCCTGGCTCAGCCTCATCCGGCGCGCAGGTGCCTGCCTCGCCCGCCGCGGAGGCCCGCGCCGGGAAAGCGAAACCTCCTCCCGGACATGTCTTTCGATAAAAGCGCCGCACGACCTAGATTGGTTTTCAGGGGTGGCGCCCGCGCGGAGGCGGTGAGGAGCATCTTCTCATGTCAATCGCCAATAGGTGCATGTAGGGTCAAGCTTACGGACGGGATGCGGGGATCGTACCCTGCGTCTCCATCCGTTCTGCGCCCAGGCAGAGCAACGCCTCGTCGGGCCGAGCCGCAGGGATGTCGCCCGCGGGATCCCGCCCCGGCCAAGCTTCACGAAGCCGAGGGTGTTTCGGCCATGGCGCTGGGCCCTGCCCTGGACAATGGAGCGGCAAGGTGAACCTGTTCGTGCGCAAGCTAAGGAACGGCACCCGTCTCCTCCCCGAGGACGAGGCGATCCTCGCCGGCCTGGTGGGGCCGGCCCGCCGGATCGAGGCGCGCGGCGACATCGTGTCCGAGGGAAGCGAGCCGCGTGCCCTCACCCTCATCGTCGAGGGCTGGGCCTGCCGCTACAAGCAGCTCGAGAACGGACGGCGGCAGATCCTCTCGTTCTCGCTCCCCGGCGACCTGTGCGAGCCCTTCGGCATCCTGCCCCGCTTCATGGATCACTCCCTCGGCGCGCTCACCGCCGTCACCATCGCGCAGGTGTCACCGGAGGCCGTCTGGAACGCCGCCCGGGCGAACCCGCGCATCGAGGAGGCCCTTTGGTGGGACCTGCTCGTCGCGGTGGCGGCGGATCAGGAGCGGACGGTCAGCCTGGGCCGGCGCACCGCCGCCGAGCGCCGGGGCCACCTGTTCTGCGAGCTGCAGCTGCGGCTCGCCATGGTCGGCCTCGCCGACCGTGAGGGGTACGAGCTGCCCGTCACCCAGGTCGACCTCGCGGACCTGCTCGGTCTCTCGGCCGTGCACGTGAACCGCTCGCTCAGGAATTGCGCGGAACGGGGCTGATCTCGCTTCGGGGCCGGCGGTTGAGCGTTCACGATCTCGAAGGCTTGCGAAGGGTCGCGCTTTTCGACCCAGGCTACCTGCACAGTGACGGATCAGCCCACATCTGAACCGGCCCAGGGCACCGGCTGTTGAGAAACGGGGTATCGAGGTTGGGCATGTCAGAGGATACCGGAGCGGCCCGCATCGCCGAACTCGAGGCCGACAACCGACGCCTGCGCCGGCTGCTCGACCAGCGGGACGCGCCGGGCGAGCTCCGGCACCGCCTGCGCAACACCCTGGCGATGCTGCGGATCGTCATCCGCCGGTCCGCCGAGACGGAGCGGGATCGGGACGAGTTCGTCGCCCATCTGCAGGACCGCCTCGACGCCATCGCCCGGGCGCAGGCCGCCATCGATTCTCACGGCTGGATCGACCTGCACACCCTGCTCGCCGACGAGCTCCTGTACTACGGGGCCTCCGAGGGCGACCGGGTGACCCTGTCGGGTCCCGACATCGCCCTTCTGCCGAAGGCGGGGCAGGTCCTCGCCATGGCGATCCACGAGCTTGCCGTGAATGCCGTCGAGCACGGGTCGCTGGGCGCCGAGGCCGGCCGGATCGACGTCGCGTGGCATGTGGCGAACGGGGATGCCGATCCCTTCCTGACCCTGACGTGGAAGGAATCGGGCCTGACGTCGACCACGGAGCCCGCCCATCGCGGCTTCGGAACCGAGGTGCTGACCCGGGTGCTAGCCTACGAGTTCAAGGCCGAGACGGCGTTCGCCTTCGAGCCGGACGGGCTTCGCTGCACGATCACCCTGCTACTGCCGCCGCAGGTCGGGCAGGTCAGCGACCCTTGAGCGGCATCCCGCTCAAGAGGATGGGGTGAAGAGCGTCCGCGCGATCGTGCCCGGCACGATGGGCTTCTCGCAGCAGGCGATGTGGTCGTATCGCGCCGGGATCGAGGTCCGGTCGTAGCCGGTGGCGAACACGAAGGGCACGCCGCGGGCGAGCAGGGCGTCGGCGACCGGATAGGCCATCTCGCCCTGCAGGTTGACGTCGAGCACCGCCCCGTCGAGGTGCCCGGCGCCCTCGATCAGGCCGAGGGCGTCGTTGACGTTCGCGGCCGGCCCGACGACCTCCGCCCCGTTCGCCCTGAACAGCCGAACCATGTCGTCGACGATGAAGTACTCGTCCTCCACGAGGAGAACGCGTCGTCCGGCGAGCGTGTCCATGGTCGGGGGTGCCTCCGGGTGCCGCCGTTCTCGGCCGGCTGGTCGGTGGGGCAACGCTCGTCCGCCCGGCGCGGTTCAACGCGTCGCTCATCGGCGAACGTTGGCTCCCGAGGCGACAGGGAGACCGGCAGGCGGCGCGATCTTGAAGACGGGAGGGTTGAAATGGCTGGGGGACGAGGATTCGAACCTCGACTAACGGAGTCAGAGTCCGCTGTTCTACCGTTAAACTATCCCCCAACAGCCCCGGAGGCTCGGCCGCGTTCGACGAGGCCGTCGCGCGGCGCAATCCGCCCTTCGGGTCTGAAGAGCCGCCCGCATAGGCCACCTTGCGATCACGGTCAACTCGCCCGCCGGCGCGCCGGGACCGTCTCCCGCCCCGGCCGATCAGAAGACCTCGGCGCGGCCCGGCGTCAGCGGCGTGACCCGGATCGGGCTGCCGAGGCGCTCGACGACGCGCCCGCCCGCGTCGCGCTCCACGACGGTGAGGCGGCACTTGCCCGCGGCCCCCAGGGCTCCGACGAGCCGGCCCTGGGGCGTCAGGGCGTCGAGGAGCGGCGCGGGAAAGGCCGCGAGCGTGCCGTTGACGAGGATGCGGTCGAAGCGCTCAGGCCGGGGCGGCCCCGCGAGGCCGTCGCCGATCTCGATGACCGCGCCGCTCTCGCCGCCGAGGCTGGCCAGGGCGTCCTCCGCCAGCGTCCGGTAGCGTTCGAGGCTGAGGACGTGGGCCGCGCCGAGGCGCAGCAGGAGGGCCGTCGCGTAGCCGGAGCCCGCGCCCACCTCCAGCACGCGCGCACCGGGCCTGACGCCCAAAGCCGTTAGCATCGCGGCGACGACGGTCGGCGCCGTCATGGTCTGGCCGCAGGGCAGCGGCAGGGCGAGGTCGCGCCGGGCCTGGGCGCGATGGCGGGCCGGGACGAAGCGCTCGCGGGGCACCCGCTCCATGGCGCGCAGCACGTCCGTGTCGCGCACGCCGCGCTCGCGCAGCGCCAGTACGAAGGCCGCGTTCTCCTCCGCCTCGCCCCTGACCTCCGAGTCCGTCACGCGCCGCGTCCCGGACGTCGCGTCAGGCCGCGAACCCTTGCGCGAAGCGCGTCAGCGTCGGCTCGTCGGTAAGGTCGAGGCGCAGCGGCGTCACCGAGATGCGGTTCTCGGCGATCGCCTTGAGGTCGGTGCCGTTGCCGGGCTCGAACCGCGCCTTGGCGAAGGCGAGCCAGAAATAGGGATTGCCGCGCCCGTCCTGACGCGCGTCGATGGCGAGCAGCGCCTGGTTGCGCACGCCCTGGGCGGCCACCGCGATGCCAACCACCTCGTCGGGCTCGCAATCGGGGAAGTTGACGTTCACGACGATGCCGGGCTCGATCCCGATCTCGAGGATCTTCCGGATGACACCAGCGCCGTGCGTGGCGGCGCACGCCCACTTGATCGCGCCGCGCCCGCCGGCCCCGTAGGCCTGGCTCAGCGCGATGGAGCGCACGTTCAGGATGGTGCCCTCCATCGCCGCGGCGATGGTGCCCGAATAGGTGACGTCCTCGGCGACGTTCTGGCCGCGATTGACCCCGGAGAGGACGAGGTCCGGCCCGTGATCCTTCAGGATGTAGCGCACGCCCATGATCACGCAATCGGACGGCGTGCCCTTCACGGCGAAGCGCGTCTGCGAGATCTGGCGCAGGCGCAGCGGATCGTTCAGCGACAGCGAATGCGAGACGCCCGACTGGTCGCTCTCGGGCGCGACGACCCAGACGTCGTCGGACAGGCTGCGGGCGATCCCCTCCAGGGTCTCGAGCCCCGAGGCGTGGATGCCGTCGTCGTTGGTGACGAGAATGCGCATCAGCTCGGTCGTCCTTCGATTCGCTGAACCCCGCCCATGTACGGCGCCAGCGCCGACGGCACGGTGACGCTTCCGTCCGGGTTCTGGTAATTCTCCATCACGGCGATCAGGGCCCGCCCGACGGCGATGCCCGAGCCGTTGAGGGTGTGCACGAACTGCGCCCCCTTGGCCGCCTTCGGCCGGTAGCGGGCGTTCATCCGCCGCGCCTGGAAGTCGCCGCAGACGGAGCAGGACGAGATCTCCCGGAACGTCCCCTGCCCCGGCATCCAGACCTCGATGTCGTAGGTTTTCTGGGACGCGAAGCCCATGTCGCCGGCGCACAGCGTCATCACGCGGTAGGCCAGGTCGAGTTTCTTCAGGACGGTCTCGGCGCAGGTGAGCATGCGCTCGTGCTCCTCCGCGGAGCGCTCCGGTGCGGTGATTGAGACGAGCTCGACCTTGTTGAACTGGTGCTGGCGCAGCATGCCCCGCGTGTCGCGGCCGGCCGAGCCGGCCTCCGCGCGGAAGCAGGGGGTGAGGGCCGTGAAGCGGAGCGGGAGCTCGTCCTCGGCCAGGATGGATTCGCGGACGAGGTTCGTGAGAGGCACTTCGGCTGTGGGGATAAGCCAATGTGATCCGCCAAAAAGGGATCTTTCAATCTCCTCGTACTCAGACGGGGAGAGAACTTTCTTCAGTCTGAGCAGGACTGGTCCAGCGTCACCACCAACAAAGCCCAATCTAAGAACCTCGTTATAGTCTCGAGCAAGCTCAGGATGAGCTTGATATCTTGTTACGTCATACCAAGGCGGCCGTTTCTGATCGATACGGAATTGGTCGTCCCGAAACTTCGGCAGCTGCGCCGTGCCGAACATCGCCTCATCCCGCACGAGGATCGGCGGCGCCACCTCCGTGTAGCCGTGCTCGCCCGTGTGCAGGTCGAGCATGAACTGCCCGAGCGCCCGCTCCAGCCGGGCGAGCTGCCCTTTGAGCACCACGAAGCGCGCACCCGACATCCGGGAGGCCGCCTCGAAATCCATCAGGCCCGAGGCCTCGCCGATCTCGAAATGCTGCGCGCCGGCCTCGAGCCGCGGGCGGGCCACGTCGAAGCGGCGGTACTCGACATTGCCGTGCTCGTCGGCGCCCTCGGGCACGTCCGGATTCGGCCGGTTCGGGATGGCGGCGAGACGATCGTCGAGGACCTTCGCGGCCTGCGCCTGCGCCGCCTCCAGGGCGGGTCCCTCATCCTTCAGCCGGGCCACCTCGGCCATCAGCTCGGCTGCCCGCGCCTCGTCCCGCGCCTTCTTGGCCGCGCCGATCTCCTTGGCGAGCCCATTGCGGCGCTCCTGGTTGCCCTGCGCGGCCGAGGTCGCGGCCTTGCGCGCGTCGTCGAGCGCGATCAGCTCGGCCGCGAGCGGCGACAGGCCGCGCCGCTGCAAGGCGTGGTCGAAGGCGTCCGGGTTCTCGCGGATGGCGCGGATGTCGTGCATGGGCGGCTCAAGGTGTCGGGCGAGGACGCTTTGCAGCATCGGCCACCGCGCCACAAGGGCGGTGACCGCGCCGCCGACCACACGCCTTGGCACGCGGGCCCCGTGCATTGCTTCGGTGCCTTCACCCGCGTCCTTCCCCGGACGGGTGGAGCGTCAGCGGAACCCGATCCGGGGTCCAGCACGGGACGCCGCGAAGCGTCCGAAGCCTTGCGCTGTTCATGGGGTGCCGCTGGCGCGGCCCTTCCCTCGCCGGGTCCTGTATCTTGATGGGGCTGC
>NZ_BPQP01000087.1 GCF_022179305.1 Methylobacterium iners
CTTTGAACCATCTGGCATTCCAAAATGCAAGAGGCTTCATTTGGAATGGATTTCCGTCCGTCCTGGAACGTTCCACTGGGGCAAGCACTATTGGAACGTAGGCGCCGCGACTGCGGCTGATAAAGCCGCTCGTCCGTTATGGAGCTTTCTGCAGCTGAACTGGCGACCCAGTCTCGCCCGGCTTACCTTCGACGATCACGAGGTAGCGCCGCGCCGCCTCTGGCGCGCCTTGCGTCACTTGCCGGATCGGGCCGATCGCGTTGACGACCGCCGCACCAGCGGGGTTTGTCATGAAGGCTGCGAGCGGCTCGATGGCACCGGAGCCTTTCGGATCGGTCGACAGCGCCAGCACGAACGGCTTCTTCGGAGGCAGTCCCGTCACGGCAGCCTGAAGCGTCTGGAGCACGCCCTGGTCGAACAGCGTGACTTGCGTCACTGGTTTGCCATCAGCCCCGCTAAGCGTGAGCGTACTCGACTTGCCCGCTGCTCCTAGCGGCTGAAGGTTCTGCATACCGTCGCCATCCGGCACCGCGTTCGGGACGTAGACGACACCCTGCGGCCCCTGTCCGATGGGAATGGTGGCAATCACTGTGTTCGAGGCGGTGTCAATCACGGCCGCCTGATCGGCGTTCTCGAGGCCCACATAGATGCGCGAGCCGTCGCCCGAGGGCCAGAGACCGTGAGGCAGCGCGCCGGTCGGGATCGTGGCCACGGGTGAGAAGTCGTCGGTGCGGAACACCTTCACCTGGTTGAGCCCGCCGATGGTAACGTAGGCGAACTGGCCGGACTTGGTACGCGCGAAGTTGACGTGGTTGGTAAGCGGCCCGGTCTCGATGGTCTTGATCACCGCGAAGGGCGGTTTGGCGTCAAAAACCATCGTGCGGCCGACATCCTTCAGGGTTAGCCAGACCTGGGCGCCGTCCGGCGTCGCGGCAATGTCGGGGCAGAACGGGCTCTCCTGCTTGACCCGACCAGCGATCGTGCGGGACTTCACGTCAATGACGACGGTCTCAGGGCTGAAACTCGAGCAGACGTAACCGTAACGCCCGTCGGGCGAGAAGATCGTCATGCCAGGACCGTTCGGCACTGTGATCCGCGCCGTCTCCTTGCCCGTAGCTGCGTCGAGGACGGCGATGTAATCCTCGCCGCGGATGCTGACCCAAACCTCTCGGCCGTCAGGTGTGAAGAAGGCCTCGTGGGGCGAGCGGCCGACATAGGTCGTCTGCCGCACCGCGTTGGTTGCCGTGTCGATGAAGCTGACCGAATTCGAGCCGATTGAGATAGCGAGCAAGGTCTTGGCATCGGGCGAGACGCCCATGCCGTGGACCAGCAGCTGTCCGCGGTAGAGTGGACTGAGGTTCGCTGGCGTGATGTCGCCGAGGCGGATAACGCCGAGCAGCTTGTTGTCGGCTGGGTTCACGACCGAGACGGTGTTGGAGAACTGGTCCGAGCTGTAGAACCGGTCGCGGGCGCTAATTGGGATATCTGGCGATGCGGCTGGTCCTGGGGCTTGGCCGGCAAGGGCCGACCCAGACAGGAGCGTGGCGAGGGCGACGAGTGGGAGGTTGGTCTTCATCGCGTAGGTCCTTGTTCGGGTGTCGGCGCGGCGTCGTGGTGATGGGGGTGAGGGACGGGTGCCAACGGCACGGTGCCGGCGGCCGGGGCTCGATCCGCCAGCGCGCGGCGCATGACCTCGATCTCCTGGCCCTGCTCGACGATGATCCCTTGTGCGAGGCGTCGCAGTACGGGATCGCGTCCGTGGATGAGCTGCGCCTTCGCCATGTCGATCGCACCCTGGTGGTGAGGGATCATCATCGCGGCGAAGTCGCGGTCCGGATCGCCCGAGGGCGGGACCGCCATGTCGGCGTGCATGCGCTCCATGGACCGCGCCATCAGCGCGTCAAAGCCACCATCGGCCGGCTCGGGCGGGTGCGCGGTGTGACGGTGCGCCGGTTCCGCTTGGCTGAGTGCCGCCCCGTATCCAAGGGCCATGCCGCCAAGCGTCATTCCAGCCACGATCAAGGGCACTGCCAGACGGGGCATAAGGTTTCCTCGTTTCCTGTGATGCTGCCTACGACGACGCGGACGACCCGTTTCCAAGCGGAACGCAGTTCTGAGGAACCGAGGGTCGCTATTGCGGGGCGAACGGGTTCTGGAACCCGCCCGTGCGCGACGGCGCCTTGGGCGGGTGGGCGGTGGCGAGATAGTCGAGGATCAGCGCGCGCTCGGGCCCCTGGATGTCGGGCATGTTCTGGCGCTCGGTCATCCAGGTCAGGGTCTCGTCCCAGCGCTCCCGGCTCATGCCCTGGTTCGAGACGAGCCGGTAGGCGTGGCAGGCCGTGCAGAGCCCGAAGGTCTCCTCGCGGCCCGGATGCGCCGGCAAATCCTCGACCGTCTGGTCGCGGACCGTGCCGGCCGGCTCCTGAGCCCGAACCACGAGCGGCGGAGCGAGCGCCAGCGCCGCGACAATCGCCCAGGTGAACCGCGTCATCGCTGCGTGCCTCATCCGACAAGCACCGCGACGCGGTGGAGAGCGTTGCCGCCGTAGCCCTGCGGGTTCCAGTTGCCCGCCACGTGCGGCTGGGCCTTGCCCGCGCTGTCGGTCGCCCGCACCCAGAGCTCGTAATAGCCGTCCGAGGGCAGCGGCACGCTCGCGCTCCAGCGGCTCCAGTCGTAGCGGTTGCGGGTCGGTGCAAGCTGGGTCGCGATCCAGGTCGCGCCAAAATCGATCGAGACGTCGACGCGGGCGACCGTAAGGTCTCCGGCCCAGGCGGCGCCGCGCATGGCGACCTCGCGGCTTCCGGCCGGGAGCCGGGCACCATTAGCCGGGGCAGTCACGATCGAGCGGACGGGCATCGACTCAAGGATCCGAAAATCCCGCTCGTCGGCCTTGCCGCCCGGCACCATCGGCTTGTTCGGCACCCGGTAGGCCGTGCCGGTCATGCCCTGGCCATCGTGCTCGCGGTCGCGGATCGTGATGCGGGTGAGCCACTTGTGCGAGAGGGAGGCGGGCCAGCCCGGCACGACGAGGCGAACCGGCCCGCCGTGGATGTTGGAGAGCGGCTCGCCGTTCATGGCGAAGACCACGAGGCCATGCTCCTCCATCGCCTTGGCGATCGGCATGCCGCGGGAGAGCGAGTCCTTGGTGGCGTCGCCCGAGAGGTGCGGGTCGGCGCCGTAATGGGCGGTGTATTTCGCCGTCTCCTTCAGGCCCGCGGCGTTCAGCACCTGGCTCAGCGGCACGCCGGTCCACTCGGCGCAGCCCGCGCCGCCATTGGTCCAGGGGTTGCCGCGCGCCTGGGGCTGGAAGAGGGAGCGGCCGTTGCCGCCGCATTCCAGCACCATGCGGTAGGTCTTGGGCGTGAAGCGGCTCTTCAGCTCGCCGAGCGTGAGATCGAGCCGCTGGTTCACCTCGCCGTCGACGCTGAAGCGCCAGCCCTCGGCGGCGGCCGCCGCCTCCGGGATCTGGCCGTTGGTGCGAATGAAGAACTTCGCCGTCGGCGTCGTCTCGTCGTCGAGCAGGTGCTCGGGCGTCTCGGCGACCAGCGGGCGGTCGCCCAGCACCACGAGGCCCTTGTCCTTGCCCGGAAAGTCGAGGGGCTGCGGGCCCTTTGCGGCCGGGGCGGGGGCGGCGCCTTGCGCCTGCGCGGCGGGAACGAGGCCCGCGGGCATGCTGCCGGCAAACGGGATGGCGGCGCCGACCGTGGCGCCCATCGCGGCGAGCCCCGCCCCGTTCAGGAAGCCGCGGCGGCTCGCGCCGGTGCGGCGGCCGTGCACGATCCCGTCGGCCCGCTCGGGATCGTCCCGGTACAGTTCCTCGAGCGAGCGTTCGATACGGCCTTGCGTGCTCATGGCTGGCGTTCCTCTCCGACAGGACTCCGGCGTGATCGGCCCGGCGGCCGTCGTGCTCTGGTGGCGTCGAACGTTCAGACAGGTCGGGACCGCCGTTTTATTCCCTGCCGCGCGAAACAAAGGTTCAGCCGAGACAAGGACGGCCCATCAGCGGGCCTGATGCGTCAGCGACCATCATCGATACGGAGCCGCGACTGCCGGCCTCAGCAAGCGCTACCGTCGCGGCGAACCGCTCTGGGTCCAGCTGCTCGCTGGTGAGCCGGTAGGCGAAGGCCCGGACCGTCCATCGCGCGACCTGGGACGTTGCCGGTACGGCGTCCTCCGGCGCGCCGCGCTCAGCGATCGTGAGCCGGACGCGGCAGCCGCGTTCGCCGATGTAGAACGCATCGGCCCGGGTCGGCCGAGTGTCGGAGGCGAGGCTTACACGCTCCAGTCTGAGGTTAGCGGCATCCAGGTTCGGGATCTGCAGCTCCGCCGTGTGTAGACCCGATTGGGTCTGTGCGATCGACTGAAGTCGGGAGCCGCCGTCCTTCGGAGCCTCGCGGGTTGAGAGCGCAAGCACGAGAGACGCGCCGAGTACCGCGACCAGAGCGAGCACCACAAACGTTCGAGCTTCGCGTCCCGACCGGTGGGTAGACGGGAGGTCGTTAGTACGCAGTGTCGCCGTCGTTCGGGCCTTGAGGGCGGCTAAGGTCGCGAAGGCGCGTGCCGCTTCATTGTCCTCTGCGATCCAGGCCGCGACCGCGGCGAGGCGCTCGGGCGCAAGTTCCCCGTCAACGAGGGCGCTGAGTTCCTCTCGATCCCGCTCGCTGCCTTTCTCGTCGCTCTCGATCATCGGGCAGCCTCGTCTTGCTCGATGGTACGCAGCAAGGCGGTCCGCGCTCGGGCGACGCGACTCATCACGGTCCCCGTCGGAACGCCTAGCCGACGGCCTGCCTCGGAGTAGCTGAGTTCCTCAACGTCGACGAGCAGAAGGACGCGGCGATGGTCAGGGGAGATCCGCATCAAGGCCTGACGCACCGATAAGTCTGTCACGAGACGGTGGTCAATGAGCCAGGGATCAACCTCCTCCACCTCGACCGGTACAAGCGTCGCAGCGCGGCGCCGATGCGCGTCGACTGCAGCGTTGCGAGCGATCCTGTACAGCCACACCCGGTAAGCCTGGCTATTCGTCGGGACGTGCCTTGCCGTCAACGCCCGCACCGCTGCGTCCTGAGCCACGTCGCCGGCCTCGTCCGCATCGCGCATGAAGCGGCGCACGAAGGAGCGAAGTGCAGGCATAAGCGCTGGCAGAAGGTCGTGCGCACCAACGGCGATCGAACCAGCCGTGGCACCTTGAGCAGGGGCGGAAGGCTCGTTCGTGTCCCGCCTGTTCGCCATTGCGTCCCGATAATCCCTTCAGGCGAGCAGCCTAACAAACCGCAGGTGTATAAGGAACACTCCCTGCACGATGTGGCTCAGTCGGAGGGAGAACTGCCTACGCATTCTTGGTTTTCCCGACCGAATGATTTTGGAAACCTAAAATACCGACATGCTCCACACTTTCGGCTATCATGGCGGAAGCAAGAAATAGGCTGGCGACGACCCGATCTATGACAGGCTCAGCCAGCTATTCGGGAGTGAACTAATGCGCATCCTTCCTGTGGCTCTGCTGGCATGGAGCGTTGCGGCGGCACCAGCCTCTGCCGAGCAGGACCTGCTGTTGGGGGCCAACATGAACACGCCCGCGATGACCCAGGCCGAAATGAGCCGCGGCGACATCGAGGCCCTGATCGCCCAGGCCGCTGGCGAGCCCATCGACCTGACCGACAAGGCTCTATCAGGTCTCGACCTCTCTGGTTTGAACCTCAAGGGTGCGAACCTGCGCACGGCCCGCTTGAACAAGACGAACCTACGTGGGGCCGACTTGACCGGCGCGAACCTCGAGCAGGCCTGGTTCATCAAGGCGGACCTCAGCGGCGCCAAGCTCGTCGGTGCGAAGATGTTCGGCATCACCGCCCGCGACGCGAACCTCAGCGGGGCAGACCTGAGCTGGTCGATGCCAATCGGCGACTTCAGGGGCGCCAACATGAGCGGGGCCTCCCTGGTCGACTTGAAGGGCGGAGCCGACCTCAAGAACCAGTCCATGGGCCTGATGCGTGCCGTGTTCGTCTCAGTGAACCTCAAGGGGGCCAATCTCAAGGGGGCGAACCTCAGCCGCTCGCGCTTGGAATACGCTGACCTCACCGACGCCGACCTCACCGATGTGGTGTTGATGGGCTCGGACCTGTCGGGTGCGAACCTGACGGGCGCGACCGTGGCCGGTGCTGACTTCAAGAACGTCGAGGTCGGCGGCGCTCGGCTTCAGTCCCTCAAGGGCCAGGACAGCGCTAAGGGCTGGTCCGCCCTAGTCAACGCCGACCGCGCCATCACTGACAAGACCAATTGATCTAGTTCCAGCACTCTCACGGTGCATGCCCTGGGTGAAAACTGGTCTTTAAGAACTATCAGTGGTGTGGCCGAACCAGCCAAAATCCCACTCGTCCGGTTCCAGAACGCTCAATCGGCGAAGGACAGTTTCTGGTGCAACGTGTTGCACGGCTGAGCCCGGAGAGCCGTTCAGTTCTGGTGTGCTGGTACAGACTCATCCGCTAACCAATCGGCACTCCAGCCGAGCCGCTGCAGGGCCTCCGCCTCTCTCCCTTGATCCCTTGCTACCCCAGATAGCAACACGTTGAGCATGTCGTGAATGGGGTCCATTGGCTGTGGTGGCTCGGCCCAACCCGGCTTCTGCCTCAGTGCCCCTATGGGCACGACAGCATGGAACTGGAGCATCGCGCGTAGCTCGCGAAGGGCCCTGATGGCGAGGGTTTGATCATCTGCCTCAACGGCCGCAGCGTACGCGTGAGACAGCCCGTCCATGACAAGCCGGGCGTAGTCCTGGATCGAACGATCAGTGTTGGTGTTCGCTCGCGCGAAGAGCCGGTCCAGCGTGGCTGCCGTGTCAGTAGATGAGGCAGGAGCCGAACTGGCTGCAGGTATCATCGGTGGGATGTGAAGCGTCACTTCCCGGCCGAGATGCCCCGTCCTGTGGCGTTGCAGAGCCGAGCGCGAGGGCAACCCGAACTGCGTCAGCACAGCATCGAGGGAGGCTCCCGACGAGAGCGCCGCGTCAATGTCACTTCGACCGGGATGGGCGCAGAGCGAACATCGGCGCGGCATGGGAGCCTCCTGTATCGATATGTCTCGTTTCGGTTCGTTTCGACACGATGCGGGGCGTCAACTGAGCCGGCTGAGGCGGCGAAGGAGGTGGATCAGGCGCTCCTCATCCTCGGTCATGGAGAACCCCCCGTTGTCGTCCTCCTCATTGAGGAAGGCCTCGACCTTTGACCGCGTGACCCGGTGTAGCTCGTCGGCAAGGGAGCTAAGCGAGCACACGAGGGCGTACTCCGGCAGCTTATGTTGTGCTGCGATGGCTTCCACTGGCACGCCATCGACAATCAGCAGATGCGCCAAGGCGAGAGAGAGCCTGGCTTCTCCGGGACCCATCATAGCCCCAGGAGGAGCATTGGTAATTTCGCGAAACCATTCCCCGTTCATGATACGTTCTCCTAATAAGCTGCGAGTGAGATTTGTGTGATGGTGGGTGAGTATCTCAGGACCTCTACGAGGGCGGCTGGGATCTCGTTGGGGAGGTACTCTCGTGGTGGGAGAAGCAGATGCAGCTGCCGTCCATCGCGATCCGGGTGAGGCTCGGTGAGATCGCGGGTGCTCCGTGCCTGGAGACGGAGGAGGTCCGCTCGGAGGCATGAAGAGATCTGCTCGTGATGCTCCTCAATGAGATCCTCGATGCCGGCCCACAACCCGACGCCCGACCAGAAGCTTGAGAGGGCACGGGCGTGCTCGGCCTTCTGAGCTGTCCGGGGATGCGTAAGGGCGAGAGTATGCGCCTCGTGCGCCCGAGAGAGGAGCCGGGCACAAGCTGCCATTTCTAGGAGTGGCCGCTCGTGAAAAGCTCGTTCGACGAGTTCAAAGGACCGGCAGTTCATGGCCGGCGGTTCCAGGCGTCACCAGGGATCAGGCCGTCGATGCCGAAGGGATTGTCCGAACGGACACGTAGGACCGAAGCACAGAGCAGCTCGGAACGGATAGCGTCGACCCGCTCAAAGGTGAGCCCGGTCTTCGCGGCGATTTCAAATCCATCCATCCGGACAGGTGTTCCGGTGCGTTCGTAGCTCTCAACGACGATTGTGAGAACCTTCGTAGCGTCAGCCGTCATCTTGCGCGTCTTCGCGAAAGCCTCGACGCGCTCGGCTGCAGTAGCTGGTGCTGCCTCAGCTTTCTGCACCTTGGGCAAACCACCCGAAAAAAGGTTCAGGTGGGGCCCACGTGTACCTGGTTTGCTACCCGCATCTCTTGTCTGGAGAGCAACAAGGGCAATGTCTGTCGTACTCATGAGACTGCTCCTATCAATCCGTGCAACTTGTTGCACGTCACGGCGCAAGCATGATGTGCTTACGCATCGCTTGATAGGATTTGGTATGCTGCTTGTTTTATGTGCGCAAGATAGAAAATGCTTAGGAGCACTCACTGCGACATCTTGATATACGCTCACGATCCTTCGTCAACAATCTGGAGCCAGTGGCTCAGATACCATTTATTACTGATCACATTCTTCAGGAGTTGACCTGCAGGTCATCGACTTGCCCGTAAATTCTACAATCACCCGGGCCAGCGCCGGGACGGCCGATGAAGCGAGGCTGCTCAAGTGGGACGAGACGGCTTATGCGAAGGTCGCCCGCTGCTTCCGGCTTACCATTCCTCGCCCATCCGCCACCTGTCCGCGTTCGTCATACCGATCAACCTCATGCTGCCAAGGCATGGCTCAGATCGGATCGGCTTCCGCCATCCGCGTAGATTCTCATTAGCCACTTCCCTGCAGGCGATCCTGCCGTTCCGGCAGCTTCTTTTTGGGTTCCGCTGGCCTGTTTCCCCGGAGTTCTAGCCTTTCAGTATTCGTGCGGGTCACGGATTTGACCCCTCCCCCCCACGGGGCCGCCCGGCGCGCCAGTCGCATCCAGGCGGTCCACTCCTTCGAGACGATCCGCACGACGTTCGACAGGTTGCGCCAAGCTGTCTGCGTCCGCTCCTCAACTGTGAGCAGCCCGAGCGTTCGGGCTTGTCGCAGCGCGTTCTTCACGGTGCTCCGGCTGACACCGGCCAGTGCTGCGATGTGGTCGAGGCACAGTCGGCAGTCGCCACGCTTCACCACCTCGGATGAGACCACAGCCAGCACGGCCGCTTCTGCGAGGGTGAACCGAGCGGCAAGGGCCGGCGGGAGCCGACCAGAGGCCGCCCAGCGGCGGCGGCGCTCCATCGAAGCATCTGTGCGCGGACGCGAGCCCACGGCCTTCCTAAAGGCTCTTACGGGTATAGGAACAGCTTTGCGTGCTTCAATCAGGTTGGACAGCGTCGCGGCTTCGGCCTCGCTCACCTGGCCATCCCCAAAGGCGCGCCACAGCAGGGCCGCGACTTCCGGCAGCTTCACGCGCGGCGCAGCCTCGACGGCACGCCGTATCTCGTCAGCAAACATAGCTCCGCCCTTCGGGTCGTGAGACCCGCTGCGAGGGGCGCAGCACCACCGGCATAGCTCCGCTGCAGTCGAAAACTCGCGTTTTCGACTTGACGAGAGGCCTGGTTTTCAGGGAGGATCATCGCCGCCAAGCAGATGATTTCCCCGGCCTCCGGCCGGCATGTGACCCGCCCTCGTGGCGGGTTTCGTGTTTCTAGGCCCTAGGCCTCTCCTTGGTGACTCGGGCGCACGCGCCCGCGCCGGCAGATTGGCCGAAACCAAAAGCATCGGCAAGCTGAAATGGTCAACGACCGATAAATTCTCTTTGCCTGCAAGCACTTGCTGCTGCCTACATGTTCAGGCGTGCAACGTGTTGCACGAGCAGCCTCATTAGGGCTGAGTCCGTCCTGTTCCCTCTTCTGATCTTCAAGCCGGTTTGCTCACGGGCAGCCCTGGATCTTGGCTGCCGGATTAACGGGCTCTTAACTATGAACCGCCCATGCTCCGGGTTCGACCCTGGTGCAGTCCCTGGTGCAGTCCCTGGCATAGTCCCGGTGCACGACCCCGGTGCACGACCCCGGTCACAACCCGGAGCACGTCCCGGCATGGATGCCGTCACCTGGCTCACCTACGATGAACTCGCTGAGCGCCTCGGTATTGAGCGCGAAAGCGCTCGGCAGCACGTTAAGCGGAAACGCTGGGGACGGCGTCCAGGCAACGACGGCAAGGTACGGATCGGCGTTCCTGACGAGGTGCTTAGCCCCGGGTCTGAAGGCGATACTGTAGCTGGTACACAGCCGGTACAGCCCCCGGTTCAAGACCCGGTACCTGCCCCGGTGCAGCCTCCGGCACATGACCCGGGCGTGACGGAGGTACTGACCCGCCACATCGAGCGGCTTGAGTCGGCCCTGGAAGCCGCGATGAAGCGGGCCGAAGATCGCGACGCCCTGCTTGCGGATCGCGACGCGCTGGCATCCGAACGTGACGTGCTCACGGTTCAGGTGGATGCGCTCAGGGCGGCCCTGACGGCGGCCGAGACGGATCGGGACCGCTGGCACCAGACCGCGAGCCGCGTCCCTGAGCCGGTGCCGCATCGCCCATGGTGGCGACGGCTCGCAGGTTAATATGTGCAGACGGCTATTCCTGGCCCCTACGGCCTAATTCATCGCTTGGCAGCCTCTTCCGCCAGCAGCGTTCGCCTCTCTCCCAAACCACAGCATCACCCGTGAGAGTCTTAAATTCTTTCAAGACGGTTTTGGAGATGGCCAAGTTTCCACTTTGATTGTAGTAGAAGTATGGCTCTCCAAACTTACTTGCAATCTTGGAAACAACTTCATCCTGGTAAAGATACCCAGATTTGTTGAGCATATCGATCATCATCTCAGCTATTTCCAGATCATTTTTTGACATCTTTATTTTTTTCTTCCTCGTAAGGTTTCAGAGCATCAGGCTTAAAATTAGCCTTGTTTGACTTTGCTCCAGTGAACCAAGCACATTCGACAGCGTCACTGTACACGGCATTAACTGTCATCTGTGGACCGCCGCTCTTGAGTTGGACTTGATCTCCTGTTATGAATTTTTGGCTCATCTTCTCTCCCTTCGCTTTACTTGAAAATCGGCAATCAACGGACGCACCTAGCCAGACTGACTGTAGTTCGATCTGGTACAGCATCGCGCGATTACAACGCCCTGTCCAAGATCGTTAAGCGGCCCGCTACAAGATGTGGTCGACCTGGATAGCCACCTGACTTCTACACCGAACAGTACTGCTCCTTTCGGCCTTAAGTCTTGAGGGATCTGGTGTAGCGCCGTAGCGGATCGAGGCATGCTGTCCCGACCGTGCGATCTAGTTCTTAGTCTTCTCGGAACCAGCGACGCTGCTGCAAACCGCATATCCCTTCGCCTGAATTTGGCTGGCCACATCGTCAGGAGTGCCGCCGATCACGTCGGCAGGCACGTCGCACTTGAAGAGCTTGAGGCCGTTCACATCGTGGTGTTGCAGGTCTGGATCGTGGGGGAAGATCATGTCCGAGACGCTCGTGCCGGCCGGCACGACCAAGAACTTCGTGCTGCTGCGCTTGCCGGAGTAGTAGATATCGACGTTCACGCTGGTGCCCTCCCTCAGGCGCGCTACGCGCCCGCTTCATGATCCGGTCGACGTGTACCGCCGTCCAATTCCACGCCGAACGGCATCGGCCTTGCCAGCGTTCAACCCGGTAGGCCTCGGCGCAATGCCATGGCGGATCGAGGAACGCTGCCATGCAGGAGAAGGGTCGACGCCTTCAGCCTGGGCGCCAACACCCCTACCTCCTCAATTTCCTACGGTTCTGACGGCCCTTGCGCGGGTCCTAGGAAGGACGCTTCCCCCGGTTGAAGATGAGCCGCAGGGCCGGCTTGCCGATGCCCTGACCTACCAGACGGCCCCGCAAGCCTCTTGGTTTATAGGACCAGGTACGCAATCCCAGTTCTGAGATTTGGATGTGGCATTGCCCGCCGGGGGACCGCGGCGCGACTTCCGAGCTGCTCCAGCCCCTAGGGGCGAGAGTCACGAGCTTTCCAAAGCCGTTCTAGCGTTTTGAAAAAAAATCAAATCGCAACATCTTAATCAAGAAAGCTGTTACAAGTCAGATGCTTAGCCTTGATCTGTTTTCAACATTTTTGTAATACGCCTGTTGACGGCACTCAAATTTTGAGGAAAGGATCCTCACGTCGCTACTACCACGCGGCCCCCAACAGACACCGGCGAGAATGTCAAGGGCAACCTGACGCCAAGCTGTGGTCAGCGGGAAAAAAGAGGGCCCACCGAAGTGAGCCCCCAAGTCACAGTCTTACCTTTCTGACCGCTTTTCCCGCGCTAACGGGCAAGCGGCTTCGACGACCTTCCCGCGCTAACGGGTAGGCAGTCCACGGCAATGCGCACCAACCGTGTGCGTAGAGCCGTTCCGAGTGCGGACGTAGGTCCTGACCGAAACCGGCCTGGAACCGCCGCAGTGGGGAAAGATGGGCATGGCCCGTCTCCTCATATACGACCAACGAGAGGTCCAAGCCTCTCCTCTCCTCCGGCGCCATCGTACCGCCGAAGCTCTACCGCCGTTCCCAGCATATTGGCGGGAGGGCCGTATCGAGAGCGTGGTCGTACACCACGAAATCATGCATGCCGGATGCGCCTGCGGCTGTCCAGCCCTGGTTCAGTAGAAAGCCGCATATTTGAGCTATAAGGGCTGGAAAACCGTAGGACGACGTTGACCTAGTCATTCCATGTCAACAGCCCTCACAGACCGCCTGAGGCGATCACAGGCCACTTTCAGTGGACGTGGACGCTCCTTCCACCTGTGAGCCGTGCCTTCTCGGGGGCTGTACGGTCGTCATCAGGCTGCTTCGGGGCTGAGCACCCGATGGACCGATCCGACGCCGATCCCTAGCTGCTTGGCGATCTTCGCCATGCTTAGGCCTTCCCCCGCCAACGCCTTGATCTCCGCGGCCTTCGCCCGCGCCGTAGGCTTGCGGCCCCTGTAGGCACCCTCAACCTTAGCTTTGGCGATGCCCTCGCGCTGGCGCTCCAGCATCATCTCACGCTCGAATTGCGCAACGCCGGCGAGCACGTTGACCATCAGCTTGCCGGTCGGCGTCCCCGTGTCCACGCCAAGGTTCACGATCCGCAGCGCCACGCCCTTGGCCTCCAGCTCGGCGATGATCTTGCCCATATGGACGACCGATCGGGCCAGCCGGTCGAGCTTCGTCACGACGAGCGTGTCGCCCTCCCGGCAGAACTCCACGGCCGCCTCCAGGCCCTTTCGAGTGGCGACAGAGGATACCTGCTCTCGGAACAGCTTCTCGCATCCGAGTGCGGTCAGGTCGCGAACCTGAGCTTCCAGGCCGGCCTCCTGCTCCAGGGTTGAGGTGCGAGCGTACCCAACGAGCATGGCGTCCTCCGGGCCGGTTCATTCCAAAAGCGTCTTAGACTTTGAACCATCTGGCATTCCAAAATGCAAGAGGCTTCATTTGGAATGGATTTCCGTCCGTCCTGGAACGTTCCACTGGGGCAAGCCC
>NZ_BPQP01000088.1 GCF_022179305.1 Methylobacterium iners
AAAAAGGGCCGCCCCGAAGAGCGGCCCAAGTCTAGGGAGGAAACGCCCAATGAGGGCAGCAGGACCGCGACGCCATCGCGATTCCGCACTGCAATATGCGTCATTCGATATACCAGAGCAACCCTGAGATATTGTTCAGCCCGTCCGGCTTGCGCCATGGCGGGTTTCCGCTGTCTTGTTGCAGCGCTTTTGGCCGCTGCTGCGTTCCCGCTCCGCGATCCGGGGGGAGAGCGGATAGAACGTTGAGTGAGAGTAGCCCCTACCGGCTGGATACCCCTTGGCGGGTCGTTGAGAAGTCGGATTGTTTCGTCATCGAGGATGCCTCTGGCGTCGCGCTGGCGCACATCGCATTTGTCCCTGCCGGGGGGCCTCATCTTGCAACCGGTCAGATGTCGCGCAGCGAAGCTCTGGCCACAGTGAACAGTATGCTGGCCGCTCAGGAACGAAAGATTGCAATCCGCCGGGCGGCGGAGAGGATCGAGGCGGCAGAGCGAGAGTTGAGCTGGACCAGCCGCAAGCTGCATTAGCGCTCGGCCTCAGCGACCTCGCGGACGCAGAAGGGTAGTTTGGGGCTGTCCCTCACCCCTTCACCGGCTGAGCCAGCAGGATCGCCGTGCGCACTGCTGCGCGCTTAACGCTGTCGGGCACCGTGTCGTCGGCAAGGATGAGGCGCGCCTCCGCTGAGCTTCGGATAGCCTTGGCGAGGTCCACAACGTGCGCGCCGCCTATTGCATACGCTGTCGTCTGTGGGGCCCGGAAGTAGGTGTCGACCGCAGCCGCCAGGTGTGCACCCCTGATCTCGCCGTACTGCATGAGATCGCAGATGGTCGGCCGCTCAGCCATTGCTACTGCATCCCCTGCGACCCGCCCACTAGGCCCTCGTCCTGACCGCGAGTCGCGCGAAGAGTAGGGCAGCTGCGCCTCGCGTCGAGTTCGTCTCCCCAAACAGCGGCGAACTAGGTATGCGGGTCAGATAGCAAGGAGCAGGCGAATGAAGTCGACGCTGTCTCGGCTGTTTGCATTGACGGGCATGCTGCTCATCATCGGAGCCGCATTCGCGCTGAAGCGTGCGGGTTATGCCCACGCTGAAATCGATGCCCTCTTCGCGGCTGGCGCGGCCGGGGTTGTGACCTTAACGATTTCCTCGTGAGTGGAGCAGGTGGTGGCCCTCACCGAGCACTTGATTGAAAAGGCTACCTGAAGTGAGCGAGCAAGCGTCAGGGTCCGTCATGCTGTCGAAGGATGATCGGCTGGAGCAGGTTGCTCGCCTGGCGGACCTCCTCGCTGACCGCATTCTCAACGCGCAGATACTAGGGCGCGAGGTCAGGGACAGCGATATTCTCGCTCTCCTCGAAGCGTCTCTGCTGCTGAGCGGGTATGGGCAGGAAACCCCGCCGCTGGTGGTGCAAGGCGTCCTCCGGTTGGATGCTGCCAGGAGCGATGAGGATGCCGAGGCATCTGACAAGGAAGAGCGGCAGGACATCGAACGCCTCGCGCACTCGCTGCGTCCCCAACAGGGGTAGAAGGATCTAGAAGGCTGAGCGCCGAGGCAAGGCCTCGACAGTGAGACCCAGGAAGCCCGGGACCGCAGTCCAATGACGCCAGAGCTACGCCAGGAACTTGTGAGCAGGTGAGTCGAGGGTATCGATGCCGCGCTGCTGCAGATCGGCTTAGGCCGGGATGCTAAGGATGCGGCGTTGACCATCCGCGCGCACCTGATCGATCTGCTCGGCCTGATTGAGCGCAACCCCGGCTTGGATGCGGCCGCCGACGACCTGCAGAAGAGCGTTCACGCTGTGGTCGAAGCGGGTGAAGGTCGCGGGATTGAAGACCGGCAGGCGCGACTGCTGGTAGAGGCCCACGCCCGCTTTCGTGCCCGTCTCGAAGCTGCCGGCGTCGCCTTCATCGCGGAGAACGGGGCTGGGCTTGGCGAGCGGCTCAGTAAACCCTGAACCGAACTGCGTCCCGCGGGTTAAGCCCGTACCCCAAGCATCTACTTTAGCCCCGCCGGCATCCGTCTGCGGGGCTTCTCTTTGCGCCTCAGGCTTGGCATCATCCCTTGGTCCGGGAGCTTCTTCCCTGTTGCGCAACGGACAGGTCCTGCCGTTGTGCATCGTCCCCCGATCATCCGCGGCAGGGCCACCCATTGATTGCCCGGAGATTTATACCTTGAGACATGCATGTTGTTGATCAACAGGGTTATAGTAAGCGGCGTTGCCACACTGCTGGTAGGCGCGTGCAGTCGCCTAGCAGACGCGCCTGCTCAATACAGTGCTTTGCAAAGAGGCGGTCTGATCAACGAAGACTTTTCCCAAATCGATGTCGAGACTCCTCGGGCCAGGAAGAAGCAATTCATGAGGCCTCACACTTCGAAGGTGCAAAGCTCCTCTGAAGTTAACCCTAGTGCAACTCTGGAAGCCTCGATTATGGCGCGCCGCAGTTGGAAATCGCAAAACATAGCTGATCTTGAGAACGTCCGCCCTGCAATCGCTCTGGATCAAACTGCAGACAGGGACATCACAGCTTCGGTCAGGAGCACGAAACCGCCAGCTCGATAGGCTCAGCGCCGCCTGATCATAGGCCTCAGCCCGCCCGGCTCGCCGCGGCGGGCTTTTTCGTGCTGAAGGCCCGTGAACAGCATTACACCAGGCGCGTTCTGTCTCCACATCGCGGAGAACGGACATGCAGAAGAAGCTGATGACGCTGTCGGAGATTGCCCTGGATCGGCATATCACCGTCGAGGAGGCTCAGCATCTCGTCGCCCAGAGCCACTGCCCGAAGATCTTCAAGACAGCTGGGACCTACTACCTGATCTGAAACAGCCGCATCTTCACGGCAGCCCCGCCGGCACCCGCTGAGCGGGGCTTTTTCGTGTTGCGAGACGGCGGTAGCTAAGCCATAGCCCGAGGTGGAAGACCCCAATCACTTCCAAGCTACTCAGCCCCGCCGGCACCCGCCGAGCGGGGCTTTTTCATGCGGCAGGGGAGGTTGATAAGGTAGACTTGCCGGCGAACCAGCGGTCCATTGGATCGCTACCAACGGGAGCAGCTATGGAACGTCCTCATTCGCCAGAAGCGGACGCTGAACGCGTCCGCGCTCCAAACCGAAGAAGCCGCATTTTCATAATCCGCTGCCGGGGTTCGACGAGGGCTTCTACCTTGCCTCCTACCCCGACGTAGCGGACCTCGAAGTTGGCGCTGCTGAGCATTATCTCAAACACGGCTGAAGAGAGGGCCGAGACCCAAGCGCAGTCTTCAGCACCGTGGGCTACCTGAAGGCCAATCCGGACGTGGTGCAGGAGTGGGCTAATCCTCTGATCCACTTCCTGGAATATGGATTTGCCGAAGGTCGGACAGGTTGGCAGAAGCCGCGAGGCGAGCCGGCCCCGCAACCACAGAACCCCGAGGTTGTCTTCAAGTTTCTGCGGGGGCTGCGAGCCGCCTCATAGGCTTACCCATTCAAGGCACTGCATCGTTGCGGTGCCCCCCCGATCAAAGGCGGCCAAAAATTTCAGCCCCGCCGACACCCGTCTGCGGGGCTTCTTTACGCGTTGTGTGCTTCTCGCCAAAAGCCTTTCAGCGTCCGAAATCCCCAGGTCGGTCTCAGCAGGTCTGGCGCTCGTGCGCCATCTGGAGCTCGACCCGGACGTTCGCGACAAGATAGGCCATGGTTCCGCTATCGATCTGGCCAGTCGCATGGTCCCGGCGCAGGATGGTCTCCCCCTGCCAGTCGCGATCGTTCTCGCGGGGCAGATAGCGCTTCAGGTACTCGCTCGTGATCTTGGTCCGGTCATAGCCGCGATGCCGGATGAGCTGCCTGATGTGAAGGACAAGTTCGTCGATACTGCCTTCAGGAGTGCCCAGCTCACTCTGGGCGCCATTCCTCTTGGTGGCGGAGAACCGCTTGAGCATCTGGTGACCTTTGCGAATTGGTCAACCTTGCCGCAAAAATCTTAAGCAAGCTCCAAGTGATGAATTCAGGTCTGCAGCGCCCCGCCGGCACGCGCCGCGCGGGGCTTTTTCAGGCAGGCATTCCTAGCCTTAACTCGCCGTTAACTATACGCATGCTCGTCTTCCTTTAGGCACAGAGACTTACACGATCTGCGCTGGGCCAAAAGGAAGATGCGCGATGACTGTGGTCGCTGAGAAGTTTTGGGCACAGCTCGAAAAGCAGACGGCGGCTGAAGCCAGGCGTCGAACCGAGCGTCCTACCCAGCCAGGACGTATGCCGATGCCACAGCCCAACGAGGCTGCGAACGTCGCTGAAGCTGATGAGCCCTCCGTCCGGCTACCTGTGGCTGATCGAGAGTGGAGCGGCGTCCTCGACATCATCGACGGAGCCCGAGCGCAGGCCGAACTCCAGAAGGAGCTGCTGCGGGCGCAGGCCGAGCATCTTCAAGGCACTATCCAGGAGCTGGAAGAAGAAGCTGAGGTAATCCGTCAGCAGGTCCGCGCGTCTGAGGCGCAGGCGCAGGAGGCCAAAGTTCAGGCAAAGCGGCAGGTGCAAGAGATCCTGGCACAAGCTGAGAACCGCGTGCGTGAAATCGAACAAAGGGCGGATGCGCAGATCGCTTTCGCTCGTAGCGCCGCGCGGCGGGCGGAAGAGCGCGCGGCGGCGGCGGAGAGCTGGCTCGTGCGCATCGAGGCAGCAGCCAGAACCCTTGCTCCGTCAGGGGCTGCGCTTCCAGTTCGGCATGTGGCCTAGCATGGCCGCTTCGCAACCATAGCTCTGGGCTAGGCCCGCCCGGTTCGCGCCGCGGCGGGCTTTTTCGTTGGCGGGTCGCCTCTCGCTCTTAGGGCCGATGAACATCGGCGTTGATCCTCGACGAAGCGTCAAGGTTGCCAATAGTCGTTGCCCGA
Source organism: Methylobacterium iners (assembly GCF_022179305.1). GTDB lineage: Bacteria > Pseudomonadota > Alphaproteobacteria > Rhizobiales > Beijerinckiaceae > Methylobacterium > Methylobacterium iners. Next base: position 4,860 of record NZ_BPQP01000088.1, read on the forward strand.
GCGGCGTCAGTTGCAGTCGGACGCGATCACCTTACAGCTTTGGTGATCGCAAGCCTGCAACGCGCCGGCCTTGGCTCCCTGCTCGGTCTCACCCTTCGCCCAACCATAAGTTCCGTTTCCAGGCGTCCGCACGGCGATCGCACCGCATTGCTGGTAGGTCAGCACGACCTGACAGCTCGTGCCACAATACTCCTTGCAGAACTTCTGTGCGTTGCGCTTAGCTTCGGCCTCAGTATCGGACGAAACGAATGTTAGATCCGGACCTGTGCTCCTTCGCGGGGTTCAGCCGGGCCGACCACGTAGACACCTTGTGCCGTTGATCGGTTCAGTTCGCGACGAAGGCTACCAGGTTCAACGATCACTCCGCCTGCCGCTAGATCCGCGCGCACCCGCTCGATCAAGTCCTCATCCTTCGTTCCCTGCACCGCGGCGCTCAGCAGTTCGTGAGCGTAAGCAGTCGCGCCCTGCTCATCGATCCTAAGCTTCCTGGCTGCATAAGCGGCAAGCGAGCGCACACCTTGGCAATGCATCATGAACCGCGCTTCCTCGGCGCGCACGAAAAGCATCTCGGCAGCCCGTTCTCGCTCCTCAAACAGTTTGGACATGTGCGTCCTCCATCTTCGTCGATGAGCAGTCGACCCTACAGACTGCTCTGCCACCTCAGGATGCTACGCCCAGACATTCCAAAGTACTACGAAGATTTTGGCTCGCACGGAGATCACCAACGGCTACGTCGCAGCCCTCATCATGGCGGACTTCGTCATACCAGACGATGCTGTATCAGTCCGACGCGAGCAGACAGCAAAAACCCGCCGCGGCGTGGGCCGGGCGGGCTCGTGTAGTAGGCGCTGATTAGCGGATTAGGCGGCGCGCTTGGCAGCCAGGGCGGCGTTGTCGTTGAGGGCGACGAACATGCCGGCCGAGATGGCCTCAGTGGTCGCGACCAGAGCGAGCCTCAGCCTTTGACGGTGATGTACTACTGCCCGCTCTGACCACGCGGCTGATTTGCTCCCGTACCCGGTGAGCCGCTTCCGGTGGGACCAGCGTTCGAGCCGCCGTTCCCTCCTTCCTTCATGTTGCCGCCACTGGTGCCCTGTCCACCCGTCGAGCCCATGCTGCCCGGGTTGTTGCCACCAATCCCGTTGCCCGGAGGTTGCGAGGGGATGCCAGAGCCCACGCTCTTCGCGTCCGGCGCGGGTAGCTTCTTCACCCCAGGGCTGTCGTTCGAGCCTGCGTAGGACGGCCCCGCATTCATCGCGAGCAGTGCTGCAAACCCCAGCCGCATGACAAAAAGCTTTGTGCGCATGCTGAAGCCCCACTGGTAACATCGAACGATAAGGTCCGGCGGAAACCTGAGCCGCGTTGCGCCTGTTCCGAGCGCCAATGTCGCGCAAGGCACCCCAGACTTGGCCATGAGGTGTAGGTACGGGGCGAGCACCGCTTTTCTCCACCACGCTCAGCGATGGACCAGACGAATGCCTCACGCTGAATGCCGCAACGCCTGACATCGACGTTGAAGGCGTGGGAAGGCTGCTTGGTCATGGTCTAACCCTGCTACCGCCGATTACATCAACAAAGGCCAACAGCTTGCTGGTGCCTGCCCGCGAGAGGGACAGGGACGAGCCGTGCGCCTTTGCTCATCCGAGCAAGATGCGTCGCCACAGCCGCTCGATCTTAGGGTGAGCACCCGCCAGGACGGCGACCGCCCCGAGCGGTCCGGCAACAACGATGAATGCAAGTTCGGCCATCCGCCCCGCTTAGCCTGTGGCACTGGGGATGGGGCTGTGACACCCTGCCGTGAGGCAGCTTGCCCTGGTTCTGCGGCTACCGACCCAGATGTGAAGCAGGGCCCTGGCGTCCCAACCAGCGCCGACGTCGTCTGACGAGCCAGCCTAAACCACGGCTGAGACCATACAGACCGAGCGCCCCCAGCGCGGCGAGACCGGCTGACCTGAAATCGGGCATCCCCGACACGGTGCCCTGCTCAACCGTTCTCACCAGACCGGGTCCCGTCACACCCACGGTTTGTACAGGGGTCCCTCCGATCATCGTCATATGCCGGCAGCGATAGACCGGATTGAGGGGGGCGACCCGCCCCGCAGAGCAGGCTGGCAACGGACGCGCATCCCATGTTGCTGTTCCGGCAAGCACAAGGGCGACCAGCACCAGGGGCGCGGCCATGAGAAGACCGACGCGGTGCGGGGACATCACAATGCGGATCATCGCTTCCGCCTTCTCGGTATTCGGCAAGCCGACCGGCTGCATGTCAATGCCGCATGGCTTTGGACCGATCCGCCATCCGCGAGAGTTCTCATAAGTCACCCTCCAAGGCGACCCTGCCGCTCCGGCAGTTCGGCCGGCATCCATCAGGAACTAGGTCGCCTCGTCGGGTTGCCGCCACTTGCAGCACGCTGGCCCTTCCTCGACTAGTCCGCGCCCAACCAGCGCTGGTCTGGCGAACGTCTGGGCGCTGAAACAGACCACTCAGTGAGCGGGCCGCAGATAGGCCGGACTGAACTCCGCCAAGGCTCTGACGCTTGGCAGGTCTCGCAGCTTCAGGCTGCGGCCACGAAGTTCGACCAAGCCCCTGCTCCGCAGCTCCTGAAGCGTGCGGTTGACGTGCACGCTGGACAGTCCGAGCGTGTCGGCCAGATCAAGCTGCGTGATCGGCAGCTTGCAGCCGTCATCTTCCGCAAGCCCTACAGCCTCAAGACGGGTCAGGAGCTCACAGAACAAGTGGGACATGCGCTCGGCCGCTGAGCGGGTGCCCAGGTTGACCAGCCACTCGCGGGCCGTGGCTTCTTCGGCCAGCTTGGCCAGCCGCAGGGCTCGCGCCACGGTCGGCTGCTGCGCCATGAGGGTGGCAAGCGTCTCGCGTGAAATCCTGGCGACGAGGCAGGTTGAGAGCGTGCCAACGGCATGGTCCATCCGCCCGAGATGAGGCGCATCGACATCGCAGAGGTCACCCGGCAGCAGGTAGGCCAGGATCTGACGGTCGCCGGTCACCCGGTGCTTGTAGCGGCAGGCGAAGCCATCGAGCACCAGCACGGCGTCAGTGGCCATCTCGCCATCACGCTGTAGGTCGGTACGCGGCTCGACGAGGCGTGCCCCGGCACTCAGCTGCTCCAGAGCGGTGCGGTCCTGCCGCGAGAGGAACACGAAAGCCTCAAGCTTGCGGATGAGGGGGCTTCTCGTGTCGGGCTCGTGACGGCCATAGCAAACGGCCGAGGCAGCCTTGATGTTCTGCACGTGGCTCATGATCCAAGCTCCTGTCGAGAACCTGACAGCGCTCAAACCAGGGTGGCGAGCTAACCTATGTCGATACGAGGCCAACACATGTGAAACGGAAACGTTGCAGCCGGCTTGGCGATGGTGCGATGGAAGACCCTCGCCGCCGCTGGATCCTCGCTCAACCTGCTTGCAGGCCACCGCTAGTTGGTCGGATCAACTGTCGGGAAATGGTCAATGAAGCGCAGGCCTTCCCAGAGATCGACGGCGTGACCATCCACAAGGGCCTTGGCCTTCTTGCAAGCTTCGTCATCATCGATTGCGGTGATCTGGACCATCGATGCGACGACGCCCTGCTCCCCAATCAGGGCCGCGCGATACGCCCGTTCTCCGCTCTCAGTCGATTCCGTCACACCAGCCTACTCCTGGGCGGTCAACTTCCAGAACTTCATGGTCAAGCTACGTAGCTTTGGGTCATCATTGCGAGAAGATGGGGAGTGCTGCGATCAACAACGAAAGGCTCATTGTCGCGCCCTAACGCAGTGAGAGCGATCCCCAGAGTTGAGCCAAACCCTTTAACGCTCAGTGTACTGGGCGATCCTTCGTTGGCGGCTTCAGCCGCAGCTCAGCCTTAAGGTCCGCGATCCTGGCGCGGGCTGCGTCCGCTATGTGCGAGTTTACCGCTGCAACGAGGCGCCCTACTGGGTCAAGACAGACGACCAACCACGGCAAGCCATCAGCTGGCGGGTCGTAGACCGCGAGCGCGTAGCCCTCCGGGTGCAGTTCCGCGGCTTCAACGAGCATGCTGCGCTCCGTCAGACCGGACCTTCAACCTTGGCGACAACACGCGAAAATGAATTGCACGCAAGTAGCTAGGTAAGCATCTCACTGTACGCCGAACGGGACATGCAGGGCGAGAGAGGGATTGCATTGGCTCAGGATGAAGGGGCAAAGCCTAGGATCTTGGCGACGCGAGGGTTTGTGCGCTCAGAGACGATCGATGGAGGCGATACCATCGTGCTGCACATGCATGGCGCGGACGGAACGCCAGTCGCGCTGCTGATGCCCCGCCAAGCTGCCCAGGCTGTGCGTGCGGCCATTCACAACGAACTCGCGGCGTCCTTGGGTCAGGGACCATCCGATGATGGTGCTTGAAGTTTCCGAAGGCTCGCAAGATGTCGACGCAGGAGGATGGACGGACTACGTCTTGATCTCGGCCTCCTCCCTTGCCGAAGCCGAGCGCCAAGCAGCCTTGATCGTGTCCGACACCCTGGGGAGCGCGCCCGGTGAGGCTTACCTGCGTGAAGCCTATGGCCGGGTTGTCTGGACTTCGTCGAGACCGAGCGGGACCCTGCCGGAGGCGCATCGCCTTGATCTGACCTCGCCGTTGCTCACCTCAGCTGAGTGACGGCATCAGCAGAGTCCAGTTCACCCCTTCACCGGCCTGGCCAGCAGGATCGCCATGCGGGCCGAACGAACCTATTCTCGGCGCTTGTTGGCTTCCTCATCGGCCACAGCTTCGACTGCGGCGATGGCGTTCTCAAGCTCCGCGATCCGCTTGAGCGTGCTGTCGGCCGGCATCGCGTCGTAGTCGGCGGCCTGCAGGATGAGTTCGCGCTGGCGCGCTTTGAGGCGGGTCAGGAGGGCGTCCAGTTTGTTCATGCCTGCGATCTAGCGACCGGTGCTCGCCGCCTCAACCGTACCTCAGGCTGGAATATGCTGTACTCCTGACCGGCGCGGTAAACTGGCGCTCTCAGCAGAGGTTGCAGCTGTCGTCTGAAGACGATAGCCCGGCGCCTCAGCTTCTTGGCGCACTTAACCACGATCAAACCATGCAAACTTCAACTGCGTCTGCCTCCACGATGCAGCTTGCTGTGGTCCGCGCCTGGTCGGCCGGAGACAACACCGCCGATATTGCGCAGCTACTCGACGTGAGTGAGCCGGAGGTCGAGAGGATCCTCGCCCAAGCTCGGGAGGCGCGCCGTATGGCGCCACCGCCACTCGCCGAGTTGCCTACGGCTCAGGCATTCTGAAAAGCCCCGGCCTGCCTCAGGCACAACAGCGTTGGAGCAGGCTGATTGACTCAGTCGCGGAAGCGCTTCGCGAACGCCTTGGCGCGGTCCTCAGGCATGTCGGCGAGGGCCACACGTGCGGTGTAGCCGCCGTAGATCACGTCGCGATCCGTAACGCTCCAGTCCCCGATCTCGCTTGCGGGAACGGTCATGGCATCGCCGGCCTTGTAGGCGCTGCCGTTGAGCGGCTTGTTGGCAAGGCGGCCCCGGAACACACCATCACGATGGCTATCGACCTGTAGCCAGATGTGCTCGGTCGCGCCGTTTTGCGTCAGCGGGAACTTCACGGCGTAGGTGCCGGGCGCGCTGCTATTCAGGAGCGCAAGGAAGCGCGGTAGCGTCGCCCGTGCCTCGTCCTTGGCCGCGTTCATCCGCGCATCGCGCGTGTGGTAGGCTACAGCGTTGGCGTTGATAGGTCGCGGTGCCGCCTCGGACCTGCCGGCCGCCGCCTCGGGGATTGCGAGCGGGCTCATGCTGGACTGAAAGGGCTTGAACGCGAGAAACCCAGCCGCGACCGCGACCACCACGAAATAGATACGCATGACACGACCTCAGCTGCAGAGGCCTTCTTCTTACATCAATGACTTAGCACGCAATTAAAACCGTAGGTGAAACACCGATTGCAGACCATCCTTAAACCCTAGTCGAAAAATTCAAACCTTCACCGGCCGGGCTAGCAGGATTGCCGTGCGCACCGCGGAACGCTTCGAGGCGTTCTCGATGCCGGGATCGGCGAGCATGCTTTGCGCGTAAGGGCTTCTGGCTACAGCGCTGGCGAGGTCTGCGGGATGCTCGCCGATCATAAAGCGGCCGGTGGTCGGGTCGGCCATGTAGGCATCAACGGCCGCATTCACATCCTCGTCGCTGATCGCCTTGGCCTTGAATAGATCACCGAAATAGGGATCATCCGCCATCGCTAATGCACCCCCTCAGCCCTGCCCATCAGGCCCGTGTCCCAGGCCAGGGCCACGACGCCGCCGAAGATCACCGGCGGCCAACCGTAAATGCTGTAGGTGTCGTCCGGATCCGCGAGCTTCTGGACGATGCAGCCGGAAATGCGGAGGGCCCTGATTGCCTCATCAAGGAGGGCGTCGGCAGCATCGTGCGTGGGAGGGACGTCCAGCGTCATAGCGGGGTGACGCTAACATGGGTTTAAGAGCGCACGATGAATGAAGTGAATCAGCCCTCGCCCGTGAACGCCCCGATCGGAACGCCTTCCGATATGCCCGGCATGTCGCGGCGGTAGTGCGTCCGCTCGAAGACGATGCGGTTGGGCTCGACTGCCGTTACTGCCTCCCCACTGAGCACCAGGGCACCGCGATAATCCGAGCGGAGCACGCCGAGCTCAGGATGAACGCCGAAGAGTTGCGCGGTCGTCCAGCCGAGCGCCCCCGCGTCGTCCGCGAACCGATCCAGGAAGGCCAGCGCTGCCGTGTTGGACCGCAACCCATTTCGGACCCGCAAGACCGGGGCAGGGCGACACACCCGGCTTCAGGCTCAGGAAGCCCTCGCGCCAAGCGCGCACTTCGGACGAGCAGAGGGGGATCGAGGGTGATGCTGACATGGCGCCCGGCAGCTACGAAGGGGCAGACGAGACAAGGGAGGGTGTGTGGGTCGGCTATGCCAAATGTGCGACAGCCAGGCGGCCGCGATGTGCCGCGCTGCTTCTGTCGCTTAGGCTCTGGCCTGTCTCAGGCGTCCCTGCTGGAGAGGTCACCAGCCTCCATGTCGGTCAATGCATTCTGACGGTCTACGAGGTACTGCTCGAGGTCGCCGCCCGCCGCTTCCTTCAGCTCGGCGATGGAGATCCCATCAGCGGTCGCCTCGACAGCACAGGCTTCCGCCTTATCGCGCATCTCCGCTTTTGCCTCCACATGGCCTGGGCTGGTCAGGTTGTTCTCCACCCAGCCCTCAAGCCACTGGTCCACATCGACGTCAGCCATGTCAGCGTCTCTCCTGCCTGCAGCCAAGCATAATCCAGCGAGATGGAGCGCGCGAGGGTACGACGCAAGGCGACGAGCCGGCTTTGGCTGACGCCACACTTTCGGACAGCGCGAACGCTGAGCAAGCAGGCCATGCGAGCTTCGTCACCCGGTCTAATCACGGGCTGGCGGAATATGATCGAGCTGATGCGCGACTTGGCTTGTAGATCTCTGGTATGAGCGTCGATGGCTTACACGCTTCATCGACTCGCGGCCGGCAGCTACGACCTTGCCCTTGATGACGCCATCATGGGCTGCGTGGTCCAGGAGGTCTCGCGCACCGGTCAGGTCGAGGGCTGGCGCGTGGAGTTGCTGGACGACCTGCCGACGGTGCTGCGGCCCCAACCCTTCACGCAAGCAGAGCACCACTTTCCTACGCTGGAGGCCGCCGTTGCGTGGCTCGGCGGCGCGCCCGTGGTAGAGGAAGGCGATTGAGTGCGCGCCTGAAAAGGGAACAACGCCAGCGGGTCGAAACGACGGTTGCGGACGGGCGGCGTACTGGCCCTGTTGGTCACCGCTTCTCTGGTCGCGCTAACAGGATGGCAGCGCGCACAACACCGCGTCGTCGCATCATGTTAGCGTCTGGATCAACCAGCACCCGCTGAGCGTACGCACTCGCCTCCACAGCCCCGGCAAGGTTCAGCACGTAGCTGCCACCGATCTCGAACGTCTCCGTGGCAGGATCAGCCATGTAAGCGTCGACTGCCCTGACGAGATCCATGCCGAGGATGACCTTAGCTTCGAACAGCTCGCCTATGGTTGGATCATCCGCCATGCAGCGTCCTAGCGCGGGTCTTCCAAAGAGACCAAGCGAGCCCTGCCGCCCGATCTGATCACGGGCTAGCAGGGCGTCTCGTGGACCCCTCTACACATGCGTTCAGGGCTGCGATGCCGCTTGAAGCAGATTTAGATCCATGGCCGACAAGGCAAGCAGGGGCGCCGGCATAGCCACGCCGGCTCTTCGCATCTGCTGAGCCGCGCTACGGCACGCGCTCAAGTCATTGCTGCGAGCAGCTGCTTTGACCTGTTCGATCGCCTCCGGCGTCGGCTTAGGCGCCACAGGAGTAGCAGGCCCGGCCGGCGGAGGGGCGGCTTGGGTTTGCGCCGCCTGGGTGGCATTTGAGCTGGGCGTGGCGTTCCCGCTCGCACCCGATGGAGCGGCTGCGTTCTGCGTGCCGCCCTGCGGACCCGCCGCGCCAGGACCGGATTGGGTGATCTGCCCAGATTGGCCGGAGGTGTTCTGCGCAGTCCCCTGAGCGGCAGGCTTGGACTCGGCACTATCTGCCTTGGGCGCCTGCACCGCTGAAGCGAGTTGGGCAGGTTGCGGATCGGCCTTCTTGGCTGGATCAGGCTGCTGCACAAACGCAACGAGTTCCTGACACAGGTTTGCGGGCTTGCCGGTTGCAGCATCCAGTGGAGGCGTTGGGGCGCCTTCCTGAGCCAGGACGTGGAGAGGAAGGAAGACTGTTGGTGCCAGCCATGCGGCGATAAGGAAGCCTGTCACGGTAGACCTCATCCACAGGGCCCCTGGTAGCGGGAGGCCATGCTACTGCCGATGATCCAACGCGGCGAGCGTATTCGAGGTCCTGCAGGAGAGCGACGGATTAGCCGGCCGGCTTCCGCTCACGGAAGCGGATGCCAGCTCCTCCCCCGTTCTCGGGAATGAACTCAAGGCCGGCGCGCTCAAGAGCAGCTCGCATCTTCTCGACGCTGCTCATTCTAGCATCTTGGCCAGCCTCGAAGCGGTTGACCGTGTTCGTCCCAACCTCGGCATGGCGAGCAAGGTCCTGCGTGCTCCAAGCGAGAGCGGCGCGAGCCATACGACATTGAAACGGCTTCATATGGTGAGATTATCACCGAAAGTAGTTGACTTCAAACCGGAGACGATTAAACCCCTTGTGGTGTGATTATCACCACTGAGGCAGCAATGGCTCTCCGCCGCTCCATCTTCTGGTCCTCTGCCACTCGCGACATGCGGGGTGATCGCGTCACGCTGCCCGCCGGCTTCCTCGCCGCTCGCGCCCGCATCGATCTCGCCGTCCGCACCCGCGGTCCTCTCGTTGCCGCCGGTCAGTTCAGCCGCTCTGCAATCATGGCTGCTGCCGTTGCTGCCGCGAAGTCCCATCAGGCCCACACCGGCTCGACCTGGGGCGAGGCTATGGCCGTATCCCTCAAGGCCGCCTGGCAGGTGGCCAAGGCCGCTCGCCGCGCCGTGGCGCACTGAGCCGGGCCAATGACTTTCTTGCCCTTCTCGCGTCGTGCCGTCCTCGGGGCTGCCGTCCTGCTCGGCCCCATCATGCGCGCTGCCGCAGCAGCTGCCCTGATCCCATCCTTGCCGCAATCCGCTCCGCCCGGGTAGCAGATGGACGGTAACCCCGACGATGAGGATGACGGCGACGCTGAACCGTCCCTTGGTGCTCCTGAGGGCCACGCGAACCAGATCGTCTGGCTACGTGGCTCGGATCTCGACTATGAACAGGACATCAGGAGCCCGGATTAGCACCTCCCGCACCACAGCACGCCCCGGGCAAAGCTGGTGCGAAGCTGGTCCCTCACACGAAGTGCGCCGGCAGCGCCAAGATTCGCGCGCACTCGATTAGCGCGGAGCCAACAACGCTCAGTGCTATTCCGATCATGAGACGATCAGCTAGGTCCAGCGGCGCCATATCGGTGTTAAACATCGGAGGTCTCCTCGATTTGGCGACCTCAGCTGGGCCGTCTTGAGGCAGGCTTATGGTCCAGCCTGTTTTCCCGATGATTGCTCCGATTATTGCGTCACTTCGCGATCAGCCCCGCTACTGCGGCGGCAGCGGCGCCGGGATCATCACGAAGTAGATAAAGAATGCGATCAGGGTGAGCGCAAGCAGCCCTGCCAGGATGTAGCCGGTCTTGCTTGAGCGGACCCGCTCCTGGTGATTGTTGATGTCGTGCACGCCATGCCTCCGGACTGATGCTGTGACGGCAACCATCCGGGGCGGCCTAAGTTCGTGAAGACCGCCGCTTCGTTTCACGTTCGGCGGCCGATCGGGCGTTGAACAAGAAAGGCCAGCCCCAATATGGCTGGCCTCGCTAGAGCGAACTCACTCCTCGATGCTAGATATGGCGCAACCGCTATGGCAAGGCGCCAGCCGTCTCCTTCACCTTCGTCATCGTTTCCTGGCAGCCCTTCTCGTCGCCTGCCTTGTCCTGTGTGCGCGCCTTCTCAAGCAGCGCCTTGGCATCCGAGACGCTGGCTGCGGTAGCCTTCAAGCTGGGATCGGACGGTTGCCCCGATGGTGGCTTGTCCAGAGCTTTCTCCGAACCGGGAGAGGTAGGGCCACCCGGAGGCGTTGTCCCCGTCACCTTCTCAGCGCCCGCGCTGTTCAGACGACGCTCAATTGTAGAAATATCATCCTTGCACGAGACGGCGAGCGCAGGGGCAACACCGCCTAGCAACACGACGGCAGCGGCGGTGGTCTGAAACAATCGCATCAGGCGTTTCCTCTCATCCGTGTTAGTACCGGCGAGAAGGTCTGCTGCGGCTGTTAGGTTTCGACGCGCGACTCTCCGCCGCTATTGAGCTCGGCCCATCACGTCACACGAAGTGCGCCGGCAGCGCCATGAGGCGAGCGAATTTAATCAGCACAAACGCCGCGACTCCGACGCTGGCGCTGACCACCAGGCAGCCGGCCAGGATCAACGTCTGCGATACGAACCTGAACATCGGAAGCCCCTCCGTGTTGACAGCCTCAGCTCGGCCGACGTGGGGACGGGCTTGTGGTTAAGCTCCTTTGCGCTTTGATTGCTTCGATTGTTGCGTCGGCCGATCGTGAGCGGCGCTAGAGCGCCCTAATCTGCTCCACCCACTGCGCTTCGCCCGCGATGTTGATGAGCTGACCCTCGGTCCGCAGATCAACAGCCTCCTCGATCTTCCGAACGAACGACGCCTGCGCCACGCCCTTCCCGGCAAATAGCCTCTTCCAGCGCTGACGCACTGGAAGGGGCCAATGCAGTCTGCGGCATGATCCGCCAAACGCTCTAGTAAGGAGTCACCCAGATCTCATGCAGACCATCGGCATCTTCAAACCAGAAGGCCTCTGAGATTGTGTCTAGGCCGCACGCCGGATATGTTCGAACGATCCCGTGAACCAATCGATCTGCAACCTCGCGCTTCTTGATTGCATACGCGAGCAGACGAGGGGTCGAGCCTCGGGTTTCGCTGAGATCGCGGACATAAATTGCGTGTGACATGAGACCTTCGCTTCTAATGTGAGAATGCAACTGATAGCTGCGAGTAAAATGCGCAGGTAACGGCTAAGTTCGACGCCGCCTTAAACAAAGGTTAATGAAATCGTCGAGTTTCTGGTAGAAGTCTTGCAATCTTAGCTGGTATTCCACATCCCTGGCGGTTGTTGTGCGACGACAATCGGTCGCTCCGGCAACAAGGTCGTATCGGCTCCGTCTACGCAGTATCAACGCCGAGGGCATGACGATCCAGATCCCGGTGCAGACCGCGAACCTGCACGCCGCCTAGGCAGCGTGCAGTGGCTCTTCGGTTGCAAGCGCCGGAAAGTGCGGATCGTGCACGAAGTGGTTCGTCTGGGTAGCGGGCGAGCGGTCCGGACGCAGTGGCGGGAAGTAGGGATTATAGGTCGACCAGAGCTTGTCGCGCTGCGCTTGCGACTGCTGCTCTGAGCCTTCGTCGACCGTCCACACTTGTTCTGCCTGCACCGCGCCCGCCCTTTAAGCCTGAGCGCGCCCCCTACTCGCTCCCCGCTGAGACGCTGTTACCGCACAGCCTCAAATGCAACGCTTCCCGCCTCTAAGCCTTTCCTACATCGCGAGATGTTGGAGGGCCGGGCTCGGAGTCGAACCGAGCCTGTGACGCCTTGCACGGTGCCCGGGTAATCCGCTCCCCCACCGGCCCATGCTGGTTCAATAAGCCCTTGAAGTTCGACGTTCCGAGTGACGTTCAGGCAGCGTTACCGGAAGTCTTCCGTGACCGTCGCAATTTGATCTCCGCCTTCCCGCCTTCACGGCCGACGGCTCCGCCCCTCCCACATCGCGAGACTGCCTGAGACGCGCTGGCGTGTTACGGAGAAGGCTGGAGGCCCGGGCTCGGAGTTGAACCGAGCGTGTAGAGATTTGCAGGCTCCCGGTTGAGCGCTCACCCACCGCGGCAGCGTCGCTGCGGGCGTTCGAGTGCGGCCGGTCCGACAGGTCAACCGATCCGACCGCACTCTACCGCGAGCCGGGCAGGCCGGCGCAGCACCTCAACTTGCCCGGACCGATCTTAGCGACCGCCTAAGCGGCTCAGGCAAAATCGCGCGAACCGCTTCACATTTCGGAGATGGTCTTTGGAAACTGCCCTTGAGCAAGCCCAGAGCCACTTCTGGGCTCGTCATCAGGCCAAGGGGACAAACTCTGCAGGAACTGAGCCGAACGTCCCCAACACCGTCACTCCCTCGACCTTGCCGCTCTTATCATCGGTGAGGATCTGCATCGCGATAGCGCCGGTCTTGAAGGTGTTGAGGCCTTCCGCCCGCCTCAACGCGCCATCGGCGCTCCGGGCCTGGACACGGGTGCCGATCACCAGACACCCTTCGACCTCATCAAACGACTGAACCGCATAAACCGTCAGCATCGCTGCCTTGCGCTCCCATGGATGTCCCAAGCCGAGCGCACAGAGGCATCGCTGCAGTCGGGCACGCTAGTGCGCACCCGCCACAATCCGTGCTTTCAACACCCATGCTCGGTTGCCGTGAACCGGCGAGTAGGCTGCCAACGGCGAGTGGAGCGGCAATCGGCAATCCGAGCTCGGCATTGACGATCGGTTAACCAACCCGACGCCATGCCTCGCCCAGGCGAGGATCGCCGCACACTCATGATGCCGGGCCAATTAGGTGACCGCGATGCAGGACCTCACTCTCGCGAAGATCGTCCATGACTTTGGGTACTTGCTGCTGACGCGCCTGTCCTGTCTTGCGTGCTGTTTGACCGCGGTGTGGGCGCTGGCTTGAACCGGAGCCTGAAGAGCGCTGCACCGCAGTGCTGACGCCTCCGCGATCTCGGTAGGACATCTCCGGCCGAGGGCTTATGGTTACCAAGTCGTTGGCTGGCATTTTCGGGCGCCAACGTCAGAGAGCTTTGCGTGCTCCCGCCTTCTACCGGAGGCCCTACGATGCCCACACACCCGCTTTTGCTCGCGCTACCCCAATCGCATCGTTACCGCGCCTTGCTGCTCGGCCTCGGCTGAAAGATCATGTGCGTCAGAGCCATCGCGGCAGGCGATGACACCGAAGCCTCCGGCATCGTTCGCGACATGCTAGATGGACGCGCCATCGAGCTTTAGGATGGCAGCCGCTTCATCGAGCACTTTGGCCCGACCTAGGCGTAACCCAACGACGGTTTTTTGACGGATATCCGGCAGGCTCTGGAGGCCACTGCCGTTATCTTTGTCGAACAGAACGGCGAAGAGCCGAGCGTTGGGTTTCGGAAAGTCTGAACCGAATTGCTCGTGCCAGGGTTGCCCTGGTACGTTTCTCCTGAGACCGAACCTTCAGCCCCGCCGGCACCCGCCGCGCGGGGCTTTTTCGTTTGCAATTAAACCGTTCGCACATACGGCCGGTAACAAAACACCCCGCCGTAGGAACGGCAGGGCGGCTGGTTCAAGGGTCTAGTCAGTCCCTAGTAGTCGTAATCGCGATAGCGAGCCCCACGGTAGCCACGCCGCTCCTCATAATAGCCGCGTGACCGGCCGTAGCCGTCGCCGTAACGCTGCTTGTAGTGGCCGTAGGCATTACCCCGGCCCGGATGCCCATCGAACCTGCCGTGCTTGCCACCGCCGAACCGGCCGTGACCGCTCTCGTCTTTCCAGGGGTCGGCGAACGCCCCACCCGTCGAAGCCATGAGGCCAAACCCAACGGCCGCCACTATCAAGTGACCCTTCATCGTGTGCTCCTTCCGCAATCTAAGCCGCGATGAACGTTGCAGCAGGAGAAAGGGTTCAGGTCTCTATTCCCTGCGTTACCTTCACCTTCGCGAACCGCAGCATGCCGGCCTATGCCGGCGAGGAGTACGCCGAGGTCGATCTCTGGGGCGTGGTCCGCTTCAACATCCGCTGGCACGTTGCGCGTCGGGCACGAGGTGCCATCGCGCGCGGATGAGCGTCATGACGCACAATCAGGGAATGTAGATAACCCGGCTCGTGCCCGGTCAGCGCGCTGCCACTTCTGAGAAAGGATTATCTCGAATTGGATTTAGTGCCGTTGCGCAGTCCGCGCTTTCTGTACAAGGCCGTCGTCATGTAGGCGGCGCTTCGAGAGCCACTCGGCTTCGTATGCATCACCTTCAGCTGGACGCATGGCAGATTTATAGGCGGCAATCATCCTCCCCCACTCTGGTTCACAAATCGCAGCAGCCCTCGTCGCGACTGCGCTAACTTCCGAATGTTTGTCGTCGAGAAGACTGATTACTTGTACTAAGCAGTTGTAGTACGTCCGGTAGGCCTGCAACTGCGGTGACTCCTTAAAGGGTGTAGCTACCGCTGAAGAGCCAAGAAGAGCGAAGGCGGCCGCTAGCAACCGTCTCATTGCTGTGATCACTGCGCCTCCTCCTGCTTCCTGTACGGGTACATCCTGCCCGCGAACCCAGACGGAAGTAAGAAGCCGAAGGGGCTCACCTCTTCACCGGACGGGCGAGCAGGATCGCCGTGCGGACCGCTGAGCGCTTCGAGGCGTCCTTGATCTCGGGATCCGCGAGCATCCCGACAGCGAACGGGCTGGCGTGAACCGCGGCGGCGAGGTCGAGCGTGTAGCCGCTGGCGAGTCGATGAGCGCCCTTTAGCGGGTTGTCCATGTAAGCCTCGACCGCGGCAACGAGGTCTTCCTCGAGGATCGCCTTGGCCTTGAAGAACTCGCCCGCCGTCGGCTCGGCCATCGCTACTGCATCCCCTGCGCCCCGCCCATCAGGCCCGTATCCCAGGCGAGGGCCACGACGCCACCGAAGGTCACCGGCGGCCCGCCGTCAATGCTGTAGATGTCCGCGGGATCCGCGAGCTTCTGGACGATCCGGCCGGCGATGCGCAGCGCGCTGATCGCCTCGGCGAGGAGGGAGCGGGCGGCATCGGGTAGGCGAAGGTTGTGCTGACCAACTCATCGCCATCCTCGATCACATGGACGGCAACCCGGAAGAGGAGGATGGCGGCGACGCTGAACCGTCTCTCGGGTGCCCTGAGGGACATGCCTAGCAGATCGTGTGGCTGCGGGGCTCCGATCTTGACCATGAACAGGATGTCGAGGGTCCGGATTAGCACCTCCCGCACCACCGCAAGCCAAAGGCAAGGCTGGTGCGAAGCTAGCCTCTCACACGAAGTGCGCCGGCATCGCCAAGACGCGCGCGCACTCGATCAGCGCGAAGGCGGCGATACCCAACCCGGCGCCGACCATCATGAGATCGGCCAGAATCAGCGGCTGCGAGACAAACTTCAACATCAGATTACTCCACCTCGTGGCGGCCTCAGCTCGGCCGTAGTGAGGCGGGCTTATGGTTAAGCTCGTTTTCACCAAGATTGCTTCGATTGTTTCGTCAGTCGGCTAGGCTCCCCTCTGAACTCCGCGGTCCTCTGGCCGACCTGCCCACCTTCAGCCCCGCTGGCACCCGTCGCGCGGGGCTTTTTGCGGTCTCGACCCACGGCGGTCTACCGATGAACACGCCGTCGCTCCTCATTGACCATCAGCAGCGACGTCACGAGGCCAGTTAGCAGCAGTGCAACGAGGCCGAGGAGTAACAGGTCTTCGCCAAGCTCGCGTGGCACCGGCCGACGCATGACGAGCGGCCAGATCTCTGCGCAGAAGGCGACACCGGCAGGGAAGAACAGCAGCAGGCACAGGGGAGGGAATAGCCGGTTGGGCATGTCGCTCAGGTTCAGGGATGGGCTTAGTAGCTGCTGCCTCGTGGGTCTGGAGCTCCAGTCTGCATCACGCGTGAACCCTCGGAAGAAGCCAGAGTTTGCAGGTCGGAGATCAGCACATCATCGCCGAGAAGCGTCGACACCCTGACGAAATAGCCGTTCGCCTCAAGGCCCGTGACTTTGGCGAGAGCAGTCGCGGCTGTTCCTACTGTGACAGCAATGGTTGGGAGCGCGCGATTTAAGAGATTTGCGCCAGCGATGATGTAGGCCATGAAGCTCCCCTGCCTCCTCAGCGTATTGCGAAGCGAGTGCGTCAGACAGGGCTTAGAAGGTCTCACCAACGATGCTTGAGCTGGCTCTTGGCGGCGGCACTGGCATACACCCGATGAAGCAGCAAACCGGAGGTGTTGGTGACATCCACATTCAGCTCGCCATCGGTCGCCAGCTGGGCCCGGGTCTTCGCCAGCATCTCACCATGCAGACGGGCCGCTTCGAGGCGCGCAGTCTCGGCATCCCGTTACTCGGTGCCTTCGTTGTCTTGGGAAAACCCGCCATCGCTGACGTTGAAGTGAAATCGTGGCATGGCCGGACCTTACCCAAGCGGGTCACCCTCGTGGTCAACCCTCCTGCGTTTGAACCAAAGCCCGCTCGCCACCCTTGTGCTGAAGGTCCCAGGCGATCCCATGCGCGACGTGGGCATGTTCGGCCGCGACCTCGTTGTGGCCGACCACAGCATGCAGCCGGGCAGCGGCAGCGTCGTCGTGGTGATCGTCGATGGCACCCTGTCGCTGGGAAGACCCGTTCTTGACGGCAACGTGCTTCGGCTCGCCTTCGGCAATGCCGCGATGCCGGCGTACGCGCTTTAGGAGTTCGCCGAGGCGCAGCTCTTAGGCGTGGTGCGCTTCTCGATCCGCTGGCATGTCTGCGAATATTTGGCTTACGGGTGGCGCAGCATGAACAGCTTGCCCATCAGGACCGCCATCTCGCTCTGGCGCGAGACACCCATCTTATCGAAGACCCGCTTCAGCACAGTTCGGGCGGTAGCGTCTGCAATGCCGAGCTTCGCCGCAGCCTCGCATGGTGGGGTTCCCGCTCCTACAAGCGCGGCCAGTCGGGCCTCCCCGAGGGTGAGCTTAAATACATCCCTGACCAGAGCTGGATCGAACGATCGTCCTGGTTCCTGATCGACGGCGAGCACGACCGCCCTGGCTGAGACGAGTACCGGAGCCTCAATTGACGACTGGATTGGAAGGATCTGCAGGATCAACCCTCGGTCGCCATTCGGAACGACAAGTGATTCCAGGGCAAGCGGTTCGATCGAGCTTGCGTTGTTGTTCGACAAGATCGCGTCGAGCCGCTGCTGAAAAGTTCGCCGCGCTACGCGATCGGTCACGGTGAACTGCCCACCCAAAACTGCGAGCCCTTCACCCAACAATTGGTCTGCCGTACGGTTGGCCAACAAGACGCGTCGCTCAGCGTCCAGAATGAAGACACCGCAACTCACGCGATCCAGCGCCTCCGATAGGCCTAGGCGCTCGGCCTCGGCGTCCATGAGGCGCACGGACAGGCTCAATGACCGTTCCACGTGCCGGCTAATGGCCAGCATCTGGTTCTCATCCTCCTCGGTGTAGGCCGATTTGTGCTTGGCCCGGAGTAGTGTCAGCATCACAGACACGCTAGACGTCGGTGAAACCGAAGCAGACAGCGACCAAAGAAAGCCGTAAGGTATTAGGAATTCTTGATAGATTGGTAGCGTTGAGATCTCCTCGTCACTGAAATATTGCCGATCTGTCACAACGTCACGATGACCAACCGAAAAGGCCTGGAAACCACGTTCCGCCCGAACATCGAGGTGCTGCCAGTTGGCCGCGTAGTCCTTCGCCATTTCGATTAGGTTCGGTGAAACGATGACGCTCATCGTGCCGCTATCATGGCGATACAGCAGAATTCCTCCATCTGCATCCAGCAATTGTGCGATCTGATACAATGTGCTGGGCCAGCGGCTTGGGGCCGAAGCTGCCATGTAGACCGCCTCGACTGCGGAATTCCAAGCGCTAAACGTCATCTCAGCTTCCGAGCGGCCCGACAATCTCAAGCGGGGGTCCTACCCCAAAAGGGTCATGAGGAAATCGAACGGTCAAGTGTCCGATAACCCTTTGGGCTGTGTGCGAAGTTCAGCAAGGATCTCTGCCGACTCAGCTCACCAGGAAAAAGGACGTGACATGTCTCATCCCCCAGATGGGGTACGACTGCGCCAGCTGACCGTGGCATCGTAACAGCGAAGGTGTTTTTTCTTCGCCCAGCTAGGTCGCTTGCGCGAAGCAAATCGAGGTTGACCGCAAAGTGAACTTAGTCACTTTCTCCCTAGCCTCGGCGCTTTTCGGAGCCATTGCAGGTATTCAAGCTCGCCGTATCGCCAAAACAATAGGTATGAGCGCAAGTGAATTGATGCCGCTCAATTTCCTGCTGATGACATGCATCTTGACTGCGGCATCGCCCATATTCTTTCGTTTTGAATTAAGTCTCCATTTAGTAATTCTTATTTTCGTGATGGCCGTATTAGATACTGCAGGAAACTACTTTTACTTCAAGACCTTTGAGTCGACTGACGCAACCACAGCCATTCCTCTACTATCGTTGGCGCCAGTATTTGCTTTTCCAGCGACTTGGTTGCTCATCGGGCAAGCGGAGTCTTGGGGTTGCGCTTTAGTCGCATGTGCCATCACTACTTTGATTATCTCTATGTCTTGCATTGGAAATACATTTGATAAATTCCGCGCCAAAACGTTGCTTCCTGCAATATCTTCGTCGCTGTTATTCGGAATATCTACAATACCAGCAAAGATGATACTCCAATCTGGGGACATTAACGTCCCAACTTTGTACCTCCTACGCGCTGCATTGATTGCGGCATTTGCTGCCATTATATTCGGTCGTCCACAGCTCAGCCTAAAAACGAATCAGATTGCTATGATCGTGGGCAGAAATTTGATAGTTATATTGCAATACTTGATGTTGTACTGCGCATTTTCGGTTGGAAGCGCGCCAATGAGCCTTGCAATAGCCAGTGTTTCTCCCGTTTTTGTTGTTTTGCTATCTGTTTTAGCTGGCGAACCGTGGTCCTGGCCGAAGTTGGGAACAGCACTGCTCATTGTGCCTCTTGTTGGCGTGCTCGCCTGAAATCATTAAGGTTTAGTGCGATGAGAGTTGATGTAGGCCTCTAGCTTATGAAAATCGCGAAAGAAAGCAGATGCTAGGTGTACTTGGTGGCATGGGTGCCCTAGCCACCGTTGATTTCCTAGGAAAGCTTGTTCGCAGCACGCCGGCAATGTGCGATCAGGACCACATTCCGATGATTGTACGCTTTGCCCCATCCATTCCTGATCGCACGGCTGCTATTCTCGAGAAGGGGCCAGACCCACTTCCTGGACTTCGGGAGGCCGCCGTCTCGTTGGAAAAGGCTGGTGCGACGTCCATCGCAATTCCTTGCAACACGGCGCATTTCTGGCATCCTGCACTTCAGGCTCAAACCTCGGTACCCATTCTCCACATCGCAGACGCTGTCGTTGATGCGTTGCCCCAGCATTGCTTTCGAAACGTTCGAATCGGTCTTCTAGCGACCAGTGGCACGCTGTCGGCGGGTATATATCAAGAGCGTCTTGCCCGGGGTGGGTTTGTATGCCGTTTGCCAAACGAAAAAAGGCAAACTGAGATAATGCGGGCTATTCGTTTCGTGAAAGCCGGACAGCTAGCGGCCTCTGCCGTCATTATGCAAGAGCAACTTGAAGATCTTCTGGAAGGAGGTTGCCACTACGTTGTGATGGCTTGCACAGAGATACCGCTGGCGCTTACTTCTTGCGGTGCGGATTACAAAAGATTCTTAATCGACTCCACTGAAGCGTTGGTGGGGGCTTGTTTGAAACTCCACTTGAGTCGGACCGCTCAGCAGGTCTATTGAGAAAGCCGTCAGGTTAGTGGGTCCGTGACACGGATGTGAGAGAATGCCTTCACTTCCATGAGGTCCAAGGTAGAAGGGTTCGCAAGTGGCGAACGTGGCCACAGTTAAATGTGCGGCCACGGCTAGTGAGATCGACACAGTAGACCTGACTAAGGCAACTCAGATTTGGTTGGCTCTTAGTATCAGCCGAAAGCGCCGTCGTTGACGAAGACTCGGCCTTCGTTGACGCCAAATTGCAGGTAATGCTGCAGCGGATTGATCCCTGCGGCGGCGACATCTGAATTGGCGGCAAGATAGCCCTGAGTATCGAATTCGGCGGAAGGGTCGCGTCCTTCGCGCCATCCGAATTGCAGATAGTGCTGCAACGGGTCGACGCCGGCTGCAGCGACATCGGTGTAGGTAGTCAGGTACGCGTCCGTATCGAAGAAGAGGTTGGGATCCCGACCTTCGAAGCGGCCGTGCTGGGCATAGTGTGCTTCTGGATCGATGCCTGCTGCAGCCACATCCGCGTAGCGGCTCAGATAAAATAGGTCATCGATCGCCAAGTTCCCATCGGCCTGATTTACCGTAATATTGGAGAACTGGAAAGTCTCGACTTCTGCAGACTGCACGTACAGTCCATTAGAGAAGATTGTTGTGCCATTGCCAGCTGGGAAGATGCTGTAGCTCCCAATCGCACCATCGAGAACGAGCGTGTCATTGCCAGCATCAGCATCATACTGGTAAGTGCCACTGTGCATCTTCAAGGTGTCGTTACCTGCTCCAGCGAGAAAATTGCCGGTGCCGAAGGTGACTTCTAAGGTGTCGTTACCAGAACCTGCAACGATGTCCGCACGATTTGTTGCTGCAGCAGTGCCGGTGACGAAGAACTGATCGTTTCCACCGTTCCCATAAACGAGGCTGGAAGCCTCACCAAACGGGTTTGACCCAGGCTGCGCACTGGGACGGAAGGTTTCTGAGGCAGTCGTTCCACGAACGATAGCAACCATTGCAATGCTCCGAGCACTCGTGAGTGAACGACATGGATTGCCGACTCACGAGACGAAGCGATCACCTCCGCGGGCAGTTGTCGTACCCAATTTGGGGTACGTTTCTAAACCTAGCGCAACCTCGATGAACTTGACAGCGCAACCCGACACTCTCACTCAGCGGCAGCAACAGCCTTGCTGGCCCGACCGGAAGCCTTGGGCGCAGGAGTAGAAGCCGTAGCCTTGCGCCGGCCGCCCCGTGCCTTGGGTGCGTCGGTGACGGTCTCAACGACATCAGCGCTCTTCGGCTCAGCCCTCTGGCGTTGCCGCCCAAGCCCGATGCTGCGAGCGAGTTCGGAGCGCTGCCTTGCGTAGCTCGGCGCGACCATTGGATAGTCGGAGGGCAGACCGTACTTGGCCCGGTAGCCTTCCGGTGTCAGGCCACGGCTTGAGAGGTGGCGCTTCAGCGACTTGTAGGACCTACCATCCTCGAAGCTGATCAGCCCGTCATCGCCGATCGACTTCTTGATCTGGGCGGGCGTGGCTTTTGCCACTGGCTCCTCAACAGGCGCCAGCGGCTTTCCGAGCCCGAGCAATCCTGAGTGGACGGTCGCGATGAGATCTGCGAGCCCAGAGGCTGGGACCGAGTTGTTGGAAACGTACGCGGCGACGATCTGAGTTGTTAGCTCGACCTTATCATCCTGCTCAACGGATTGCGTTACCACGTCGTCTGTCATGATGAGCCTTCTCTCGCGGACTTACATCGGCAATCAGCGAATTGGGTTCCAAGATCAAGCCATCTACGCATTTTTGTTTTGGGCGAATTTCTCTGTTGTCGATGATCGAGCTTCAACAATTCGTGCGCTTAAGCGAGGCGAAGGCTAGCCCGCATCTGCCGCAAGGAAGACGTTTCCATCCATCTTCGAACCTCCAGATGGGATAACCATCGCTAGGCTGACCCCGCAGCCCGCGTCGGTAGTGTGTTCGCTTGAAGACGATGTGGTTGTGCTCGACCGTCGTCACCGCCTCACCGCTCAGCACCAGAGCCCCGCAATAGTCTAAGCCAATCAAGCCGAGCTGCTGGTTAACGCCAAAGAGTTGCGCCGTCGTCCATCTCACAGGTGAGCCGGTACGCAACTTGGCTTGCGGGTAGATGTCGACTGACGATCTGCGCCGCCCTCGCGCTTGCGATGCAGGCAGCTTTGGGTGGGAGGGGACGGCTGAGACAGATGAAGCGCACCCTTTTGTCCCGAGCGGGTCATGAGGCCGGTCGGAGGAACTTCCTCAGGGCTGCTGTCCTCCTCGCGATATGCGCGGTGGCCCTGTGATCGAATGAGGTGTCCTGGCCAACAGACACCTCTTGGAAACGGGTTTCGGAACCCCAGAGACTCCCCCCGTTACTCCTATGTAGTGAAACGCGGTTCTCGAACTCTGAAACGCCCTTCTGGCTTTCGTTATCTGTCACCGGGTGACAGATCCGCGGTCACCGGGGGGCCGTTTACGATTGGCCTGCCCGCCTCCGACAGTCTCGTATGCATGATGTTGTGACTCAATGCGGTCTCACACCCGAGAGGACCGCGCACCATGTCTGAAGCAACGCCCGTCGACACTGCCATTGAGCCTGCACAGCGACGAGTGCTGAAGCCGCGCCGGGCACGTCGCCCGACCCGCAAGGCTCGTCGCAGGTCCGCTTCTGAGGCTCACCGTCAGAAGCTTGAAGCCGCCAACGTCCCCGAGCGGGACGTGTTCGCGACCGTCCTGTTCAACCTCTTCATCTCGCACCTGGCCAACGGATCGCCCGGTGCGATCCGCGTCGCCAAGGACGTCATGCGCAATCTGCCGGAGAAGTACGATCGCAAGGCCAGCTTCGAACGCCTCAAGGGGATGGTGGCGCGCGAGAAGGCCGGGCGACAGCGGATCGACCGCCCGGCTGAGCTTTCCTAGCACTTGCCAGCCAGATGCCTCTCCCAGCTCAGAGCGCTACGCGTTCCTAGGCCGACATGCAGAGAGCAAGCGCCGCGGTGCTGGGAGGTGTCGACGGCTTCGGCATCCTTGCGGCCGGACTGGCGGTGGGTCGTGGTCATCGTTCCGACGCTGAGTACGCCCATCTTCGGATCTCAATTCGAGGTGTGGACCGTTCCGCTCTCCGCAAAGAAGGTGTTCGAACTTACGCTTTCGCTTGGCTGACTGGTTCAAGTGTGAACTCGCTGGCGACCGCATCGTACACGCGCATCAGCCAGTCTTCTGCGATCTGAGCACGCTCCTCGGCAGCTCGCACGCGCTCGTCCGCCACCTTGAGCAGAGCTTCGCTGCGAGCCTGGATCTCGGCTGTGCGCGCATCCGCTTCTCTGACGCGCTCGATGGCCCGCTTCATGTCCTCACGAACGCGATCAAGCAATTCCTGAACTCGGAGCTCCTGCTCCCGCGCCTGACCCTCAACTTCACGTGTGTAGCTGCCCGCCTGTCGGACACGCTCAATGAGCTTGGACCATTCCTCCGCCGACGGCCGTCTTGGGTGGGGAGCCTCAGCATCAAGGCTTTCAAACGGTCCAATCACACGCAAGACGTTTGACAAGTTGCTGAGTGGCGCTGACCCCGATACCTGCGCTTTCGCTTGCCCGTCATGCTCAAGCAGCGAGCTCCGGAAAGGCCGGTTACTCGGATCCATAGGGCCCTCAACCAACGAAGCGGCGAACGTCGCGGTGATGTGAGCAGGAAATTCTATACCGACAACTCCTTCCTACTTAACACGCTTTGAATCGTGTTGATAAAACTCGGTTAATTTCCTCAGGCCTAACATAGGTTAAGCTGATAACTGGAACCTCCCTTCACGGGCTGTACGTCGCAATCCATTCCTCGACCGTGAGGGTGGGTGCGTGGATCACCAGCGTGTCCCCTAGCCTGTTGGCTCGACCATCCTTCACCCATTGCCGCCAGTTGGTGACGGCTTCGGCAGCGATCTCCGCGCATCCCGTGAAATTAACTACGGCGATGATGCTCCCCGTGGATTGCTTCGCCTCGATCCGCTCGACGCGCTTCAGCAAGCTCGTGATGGTAGTCATGGGCGGTCAACCTGAAACGTGGGTGAGGTGATGACGAGGAGCGGCCAACCAGGTTGATGAGTGCCGGCGCTGGTCCGCTCGGCCACCTTCTGGGCCGCTGCCGCCGGGTTCGATGCGAGGACGAAGGTCGCGGCCGGGGGTAGGGCGGGCCGGCGTTGACCCTCAATCCTGCGCACGCGGTTCTGGAGGGTGCTCATGTGCGGTCCCTTGGCGCTGGATCGACGATCCGCCAGTCGATGACGTTCCACTCGGGCCGGTGCGTGCCGGCGGCGACCATCGCGGCGAGTTGCCGGTCCCGGTCCTCGTCGTTCTCGGTGATGACGCGGGTCCAAGGCATCGACGGCGCGGTCTGAGCTGCGTGCCGCTCGACCTTCCGGAGGCGGGTGCTAATGGCGCTGGGCGTTGCCACTGGCGATCTCCTCTTCGATGATCTGGGCAAGGGCCGCATCTGCCGCATCCCCGGTCCGACGAAGCGCTCCGATGGCTTGGGGAAGGCTCCCGTGCTTAGCAGCGAGCTCGCGATAGCCTTCACGGATGAAAGCATGGAGCTGGGCGTCTGAGGCACCCGCTATGTCGCCAGCAAAGCCGCGCTTGGCCTCGACGCGGCGCATCCGGGCGCTGAGGGTTGCGGGGTTCGTCATCGGGCGGTCTGCTCCTCGAGCTTCAACAGGCGCTGGTGAAGGTCGGCCGCCTCGATCGCCCTGACGTGAGCGTCCACGGCCTTGCCGATGTCGCTGGCCTCGGATGGAGTGAGATCCCCCGAGGCAACGGCCTGCAGGAGCGCGTTCGTGGCCTTCGGCAGGTCGTCGGTGGTTTGGATTTCGGGCAGATCGAACGTGACCGGTCGATCCTTCCGCGACGGCATGAGGCGGTCCAGGCAGAGGCGCATCGCCGTCGGATCACCGTCCTGAGCCAGAGTGATCGCCTTGCGGAGGATGCTCTC
Source organism: Methylobacterium iners (assembly GCF_022179305.1). Classification (GTDB taxonomy): domain Bacteria; phylum Pseudomonadota; class Alphaproteobacteria; order Rhizobiales; family Beijerinckiaceae; genus Methylobacterium; species Methylobacterium iners. The sequence goes on from NZ_BPQP01000088.1 coordinate 29,963, forward strand.
AGCATCGCCCTCAAGGATCTTCTCCAGGGCCATGGTAGCCCGGTTGCGGGCGCCCTTCGGCCGGCCCGCGGGGTTGCCGCTCTGACCGGGCTGGAAGCCGGGTTTCCTCTTGTTCATGCCCCTGCCCCACTCATTTTCCACGCAATCGGCGCCCTGTTTTGAACAGTGTGCCAACAATGTCCCCTGCCCCACGCGGCTGGTTGGAAGCTGGCGTGGAGCGCGATCTCGTTGTGGATTGAGGGAAAAATGGCGGCGCTCATGCGACCCTCGAACGATACGAGAACCTGAGGCCGGCCGTAGTGGCTGATGCGATGTAGCGGTCCCTCGCTACCATGCATCCCCCACTAGGGTGGGGTCCGGACCGAAACTCATCACGGATCACTTCGCGCAGACGACCGCGCACTTCGACATCGAAGAGTGATGTCGGGCGGTCCGGATGGATCGTCACGGTTTCGATCGGCACATTCATGTGCGACTTGGCGACCTCCACCTCGCGGGCGCGCTGCCAGAGATCTTCGGCGACGATGCGAAGGTCCGGAGCCTCGGCGGTCTGCCAGTCCAAGCGTGGGTTGGCCCGCGAGACGCGTCGGCCCGTGTCCGGGTCCTTGATCATCCGCACCCGGTTCCAGACGATTCGGTCTGTGGAGGTCTCGTTGAAGATCATGCCGTGGCCGCGCGTGGCGTTGCCGTTGATCGTGGAGGAATTCCAACGGGTGCCCCGCGGCGGAGCAATCCCATCTCGGTGGAGGTCGCCTGCGATGGCTCTGGGCGCCCTCCCCTCCGCGTACTCCGTGACGATGCGACGGAAGACCGAGGCGGCGGGTTGGCATCGGAGCAGGTGAAGGGGGTCGTGCGTCGTTCCGGAACAGGAACAGCGATCTCGCGACCCGGGTTTCCCGGCCAAAGCTCGCTTAACCGTCTCGGAGCCGCCGCATGTTTCGCACCGTCGCCGCCGTCAGCTTGGCTCTATCCTCGATCCTTGCCGCACAAGCGCAGGAGCCGGCCGTCAAGACCACGAACAGCGTCATACGTGAGCACATGGAGGTGGTGGGGTCCGACAAGGTGCATGTCGGTACGGTCGACAAGTACGAAGGCAAGGAGATCAAACTGACGAGGAGCGATCCGGCCGCGAAGGGCCAGCACCATACCATCCCGTCACACTGGGTCGGGACCTTGAGCGGCAACACCATCGTGCTGAACAAGACGGCGAAGGATGTCATGGCGGAATGGACCGTCGCGGACCGGCCCGCGGGTGACGCGAAGAGGTAGCAACTCGTAGCCGTCCAATGCCCTGATCTCGGGCACCGATCGGCCTGGAGGAAAAGGCATACGAGAGTTGCACGGTGCTGCGGTGGTCATCTGCCCCCGGGCCGACCGAGCACTTGATGGGCGTCGCCATTCACCGTGCCCTGGACAGGGCGGACCCGGCTGCGAAGACTTACGGAGCGCTCCGTGCACCCGTTCCGGGCGGTGCGCGCGTGAGCGTAAGCGCGTTCCCTCGGCCAGGGTGTTGAACCTTGCGGGCGGTGCCCTTCTCGGCGGTGCGGCCCTGCTTGCGCTGGGCGCGCTCACGGCGCGACCCTCAAAGCGGATCTGATCCGTTGGCGATTATACCCTTCGCACATACGGCCGATGACAGAACGCCCTGCCGCGTGAACGGCAGGGCGGCAGGGTCACCGAACGTCGTTGTTTCCTAGGGAGCGTGGTCGCGGAAGCGAGCCCCACGATAGCCGCGCGAGCGACCGTAACCCACACCGAGGCGTTCTCGACGATGACCGCGGGCGTGGCGGTGACCACGACCCTCATGCTTCCAAGGCTCACCGCTGCCGAACCGGCCGTAGCCGCTCTCGTCCCTCCAAGGATCGGCGGAAGCGTCACCCGTTGAAGCCATGAGGCCGAACCCAACGGCAGCCGCTATCAAGGGATCCTTCATCGCGTGCTCCCTCCACGATTCGAGTGGCGAAGAACGTTCCGGCACGAGAAGGGCCTCAGGTCCCCGTCTTTTGCCGCCTTGGCTTTCGCAATCCGTTTCGAGTTGGCATCGAACTCGACTTCGTCGTCACCAGATCCGGCCTCGCATGCGGCTTCGGTGAAGCGATGTCGTGATGTTGATCAGACCGGGGCGCATCCCCTCACCGCCTCAGCCAACACGCCATGATGCGGCTGGAAGCGAGGGGTTCGGATCGCTCGTCAGCGACGGGAGACCGAGCGGATGGCGCAACCGCACCCAAGCTCCGCTCAGCGTGCGTGGGCTTCCTCCGGCTGAGGCCCGTCCCGTAGGGGCTCTGGCGGGCAGGCGCGACATGCGTCATCTTCGGGGGAAGCATCTCGGGGCGAAGCGCGGCGCGTGGTCCGTCGCGCCGCCGGGGCATGGGGGCGCGTGTCATGGCGATGAGGATTGCGGCCCGGCTTCTTGCCGGGATCGTGTTCGCGACCAGCGCCGCGGCGGCTGACGAGGCACCGATCGCCTTCGGCCCACAGAGCGACGGCGGCAAGGCGCGCCTCGATGTGATCTCCGCCAAGCGCACCGAAGGCGAGACGCTCACCATCCGCTTCCGGCTGGTGAACACCAACGGCAACAGCGACATCGCGATGACGCTCGGCAACATGGCGCTGATCGATCTCGTGAACCGGCGATCCTACGAGGCGGGTCTCTCCTCCTCCTGCCGGGCGAAAGCGGGGAAGACCGTGACGTGCTGGGCGGTGTTCGCCGCCCCACCGGCGGATCTGAAGGCGATCACGATGAAGGCCTATGAGGATTTCGAGCTGATCTCCGTTCCGCTCGGGAACTGATCCGCGCCGATGCGCAGCGCCGCTCTCCTCCTCGCCTTCCTTGCCGGCGTGTCCGGCGGCGTGCCGGTCTTTGCACAGGACGCACCCGCAGACCCACCGGAGCCCGATCTGCGGAACTTGCCGAAGCTCCGAAGTTCGGTCCTGTCGTTTCGCGTCTCACCTTTCACCTTCAGAACCTCCGTCTTCGGGTTCCGGACCTCGGGACTCGTGTTCCGTACGACCCTGCTGCGGACCGAGACGGCGGGGCAGATAGAGGTCGTGCTTCCCGCCGACGTGCTCTTCGACTTCGACAAGGCGGAGATCCGTTCCGCCGCGGCGGACGCGCTCCGCGAACTCGCCGAGATCATCCGCAAACAGGCGCGGGGACCGATCACGATCCAGGGCTATACGGATGCCAAAGGCGGGGAGGCCTATAATCAGAAGCTCTCCGAGCGCCGCGCGGCTGCCGTCAAGACTTGGCTCGCGAAGCGCGAGGGGATCGCGCCGGGATCGCTGGCGACGCAGGGGTTCGGCGCGCGCAACCCGGTCGCGCCGAATGCCAAACCCGATGGCGCGGATGATCCTGAGGGCCGCCAGCTCAATCGACGCGTGACAATCATCATCCGAAAATAGCGGTCGCTGGGATTTTGAGTCCCGATATTCGATCGAGCGGGTTTGAAGGGTGAGCATGGCTAGCTGCGCGACCCTATCGCAGCCGACGCCGGGAAGGGTTGCGAGCTTCCAGGAGTGGCTAGACGGCGTAGAAGAGAATGCCGCGGATTACCCCGTCAGCTCTGCCGCTATGATGGACGTGCCGCCATTGCTGATGTCGCCTGAACGCTGTCAGAGCCCGAGTCGGTATCTTGGCCCGCAAACCTGCCGGATCTGTAGCCTCGGAAGCTACTGCTCTACGTCTGGCCGCCTGCGCCCGTGAAACGCCTGGAGTGGGTTGCCGTTTCCATTTCTGTACCAATCCCAGAGCAGGAGGATCGGGACAGGAAGAACGATGGCGAAGAAGATCCAATCAAACATTTGTGGCATGTCGAAACCCTTCGTTTTGCATCGTCTTCGGTTATCCGATCGCAGCCCGCTTAAGTTCCGGGTGTTGGTGTGATCACTCGCACGCCAAGGCGGCCTTTGCTTCGGCAAACGCGCAAGTCAACCCGCTATGATGCAGTCACAAGCGACGTAATTCGACCGACCTTCGGAGGGCGGTCTGCGCCATCCGCACATCGCACGTAGGTGCCGCTTCGCGTGTTCGGGGACGTGGCAGGATACGCCGTCCCGTCGATCCGTGATGAGACCGCGCCATTCGCGCCTACCTGATTGATCTGCTCGGCCTGTTTGCCCCCGGTCCCGGCCTGGATGCGGCGCCTGACGGGGCCCGACTTGAACCGGGCGGGTGAAGCTTTGCAGACTTCCAGTTGAGCACTCACTGACCGCGACAGCGTCGCTGCGGGCGTTCGAGTGCGGCCGGTTCGACAGGTCAACCGATCCGACCGCACTCTACGGCGAGCCGGGCAGGCCGGCGCGGCACCTCAACCTGCCCGGACCGATCTTAGCGACTGCCTAAGCGGCTCACGCGAAATCGCGCGAACAACTTCACTTTTCGGAGAGTGGCACGCCGGGCTTTCTGTTCAGTCGTCCTGTGCCTGAACCAGGGCTCGCCCGTCCTTTATCCGAGACCACGCAGTCTCAGGCTGAGCGCACGGCCGACCGAGGCGCGCCCTCAAACACTGTTTCACGATGCCTCCTGGACTGCTGCCAGCTCATCCGCTAGCGTGACGCTGCGGTTGATGACCGGTTCATAATAACGTTGCAGGACCCGGGGGGCAGTACCTCGGCGCCTCCACCATGAACGCGTCGTGATGCGTTTTTGATGGGGGCGAAATAGGATCGACTGGACGGTAAAGGGACCGCGAGAGCGTCGGTAAGGACTCGACCGGCTTGGCGTAGGTTTTCCTATTCCAAGTACTTGGCCAAAACTCTAAATGCCAACGATAACGTTGTCATGGATGCCCGCCTCGCGGCGTAAGCATCTTGCGGTAGGGTAACCGTCGAAACAGAACCCGGAGCTTCGGCTCCGGGACCCACCGTCTCCTATATGAGCGCGTATCGGTGCGACCCTGTCTTCCGCTAATCGATGCACGCGAGAGGACCAAGGTCCCGACCGCAATCCGGGGCGCGAGTTGCATCAGGGTCGGAATCAGGCGCCGATTGTAGGCGCTCCGGCTGCACCAGAATCGCGTTCTGCCGGCGCCCATCCCTGAGCTTGCGCAACGACGAGCGACCGGCTCTCCTGTCGAGCCACCGCGTCAGCGGTGATGAGAAGTCCGCTCGCACATCCGCAGGATGCCGCGGAGCGATGCAGACGCCGAGAGCGGATTGCGGCACTCGCACCGAGCCTGCGCGTTACCCTCTGACCGCGAAGCAAGAGGTGGCACATGGCATACGTCTCATTCGATGTGATGAGCGAGGGTAAAGCCGCCAAGAAGCGCGACGAGCCGTCGAACGCCAATCCCTATCCTGCAGGCTCTCAGAACAGTGCGGACTGGCTTGAGGGTTACACGTTCGACGAGGCGGAGATGAACGTCGATCGCGACGACGGTTCCGTTTGATGCCGGAGCGAAGGGCAGAGACCGTCCTGCGTCTTTGCGCAACAGGACAGGTTTCGATGGTCCGGCGCCTTGAATGCGGTCCTTCGCGATGAACGATCTTGAGAGCTGCCTCCACGCGCTGAAGAACATGTCCGACCACGGCGTGACATCGGGTCAGGCGATCGACGACGCGCTGAAGGACTACCTCGCGGCCCATCCGCCACCGGCTCGCCTGCAGGCCGTTGCCCTCCTGGAGGAGTATCTCAAGGCGGGCGGCACCCAGCTTGAGCCTCATGCCTTCTGGAACGCTGTTCAAGGCAAGGCCGCCGAACTCGCAAGGATCTTGAGGGCGGACGCATAAGGACCGTTGCGGATCGATGCATCGTCCCGATGAGGGCGGACCCTCGGCCTCTTCCTACCCGAGGGAGATCAAGCCGATCATCGACGCGAGCCCTTTGAATGCCGAGATGCCTGCGAAAGGCACGAACATCGAGGGTGAGTTGGCTGACATTTGCCAACTCATCGAGCAATGCGAGGCCCGTGTGAGCCACCTCGGGGTCCAGCGCGTGTTCTTCACGACGGCGGTCTCGTTTCGCCGAGACAAAGCGAAGTTCATGGCTGACATGCTGCGCGCCGTCTCGGAGTAGCGCTGACCCGCCGAGACGCTGAAACTCGCTGATCAGCTAACCCGCTCTGGTGCGAACCGCGTGCGGTTCGAACGAGCCTAGCGAACTTCCGCGGCGAGATCGGAATGTTGGCTGGGAAGGTCACGGCTCCCGAACAGACCTGAGCGCCAGGCGAGAAGGGCAAGGCCGCCCACCGCGGCACCAACCGCGCCCACGACAACAAGGTCGCTCAGCCCCGTCCCGCCAAAGCCAGATCGCTGACGCGACTTCAGCGCCTTCACCTTCCCGCGGATGAACATGCGGGTGGTGCGCGCGACCTCCTCGCGCGACAGGAGCTTGCGGGCGGCTGGGATCAACTCATGGGCGTGACGGTGAAGGTGCTGGTCGACGAGGAAGGCCGCATCTCCGAAGGCGTCGAGCCATCCATCCGCGTCCTTCCGGCGAGACCGCGCCAAGCCTGCCAGCAGGCGCATGAACGCCTCGTGTTCGCCCTGCAGGTCCTCAACGAGGCGGCGTGTTTCAGACATGCGGCTCAGGGGCTCGTAGAGGCTGGCCCGGACGGCGACGGCGTGGGTCTCAAGCTGGTCGATGAGGTCGTCAAGAAGCCGCTCACGATTTCGAATGACACTGCGACCACCTAAAGCGTTCGGGACGTCGTGGATGAGCTGCGCGATGTTCGCATGGTCACGCTCGATTAGTTGCCAGACGTCCATGCACATTTACTCCCCGCAAGGTTCCTTCCAACCTTTCCACCGAGAGAGCTGTTCCTCGCGATTTAGACGTCCGGTCCGGGACCGGAGAGGCAAGGTCCGGCGTGAGCCGCGCCGCTCTGGAGCCCAGGCTCCTCGGGGCAACCGGGCCGGACGCGTGCCTACG
>NZ_BPQP01000089.1 GCF_022179305.1 Methylobacterium iners
GGCGGGGAGAGGGTCGCATGGACCCCGTCGTCCATGCGACGAGCGGAGCGAGGGTGAGGGGGTCTCTTCGCGTGTGGCTCCTCCGAGGAAGCCCCCTCACCTTCGGCTGCCGCCTCGCTTTGCCGACGACGGGGTCGGCAAGGCCCTCTCCCCGCGCGGCGGGGAGAGGGGATGCCCTCCACCGAACCCGTGAACCGAAACCGAAATCACCTGTCGTACTTGATGTAGGCGAAGCGCGGGTCGCTCGGCGTGCCGTCGAGCGAACCGCCCTCGGCGCCCGGGTTCCAGCCGACCACCTCCTCGATCTTGCGCGCCAGCGCGAAATCCTTCTCGGTGACGCCCTTGGCGGCGTGGTTGGTCAGCCGCACCTCGACCCAGGCGTAGGAGGCCGTGAGGTCGGGATGGTGCCAGGCCGCCTCGGCGAGGTGGCCCACCGTGTTGATGACCATGAGCGTGCCCTTCCAGCTCGCGGTCTTGTAGGTGCGCTTGATCCAGCCGTCCTCGAAGATCCAGTGCGGCAGCTCGCTCTTGAGCCGCTCGGCGATCATCCCTGGATCGAGGACGTCCTCACGCTGTCCGGCCATGTCACGTTCCCCCCTGCGATGATCGATCGCCCGGACCCTGCCGCGACGGCGGTGGCCGCGCAAGATGGGCAGGCCGGCGGGGGTGCGACGCGCGCAACACAATCGTGCGCCGGTTTCGCGAGGGCGGGCTGTGGACGCCGCCCCTGCGAGGCCCTATGCACGACCCCAACGGATCGCCCTGCGCGCCAGCGCGGAGGCGGTCGCGAACGAAACAGGGAGGGACGCCATGCTGTCGCGGCGCGGATTGCTCGCCACCCTGGCGCTCGCGCCCGCACTCACGCCCCGCGTCGCCCGCGCGGCGCCCGGCACGATCCGGGTCGGAAGCCTTCCCTTCGGCACGGTCTCCTGGGAGGCCGCCGTCATCAAGGCGCGCGGCCTCGACGCGGCGAACGGCTTCACCCTCGACATCGTGAAGCTCGCCGGCAACGACGCGGCCCGCATCGCCTTCCTCGGCGGCCAGGTCGACACCATCGTCGGCGACCTGCTCTGGGCCGCCCGCCTCGGCAACGAGGGCCGGGCGATCCGCTTCTTTCCCTATTCCACCACCGAGGGCGCCCTGATGGTGCCGGGGGCTAGCGGCATCACGGACCTGAAGGGCCTCGCCGGCAAGCGGCTCGGGGTCGCCGGCGGGCCGCTCGACAAGAACTGGCTCCTCCTCAAGGCCAAGGCCCGCGATACGGCCGGCATCGATCTCGAGAAGACCGCGCAGATCGCCTTCGGAGCGCCGCCGCTGATCACCCTCAAGCTCGAACAGGGAGAGCTCGACGCCGGGCTCCTGTACTGGACCTATTGCGCGCGCCTGGAGCCCAAGGGCTTCAAGCGCCTCATCGGTTCGGATGAGATCATGCGCGCCTTCGGCGCGACGGGGTCGATCGCGCTCATCGGCTACCTGTTCGAGGGCGCCAACCTGCAGGCGAAGGCCGAGGCGGTCGCGGGCTTCGCACGCGCCTCCAAGGCGGCGAAGGACCTGCTCGCCAGCGATCCCTCCGCCTGGTCCATCGTGCGGCCGCTGATGTCGGCCGACGACGAGCCGACCTTCGAGGCGTTGAAGCGCGACTTCCTCGCCGGTATCCCGCGCCGGCCCATCGCGACGGAGCGCGGCGACGGCGAGCGGCTCTACGGGGTGCTGTCGCGGCTCGGCGGCGAGAAGCTCGTCGGCTCGGGCGCGACCCTGCCGGCCGGTCTCTACTATGACGGTCCGGGGAATGGCTGACGGCAACCTGCGGACGCGGCCCTGACCGGCATGGGCTTCGCCACCCGTCTCGTCTCGGTCCTCGTGCTGCTGACGGCCTGGCAGGTCGCCGCGTCGCTCGCCGGATCGCGCCTGCTGCCGGCGCCCCTGACCATCCTCGATTTCATCCGCATGGAGGCGGAAAGCGGCGACCTCGGCTTCAATGTCGGCGTCACCCTCGCGCGGGTCGCGGTGTCGTTCCTCCTCGCCATGCTGCTCGGCGTCATGCTCGGCATCGCGCTCGGGCGCTCGAAGGCCCTCAACCTCGCCCTCGACACGCCCCTCCTGATCCTGCTGAACACCCCGGCCCTCGTGATCACCGTGCTCGCCTATATCTGGGTCGGGCTGAACGAGGCCGCGGCGGTGCTGGCGGTCGTCCTCAACAAGCTGCCCAACGTCGCCGTCATCATGCGCGAGGGCGCGCGCGGCCTCGATCCCGGGCTGGAGGAGATGGCGCGGACCTACCGCTTCGACCGACGAACCTGGATCGCCCACGTCCTCATCCCGCAGCTCCAGCCCTTCGCCGTCGCGGCCGCGCGTTCGGGCCTGTCGCTCGCCTGGAAGATCGTCCTGGTCATCGAGCTGCTCGGGCGCCCCAACGGCGTCGGCTTCGCCATCAACTTCTACTTCGTGCAGAACCTGAACGTGGCGGCCATCATCGGCTACAGCGTCGTCTTCATGAGCGTGATGATCGCCATCGACATCCTCCTCCTGCAGAGGCTCGAAGCCTATGTCCGCCGCTGGCGCTGAGGCGGTGGCCGACGCCCCGGTCCTGTCGGTCGCGATCCGCCGCAAGGTCTACGGTGCCGGCGGGAGCGAGCCCGTGGAGGCGGTGCACGACCTCGCCTTCAGCCTGAACCGGGCGGAGATCACCTGCCTGATCGGTCCCTCGGGTGCCGGCAAGACCACGACCCTGCGCATCCTGCTCGGGCTCGACCCCGACTACGACGGATCGGTCACGCCCGACCCGGCCCAGGCGGGGATCAGCATGGTCTTCCAGGAACCGCGCCTGCTGCCCTGGCGGACCGTCGAGCAGAACGTCCGCCTCGCCCTGCCGCGTCCGGAGCGTGGGCGCGACCTCGACGCGCTGTTCGCCTCCCTGGGCCTGACGCCCTGGCGCGGACGTTTTCCCGGCGCGCTCTCGCTCGGCATGGCACGGCGGGTGGCCCTGGCCCGGGCCCTGGCGCTGCAGCCCCGCATCCTCGTCCTCGATGAGCCCTTCGTCTCCCTGGACGACGCGGCCGCGGCTGCCCTCCGCGCCATCGTGGTGGAGACGGTGGAGCGGGCCGGGGTCAGCGTGCTGATGGTCACGCACAATGTCGCCGAAGCCATCGAGATCGCCGACCGGCTGATCCTGCTCTCGCCGCGACCCGCGAGCCTGACCGCGACCGTGCCGTTAGCACTCCCGCGCGGCCAGCGAGACCGCGCCTGGGCCGACGCGACCCGCCGCGACCTTGCGATTCGCTATCCCGGGGTCATCGCGGCCTGAGGAAAGGAGCACCATCCTGCCTCCTGCAGAGGGCTCCGTCAGCCCTTCTCCCCGGTCTTCACGCCCCCCGCACCGATGCGGCGAGAAAGCGCACGGTCGATTGAATTGCGCGTCCCTGCGATCCGCAGCCCCCGGCGAATTGGAATACCAGCATGCAGGCCAGCGGAAAGATATTGCGACGCCAGACCTGGCATACCTGTGCCGGTGGCATCCGTCGGGATGAACGCGGCACCCATCTGCCGTGCAGAGCATACAGGTAGCTTGATCACGGAAGCAGCATGCCTTCGGCGCATGGAGGTGAAGCTGGAACGATGAAAAGTATTTTTGATGGCTGAACTGAATTTTGCAGCGCAGCACGATTTGCTGCGCAGCGATAACCCGTCGATCCCGCCTCAAACGAGTAACTGAAACTTGATCGTAAGCGCCGCCGGCGCCGGTGGAGCGTGTTGACGCCGTCGAATTTTTTTTCTTAGAGTTCGTTCAAGCTTCGGTCTCGAGGGGCGCCGCAAAGGGACAGCGGAACTCGGCCAGGCAATTTCTTGCTCAGCGAATAATCGCGCTGGTGCAAAGGGTTGCGGAAAGCCATCGAAGCGGATCAGTCCCTGTCGCAAACAGCAGGTCGCACCGGACACGCTGCTCAACCGAGCGGACAACGGCTGTAAAGACCTGTCGGAGGAATGCATGAGAGCGGTTCATCTTCTCGCACTCGGCGCCGGTCTGGTGGCTTCGGCCCCCGTCCTCGCCAACGAAGACGTTCTGAAGCGCACGGCCAACCCGGCCGAGCAGGTGCTCCAGACCGTCGACTACGCCAACACCCGCTTTTCGAAGCTCGACCAGATCAACGCCGGCAACGTGAAGAACCTCCAGGTGGCCTGGACGTTCTCGACGGGCGTGCTGCGCGGCCACGAGGGCTCCCCGCTCGTCGTCGGCAACATGATGTACGTCCACACCCCCTTCCCGAACATCGTGTACGCCCTGGATCTCGACCAGGACGGCAAGATCGCCTGGAAGTACGAGCCCAAGCAGGACCCGAGCGTCATCCCGGTGATGTGCTGTGACACGGTCAACCGTGGTCTCGCCTACGCCGACGGCGCCGTCATCCTGCACCAGGCCGACACCACGGTCGTCTCGCTCGACGCCAAGTCGGGCAAGGTGAACTGGTCGGCCGTGAACGGCGACCCGAAGAAGGGCGAGACCAACACCGCGACGGTTCTGCCGGTGAAGGACAAGATCATCGTCGGCATCTCGGGTGGCGAGTTCGGCGTGAACTGCCACGTCACCGCCTACGACTCCAAGACGGGCAAGAAGGTGTGGCGCGGCCACTCGCAGGGCCCGGACGCCGACATGCTCGTCGACCCCGAGAAGACCACCTCGCTCGGCAAGCCGATCGGCAAGGACTCCTCGCTGAAGACCTGGGAAGGCGATCAGTGGAAGACCGGCGGCGGCTGCACCTGGGGCTGGTTCTCCTACGACCCCAAGCTGAACCTCATGTACTACGGCTCGGGCAACCCCTCGACCTGGAACCCCAAGCAGCGTCCGGGCGACAACAAGTGGTCCATGTCCATCTGGGCGCGTGACGTCGACACGGGCATGACCAAATGGGTCTACCAGATGACCCCGCATGACGAGTGGGACTACGACGGCATCAACGAGATGATCCTCACGGATCAGAAGATCGATGGCAAGGATCGTACGCTCCTCACCCACTTCGACCGCAACGGCCTCGGCTACACCCTCGATCGCACGACCGGCGAGCTTCTCGTCGCCGAGAAGTACGATCCGGCAGTGAACTGGGTCTCCAAGGTCGACATGGACAAGGGCTCCAAGAACTACGGTCGCCCCCTCGTCGTCGCCAAGTACTCCACCGAGCAGAACGGTGAGGACGTGAACTCCAAGGGCATCTGCCCTGCGGCTCTCGGTTCCAAGGACCAGCAGCCGGCGGCGTTCTCGCCCAAGACCAACCTGTTCTACGTGCCCACCAACCACGTCTGCATGGACTACGAGCCGTTCCGGGTGACCTACACCCCGGGCCAGCCCTACGTCGGTGCGACGCTGGCGATGTACCCGGCCCCCGGCAGCCACGGCGGCATGGGCAACTTCATCGCCTGGGACAACATCAAGGGTAAGATCGTTTGGTCGAACCCGGAGCAGTTCTCGGCTTGGGGCGGCGCGCTCGCCACGGCCGGTGACGTTGTCTTCTACGGCACGCTCGAAGGCTACCTGAAGGCCGTCGACGCCAAGTCGGGTAAGGAACTCTACAAGTTCAAGACCCCGTCGGGCATCATCGGCAACGTGATGACCTACCAGCACAAGGGCAAGCAGTACGTCGGCATCCTGTCGGGTGTCGGTGGCTGGGCCGGCATCGGCCTCGCGGCCGGCCTGACCGACCCGAACGCCGGCCTCGGTGCGGTGGGTGGCTACGCAGCCCTCTCGAACTACACCAACCTCGGTGGTCAGCTCACGGTCTTCGCGCTCCCGAACTAATCGGTCGCACGAAACCACCTGAGTTACGGTGCCGGCGCGGGTTCCCGCGCCGGCATCTTTATGATTAGACTGCGGTCAACAAAGCTAACCGTCACCGCCGAAGGCCAGACGGAATGTCCCTGGGAGAAACGTCGTTGCAGTACTTAAGCAAAGCCGTCATCGCGCCGCTCGCGGCCGTCCTTGCCCTCGCCACGATCCCGGCGATCGCACAGAACGCCAAGCCGGCCGACGCAGCACTCGCCAACCAGCTCGACCAGAGCCAGGCGAGCGGCCATGATCCGCAGCTCCTCGACAAGTTCGCGGCCGTGAAGGTGGAAGACGGCAAGTACGTCGATAAGGAAGGTGCGCCGACCTACCACATCACGAACGATGGCAAGAAGTTCGACTGGTATGCCTATTCCGGCTACCGCCGCTACCACGCCGAGTGCCATGTCTGCCACGGTCCCGACGCCATGGGTTCGACCTACGCGCCGGCCCTGAAGGACTCGCTGAAGCGCATCTCCTACGAGCAGTTCATCGGCATCCTGGCTGGCGGCCAGCAGAACTCCAGCGCGGGCGGCCAGAGCGTGATGCCGTCGTTCGGCGATAACAAGAATGTCATGTGCTACGCCGACGACCTTTACGTCTACCTGAAGGCCCGCGCCTCGGGCGCGATGCCGCGCGTCCGGCCGGGCGACAAGGAAGACAAGCCCGAGGCCGCCAAGAAGGCCGAGAAGGAGTGCCTGGGCGGCTGATGATGCGCTCAGGACCCTGGACGAGTGCCGTGCTCGCGCTCCTGCTGATGACGGCAGGAGCGCGAACCGCGCAGGCACAACACCTTCCCGACCTCGTCACCACCGATGTCCTGCGCATCTGCGGCGATCCGGCCAACATGCCGTTCTCGCAGCGCAAGGAGGACGGGTTCGAGAACCGGATCGCCGCGATCATCGCCGACGAGCTCAAGGTCAAGGTCCGCTACTACTGGCTCGGGCAAGGCCCGGGCTTCGTCCGCAACACCCTCGGCACGGGCCTGTGCGACCTGATCGTGGGATCGGCAGCGGGCGCCGAACTCGTGCAGGCGACCAACCCCTATTATCGCTCAGCTTACGTTCTCGTCTCCCGACGGGGTGAGCTGGCGGGCGTGGAGCGGCTCGACGATCCGAAGCTCAAGGGCAAGTCGATCGGCGTCATCGGCGGCACGCCCCCCGTGAACCGGATGGGCGAGGTCGGGCTGATCAGTTCGATGAAGGCCTATGCGCCCTACCAGTTCGATCCCTCCCACAAGTACCAGACGGTGTCGGCCGAGGTGATCGCCGACCTCGCCGGCGGTCGCATCGAAGCGGCGGTTCTCTGGGGGCCCGCTGCGGGCTGGCTGGCCAAGCAGAGCGGCGTGCCGATGGACGTCGTTCCGCTCCTGCAGGAGCCGGACCGGCCGCCGCTGACCTTCCGCATCGCCATGGGCGTGCGCATTGAGGAGAACGACTGGAAGCGGCTCCTTAATAACGTCCTGCGCAAGCGCCGGGCGGACATCGAGGCGGTGCTGCGGGAGTTCGAGGTGCCGTTGCTCGAGGAAGAGGGCAACAAGCTCCTCGAGCCGAGCAAGCCCTGAGTCAGACCCGCTCGATGCCGCTGGCGTCGAGCTTGGCCAGGGCCTGTGCGACGGTCTCGGGCCCGATCATCAGGTCGGGCGCGATTTCCGCCAGGGGCACGAGCACGAAGGCACGCTCGCGCACGAAGCGGTGCGGCAGGACGAGGCGAGCATCGGAAACCTCTGCGCCGGCGTAGGACAGCACATCGATATCGATGACCCGCGGTCCCCAGCGCCGCTCTCGCACCCGCCCGAGCGCCGTCTCGATGGCGAGCCCCGCCTCCAGGAGATCGTGGGGCGACAGCGTCGTCTCCACGGCGAGCGCCGCGTTGAGGAACCAGTCCTGATCGGTGTCTCCCCAGGGCGGAGTCCGGTAGTCGCCGGAGCGCGCGGTAACGGCGATGCCCGGCGTCGCGGCAAGCCGCGCCACGGCCTCGGCGATCATCGCGGCCTTGTCTCCGACATTGCTGCCGAGCCCGAGATAGGCGGCCGTCACCGATTGCGCGTCCGGGTGATCTCGACGGCGACGCCCTCGATCGCAGCGGGGACGGGGGCGCTCGGCTTGTCGACGCGCACACTCACCGCCTGGAGCAGGGGGAAGCCGTCCAGGATCTCGGCCGCGATCGCCTCGGCGAGCGCTTCGATCAGGGCGAAGCGCCGCTGCGTGGCGATCCGTATCGCGATCGCCGTGAGGTCGGCGTAGCTCACCGTGTGGGCCACGTCGTCGCTGCGCCCGGCCTGGCCGAGGTCGAGGCGGCAATCGAGGGAGATGTAGAAGCGCTGGCCGAGGCGCGCCTCTTCCTCCAGCAGCCCATGATAGGCGAAGACGGCGATGCGCTGGACGAGGATGCAGTCGCTCATGACGCGGGTGACGCCGCCTGCGGCCGCATCACGGCGTCCACCACCCTGAGCGCATCGACATGCGCGGCGACATCGTGGACGCGCACGATCGCTGCGCCGAGGGTCCCGGCCAGCACGTGGCTCGCGATCGAGCCGAACAACCGGTCGGCCGGCACCGTCTCGGCATTGTGCAGGCGCCCGAGGAGGGACTTGCGCGAGACGCCGACGAGGACGGGAAAGCCCAAAGCCACGATCTCGGGCAGGCGCCTGAGGGCCTCGAGATGCTGCGCCCAACTCTTGCCGAAGCCGATGCCGGGATCGAGCACGATGTCGGAATCCGGGATGCCGGCGCGGCGGGCGATGGCGAGCGATCGCTCGAAGAAGCGGAGCATGTCGGCGACGATGTCGATCTCGGGCTCGATCGTCTCGCGGTTGTGCATCACCATGACCGGAGCGCCGTGGGCGGCCGCGACGGTGGCGATCTCAGGCTCGCGCTGCAGACCCCAAACGTCGTTGACGATGCGGGCGCCCGCCTCGAGCGCCACGCGCGCCGTCGAGGCCTTGTAGGTGTCGACCGAGATCGGGATGGGCAGGCGGGGAGCGAGGTCACGGATGACGGGCAGGATGCGGGCCTGCTCGTCCTCGGCTGAAACCGGGACGTGCCCCGGCCGCGTGGATTCCCCGCCGATATCGACGACGGCCGCGCCCTCCCGTGCCAGGGTCTCGGCTTGGGCTCGCGCCGCGGCGACACCCGCGAAGCGGCCGCCATCCGAGAAGGAATCCGGCGTAACGTTGAGGATGCCCATGACGAGCACGCGCCGGCCGAGATCGGGCAGGAGTGCGTGAAGGGCGGCGGGGGAGGGCATCGGCACGGGGTCTCGCGATCTTACGGAACGACGCCGTACCATCGTCAGGGGGTCAGGTCTCGTCTCGCAAGCCCGCTGTCCCGCCCCGAGAGGGGGCGGGAAAGCGGTGGCGGATGAGAGGCCGGGCCGCCCGTGAGCGGGAGAAGGACTCGGCCCGCTCAGACCCCGCCGCGGTAGCAGCGGATCTCGGCCTCGGCCTGGGCGCGGCGCAGATCCGCGACCTTGTCGTCGAAGACCTTGGTGCCCTTGAAGTTGGTGGCGCGCTGCCCGATGCCCTGGCGCATGGACAGGATCGTGTTGGCCTGCTCGTACTTGTCGTAAGGCAGGATCGAGGCCAGGGCGTCGAGGGAGCACGAGCACCGAGACAGAGCCTCCCGCGACTGGCCGTTGGCCGCCATGCAGCCGAAGATGTAATCGGCCCGCGTCTCGGTCGGGTAATCGTTCTCGAGCTCGGCGGCCGCGGCGGGCAGGGCGAGCAGGGCGGCCGCGAGGGCGCCCTTAGCCAGCGTTCTGATCATAGCTCAACCGCTCCTCGAGGAGTTCGCCGCCCTGCCCGTCCTTGGACTGCACCTCGATGGAGAGCAGTTCGCCCGGAACCGAGGTCGAGGTGACGAAGGTGTATTTCAGGTTCGACATGCCCCGCATGCGTTCCTTGTTCGGATCGTCCAGGAAGGGCTCCGCTTCGATCCGCCAGGCCTCGACCTGACGACCCTTGAAATCGACCTGCACCGGGGTGACCACGGCCTTGTCGCGCAGGGCCTTGCGGATCGCGGTCTTGATATAGCGCGGGTTGCTCTTCAACACCCCCGAGAGCTTCTGGAGATGGTGCTCCAGGAACAGCGTCATCACCGGATTGCCCGGCATCGCCTCGAAGGGACCCGCGGGGAAGCGGTTCATCCCTGAGAACATCTCGACGCGGATGTTGCGGTTGTCCTCCGCGCTGCCGGGCTCGATCTTGAGGCGGATCTGATCCTGAAGCGGCGGCCCGAACGGCGCCTTCTCGATGCCGCTGCGGCGCAGGTAGGCGTAGCTCAGCGTGGTACCGGGCGCGACGTTCTTCATCTGCGGATGCTCGAACAGCACGTCGGCGGCGTTCGGCGGGTTGGTGGTGTTCGCTTTCGTGACGGCGGGCGCGTCCGCCGCGGGCGTGCCCTGTTGCGCGAGGACGGGCAGGCCCAGCAGCGAGAGGGCTGCGGCGATGACGACGGGCTTCACAGCGGGGCTTCCTCCTTCAGCGGCGATCGAACGTTACTGCCGATCGTCCGATAGGTGTAGTCGGGCGGGCTCTCGGCCGCCTCCTCGGTCGCCAGCGCCCGCACCTTGGCGTGGAGCGGCGACAGGGAACAGGCCGGGTCGGTGGCGGCGGCGTCGCCCGCCAACGCCAGGGCCTGGCAGCGGCAGCCGCCCCAATCCTTCTCGCGCCGGTCGCAGGAGCGGCAGGGCTCCTTCATCCAGTCGGTGCCGCGATAGGCGGTGAAGGCCGGCGAGTTCGCCCAGATGTCACCGAGCGAATGGTCGGCGACGTACCAGAACTCAAGACCGGGAATCGTCTCGGCGGCGTGGCAGGGCAGGACCTTACCGGCCGGCGTCACGTTCATGAGCTTGCGGCCCCAGCCGCCGGCGCAGGCCTTGGGATACTTCGCGTAATAGTCCGGCACCACGAGGTCGATGACGAGCTGGCCCTTGAGGCGCTCGCGCGCCGCCTCGACGATCCGGATCGAGCGGTCGACATCGGCCTTGTTAGGCATCAGGGCGGCGCGGTTCACGTAGGCCCAGCCGTAATACTGCGTGTGCGCGACCTCCAGGCGCTTGGCGCCGAGCTTCACCGCGAGGTCGATGAAACCCTCGACCTCGTGGATGTTGCCGCGGTGGATCACCGAGTTGAGGGTCAGCGGCAGGCCGAGCTGCGTCACGCGCTCAGCGAAGGCGAACTTCTGGGGCTGCGCGTTCTTCAGGCCGCCGATCTTCTCGGCGTTCGCGGCGTCCACGCCCTGGACGGAGAGCTGCACGTGATCGAGCCCGACGTCGTAGAGCGCGTCGAGCTTCTGCAGGGCGCCGCCGACGCCCGAGGTGATCAGGTTCGAGTAGAGGCCGAGCTTGGCGCAGCTCTCGGTGATCTCGACGATGTCGTTGCGCGCCGTCGGCTCGCCGCCCGAGAGATGGACGTGGAGGACGCCGAGGCCCGCGGCCTCCGTCAGCACGCGCTGCCAGGTCGCCGTGTCGAGCTCGCCCGAGCGCCGGTCGAGTTCGAGCGGGTTCGAGCAATAGGGACAGCGCAGGGGGCAGCGATGGGTCAGCTCCGCGAGGAGACCGACCGGTGCCGGCAGGGCGGGGGCGTTCGGCGTCAGCGCGTTCATCGCTCCAGCACCCGTTTGGCGGCGAGGTCGTTGAGCATCACGAGCACGTCGGCCTCGATCACAGTGCGGTCGGCGGCGAATTGCTCAGCCAGCGCACCCGCGATGTCGTGGACGCTGCGGCTTCCATCGACGAGCGAGAGCACGGCGACCGCGTTGTCGTCGAGGTCGAAGGTGCGCTCTGGCGCGAGCAGCACGTGCTGGCCGCGCACCTCGTCCCGGCGCAGCCGCACGCCGCGGGGCAGCCGCGGCACGTCGGTCGCCACCAGGGTGCCGGTCCCGGGGGCCTGCGCCACGGCCGCCTCCGGCACGAGCCCCGTGCCTGGCGTCCAGGCGTCGGGCGGGGTCAGCCCAGGCGCGACGTAGGAGAAGTACAGGGCGTCGAGCTGCGTCCAGAGCACGTTGCACTTGAAGGTCAGCGCGGCCATCGCCTTGCGCTGCAGCTCGGGCGTGGTGGCGTGCTGCTTCACGTACTCGATGGCGAACTCGGCATCCCGCGGCGCCTGGGTGAGGCGCTTGTCGAAATAGGCGAGCGTGTCCTTGGTGATGAAGTCGTAGTTCTTCAGCATCCCGGCGACGCGCTCCGAGATGATGGTCGGCGAGAACATCTCGGTGAGCGAGGAGGCGATCGCCTCGAGGAGCGAGCGCTCGCGCACGAAATGCACGTAGGCATCGACCGAGAACCGGGTCGCCGACAGGATGCCCTGCGTCGACTCGACGTAGTCGCGGCGGAAGCCGACACCCTCGGCGAGCTTGAGCCAGCGCTCGATGCCGCCGTCGCCCGGATGGTCGCCGTCATGGTCGACGATGCGCTGGCGCCAGATCCGGCGAAGGCTCGCATCCTCCATCCGGGCAAGCACCGCCGCGTCCTTCACCGGGATCATCGCCTGGTAATAGTAGCGGTTCAGCGCCCAGGCCCGGACCTGATCCTTGTTCAGCTTGCCGTCGTGCAGCAGGCGGTGAAACGGATGCAGGTTGTGGTAGCGGCGGGCGCCGATGTCGCGGAGCGCCGCCTCGAGTTCCTCGGGCGTCAGCAGGCGCTGGGCCTCGTCGGCGACGGGGGTCGGAAAAGGTGCAGTCATGGCGTTGGCGCGTCCGTCTGAGCGTTTCCCGGAACTCTTGGTTTTAGATGGTGCCGAGGCCGCCGGAAGCCATCGACGCCAGTGACGCGATTATATCGTGCGTCATATAAAACCGCCGGCACTAAAATTCCAGCGGCCTGCCGGACCCGAACGCGACGCTACAGGCTCAGGGTCAGGCCGTCATGGGCCACGGTCCAGCCCTCGGCCCCGACCCGGCGGCGCTCCTCCGAATCCTCGACCAGCACCGGGTTGGTGTTGTTGATGTGCACGAAGACGCGATGCCCGATCTCGACATCGGCCAGGGCCGCGATCGAGCCGCCTTCGCCCGTCATGGGCACGTGGCCCATGCGCCAGCCCGTCTTGGTACCGACCCCGGCCCGGATCATGTCGTCGTCGAGGAGCACGGTGCCGTCGAAGAGGAGCGCGTCGACGCCGGCGATGCGGGCCTTGAGATCGTCCGTGACCCGGGCGCAGCCCGGGATGTAGGCGAGGCGACGCCCGCCCGCCTCGATCATCGCGCCGACCGTGGTCTCGGTCTCGGCACCGATCTGCATGGTCTCGTCCTCCAGCCAGAGGGGAACCTTGCCGGGCACCGCGAACAGCGTGACCGTGAGGCCCGGCACGGGCTCGAAGGATTGGCCAAGGCTGATCGGACGGCGCGCCACCACGTCGGCCGACATCACGTCGAACACTCGGTTGGCGTTGACGGAATCGAGAATGCCGGCGGTGCCGTACAGGGTGAAGGGCTGGCCCTCGCGCAGGGTGAGGAGGCCCGCGACGTGGTCGACGTCGCCGTTCGTCAGCAGCACCGCGTGGATCGGCGAGTGCCGCAGGCCTCCGCGCGGATGCAGGACCGGATTGTCGGAAATCTGTTGCCGGATGTCCGGCGAGGCATTCACCAGGAGCCAGCGTTCCCCGTCCGGGGAGACCGCGATGCTCGACTGGGTCCGGGGACGCACGCGAGCGGGTTCCGCGCGGGCCAGAGAGCAGATGGGGCAGCGGCAATTCCACTGGGGAAGGCCGCCGCCCGCGGCCGAGCCGAGGATCACGATGCGCATGGGTTGACCGATGCCAATCGAGTCCCGGACCTCGGCGGAAACACCTTAGTTGAAGGTATCGATCTCGGCCGAGTCGTAGCTCGTGACTTCCATGCCGACGCAGATCTCGGAAACGACGGGGGCTGCCCACTTCATGGTGTTTCTCCTAGACTTCTATGAGACGCCAGCCTCTGCGCGATCCCTTTAAGAAGATCGTAAGATACTGACGGCGCAGTGGTTTCTGTCGCAGCGGCTATATCGACAATTTGGCGGGACTCTTCAAGCGCTAAATTGCCGGATCGTCCCGGATCCCTCTGAGAAAGCTCTCAAGCCTTTAATGCCGGAAGTCCTTGCCGCGCAGGTCCAGCATGAAGCCGCGGCCGCGCACGGTGACGATCACGGGGCCGCCGAAGCGCACGAAATCCGAGAGCTTGGTGCGGAGGTAACCTACGTAAACATCGACGACATTCAGCGAGAGGCCGCCCTGGCTGCCCCAGAGCTTGTCGAAGATGTCGCCGCGCGAAACCGGCTGGTTGGCCTGATCCATCAGGAGGGCCAGAAGCTCCGCCTCGCGGGGCGTGAGGCGTGCGGTCGCATCCGCGAAGGCGACCTGCCGGATGTTGAGATCGAGGATGAGCTTGCCGGCGGTCACGATGGTGCGCGGCTCCTCCGATTCCTTGCGGCGCAGGAGGTGCGTCTGGAGGCGGGCAAGGAGCTCGTCGAAGACGAAGGGCTTCACGATGTAGTCGTCGGCCCCGAGCGCCAGTCCCTCGGCGCGGTCACGGACCTCGTCGCGGGCGCTGAGGAACAGGATCGGGCCAGGATAGCCGCCCTCGCGAAGCGAACGGCAGACGTCGTGGCCGGAGCCGTCGGGCAGGGTGATGTCGAGGACCACGGCCTCCGGGGCGTCGTCGCGGGCCGCGTTCAGGGCGTCGTCGACGCAGCCCGCCACGCCGACGGAGAAGCCCTCCGCCTCGAGCCCGCGCGCCAGCATGGCGCGGATGTCGCTGTCGTCCTCGACGATCAGTATGCGCGTCATGCGACGCCCTCCCTTTCCCGCCCTTCGTTCTTCTCGGTCGCAGGGTCGAGCAGGGGCATTTCAAGCACCACGCGCGCGCCACCCTGTCGACCGTGTTCGAGGCGGATCGCACCATCATGCCGCTCGATCACCCAGCGCGCCAGTGCCAAGCCGATGCCGAAGCCGATTTCCCCCGATCGGCTCTCGCGCCGGAAGCGCTCGAACAAGCCGTCGCCGATCTCGGGAAAGCCCGGCCCGTCATCCGCGATGGTGAGGGTGGCGCGCGTCCCCGTGGTGTCGAGGGCGACGACCACGCGGGTCAGGCCGGTGGCGTGGCGGAGCGCGTTGTCGATCAGGCTCTCCATCACCTGCCGCAGCCATTCCCGATCGGCGAGAATGTCGGCGTCGCGGCCCGCCTCCAGGGTGAGGGCGACGCGGCGGCGCGAGGCCTCGGAGGCCATGCTGTCCACCGCGTCGGTGAGGATCGCGAGCGCACCGGTCGGCCGGCGGTCGAGCTCGATCTGCCCCGATTCCGAGCGGGCGACGCGCAGCAGGTCCTCGACCCGCCGCTGCAGGCGCTGGGCCCGCTTGCGGATCGTCGCGAAGACCGGCCCGTGGTCGACGGCGCGCCCGGCCGAGCGGCCCGCGATATCGCATTCGCCGAGGATGACGGTGAGCGGCGTGCGCAGCTCGTGGCTGACATCGGCGAAGAAGCGTCGACGCGACCGGTCGACCGCCTCCAGCCGTTCGTTGGCCGCGCGCAGATCCGTGGTGCGGGCGGCCACGGTGTCCTCCAGCGCGGCCCGGTCGGCGGCGAGGCGGCCCTCGCGCCGGGCGAGGCGCGCGGCCATGCGGTTGAAGTTGGCCACGAGCAGGCCGAGCTCGTCGCGAGTCGCGACGGAGAGGCGCGTGTCGAGCTCGCCCCGGCCGACGGCGCCGGCGGCCCGCCGGATCGCGTCGATCCGGGCGAGCGTCGGGCGGGTCACCGCCCGGTAGAGCACGAGCACGATCCCGAGGGCGAGAACGGCGGCGGCGAGCGAAACCATGCGAAGCCGCGAGGACAGGGCACGGGCCTGTTCGGAGCCCGCGATCATCGACCGGCGCTCGACCTCCATCAGGAAGGAGAGCGGCTGCCCGGTCATCGCGCCGAAGCCGTTCAGCGCCCCGCGGATGGCGTTGCGGCGGTTCTCGTCCTCGGACTGGCGCTGGACCAGGGAAACCTGGCGGTCGAGGATGGCCCGGGCGGAGCGCAGCTGCGCCAGCGGCCGGGTCCGCGCGGCGTAGAGTGTCCGGTCGAGGGGATCGTCGCTCGCGGCGATGCTGCGGCCGAGCGCCTCGTCGACCGCGACGAGGGCCTTGTCGACATGGCTGCGGGCGAGGGCGAGGCCCTCGGGCTGCGCGTCCGGGTTGCTGACGGCCTCCAGCGCCGCGAGACCGTACTGGGACATGCGCCCCGACAGCTCGACCAGGAGCTCGAGCCGTCCCTGCGCGTCGAGGGTGCGGTCGATCGTCCGCTCGGCCGCGCCGATCGACCAAAGGGCTCCGACGGCCGCGAGCACGACGAGGATCGCGGTCGAACCGAGCAGCAGCGCGAACCGAGCCTTGAGCGAGCGCATCCTTCACCGTTCCCTGTCGCGCGGCGCCGACCATGTCACCGCCGTCGCGCCTGGCCAAGGCCGAGGAGGGGCGCCCCTCACAGGTCCTTGGGCAGGCTGCCCCGCGCTGCGCAGCGCCAGCTATTGATCTGCCATTCGGGATGCGCGGCCTGCCATGCCGCGAGCCTGCTCTGCGCCGTGCGCAGGCAGACGATCGGATTCGAGGCTTCGTAGGAAAGGCTGATGCGGTCCTCCCGGCACTGACTGGGCTGCGAGAGGAGGCAGATGGAGAGCAGGATGAACATCGGCGATGCCCTGGCGACTAGATGCGCATAGGCGCGACCTCGCTTTATCGCGAGAGCTGCGTGCGGATGCGGATCGTCACCCAA
The DNA here is from genome assembly GCF_022179305.1 of Methylobacterium iners. GTDB lineage: Bacteria > Pseudomonadota > Alphaproteobacteria > Rhizobiales > Beijerinckiaceae > Methylobacterium > Methylobacterium iners. Next base: position 16,537 of record NZ_BPQP01000089.1, read on the forward strand.
TGCGCTGAGACACGCAACATATCTCGTGCGGTGCGCGACACAGGCGCTCGTGGCCGCACCGGATGCGTAACAACGTCCGGAACCGGATCAATTTGCGCGCGAATCCTGCACCATCATTCCAGTCACTCAGATGGCGGGCGGATTACGCCGCTTCGCAACGAGTCCACGTGATTATCCCGAACTCCGTGTCGGCAGCTGCGTTCAGCCCGCGGCGACCCAGAGTTCGCCCTTGCCGAGCGTCGCGAGGTCGCCCGAGTAGCGCTTGAGCGCGCCGGCCGCGAGGTCGGCATGGGCCGGGCTCAAGGCGCGCAGCGACCGGGCGAGGAGCCGCAGGAAGACGAGGTCGTGCGTGCCCGTCTCGACGAAGCTCGGGGCGATGGCGCCGTGCGCGCGCGCGAGGATGGTGCCCCGGCGCATGCCGTAGCCCGGATGGTCGCCGACGCTCGCCGCCGCGATCGTGCCGGCGATCATCCGCGAGCCCGCAAAGGCCCCCGCCTCGCCCACGACGAGGAGGCCGCGCCGCATCCGGTCGCCGAGGTAATTGCCGGCGCGGCCACGGATCACCAGCGTCGCCCCGTCGAGCCCGGCCTTGGCGGCGTAGGCCGCGCCGCCGGCATGATCGCCGGCATCGCCCTCGATCGTCAGGGTGCCGCCGGTGGCGCCGGAGCCCGCGAAGGGCCCGGCCGAGCCGGTCACCGTGAGGGTGCCGCCGACCATGCCTTCCCCGAGCCGCTGCCCGACATCGCCGACGACGCGGATATGCCCGCCGCTCAAGGAAGCGCCGACCCGGTCGAGGCGGTCCGAGCCGCCCTCGATCGTCAGGGTGTCCGATCCGTCGAGGGCGAGGGTGAAGCAATCACCGAGGAGGAGGCCGCGCCGGCTCGTGCCGACGGGCAGGCGCGACGCCTCCGCCACGGAGAGGCCGCTCAGGCTCAAGGGATTGACGCGCAGGAGGTCGAGGCGCTCCGGCGGGGCGGCGCGCAGGGTGAGGGTACTCATGCCGCGTTCCCCGCGCTCGCCGGCGCCTCGAGCAGGTCCCGGAGGTGATAGTGGTGGCGGCCGAGATTGCCGCCGTAATTGCCCGCGGTCACCGCGACGAGCCCGTGCGCGGCGCCCGCCGCCGTCGCGGCGTGGAGCCCCGCCCGCATCGATTCAGCGACGGAGCGCGAGGTCAGTCCATCGATGACGATTTCGAGGACGACGCCGACCTCGGCCGACAGTTCGGAGCCGGCCCGGCCCTTCAGCGTGGGGCAATAGGCGTCGTTGGTGGAGGCCATCATGCCCTTGGTGCGCGCTCCGACCTTCGAGCCCGAGCGCACGATGCCGCCGGGGAAGGGCAGGATCACGTCCGGCACGGCGCGGGCTGCGTCCACCGCGATCTCGGCGACCTTCAGCGTCTCCGCGTGGTTGCGCCCGAGGAAGAGCAGGTTGCCGCCGCCCACCGCGCCGTCGACGGCCCGGACGAAATCCTCGCAGAGGAACTCGCCGTCCATCACCGGGATGCGCCAATAGCGCCGCGACTTGCCGGTCGCGTCGGGCAGGCGCTTGGCCACGGCGAAGCCGTCGCCGAAATAGCGGATCGCGCCGCCGAGCTTGATCTTGGTCGGGCCCTCGACGCCGGCGTAGCAGGCGGTGCCGGGGCAGGTGAGGATGCACTGGCCGACGCGCTTGAGGAGCTGGTCCTTGAGCCCGTTGGGCTCGAAGCCGAACAGCAGCACGCGCACGCCGGGACGCCCATCGGGCGTCTCCTCAGGCGAGAGTTCGGCGTCGATGCCGGCCTCGGCGCCGCAGCCGATCACGGAGGTGGCGAACCCGGTCATGACGGTCGCCGCGATCATCGCCCACTTGGCGGTGTCGTTCGTGATGATGAGCGCCGTCCCGGCGACGTCGAAGGCCTCGGCGAAGGTGTCGATCACCGGGATGCCGTTGAGGGTGAGATCAGACATCCCGGTCACCGGCAGGCCACGTCTTGGAAGGTCTCGGGGGTCGGGAAGGCGGCATCGGGCACCGCGAAGCTCTCCAAGCCGGCGCCGAAGCGGTCCGAGAGGTAGGCATCGGTCCGCTTCTCCATCGCCTTGTCCGACTCGACGCTGAGCTCCAGGGTTCGTCCGGAGCGCCAATCGACGATCTCGCCGTCCTCCACGATGACGGCGCCGTCCTTGAGGACGAGCCTCGCCCGCGAGAACATCGCCGTCCGGTCGCGGTCGTCGCGGTAGAGGGCGACGTCGGCCCGGGCGCCCGGGCGCAGGTGGCCGCGATCGTCGAGCCCGAGGAGCTTGGCCGGCCCGGAGCGGGTCAGCTTCGCGACGTCGAGGAGGGTCAGCTCCCGCTCGATGGCAGGCAGGGTCGAGCGCTCGCCCACGACCTTGGGCAGGGTCGCGATCTCGCGGTCGCGGGCCTCCTTGTCCATCAGCCAGTGGATGATGCGCGGGTACTCCGTGAAGGGGCCGCCATTCGGGTGGTCGGTGGTCAGGATGGTGCGCTCGAGATCCGGTGAGGTCAGCATCAGCTCGAGGCCGATCGCCCATTGCAGGGAACTCGTCGGGCCGCGGGGGCGGTAAAGGAACGGCACCACGCCGCCGCCCTCGGCATCGCCCGCGTTGAGGATCCACTTCTTGGGCTTGGCGCCCTTCCGGCCGCCGAACTGGCGCAGGATGTCGAGAGAGATCGTCACGGTCTGGCCGAAGGCGACCTGGCCGACGTCGTAGGTGGCGTTGGGATGGCGCGCCATGGCCTCGTTGAGGCGCAAAGCCGCCGAGCGGAAGCCCCCCGTCATCGGGTTCTCGGGGTCGGCCGCGGCGTAGGCGTAGAACTGCGAATGCGCGAAGTGGATGCGACGCCCCTCGGCCGCCTCAAGGGTCGCGACGAAGGAATCGTCGGCGCCCGGTAGGCCGAGATTGTTGCAATGGACGTGGAGCGGATGGGGCACCCCGATCTCCTCCACCGCATCGAGGAGCGCGCCCATGATCTTGCGCGTCGAGAGCCCGTAGACGGGGATCTCGTCGTCGAGGCTGAGCTTCAGCACGCCGTCCTTGAAGGCCGAGGCGCCGCCCGCGTTGATGCATTTCACGCCGAGCGCCCGCGAGGTCGCGACGGTGAGCGCCACGAGGTCGCGAACGGCATTGCCGCCCTCGCGCTTGCGCAGGAGGTCGAGGAGCTGGTCGTCGTTGCCCATCACGGCGAGGCCGCCGCGGTCGAGGAGCGGGATGTCGGCGAGTTCGAGCTGGGTCGCGAGCGCGTTGGCCGGCGGCATCGCGGGCTCGACGGCCACGGTGTAGCCCATCCGCGCGTAATTGGCCCCGATCCAGGCGGCCGAGCCGCCGGCATGGGCGAAGGGATGGCCCTCCGGCGCCGCCTCGCTCGCGTAGAGCTCCGGCAGGAGCAGGCGCGAGAGCACGACGTTGCCGCCCGCGATGTGGGAATGCACCTCGACGCCGCCGGCCATCACGACGCAGCCCGTCGCGTCGATGGTCCGGTCGGGCGCGCGGTCGGAAGGCGCGACGACGCGGCCGTCCTCGATCCAGACGTCGCCGACGCCGTCGCGGTCGGCGGTCGGGTCGACCACGCGGCCGCCAGAGATCCGGGTCAGCATTCGGCGAGTGTCCCAGCGTTGATGCGGTCGCGGATGGCCTCGATCACGGCCGCCGCGTCGCGTTCCGCGGCGTGACCGGAGGCGGGGATGTAGGCGATGGCGCCGCGGCGCTCGTCCCAGATGGCGCCGCCGGCGCTCGCGCCCGGCACGCCGACCGCAATGACGATCTCCGCCGCGTCGGCGGTGGCGTCGGCGCTGCCCTCGCCGACGATGGCGATCGAGGGCAGGCGGCTCAGCCAATCCGGCCGGGGGGCGGGCAGGGAGGCGAGCCAGAGGGCGGCGTCGGCCTCGCCGGACGCGACCTGACGAGCGCCGTCGAAGCGCCAGGGATCGTGCTCGGGCAGCCCGCGGCCGAACCCGACGCGCGGCGCTTGGCCCGTCGTCCAGGCGGAGAGCTGGAGGAGCGCGCGGCCCTGGAACGGGTCCGAGACCGGCAGCGAGAAGAAACGGGTGGTCTCGTTGAGGTCCTTGATCAGGCCCTGGAGCATCTCGACGCCGTGCTCGCCGACCTCCTCGGCCGCGTAGAGCACCACGCCGTACTGCGCCGCGAACAGGCGCCGCGCCAAGTCGTGATAGGCGGTCTCGTCCGCGAGATGTCCCTTCGCGCAGGCGCGCAGATGGGCGATAGCGATGGCAAGCCCGCCGGGCTCGGCCGGGTAGGCGACGTGCCGCGTCGCGCCGTTGCGTGGGCCGCCGAGCGACAGGATGGTGCGCTCGGCCCCGGCCGCACGGCCGCGCGTCGGCCCGCCCTCGGCGAGGCTCGCGACGATCGGCCGGTCCCAGGGCGCGTTGCCGACGACGAACAGCGCGTCGGCGCGGCCGATGGCTTCGGCCGGCGTCGTGCCCATCGCGCCGCTGCGGCTCAGCGAGCCGAGCTCGGCGTAGAGGCTCGGACCAGCGATAGGGTCCAGCGAGGCGCCGATGGCGCCGGCGAGCCCATAGGCGGCGCGGATTGCGGAGAGCTCGGCGCAGAGGCCGGCGATGACGGGCATGCGCGCCTGGGCGAGCAGCGCGGCCGCGGCATCGATCGCCGCGTCCGCATCCGCCGCGCCCCCCTTCACCCAGGCTGCCATCGACCCTCACCTTCGGAAAAACGCGCGGCGGTCGACCGATTTCGCCGGTCTCGCGCCCGTTCTCGGCACGTTTGCATTCGCGCAAAGCCGCAAGCAAGCCCCGAGGGGGCTTCCGGCATCCCGAGCCGCGCCAGGATGCACGAATTGCAAATGCACCCGCGCGCTTGCGAGCCATCGCGTCTCCGTGGGAGAAGCCCGCTCGACGGCGCGCCAGGGCGGTCGTCACCCTAGAGGTGCGAGGACGAAGGGGATCGTCGTGGCGGAGGCCCCGGACACTTTGCCCAGGCGCGTCGAGGTCTGCGCCCCGGCCCGGCTGCATTTCGGGTTCCTCGACCTGCATGGCGGCCTCGGCCGGCGCTTCGGCAGCATCGGCCTCGCCGTCGACGGGCCGGCCCTGCGCCTCTCCGCCGAGGCCGGCCCGGAGCTGACCGTCGAAGGCCTTGAGGCCGAGCGGGTCTGCGCCTATGCCGCCGCCGCGGCCACCCATCTCGGGATCGAGGCCGGGGCCGCCTTCCAGCTCGAGCAAGCCATTCCCACCCATGCCGGCTTCGGTTCGGGCACGCAGCTCGCGCTCGCCGTCGCCGCGTCGCTCGCGCGGCTCCACGGAAAAGCCTTCTCGCCCGCCGCCTTCGCCGCCGTGCTGGACCGCGGCAACCGCTCCGGCGTCGGGCTTGCCGCCTTCACGGATGGGGGCCTCATCGTCGACGGCGGTCGCGATGGCAGCGGCGACCCGCCGCCGGTGATCGCGCGGCTCCCCTATCCGGAGGCCTGGCGCATCGTTCTGATCCTCGACGAGAGCATGCGCGGCGTCCACGGCAGCCGCGAGCTCGAGGCGTTTCGCGACCTGCCGCGCTTCCCCGAGGCCCAGGCCGCCGAGATCTGCCGGACCGTGCTGATGCAGGTGCTGCCCGCCGCCGCGACCGCCGAGCCGCAGGGTTTCGGCGCGGGCATCACCGCGATCCAGCGCCTGATCGGCGATCACTTCGCGCCCCATCAGGGCGGTCGCTATGCCAGCCCGGTGGTGGCCCAGGTCCTGGCGTCCCTCGCCGCCGAGGGCGTGGCCGGCTACGGACAGAGCTCGTGGGGGCCGACCGGCTTCGCGCTCATGCCCTCCGAGGCGGAGGCCCGCGCCCTCGTCGCGCGGCTGGAACGGCCGGGTCCCTTGCGCTTTCTGGTTGCACGTGGTCGCAATGCCGGGGCCTTGGTCACCGCGCTTTAAGGAGCGATGGTGTAGACGGCCTCGACCGAACCGGCGACGAGCCGCGTTGACTGACCTCGCCCCTGCCGGGACTGCGGCAGCCGCGACCAAGCGGAGGGAGACCATAGATGGCCCGCTCGATCCTGCACATGCTCACGCCGTTGAAGCATATGAGCCCCTTCGACGTGAACATGGCCGTGGATGCCGGGTTCGAGACGGTCGCAACCTACGAGAACGTCACGCTGCCCGACGTGACCTCGCTGGTGCAGGATTCGATCTTCTCCCGCGCGCCCGGGGACGGCGTGCGCACCGGCATCTTCATCGGCGGCAAGAACGCCGAGGACGCCCTCGACATGATGGACCGTGCCAAGAAGGCGCTGGTGCCGCCGTTTGCCAATCACATCATCGCCGACCCGGCCGGCTCCTTCACCACCGGCGCGGCGATGGTCGCCGAGGTCACCCGCGCGCTCAAGGCGAAGTTCGACACGGATCTCAACGGCAAGCGCATCGTGATCTTCGGCGGCGCCGGCGTCGTCGCCTACGTCGCGGCCGTCATCGGGGCGCTCAACGGCGCCAAGACGGTGCTCGTCGGCCATGACGGCGAGGAGCGGGTCTCGAAGATCGCCTTCACCATGAAATGGCGCTTCGGCATCGAGGTGGGCTCGGTCGACGGCTCGACGCCGGAAGCCCGACGCGAAGCGATTCGCGAGGCGGACGTCATCCTCTCGGCGGGTCCCGCCGGCATCCCGATCCTCTCGGCCGAGGATCTCGAATGCGCGCCCAAGCTCCTCGTCGCCTCCGACGTGAACGCGGTGCCGCCGGCCGGCATCGCCGGCATCGACGTGAACGCGGTGGACGTCGCGCTGCCCACCGGCAAGGGCGTCGGCATCGGCGCGCTCGCCGTCGGCAACGTGAAGTATCAGACCCAGGCCCAGCTCTTCCGGCGGATGCTTGACTCCAAGGAGCCCCTGATCCTCGATTTCCGCGACGCCTACACGCTGGCCGTCAAGGTTTCGGGCTGAACTCGCCCGACCTACGAAACCGGTCCTGACGCGTGCCCCGATCCGGGGGCGCGGCGGTGCTCATCGCCGCCCAGTCCGGCCGCGCGCTCGCCCAGGCCGCGCGCCGGGCGGGCCTCATCCCGCTCGTCCTCGACCTGTTCGGCGACGCCGACACCCTCGCCCTCGCCGAGCACCACCGGACGGCGCGCGGGCGCTTCGGCGCAACGCGCCTCGGCGAGGACGTCCTGCGGCAGCTGGATGAGCTGGCGGGATTGTCCCGCACCCCACCCATCGGCATCGTGCTCGGCAGCGGGTTCGAGGGCGCGCCGGACCTCATGGCGGCGGTCGCCCGGCGCCACCGGCTGATCGGGGCGAGCCCTGGAGCCGTCGCGGCTCTCAAGGACCCGCTCGGCTTCGCGGCGCTTTGCGCCCGATTGTCGATCCCTCATCCACCCGTGACGCTCGACCCTCTCGCCGACCGAGCGGGTTGGCTCCTGAAGCGGGCCGGCGGCTCGGGCGGCAGCCATATCCGCGCCGCGGGCGCCGGCCGCGCCCCGCCGGGTGCCTATTTCCAGGCCCGCATGCCCGGCCGCGCCCACGCGCTCGCCATCCTCGCGGATGGACGAGGCTTGGAAATCGTCGGCTTCACCGAGCAATGGAGCGCTCCATCCCAGCTGCGCCCCCATCGCTACGGCGGAGCCCTGGAGCGCGGGGCGACCGAACACCCCGCCCTGCCGCCCGCCCTCGAGGCCGAGATCGCCGGGGCCGTCGCCCGTATCGTCGCCGCCACCGGTCTGCGCGGGCTCGCCAGCGCCGATTTCCTCCTCGAGGGCGAGGCCTGGTGGCTTACCGAGATCAATCCGCGGCCCGGCGCGACCCTCGACGTGCTGGACCGGCGCCCGACCCCGCTCCTCGCCGCCCATATCGCGGCGAGCCTCGGGCGACTTTCGCGCATGGAGGCCGCGCCGAGTGATGCGGCGGCGGCCGCAATCTGTTACGCGGCAACGAAGTACGCCCCGGTGCCCCCGATCCGCTGGCCGGATTTCGTGCGTGACCGCCCCCGCGCCGGCAGCTCCGTCGCGCGAGAGGCGCCGCTCTGCACGCTGATCGCCGAAGGACCGGACGCGGCGGCGGTGCGAACGCGATTGGGGGAGAGGGCCAACATGCTCGGCGCTCTCCTGAGGCCAAGAGAGGACGACGATGAGCACGAGTGCGACCGGCGCGAGCCGTAGATTCCCGAGCGTCAACGCGCTCACGGCGCCCCTGGTCGAGCGGCTCGCGGCCGATGCCGAGGCCCTGCGCCTCGCGGTGACGAACGAGAACGGCGCCCGCATGATCGATGCCGGCGCCAATGTCCGCGGCTCGATCGAGGCCGGGCGCCGCATCGCCGAGATCTGCCTCGGCGGCTTGGGCACCGTCACCATCGCCCCGACCGGCCCGATCGCGTCCTGGCCCTACTCGGTGATCGTGCATTCCGCCGATCCCGTCATCGCCTGCCTGGGCAGCCAATATGCCGGTTGGAGCCTCGCCGACGAGGATGGCGGCTCGGACTTCTTCGCGCTCGGCTCCGGCCCCGGCCGGGCGGTGGCGGTGGTGGAGCACCTCTACGAGGAGCTCGGCTATCGCGACACCGCGACGAAGACGGCGCTCGTCCTCGAGGGCGCGGGCGGCCCGCCGGCCTCGGTCATCGCCAAGGTCGCCGAGGCCACCGGCCTCTCGGCCGGGGACCTCACCTTCATCTATGCGCCGACCCAGAGCCTCGCCGGCGCGACCCAGGTCGTCGCCCGCGTCCTCGAAGTGGCGCTGCACAAGGCGCACACGGTGGGCTTCGACCTCCACAAGATCCTCGACGGGATCGGGTCGGCGCCGCTCTCGCCGCAGCATCCGGACTTCATCAAGGCGATGGGCCGCACCAACGACGCCATCATCTACGGCGGGCGGGTGCAGCTCTTCGTCGAGGCCGACGATTCCGAGGCCCGGCAACTGGCCGAGCAGGTGCCCAGCACCAACTCGAAGGATCACGGTGCTCCCTTCGCCGAGATCTTCTCCCGCGTGAACGGAGACTTCTACAAGATCGACGGCGCCCTGTTCTCGCCCGCCGAGGTGATCGTCACCTCCGTCACCACGGGCAAGAGCTTCCGCGGGGGCAAGCTGATGCCGGAGCTGGTCGAGGCGTCCTTCGCCTGAAGTGCGCGCTTGAACCCTCTCCCCTCTGCGGGGGAGGGTGCCCGAAGGCCGGGCGGGAGAGGGGAGCACCGCCCCTTCCGGAGAGGTCGCAATCCCCTCGCCCGGCCCGCTGCGCGGGCCACCCTCGCCCGTAAGGGGGTATCGGAACCACCTGAGAGTCACGACAACGATGCGCATCGGGCTCGCCGCCGATAACGGCAATTGGCACAAGGGGCGCCTTCTGGCGGCCCTGCGCGCGCTCGGCGTCGAGCCGGTGCTGTTCTCGCTCTCCGACGTCGCGGTGGTCACCCGCGGGCCCGAGCCCCTGCGCGTGCCGGGCTTTCCCGAGGCATTGCCCGACGGGCTCCTCCTGCGCACCATCGCGGGCGGCACCTTCGAGGCCACCACGATGCGGCTCGGCGTGCTCCACGCGCTCGCCGCCGCCGGCACGGTCGTCTGGAACGCGCCCGTCGCCATCGAGCGCTCCGTCGACAAGGCGATGACGAGCCTGCTCATCGCGCGGGCCGGGCTGCCGACGCCCGACACCTTCGTGTTCTCCAAGCGCGAGGCCGCCGCCGAATGCGTGGCCCGCGAGGCCCGGCCCGGCCGGCCGATCGTGCTCAAGCCCCTGTTCGGCTCGCAAGGCGAGGGGCTTCAGCTCATCGAGCGGCCCGAGGACCTGCCCGGCGAGGAGGCGGTCTCCCGCGTCTATTACCTGCAGCGCTACGTGCCCCGTACCGACGGGCTCTGGCGCGACTACCGCGTCTTCGTCTGCGAGGGCCGGACCATCGCCGGCATGATCCGCGAGGGCGACGGCTGGATCACCAACGTCCATCGCGGCGGCCGGCCGCTGCCCTGGGCGATGCCGCCGCGCGCGGCCGAGCTCGCCGAGCGGGCCGCGGCGGCGGTCGGGGTCGATTATTCCGGGGTCGACCTCGTCGAGGACGGGGAGGGCGGCTACCTCGTCCTCGAGGTCAATTCGATGCCCGCCTGGTCGGGCCTGCAGAAGGTGACGGAGGTCGACATCGCGGGCGCCGTCGCCCGCGGCTTCCTCAACGCGGTGCGCGCGTCGAGGCCGCCCCGCCTCGTGGCGGCCCAGGGGTGAGCGGCCTCTCGTCCGCACAGATCGCGGCCGCCTACCGCGTGAGCTGCCTCGACGAGCTCGACGCGCTCAAGCCAGGCAACGTCCACGCCTTCGCCGACGGCCACCGCATGCGGGTCGCCGATTTCGTCGCGAGCGCCGAGGTCTCGACGCCCCATCTCGCGCAGGCTGGCGCGGGGGTCGGGACGCGGGTGCGCGGCGGTGTGAAGGCGACGCTCGCCGCGACGGACCAGAACACCAATCTCGGCATCCTGCTTCTCTGCGCCCCCCTGGCCCTGGCGGCGGAGCGCGGCGGCCCGCTGCGCCCGGCCCTGCAGGGCGTCCTTGAAGGACTCGATCCGCGGGATGCGGCCGATGTCTTTTCCGCGATCCGCCTCGCCAATCCCGGCGGCCTCGGCCGGGCGGAGCGGCACGACATCCACGATCCCGGTGCGGCCTTGCTTCAGGCGGCGATGGCGGAGGCGGCGCCCCGCGACCGCATCGCCCGCGCCTACGTCACGGGCTTCGAGGACCTGTTCACGATCGGCCTGCCCGCCCTTGAGGCGGCGCGCGCGCGCGGCCTGACGCCACCCTGGAGCACCACCGCCGTGTTCCTCGCCTATCTCGCGCGCGTGGCCGACAGCCACATCGCGCGCAAGCACGGCGCGGCCCGGGCGGAAGCCGTCCGCGTCGAGGCCGCCGCGCTGCTCTCCCTCGACCTCGGCACGGCGCCCGTCGCCGACCTTCTGGCCCACGACGCGCGCCTGAAGGCGGCGAATCTCAACCCGGGTACCAGCGCGGATTTCACGGTGGCGACGCTCTTCCTCGATCGTCTGACCGCTGCTGCGGGAGTCGAATCCTGACGGCCGAATGCGGCCCGGATGCGATCCCGGCAGCCAGGTTCATGAAACCGCAACCGGTCCGCTCATTTGGCAAAATCTCGGCCGTGAGACGGGTTGTTCCTGGCCGGGGTGCAGAGTAGGGTCCGCGCCGCGATCCGGGCTAACCGGTCCGGCCTCAAGGGCTGGACGCCGTGAACAAGGATGGCTTACGGCCGCGCCCGCCCTCGGGGCGGTCACCTTTCAAGACTCCTGGGAGAAACCCCACATGGCAAAGATCAACAAGCTGCAGGTCGGCGAAGCCCTCGTCGGCGACGGCAACGAGGTGGCCCATATCGACCTCATCATCGGACCGCGCGGCTCGCCGGCCGAGACCGCGTTCGCCAACGGCCTCGTGAACAACAAGCACGGCTTCACCAGCCTGCTCGCGGTCATCGCGCCGAACCTGCCTTGCAAGCCCAACACCCTGATGTTCAACAAGGTGACCATCAACGACGCCCGTCAGGCCGTCCAGATGTTCGGCCCCGCCCAGCACGGCGTCGCGAAGGCGGTGCAGGATTGCGTCGCCGAAGGCACCATCCCGGCCGACGAGGCCGACGACCTGTTCATCCTGGTCGGCGTATTCATCCACTGGGAAGCGGCGGACGACGCCAAGATCCAGAAGTACAACTACGAGGCCACCAAGCTCTCGATCGAGCGCGCCGTGAAGGGCGAGCCGACCGCCCGCACCGTCACCGAGCAGCGCAACTCGGCGTCGCACCCCTTCGCCGCGAACGCTTAGATCGGGGGCAGTCCTGGGCAGAGCGAGCCTCCGCCCGCACCGCGGGGCCTGCTCCAGCGACTGGCTTCGATCTTCCTCGGACGATGAGACTAAAACGAAGGGGCGGCTCAGGCCGCCCCTTCTGCTTTGGCCCGGCCTAAGCGCCCGTCATGGATCGCCGAGGCAACGAGCGCCCCCGCGACTCCGCTCTCTTCAAGCACTCGGACGTCCTCCGGCCCGCGCACGCCGCCGGCCGCGTAGAGCTGGACCCCCGGGCGTCTGGCCCTGAGATCGCGCAGCCGCGCGAGGTCAGGCCCCGCACCGATCCCGACCCGGTCAAGGCTCATCGCGATCACCGAGCCCGGCCAGAGCCCGGGATCGTCGTGGAGGATGTCGGGGCCGAGCCGGGCGCCGGCGCGGGTGTCGAGGGAGAGCACGGCGCGGTCGCCGAGTTCGCGCACGAGGCGACCATCGCGCTGGCTCTCGCTGCCGATCACCGGTCGCCCCGATCCTGAATCGAGAAAGGCTGCGACCCCCTCCATCGTGGCGAACCCGGCATCGACCCAGAGCGTCACGCCGGGGCAGGCCGATGCGACGCGCCGCAGGAGCGCGAGGTCGGGCGGCACCTCGTCCATGATCGCGTCGAGGTCGGCGAGGTAGAGGATGTCGGCCCCCGTCGCGGCGATCAGGCCGCGGGCGACGTCCTCCGGCGCCGACCCCTTTGCCAAGGGCGTCGCGATCGGGGCATAGGAGGCGCGCTCCCCGGCCCTGGCCCGGACCGCGAGGCCGTGGCGCAGATCGACCACTGGAACGATCCGGAATTCCTCTCCCATCCCGACCTCATCTCCCGAGACGCGACCGTGCCAGCCTCACCTGAGCCCCCGACATCGCCGGTGATCGGCTGGGACCTCGGCGGCGTCCATGTCAAGGCGGCCCTCGTCGTGGCGGGCCGCGTGCGCGAGGTCGTGCAGGCCCCCTGTCCGCTCTGGCGCGGGCTCCCGGCCCTCGACGAGACCTTCTCGACGCTGCCGGACTGGGCGCGCGGCGAGGCCGACCACGCCGTCACGATGACCGGCGAGCTGACCGATTGCTTCGCCGACCGGACGGATGGGGTGGCGCAGCTCTCGGGCTGGGCGGCGGGGCACCTCGCCGGCCGGGTCCGACTCTATGCGGGGCGGGCGGGCTTCCTCGAACCCGAGGCCGCGCGCGCCGCCGCGGCGGACATCGCCTCGGCGAATTGGCACGCGACCGCCGCGCTCGCCGGCCGCGCCATCGGGCAGGCGCTCCTCGTCGATATCGGATCGACCACTGCCGACCTCATCCCGATCGTCGGCGGCCTGCCGGCCGCGACGGGCTACAGCGACGCCGAGCGCCTGGAGACGGGCGAGCTCGTCTATTCGGGCGTCGTGCGCACGCCGCTCGTCGCGCTCTGCATGCACGCGCCCTTCGGCGGGCGCCGCACGGCCTTGATGGCCGAGTATTTCGCGACCACCGCCGACATCTACCGGCTCACCGGCGACCTCGACGCGGCGGCCGACCAGCAGGACAGCGCCGACCTCAAGGGCAAGTCGATCCCAGAGACCGAGACCCGCCTCGCCCGGATAATCGGCCGCGACCGCGGGGAGGGCGATGCGGCGCAGTGGCGGGCGCTCGCGGCGCATTTCGCGGAGTGCCAGATCCGCCCGCTCCACGACGCGGCGGCGACGCTGCTCTCGCGACCGGACATGGCGGATGCGCCCCTCGTCGTCTGCGGCGCCGGCCGCTTCCTCGCCGAGCGGCTCGCCGCGCGCGTCGGGCGCCGCTTCCTGGCCCTGACGGAGCTGATTGCCGGGCGGCTCGACGGCGCCGGCCTAGACTGGGCCTCGACCTGCGGCCCGGCCCTCGCCGTCGGCCTCCTCGCCACCGACGATCCGATCCTTCAGCGGAGACCTGCATGAGCGCGACCCAGAAACTCGCCCGCCTCCTCGCGACGCGGTCGGGCCCCAACATCGAGCTCGCCCTCGCGACGGAGGGCGGGCAGACCCTGCGGGTGGTGGCCACGCCCGATCAGATCGACATGCTAATCGACGAGCTTGAGGACATCCTCAACTCGCCCCCGGACCCGGGGAGCGACGGGCCGCCCGAGGCGGCGTGAGACGCGCCTAGCGAAGAAAATCGCCGAAGGCCCTGGGCCCGTCCCCGACGGGGATGTCCTTGATGACCTTGAGCGTGGCGGCGTCCACGACGCTCACCGTGTTCGAGCCCCAGTTCGCCACGTAGAGCCGCCGCCCGTCCGAGGCGGCGGCGATCCCCTCGGGATGGTCGCCGACGTCGATCGTCGCGACCGGCGCGAGGCTGGCGGCATCGAACACGCTGACCGTGTTGCCGTACTGGTCGGTGACGAAGCCGCGCCCGGCGGCCAGGGCGACGACATAGGGACGATCGCCCGTCTTGAACCGGCCGACCTCACGTCCGGCGGCGACGTCGATCACGGAGACGTCGTTGCCAGTGACGTTGGCGGTGTAGGCCCGGGTGCCCGTCGCATCGAGGGTGATGCCGAAGGGGTGGTGGCCCACCTTGAGGCGGGCGCGCTCGCGCCGCGTCGTCGCATCGACGATCGAGACCGAATCGGCCTCCCGGTTCGCGACCAGGATCGTGGCGCCGTCCGGCGTCACGGCGATGCCCGAGGGCGAGGCCCCGGTCGCGATCTCGCCGTCGGGGACGAGGGCGCCGTCCCTGTTCACGAGGACGAAGACGCGGGCGGCGTACCAATCGGCGGCGTAGACCGCCCCCGTGACCGGGTTGACGGCGATGCCGAGCGGGCCGCCGGGAAGCGGCACGAGGCCGGTCACCCGCCGCGCGGCGAGGTCGATCACCGCGAGGCCGGGCCCGTCCGGCCTCGTCACGTAGGCGGTCGCCCTGTCGGGCGAGAGCGCGACGCCGGCCGGCGATCCCGGCACCGGGATCGAGGCGACGACGCGGGAGGCGTCGAGATCGATGATCTCGACGGCGTTGGCGCCCTGCACGGTGACGACCGCCTCGGCGGCCAGAGAGGCGAGGGGATGGGAGGCGATCAGCGCGGCAAGGCCAGCCCACAGAATGGACCGCATCATGAAGGCGATCCCGACCTCTGACGCAGCGCGACCTGGCTCCCTCTCCCATGGGGAGAGGGTTGGGGTGAGGGGCGTGCCCTTTCCGATAAGGTCACACACCTCACCCTGTCCCTCTCCTTCCAGGAGAGGGGACCCGCGCCACGCATCATCACGAAGCGATGCCGAACCTCAAGAGCCCTTCTCGACCTTCGCCTTGAGGTTCTCGAGGCCCGCCTTGTAGAGGCCGAGCACGGCCTTCTTCGAGGCCTCGTCGTTGAGGTCGGCCGGCGGATCGTTGTTCATGTAGCCGCGGTAGAAGGCGCCGCGCCAGGTGACCTTGCTCTTGGCGCCGTCGCCCGCGACCTCGATCGTGGAGGAATAATCGTTCACCGGCAGGGTCTTCACGTCGACCTTGGTGATCCGGTACGCCAGGCTCTTCTTGTCGGCATCGTGCTTGACGAGCTCTTCCTCGACGGTGGCGCCGCCCTTGAGCGTCAGCAAGCGCGTGGCCTTGGCCTCGTTGCCGCCCTTGCCCTCGGTCTTCTCGACCACGGGAATCCAGGCCGCATCCTGGAAATTGCCGACGGCGGCCCAGACCTTGTCGGCGGGCGCGTTGATCTCGATGGTCTCGGAAACCTTCTGGCGGGTCGGGCCGTGGGCCTGGGCGCTGGAGGCCACGACGGCGAAGGCCGCCATGGTCGCGAGGGCAATCATCTTCATGGGGCGTCGTCTCCTTGTGCGTGTCAGGGGGCGGCCTTGGGCCTGGCGAGGATGCGGTCCTCCCGCCCGAGGGCGGCGGCGACCTTGTCCTCGATCCAGTCCCAGGCCTCGCGCTCGGCGGGGCCGGCCGTCTTGTCGATCGCGATGGCGAGGTAGCGCATCTCGCCCAGGATCTTCTCGGAGTCCAGCATGTGGAGCCGCGTCGAGAGGATCGCGGCCTCCAGCACCGCGGCTTGCGCGCGGTTGTAGCCGAGGAAGGGCCGGTGGCTGGCCTGATGGAGCATGCGCCCGCGAAAGCGGGGCCGGGTGGCATCGTCATCCACCGCGACGACCTCGAACTCGGCGTGAGCGAAGCTGTCGGCGAGGCGCCGGCCCCGGATCTTCTCGCAGGCGACCACCGGCCAGTCGCGCCGCCCGGTAACGCAGCCGGCGATGACGCGCACGTCGTTCGGGGACGAGGCGGCGAAGCAGGGGCTCGCCTCCAGGTTCGCGATGGTCGGCGAGGGCCGGAATGGCGCCAGGATCCAGTCCTCGCCGTCGCGGATCAGCCCGAAGGGCACGAGGTGCAGGCTCCCGTCCGGCGAGAGCGTCGTGACGATGGTCTCCAAGATGAAGGCCACCTTCTCAGCGCTCCCCGGCCGGCACGAGCTTGCCGCAGACGATCCTCGCGCCGCCATCGGGTCGCGCTACCTCGTCGGTTGCCGCGGGTTGCGCGACGGGCTCCCTCTCCTGAGGGGAGAGGGTTGGGGTGAGGGGCGTGCGCTCTCCGGAGAGTTCGCTCCCCTCACCCTGTCCCTCTCCCCCTGGGAGAGGGGACCCGCGCTCGACCCGACCGACGTCCGGCGTACCGCCGCCGCTGTGCTTCGTATGGCCCGCCTTCTTGAAGGCCGTGGTGTCCTCGATCTCGGCTTCGGCGGCCGCACCCCAGCGCAGGGGCTCGTCCTGCACGTAGCGTTTTCCCAGCCGCCAGGCGGTCTCCGCCTTGGTCAGCTCGCCGCCGAGATAGAAGGCGTGCGCCCCGTCGCTCGCGACGTCGAGGTGCGGGAAGAAGGCCATCGCGTCGGTGCCGGTCTCGTGAATGGCGCGATTGTAGATGTGGACGCCATCCTCGGCCACCGCGATTCGGTAGTTCGGGTCGCGCACCTCGGCCGCCTGCGCCGCGATCTCGTCGGGCGTCTGCACGAAGGGGCGCTTGTCGTGAAGCGCCAGCAAGGCCCGGCCGTAGCCCTTGGGCAGGGCCGCGTCGGCCTTGGCCGCGAACATCACCCGTCGTGCGGCATCGTGCTCCTCCACCGTGCGGCGGGTGTGGTTCGAGACCTGGACGATGAGCACGTTGCGGATGGCGAGCTCGGAGCACATGCCGACGAGGAGCGCGGTGACGCCGAGGCTGTCGGCCTCGGTGAGCTCGGTGAGGTTGCCCGTGCCCATCATCATCTCGATGCCGGGCCAGCGCCGACGGGTCTCGTGGTAG
The DNA here is from genome assembly GCF_022179305.1 of Methylobacterium iners. Lineage (GTDB taxonomy): Bacteria > Pseudomonadota > Alphaproteobacteria > Rhizobiales > Beijerinckiaceae > Methylobacterium > Methylobacterium iners. The sequence continues at coordinate 33,509 of NZ_BPQP01000089.1, forward strand.
CGGGTGATCGATTCGACGAAGCCGAAATGGATCGGCTCCAGGATCGGGTCGGCCATGTAGGGCTTGCCCGCCCGCTCCATCCGCTCGATCGCCCGGTCGAGGGAGGGCAGATCGTCGGGCCGCATCGGCACGAGAACGGGCACCGCGTCGGTCTCGAAGGCGAGGTCCAGCGTCTCCTCGTTCAGGCTGAGCAGGAAATCCGCCCCGGCCCTGGCGCCCCGGCGCAGCTCGTCGAGGGAGAAGGAATCGACGCTGACCTTGAGCCCGGCGCCCTTGAGCAGGCGCACGCTGTCCTCGAGGTGCGGGAAATCGGTGTCGGGCAGCCCGCCGAGATCGATCACGTCGGCGCCGCGCCGGGCGAGGTCGAGGCCCTTGGCCAGGATCTGCTCCGCGCTCATCTTCGAGGCGTCGACGATCTCGGAGAAGATGCGCAGGTCGTGGCGGGACAGGTCCACCTTCCGCCCGGCAAGGCCCAGATGGGCGGGAAGGTCGACGACCTCGTCGGGCCCGCGCTCGACGGGCAGGCCGAAATGGCGGCTCAACGCCTCCGGGTTCGCCCGGCAGCGCCCGGGCAGGATGATCCGGGTCGCGCCCTCCGGCATCGTCACGCGGCGGCGGATGATCTCCTCGGTCATGAGCGCCGCGACCTTCACCCCGGCATCGGCGATGCTCCAGGCGTAGCGGTCCGCCGGCAGGGTGGCGGCGACCTTCTCCAGCCGGGCGCGGGCCATGCGGCCGGTGACGAAGACGAGGTGCTCGGGCGTGCTCACGCCGCTGCCTTACACCGGTCGGGGCTGCGGATCACGATCTCGCCCCGGAAGCGCGCAGCGAAGCCGGGGAAGGCGGCATCGACGAGGCCGAGGCGGCTGAGCTCGGCCGGCCCGGCGCCGGACGGGGCATCGACGGATTTCAGGAGGAGGCAGCGCGCGGCGCCGAGTTCCGTGGCGAGCCAGAGGGCGAGGCTGTCGGAGGTGACGTCCCAGCTCTCGGGGATCTCGGGATGGCCCGCCTTCAGCGCCGCCGGGTCCCAGACCCGCGTGCGACCGGGGAGGGCGCAGGCCGCGACGCTGCGGGCGGATAGGAGACGCGGCTCCAGGCGGAGGAAGCGCTCCCCCATCCGCGTCATCGCGTCCAGCGCCAAGCGATGAGCCCGGGCGTCGTCGTAGCCCAGGGCCGCCTGATCAGCGCGCACGGCGTCGGCGAAGGCGCCGCCGCCCGGCACGATCACGTCATCGCTCCCGGCGAGGCCGCCGAGGATCGCGCGGAGGCGGCCCTCGTCGGCCGTGAGGCTGCCGCCGACCTTCACGACGCTGAGGTCTCGCTTCAAGGCGCCGGCCTCACGCTGCGTCGCGGCGCGCGAGGGCGCGCAGCGCGCGGGCCGCCCCGGCCACGAGCCCCGGGTCGAGCCGGCGGGTGCGGTCGCCGTCCTCGCAGAGACCGCCGCGGAAGCCGAGATAGGTCGCACCGAGCGGCGCGAGCGCGGGAATGTCCTCAAGGCGCAGCGAGCCGGCGAGGCCCGAAAGCAGCCGGGCTTCGCGGCAGGCGGTTGTGAAGGCCTGGAGCGCCGGCGGCTCCAGCCAATCGGTGAGGCGCCGGCCGTCCTTGCCCGCGGTGTCGATCATAGCGCCCACGAACCCCGCCGCCGCGAGGCGCGCCACGAGGTCGGGATCGATCCCGACCTCGGCGAAGAGGACGGCGATCAGCCGTCCCCGCGCCGCCGAGGCGGCGCGGGCGAGGGCGGCGCCCGTGAAGTCGGGCTGGACGGCGACCTTCACGTAATCCACGCCCGTCGCCGCCAGCGTTGCGACGGATGTCGCGAGCGCATCCGGGCCGTCGGGCTCGCCCGCCACGGCGCTCGTGATCGCGCGTCCGGCCAGGCGGGCCACCATCGCCCTCACCACCTCCGGGTCCAGCGCGCCCAGCGCACCCCGGTGAGGGTCCTTGCCGTCGACGAGGGCGGCGCCGGCCGCACAGGCCGCCTCCGCCTCGGCGCCGTCGCGGACGCTGACCAGGAGCCGCGGCACTGCGGCGCGGAACTCGAACGATGGGCGAGGGGTCACGGGCGGCTCAGGACCGGTTCGGCAGCGGCTCGGCGAGGAGGCGGTTCTTCACGACCCAGCGCATGGCATGGGCCCAGGTATCGTCGGTATCGGCGCGGATGACCGCCTGCCCGTTGCGCAGGACCTTGCCCGTGGCCGCGTCGGAGATGGTGACGTAGAGGTTGAAGAGCTGGCCCGAACCCCTTTCAACGAAACCGTTGACGGCGAGATCCGCGCCGAGCGCCCTGGCGATGGTGGCGGCGCAGCCCTCGCACTTGTAGAGCGGCGCCTGCTTGGCGATCTCGGCGCTCTGCGGGGCCACGTCGACAACCTCGACCGTGCCGTTGGTGGTCAGCGCCTTGCGCAGCTCCTGGGTCACGAGCTCGAGGCGGCGCGCCTCCTCCGGCTGCGCCTTGCGACCGCCGACCACCCCCGGATCGCTGAACTCGACGCCGAAGATCGCCGCCTTGTCGGGCGCGGCGAGGGCCGCCGCCGGCAGCAAGGTGCAGGCGAGCGCCAAGGAAGCGGAGAGGAGGGCGGGGCGGAGCGTGGTGGCGAGCATGGCGTGGCTGTCCCTGTCTCGGCTGGCCGGGCGGATCGGTTCGAGCCCCGACGCTGGCGCCCGGCCCGGTTTCGCATCACCGGCGACCAGGCGCAACGCGGCACAGCCGTTCCCTGTCGGCAAGCCCTTATCATTCCCTCAGACATAGGGCGTTGAGCGCGGGAGCGAGATGTTGTTAGCGTGCCGCCCGCATGACGCTCCTCTCCCGCTCCCTTCTCGCCGCGTTCGCCCTGTCGACCGCTCTGTCGACGACCCTTGCCGGTCCGGGCATGGCGCAGGAGCCGCCCGCCTCCGCCAGGGCCGCCGAGGCCGCCGACGGCGAGACCCGGATCGGCGTGATCTACCGGCCGGTCCCGCCCCCCTCCTCCTACGATGCCGAGGCCGTGCCCCAGGACGAGGGCGTCGCGGCCGGGCGCATGGCGGTCGCCGATAACAACACGACCGGCCGCTTCACGAAGCAGACCTACGCCCTCGACGAGGTCGCCCTCGAGGGGGGCCGCAGCGCCGTCGAGGCCGCGCGGGAGCTCGTCGGGCGCGGCCTCCGCTACCTCGTCCTGGCGCTGCCGGCCGACGAGGTCCTGGCGGTTGCCGACGCGGTGAAGGGGGAGGGCGTCGCGGTCTTCAACACGGCCGCGCCGGACGATCGCCTGCGCGGGCCCGATTGCCGGCTCAACGTCTTCCACGTGATCCCGAGCCGGGCGATGCAGACCGACGCGCTGGGGCAGTTCTTCCGGCTGATGCGCTGGAGCAAGATGTTCCTCATCGTCGGCCCGTCCGACAACGATCGCGCCTATGCCGAGGCCTTCAAGACGTCCGCGAAGAAGTTCGCTCTGAAGATCACCGCCGAGAAGCCCTGGACCTTCGGGCCGCTCGCCCGGGCGCGGGGCGACACGCCGACCCGCTCGGAGGCGATGGTGTTCACCCGCGGCGTCGATTACGACCTCGCCATCGTCGCCGACGAGGCGGGCGACTGGGGCGATTACCTGCCCTTCCGCACCGTCGATGCGCGGCCCGTGGCGGGCACGCAGGGGCTGATCGCGACGACCTGGCACCCGACGCTCGAGACCTGGGGCGCCGCCCAGGCCCAGAACCGCTTCCGCCGCTTCGCCGGGCGCCTGATGCGGCCCCTCGACTACCAGGTCTGGGCGGCGGTCCGGACGGTGGGCGAGGCCGCGACGCAGAAGAAGACCTCCGACCCCAAGGTGCTGGTGCCCTATTTCTCCGACCCCGCCTTCAGCCTGCCGGCCTACAAGGGCGTCGCGCTGAGCTACCGCCCCTGGGACCGGCAACTCCGGCAGCCGATCATCGTGGTGCAGCCGAAGACGGTGGTGAGCGTCGCCCCCGAGCAGGGCTTCAGCCACCAGCGCACGCCGCTCGACACCTTGGGCGTCGACGAGCCGGAGACGGCCTGCAAGCTGCGCTAGGGCTACCGGCCTGCGACGATAGGATGGCGCGCACAATCCGGTCGCGCGCTGCCCAATGCCCGCAACTGCCCTATAAGAAGGGCCAAACCGCGCCCCGCAACGAGCGCGACCGTCAGGGAGGAAGACATGAGCCGCGGCGCGAGAGCAGGTTTGGCGCTGGCCGGAACGGCGCTGGCGACGCTCGCCGGCCTGGTCCTCGCCGGCCCGGCGCAGGCCTACATGGTCTACGTCACCAACGAGAAGGGCAACACCGTCAGCGTCATCGACTCGACCACGCTCGCCGTCACGGCGACCTGGAAGGTCGGCCGGCGCCCCCGCGGCGTCACCACGAGCAAGGACGGCAAGGAGCTCTTCGTCTGCGCGAGCGACGACGACCGCATCGACGTCCTCGAGACCGCGAGCGGCAAGACCCTGCGCTCGCTCCGCTCGGGGCCGGACCCGGAGCAGTTCATCCTGGGGCCGGCGGGCAACCCGCTCTACGTGGCCAACGAGGACGACAGCCAGGTCACGATCATCGACATCGAGAAGAACAAGATCCTGGCCGAGGTGCCGGTCGGGGTCGAGCCGGAGGGCATGGGCCTCTCGCCGGACGGCAAGGTCCTCGTGAACACCTCCGAGACCACCAACATGGCCCACTTCATCGACACGACGACCTACCAGATCATCGACAACGTGCTGGTCGACGCGCGTCCGCGCTTCGCCGAGTTCACCGCCGACGGCAAGTTCCTGTGGGTCTCGGCCGAGGTCGGAGGCACGATCAGCGTCATCGACGTCGCCGCCCGCCGCGTGATCAAGAAGATCACCTTCAAGATCCCGAGCGTGACCGACGAGGCGATCCAGCCCGTGGGCGTCCGCCTGACCAAGGACGGGACCAAGGCCTTCGTGGCGCTGGGCCCGGCCAACCGCGTCGCCCTGGTCAACGCGCAGACCCACGAGGTCGAGAAGTACCTGCCCGTGGGCCAGCGGGTCTGGCAGCTCGCCTTCACGCCGGACCAGAAGCTCCTGTTCACAACGAACGGCTCCTCGAACGACGTCTCCGTGATCGACGTCGAGGCTGGCAAGGTGGTCAAGAGCATCCCGGTCGGGCTGCTGCCCTGGGGGGTGGCGGTGTCGCCGAATTAGGGGCTCTCTTTTTTACAGGGTCGCTTTGTCATTCCGGGGCGCCGAAGGCGAGCCCGGAACCCAGAGCCGCTGATGGGGCAATCTGGGGCGCTGTCAGCGGTTCTGGGTCCCGGGCTCCGCTTTGCGGCCCCGGGATGACAAAGGGGACGGAATACGACCACGGGTTCTAAAGGGTGACCGCCAAAAGGCGGCGCAGCGGGAGGAGCGAATGACGATGCGATGGAAGCGCTGGATGGGCCTGACCCTGGCCGCGCTGCTGGCCGCGACGCCGGTTTCCGCTCTCGATCTCACCAGAAAGCGCGAGAACCTGCCCGAGCTCGTCCTCGGCAACGAGGAGGGCAACGACTACGTCGTGCAGAACCGCGACATCGAGCTCGAATCCGGGCGCGCCTATCGCCTGCGGATCGTCGCCAAGGGCCGGCAGGAATACAAGTTCTACGCCCCCGAGTTCTTCCGCAACATCTGGATCAACCAGATCGTCATCCAGCACATCGAGATCCACGGCGGCGGGCCGCCGGACCATTTCGAGTTCGACGATCCCGGCGAGATCGCCCTCGAATTCGTCTCGATCAAGCCGGGCGAGTATCCCTGGTCGGTCCGCGGGCTGGAGGCCAAGGGCATGACCGGAAAGTTCATCGTCAAATGACCACGCAGGCCCTGGAGACGGCGGCCCTCGAGGTCGCGGGGGTGAGCCACCGCTTCGGCGCGCGCGCGGCCCTGTCCGAGGTCTCGCTGCGGGTCGAGCGCGGCCGCTTCACGGCGCTGCTCGGGCCGAACGGGGCCGGCAAGACGACGCTCTTCTCGGTGGTCACACGCCTCTACAACAACCAGGAGGGTCGCGTCGCCATCTTCGGCCACGTCCTGAACCGGGAGCCGTCGCGGGCACTGGCCCGCCTCGGCGTGGTGTTCCAGGCCCGCACCCTCGATACGGATCTGACCGTCGAGCAGAACCTGCTCTACCACGCCAGCCTGCACGGCATCGCCCGGCGCGCGGCCAAGACGCGGATCGCGGTCCTCCTCGACCGGGTCGGGCTCGCCGACCGGCGCGGCGACAAGATCCGAACCCTGTCGGGCGGGCAGTCACGGCGCATCGAGATCGCCCGCTCCCTGATCCACGAGCCGCGCCTGCTGCTCCTCGACGAGCCGACGGTGGGCCTCGACCTCGAGTCCCGCGCCGACATCGTCGCGATCGTGCGCGCGCTGGTGCGGGAGGAGGGCCTGTCGGTGCTCTGGGCGACGCATATCTTCGAGGAGATCGAGGCGGGCGACGACGCGGTCGTGCTCCACAAGGGCCGTATCGTGGCGCGCGGCACGGCCGGGAGCATCGCCAAGCCGGGAGAGACCCTGGAAGCCGCGTTCCGACGGCTCGTCGCCGAACCGGCGAGGCAGGCTGCATGACGACACAGACCAACGTCGCCGCACCGGCTCTCCCGGCTCCCGCGGGCAAGTCCGTCCCCCATCTCGGCCGGCTCGACCTCGTCGGCTACCTCATCTGCCTCACCGGCATCGCCCGCCGGGAGCTGCTGCGCTTCTTCAACCAGAAGGAGCGGTTCTTCTCGGCGCTGGTGCGGCCGCTGGTCTGGCTGTTCATCTTCGCGGCGGGGTTCCGCAACGTGCTCGGCGTCTCGATCGTGCCGCCCTACGAGACCTACGTGCTCTACGAGGTCTACGTGGTGCCGGGCCTCGCCGTGATGATCCAGCTCTTCAACGGCATGCAATCGTCGCTGTCGATGGTCTACGACCGCGAGGTCGGCTCGATGAAGGTGCTGCTGACGAGCCCCTATCCGCGCTGGACCCTGCTCTTCGCCAAGCTGGTGGCCGGCGTCGTGGTCTCGGTGGTCCAGGCCTACACCTTCCTCGCCATCGCCTATTTCTGGGAGCTCGACATCCCGCCGATCGGCTACCTCGCGGCCCTGCCGGCCTTCCTGGCGGCGGGGCTGATGCTCGGCGCCATCGGCCTGTTCCTGTCCTCCCTGGTGCGTCAGCTCGAGAACTTCGCCAGCGTCATGAACTTCGTGATCTTCCCGATGTTCTTCGCCTCGTCGGCTCTCTACCCGCTCTGGCGAATCCGGGAATCCTCCGAGACGCTCTACGTCATCTGCATGGCCAACCCCTTCACCCACGCGGTCGAGCTCGTCCGCTTCGCCCTGTACGGCCGGTTCGAGCCGATCGCCTGCGCCGTCGTCGTCGGCACCACCCTCGTCTTCTTCACCCTCGCCGTCATCGCCTACGATCCCGGCCGCGGCATCATGGCCCGGCGCGGGGGGCCGGCGGCGGAGCCAACCTGACAAGAGATTTCTCGATGACCCGCTTTCTCCTCCTTCTTGCCGCCTCCGCCCTCCTTGCCGGCCCGGCACTCGCACAACCGAGGCCCGACCCGGACTGGCCCTGCGTTCAGCGCAAGGTGCCGACGCTGAGCGCCGGCTCCGTCTGGACCGGGCCCGACCTCGCGGAGGCCGGGTCCTGGGGGGACGATGCCGAGGCGGCGCTGCTCGCGCGGAAGGTGGCTTCGCGGCGCACCGAGCTCTCGGAGGTCGATCCGCTGCTCGATGCCTTCGCGGAGAAGGCCGGCGAGGAGAAGGCCAAGCGGCTGACGCGGGTCTTCGCAGGCGCCTTCGAGATCCTCAACGGCGAGCGCGTCAAGGTGATCGCCGGCATCGCCCGCTACGCGCAGGGGCAGCGCCGCATGGCCGAGCGCATCCGCGACGAGGCCGAGAAGATCAGCGCCACCAAGGACAGCCCGAGCGCGTCCGACGCAGCGGTCTCGAAGGAGATCGCGGACCTCGAGACCCGCTTCGCCTGGGATCGCCGCATCTTCCAGGAGCGCAGCCAGTCGCTGACCTATGTCTGCGAGGTGCCGACCCTGCTCGAGCAGCGTCTCGGTGAGATCGCCCGCAAGATCCAGGCGCGGCTCTAAGGGTCCGCCGCCATTGCCACTTCGTCCCGCGGCGATTGCCTGAAATCCCCTAAGTCACTGATAAACCCGGGAAAACCATGTTGCCGCCGCGCAACGCCGGGCGGCTAACATAGGTCGGGCAGGCCGAACCTGGGCAATTGTGGTCGAAACGGGTCCCCGCTCGATTGCAACCCATCCGCGATCCTCGCAAGCATGCGCCTCAAGCTCCGGACAAGGAGCAGAAACAGCATGAACGAGGGTCTGGGGATGTCTGTTCGCGCCTTGCGGAGCAGCTTGTTGGTGACGGCGGCCTTGCTGCCGGGGGCGGTCTACGCGCAGGGCGGCCAGCAATCGGTGACGTTGCCGGAACTCGACGTGGTCGCGACCACGCCGGCGAGCGGGACGGGCGGCGGTGGCGGCCAGCGGATCGATAAGGTGCCCTTCACCGTCGAGACGGTGAGCGCCCGCCAGCTCGAGGTCGACCGCGCGACCCTCGACCCGACCTTCACGCTTCAGCGCACGACGCCGGGCGTGAACCTCTCCGACGGCCAGGGCAACAGCTTCCGCCAGACGCTCACCTATCGCGGCTTCGACGCCTCGCCGCTCCAGGGCGCGCCGCAGGGCCTCGCGGTCTTCCAGAACGGCGCGCGCATCAACGAGGCCTTCGGCGACGTCGTCAATTGGGACTTGATCCCGTCGGTGGCCATCAACCGCATCGACATCGTCACCGGCAACCCGATCTTCGGCCTCAACGCGCTCGGCGGCGCGGTCAACATCGAGATGAAGAACGGCTACACCTGGCAGGGCACGGAGATCTCCGTGCTCGGCGGCTCGGACGGGCGCATCCTCGGCACCCTGCAGCACGGCCAGGTGGTCGGCCCCTGGAGCTTCTACTTCGCCGGCGAGGGCCTGCGCGACCGGGGCTGGCGCTTCGAATCGCCCTCGGAGATCGGCCGCGTCTACGCGGATCTCGGCTACAAGAGCCTCGATTCCGAGTTCCACATCATCGCGCAGGGCGCCAAGACCTTCTTCGGCGCCGCGGCGGCCGCGCCGGTCGACTTCACCCATCTCGACGACCGGGCGATCTTCACCTACCCGCAGACCATCGACACGCGGATGGGCCAGATCCAGGTCACGGGGAAGGTCAACCTCTCGCCGACCTGGGATCTGCAGGGCAACGCCTATTACCGGCGCTTCAGCCAGTTCGTGATCGACGGCAACGACGCCGAGTTCGAGAATTGCAGCCGGCAATCCTCCTTCCGCGGCTCGCTCTGCTTCGAGGACGACGGCTTCCAGCAGGGCAACCTCTCGAATCAGGCCTACCGCAACCAGTTCCTGATGCAGGGCCGGAACGCGACCCGCATCCCCTTCACCCCCGGCGTTCCCTACGGCACCCTCGACACGGTCCGCACCGAGGCGGAGAGCTACGGCGGCACGCTCCAGGCGGTGAACCGCGACCGGGTCTTCGACCGCGGCAACACCTTCATCGTCGGCGGCAGCATCGAGCAGGCCCACTTCACCTACAAGTCGCAGAGCACGCTCGGCATCATCAACCCGGACCTCAGCGTCACCACCAACCCGAACAACCCGACCTACGGCTTCGTGCCCGGCGTGGGCACCGAGCAGCTGCGCACGGCCGCGGCGCTCGGCATCGCGCCGAGCAACGCCATCGGCACCAACCTCTACATGGGCCTCTTCGCCCTCGACACTTTCGACGTGACCGACGCCCTCTCCCTCACGGCCGGCGCGCGACTGAACTTCGCCAAGATCTCGACCCAGGACCAGACCGGCTTCTCGCCGGACGTCACGGGGACGCATTACTTCAACCGGATCAACCCGGTCGCCGGCCTGACCTACAAGTTCTACCCCTGGCTGAACCTCTACGGCGGCTACTCGGAGTCGAACCGCGCCCCGACGCCGCTCGAACTCGCCTGCGCGAACCCGCTGCGACCCTGCCTGCTGCCGAACTCGCTGGTGGCGGACCCGCCCCTCGATCAGGTCGTGGCGCGCACCTACGAGGTCGGCTTCCGCGGCACGGTGCCGGATTTCTACGCGGGCGGTCTCCTCAGCTACAAGGTCGGCGCCTTCCGCACCGACCTGACCAACGACATCCTGCAGGTCGCGGTGCCCGGCAACGCGGCGCGCGGCTACTTCGTCAACGTGCCGGCGACCCAGCGCCAGGGCATCGAGGTCGGGACCGAACTCATCGGTCCGGATTTCAGCGTCTACGCGAACTACGCGCTGATCGACGCCACCTTCCAGTTCACGGGCGACCTGTCCTCACCCAACAACCCGCTCGCCAACGACGGCCTCATCACCGTGCGCCCGGGCAACAAGGTGCCGCTCGTGCCCGACCATCAGTTCAAGGTCGGGTTCGACGTCGCGCTGACGCCGGCCTGGCGGTTCGGCGCCAACCTCGCGGCCTACTCGTCGTCCTATTACCGCGGCGACGAGTCGAACCTGAACCCGAAGCTGCCGGCCTACTTCTCGGTCAACCTCAACACGAGCTACCAGGTGACGCCGAACCTGCAGGTCTTCGGCCTCGTCACCAACCTGCTCAACAGCCGCCACGCCAATTTCGGCACCTTCCTGGAGCGGACCGAGCCGGGCGAGCTCTTCGCCAACCGCTTCGCGCTCAACGATCCGCGCACGACGACCATCGTGCAGCCGCTCTCCATCTACGGCGGCATCCGCTACGTGCTCGGCCCGCCTCCGGCGCCGATGCCGGAGCCGGTCATCCGCAAGTTCTGAGAGAAGTCTTCGCGGCCTTTGCGACGGCGCGGTCCCGAGGGACCGCGCCGTTTTCGTTCGGGGTCAGGGGAAGGACCCCGGCCCGGCGACGATGCCGCTGCAACGCGGGCGCCGGAACCGACGTTTCCCTCCCGGACAACCAAGATCAGGAGGAACCCTCATGCGGCTCGCGACCGGCCTCTCGGCCGTCCTCATCGCGCTTGCCACCACCGGCAGCGCCTATGCCTCGTCCTGCACCGAGCAGATCGCCACGATCGAGCGTCGCCTCGACAGCGCGGGCGCCGAGCGGGTGACGGGCAAGGAGCCGCCGGGCGGCCCGACCTCCTCGGGCTCGGACAAGGCACTCGCGCAACCGCCCGGCGGGAAGCCCACCGATCCGTCCACGACGGCGAGCGTCTCCGGCATCAAGGAGGCGCGCGAGCTGATCGCCAAGGCCAAGACCCAGGACAAGGCCGGCGACGTGAAGGGCTGCGAGGACACCATGACGAAGGCCAAGGAGCAGGCCGGCGCGCTGCCCTAGGACACCTGTGATCCCCGCTCCGTCGAATAGGTGGAGCGGGGATCGTGGTCGGTGTCTGACGCCCCGAATGGCGTCGGCCACGCAGGTTCGGGAGCATCCGGCAATACGGCCGGGAGGCTTTCGCCATCTAAGCTAGGCAGAATACGTCCTTAACACGGACAAAGCCTGGCTATACTCTCCCTCAGGTAGAGCCGAGAAGCCGCTCCCGGGGAGAAACGTCGTGGCGAAAACGTTCACTGGTACTTCTGCGACCGAAATCTTTAATATCGAAGAAGAAGACGAGACGATCGTGGTCGTCGGGAATGGTGGCGACGACCTGTTCAACATCACCGGGGACGACGACGATCCCAACCAGGTGACGGTCGTGGCCGGCGGCGGCAACGACGCGCTGAACGTCACCTTCGGCAGCGGCGTGTTCCTCGGCGGCGGCGGCAACGACACCCTGAACGCGGCCGACGCGAACTTCCTGTTCAACGGCGAGGCCGGAATCGACATCCTGGATGTCGGCGCGGAGCTCGACGACCTGCGCGTGGTCTCGACGGGCAACGTGGCGACGATCTCCTCGACCAGCGGCGACGACGATGACGAGGGGGAAGACGACGATGACGACGACGCTCCCGTCCAGCCGGCAGGCGACGACGACGACGACGACGATGATGATGCCGGCGGCGTGGGCGACCTGACCGTTCAGACGGTCAACGTCGAGACCTTCGTGTTCGGCGAGCTCATCGTCAGGCAGAACGACGGCAGCCCGCTCGTCGACGACCTCTACTATCTCAGCCGGAACCCGGACGTGGCCGAGGCCGGAGTGGACCCGGACATGCATTACGCGCAGTTCGGCTGGCGGGAGGGCCGCGATCCGAACGCGTTCTTCGAGACGGAGGATTACCTCGAGGCCAACGCCGACGTGCGCGCCGCCGGGGTCAATCCGCTCGAGCACTACGCGAATTTCGGATGGCGGGAGGGCCGCAATCCGTCGGACGAGTTCGACAACAACGCCTATCTCGCGGCCAACCCGGACGTCAGGGCGGCGGGGATCAATCCGCTGCGGCATTACCTCGAATTCGGCGTGGTCGAGGGCCGGCCCGTCTTCGAGGCCTGAAATGCCACGTACTTCTGCTTCCCACGGGTCTGACGCAGCCTTCGTGAGGTAGGTCTTTCCCGCTCACGCTTGTCATCCCGGGACCGCCCCCGGATCTGGCCTTTGGCCAGTCCGAGGATCAACTCCGCGGAGCCCGGGACCCAGAGCCGCCGACAGCGCCTCAACTTGCCGCGTCGGCGGTTCTGGGTTCCGGGCTCGCCTTGCGGCGACCCGGAATGACAAAGGTGGCGGAAGGCGCGCGCGGCTCTCCCCGCCATCGCCTCAATACGCGTTCTTCGTCCGGAACAGCGCGAGCGGGGTGGCGAGCAGGATGCGGATATCGAACAGCACCGACCAGTTCTCGATGTAGTAGAGGTCGTGCTCGACGCGGCGCTGCAGCTTCTCGCTGGTGTCGGTCTCGCCTCGCCAGCCGTTGATCTGCGCCCAGCCGGTGATGCCGGGCTTGACCTTGTGGCGGGCGAAGTAGCCGTCGACGACCTGGTCGTAGAGGGTGTTGGCGGCCTTGGCCTGCAGGGCGTGCGGGCGCGGGCCGACGAGGGAGAGCTCGCCCTTCACCACGTTGAAGAGCTGGGGCAGCTCGTCCAGCGAGGTCTTGCGGATGAAGCGCCCGACCGGCGTCACCCGCGGGTCGTCCTTCGTGACGAGCTTGGCGGCCGCCGCGTCGCCCCGATCGGCGTACATCGAGCGGAACTTGAAGACCTCGATCAGCTCGTTGTTGAAGCCGTAGCGCTTCTGCCGGAACAGGACCGGCCCGGACGAGGTGAGGCGGACGGCGAGCGCCACGGCGAGCATCACCGGCGCGAGGCCGACCAGCGCGAGGAGGCCGACGACCCGGTCGAACACGTTCTTGGCGACGATGTCCCAATCGGCCATCGGCTTGTCGAAGACGTCGAGCACCGGCACGTCGCCGAGATAGGAATAGGCGCGCGGGCGCAGGCGCAGCTTCGTCGCCTGGGCGGAGAGCCGGATGTCGATCGGCAGCACCCAGAGCTTGGCGAGCATCTGGAGCATGCGGTCCTCGGCCGCGATCGGCAGCGTGAAGACCACGAGGTCGAGCCGCGTCGTGCGGGCATAGGCGACGAGATCGGTGACGGAGCCGAGTTTGGGGTAGCCGCCGACCACCGTCGAGGCGCGGTCGTCGCCGCGGTCGTCGAACACACCGACGATCCGGATGCCGGAATCGGACTGGGTTTCGAGGGCGCGGATGAGGTCCTCGGCCAGCGGCCCGCCGCCGACGACGGCAGTGCGCCGGTCGAAGCGGCCCTGCCGCATCTGGGCGCCGATCACGCGGGAGAGGACGAAGCGCTCGGCGAGGAGAAGGACGAGGCCCGCGGCGTAGAAGCTTCCGAGCCAGATTCGGGAATACTGGTCTGCGAGCTTGGCGAAGACGAGCACGGCCGCAGCCAGGAGGAAGACGAGGGACCAGGAGGCGGCGAGCCGCAGGGCGGTCTTTCCGAAGCCGCGAAACGCCCCGATCCGGTAGGTTCCGGCGAACTGGAACAGGAGCGTGGCGAGGCCCGCGATGCCCAGCACCGCGCCGGCGTAGCGGAACCCGAGCGGCACGAGCCCCGCGAGCACCGCCTGGTGCATCGCAAGCCCGAGGGTGGCGATCAGCGCGAATTCGGCGAGGCGCACGCAGCCGATGAGCACCACCGACGACATGGCAGGTGCCGACATCGGCGGAGCAAGGACTTCGGCCGGCGGCATCGCCTCGGGCGGGGCCGGCGCGTCGAAGCCCGTGACGCGGACGGCCGCGGAGCCGCCAGCCGCCCTGAGAAGATCACGAACGTCGAACGCACTCATCGGGTCTACTCGAAGCTGCCTGCGCTGCCCTCGCGCAATACTTAGGATTAGCGAAGGCTGATCACGGAAGACTTAATGCCGGGGCGGACGGATCACGTCGATTTCGGCGCGTTCCCGGCCAGCACCGGCGCAGGGGGCGCGGCTTCCCTGGCGCGGAAGGCGGCGGCGTAGCCGGACAGTACGTCGGCACCCATTCGGGTCATCGAGAAGCGCGTGCGTACGGATTCGCTCAAGGCGCAGAAGCGGGCGCGCCGCTGGTCCGGCGCCTCGTCGAGCACCCGCGCGATCGCCCCGGCGAGGGCGCCGGGATCGCGCGGCGGCACGAGCTCGGACGCCGCCGCGCCGAAGATCTCCGGGATGCCGCCGACATTGGTGGCGATCAGGGGCTGGCGCGCCGCCGCCGCTTCGAGAACGACGTAGGGGAGGGATTCGGCGAGCGAGGGCACCACCAGGATGTCGCCGCGGGCGAGGACCGGCCGGATCGGCTGGGGCGGCTCGAAGGTGACCGCCTCGGACAGGCCCATGGCCTGCGCCCGCTCGCGGATGATCTCGGCATCCGGTCCCGAGCCGACCATCAGGAGGGTCAGCGGCCGCCCGGCGGCCCGCAGGCTCGCCAGCGCCTCCAGCAGGAACGGCACGCCCTTCGCGTCGCGCAGCTCGCCGATGTAGAGGAGGTCATGGCGCTCGGCCGCCGGCTCGACGGGCTCGAACTCGGCCTCGGCGATGCCGTTATGGACGATGCGGGTGAGGTGCCGGCTCGGGCCGACATAGGCGGCGTGGCGCCCGGCCACGTACTCGCTCTCGAACAAGAAGGCGTCGGTGCGCAAGGAAAGCAGGCGCTCCGCGCCCATGTAGAGGCGATGCAGGGCGGTGCCCGGCCGGTAATTGTAGCTGCCGCCATGGGGCGTGTAGGCCCGGATCGGCGCCGGACCGCGGCCGAGGACGGGGCTGAGCCTCGCATAGACGCCGCCCTTGGCGCCGTGGCCGTGCAGGACGTTCGCGCCGAGCGCCGCCGCGCGGCGGGCGATCACCGCCAGCACGGCGAGGTCGGACGGGGTGGGGTTGCGGCGCATCGGCAGACGCGTCACGCCGAGCGCGAGGCAGGGTTCGAGCTCGGCGAGCTGCCGGGCGGCGCGCTCGCCCCCCGTCGAGGCATCGCAGATGATCCCCACCGCATGGCCGGACGCGGCCTGGAGGCGCGCGAGGTCGTTGACGTGCCGGAACAACCCCCCGACCGGCGCACGGAAGACGTGCAGGATTCGGTAGGGAGGGGCGGCCGGATCGAGGGCTGACGCGACCAAAGCGGGGTCTCCACGCGACGGGTTCTTGCGCGGGAGCCTAAGACGAAATGTCTGGGTGCCTGGTTAAGCGGCAGGCGCAACCAGGCCGCGCGGCGGCCAAACGCCGATCGCGGTTAGGAAGGACCTAACGACAGCGATCAGAAGAAGCGCTCCTTGATCACGATCGTGTCGCCGGGGCGGACCGGGTAGGTCATCGGGACGATGCCAGAGACGAGGCCGTCCCGGCCCTCGCGGGTGACGACGGCATAGTCGCGCGCCGCCCGCGGACCGAAGCCCGCCGCGATGGCGACCGCCGTCTCGACCGCCATGCCGTTGACGTAGGGGTACTGGCCCGAGGTCGTCACCTCGCCCAGGATGTAGAACGGACGGTAGGCGTCGACCTCGACGGTGACCTTGGGCTCGCGCACGAAGCCCGCCGCGAGCTTCGTCTCGACGGTCTTGGCGGCCTGGGCCGTGCTCTGGCCGCCGACCTTCACGAGGCCGATCAGCGGCATCGCGATATTGCCGCCGCCGTCGACGGCGTAGATGTTCGAGAGGTTGTCCTGGCCGAACACGATGACGCGCAGGCGGTCGCCGGCCGCCAACGTATAGCGGGCACCGATCGATCCGGTGCCGGTCGCGTCGAGCAGGTCCGTTCGAAAGTCCGGCCGCAGGCAGCCGCCGAGCGCGAGACTCGAGCCGAGAGCGAGAAGGAGCGCGCGCCGATTCATCACCACTGCCACGATGAGTAGCCTACTGAGGCGTATTGCTAAGGCGATATGGTTAACGAAAGCTGACATCGCGAAACGGATGCGGGGGACCGGCCGGAAATTAACTCCTGGTCAATCTTAACGATGTCTATTCGGGGTCGAGACTGCGTTCGAGCGGTCGGTCATCTTGCCTCGCGTAAAGATCGTGCCATGCCCCGCTCTACGCTCCACCCCGCTCAAGCACCCGCCGCCCAGCCGGCGCGCGAGGGTCTGAAGGTCTCGCAGATTGGGGGACCGCTGCGGCGCTCGGCGCTCGGGATCGCGCTGGCGACGACGATCGCGGGCTTGAGCGCCTTCGCCTTCGTGCAGGTCGTGCCGCCGCGCTACACCGGCGAGGCAAAGGTCCTGCTGGAGAGCCGCGAGGCCTCCTTCGCCCGTTCCGCCCAGGAGCGCAGCGAGCCGGCCCTGCCCATCGACGAGCAGGCGGTGGCGAGCCAGGTCCAGGTCGTGATGTCGCGCGACCTCGCCCGGGAGGCGATCCGCCGGCTCAACCTCGTCGGCAACCCGGAATTCGACGGCAGCGTTGAGGGGATCGGCCCGGTGAAGCGTGCGCTGATGGCCGTGAGCCTCGCGCAGAATCCCCTGGAGCGGCCGGCCGAGGACCGGGTGCTCGAAGCCTATTTCGACCGGCTGCTGGTCTATTCGGCGGGCAAGTCGCGCATCCTGACGATCGAGTTCCGCTCGCGGGACGCGGAGCTCGCGGCCCGGGCCGCCAACACGGTCGCGGAGCTCTACATCGTCTCGCTGGAGGCGGCGAAGATCGACACCGCCCGCTACGCCTCGACCTGGCTCGGCGGCAACATCGAGACCCTGCGCAGCCGCGTCGCCGAGGCCGAGGCGAAGGTCGAGGCCTTCCGCGCCCGCAACGGCCTGATCACGACGGGCGTCGCCAACCAGCCCCTCAACGCCCAGCAGCTCGCCGAGCTGTCGAGCCAGCTCTCGCAGGCCCGCAGCGCCAAGGCCGACCTGACGGCCCGCGCCAGGCTCATCAAGGAGATGATCAAGGACGGGCGCGCCTTCGAGATCCCGGATGTCGCCAACAACGAGACCATCCGGCGCACCGTCGAGCAGCGCATCACGCTGCGCGCCCAGCTCGCGCTCGAATCCCGCACGCTGCTGTCCGAGCATCCCCGCATCAAGGAGCTGACGGCGCAGGTCGCGGACCTCGACGCGCAGATCAAGGCCACCGCCGAGCGGGTGGTCCGCACCATGGAGAACGAGGCCAAGCTCGCCGAGGCCCGGGTCGAGGCACTCGGTGCGACCGTCGACGGCCAGCGCGACACGGTCGCCAAGGGCAATTCCAGCGAGGTGCAGCTCCGCGCCCTGGAGCGCGAGGCCAAGGCCCAGCGCGAGCAGCTCGAATCCTACCTGTCCCGCTACCGCGAGGCGAGCGCCCGCGACGCCGAGAACGCGGCACCGGCCGATGCCCGCGTGGTCTCCCGCGCCGTGGTGCCGGAACTGCCGTCCTTCCCCAAGAAGCTGCCGATCGTCGGCCTCGCCACCCTCATGGGCTTCCTTCTCTCGGCCGGCCTCGTGCTCGGCCGCCACCTCCTCACGGAGCCCGCCGAGCCCATGCGCCGCCGGGAGCCGGAGGTGGGTGCGCCTTCCGACGAGCCCCCGGGCCGGCCCGAGCCGGTGCCCTTCGTCTTCCCGGAAGCCTCCCCGGCGCTCGCCCGGCCCGCCGCGCCGATGCGCGCGGAGCCCCGGGAGCCGCCGCCCATCGCCGCCACACTGGAGACGCCCGAGGCTCCGCGAGCCGCAGAACCGGCCACGGCGATGCCCGCACCGGCGCCGGTCGCGAGGGAGGCCTCATCCGCCTACCATCTCGACCCGCTGATCGAGCGCCTGCGCTCGGGCAAGGTTTACGGCGGTCGCCGTGTGCTCGTGGCCGAGACGGTGCCCGTGAAGGGGGGACAGGGACTCGCCGAGAGCCTGGCACGGACCCTGGCCGCGGGTGCCCGGACGCTGCTCGTCGACCTGAACGGCCGGACCGGCGGCGCGGACGAGCCCGGCCTCACCGATCTCGTGGCCGGCGAGGCGGGCTTCTTCGACGTGATCCAGTCCTTCCGGGATTGCCCGCTTCACGGGATCGCTCGCGGCTCGATCGAGGCCGAGATCCTGATCGAGGAGGCCGAGGCGCTCGGCATCACCCTCGACGCGCTGGCCGAGGCCTATGACTGGATCGTCTGCCGCCTCGACGCGGCGCAGACCCCTGCCCACGACATCCTGAGCGCGACGGCCGGACGGATGGCGGCGGTGGTCATCGCCTCGAACGCCGAGGCGGACGACCCGGACCTGCTCGCCCTCTACGCGGCCGCCGAGGATGCCGGCGCCGGCCAGGTTCTGGTGGCCCAGGATCGCGCGGCGATCGAAGCCGCGAAACCCGTCGAGCCGGAGATGCAGCTGCGCCTGTCGGCGGCCTAGGCCGCCGGCGCGCCCCTCGCCGACCACCGCCGCAGGCGCTGGATCACCGCCCACAGGCGCGGGTCACGCTTGATCCGGCGCTTGAGGCGGGAGAGGCCGATCGCCTGCATCGCGAAGACGGTCCCGCGCAGGGTGACGGGGATCGCCACCTCCGCAAGCTCGATGGTCTCGTCGCAGATGCTGGCCTTGTAGCGCGCCTCGCCGACGCCGAGGTCGAAGCCCCGGCGCCCGCGAACGGCCTGGTCGCGGATGAGGTGGTGCAGGAGGACGTCGCCCGGGCTCCAGCGGCTCGCGGCCGGGTCGCCATCGAAGGCCGTCATCATGCCGCTGAAGCGCTGCGTGTCGACGGCCCCGCCGAACGTCGCCAGCACGCGCCCGGTCTCGACCGCGACAAGGGCGTGGACCTCGATCGCCGAGTTTTCGCCGGCGGCGCCCGCCGAGAGGAAGTCGCGCACGCCCGCCTCCGCATAGGGGTCGGCGACTCCCATCTGCGCGAATCGAACGGCCTTCTGCGCGTAGAAGGCCTGGAGATAGGCGGTCGCCTCCTCGGGCGTCGCCGCCACCCGATGCTCGATCGTGCCGAAGCCCTCGACGAGCTTGCGCTCCTTGGCCCTCAGCTTCTTGCGGGCATCCGCGCTGAAGACGCGCTTCATCGTCGAATCCGGATCGGGACCGAGCATGAGGCCGTAGGCGTCGCTCGGCGAAGGTTCCGCCCGCAGGGCCAGCGGGTTGGCCGCGCCGTCCCAGAACCGGGGCTGGTGGGAGAGCGCGTAGACGTCGATGCCCGCCGACCCGCCGACGAGCCGCAGCGCCTCGCGCAGATCCTCGCCGGGCATGGCCGCCGCCTCGCGGGAGGCGAAGAGCGGCATGTGGTAATTGGCGTGCTTGGCCCCGACGACCCGCGCGACGGCGGCGCCCCGCTCGCGGGCGACGGTGAGCGGCAGGATCATCCGGCCCCGCCCGGCGGCGTCGCGCAGCACGATGATGCGCAGGGCGGCGGCCGGCTCCGCACGCAGATAGGCCGCGACCCAGTCGAAGCGCTGGTAGGGCGTGGCCAGCACAGCCGGGTCGCTCTCGAGCCCGCGCCACAGCGCCTCGACGCCGGCGAGATCCTCGAAGACCTCCGCCCTCAGTCCGGCGCTCATTCTCTCCCGGACCATGCCAACCCCGGCCAGATCATCGACGGCAATCGCCACCACACCACTCCAGTCCCACCACGTCCGCTCACCCAACCCCGGAAGGCCTGAAGCCGGGGTTGAGGCGTGCCGTCCGCTGCGCGTGATCTTGCGGGCGTGGGTAACGAAACCTTGCCGCATCGGGCTTAGGAAGGAGCGCCGGTCCTCCTCGAAGCTCGCCCCATGCTGTCCTCCCGCAACCGCCACCGCCTGTTCGATGCGAGCTTCCGTGCGATCGCGGGCACGCGGGCCGATCGCTGGCTCGCGCCTCTCGCGCGCGGGCTCGGGGTGATCCTCACCTTCCATCATGTCCGCCCGGAGCCACCGGGGGCCTACGCACCGAACAGCCTGCTCACGATCACACCGGCCTTCCTCGACCGGGTGCTGACCCGGCTCAAGGCGCTCGGCTTCGACCTGATCGGCCTCGACGCGGTGCCCGGGCGCCTGGCCGGCGAGGGGAGCCGCGCGCCCTTCGCGGTGCTCACCTTCGACGACGGCTACCGCGACAATGTCGAGCACGCCCTGCCCGTGCTGCGCCGGCACGGCGCACCCTGGACGCTGTTCGTGACGAGCGACTTTGCGGAAGGGCGCGGCCGTCTGTGGTGGCTCGAGCTGGAAGGGGCCATCGCCCGCCTCAACCGGGTCAGGCTCGGGTCCTTCGATCTGCCGGCGACGGACCCGTCCGAGAAATTCGCAGCCTTCGAGACGGTCTACCGGCACCTGCGCGCCGGCCCGGAGGCGGCGCTTCTCTCAGGCATCGCCGATCTCTGCGCCGAGGCGGGTATCGCAACCGGCGGCGAGGCCGGGCGTCTCTGCCTCTCCTGGGACGAGTTGCGCGCGCTGGCAGTCGATCCGGCGGTGACAATCGGGGCCCATACGGTGAGCCACCCGATGCTCGCCAAGCACGGTGCGGCGGTCGCCGCCGGCGAGATCGCGCAAGGACGCGACCGGATCGCGGCACAGCTCGGGCGCTCGGTACGCCACCTCTCCTATCCGGTGGGCGACCCGACCTCCGCCGGTCCCCGCGAATTCGCGATGGCCCGCGACGCGGGCTTCGCCACCGCGGTCACGACCCGGCCCGGCCACCTCTTCGCGGCCCATGCCGCCCACCTGCACGCCCTGCCGCGGATCTCGATCAACGGCTGTCACCAGAACGATGCCGCGCTGAGCGCGCTGCTGTCGGGGGTGCCGTTCCTGGCCTGGAACCGGGGGCGGCGAGTGTCGGTGGGGTGAGAGACCTTCGCGGGGGTCGAAGGAGAAAGGCCGTGACCTCACACCAGCATTCCATGGATCTTGGAGTTGATCGGCGGGCCGATGAGGATGCTCCGCGCCGATTCCATCCCAGGCCAGCCACGGCGCTGGTGTCCGCGCAAGCTGGGATCGACACGGTAATGACTGCCGCCCTCGCCGGAGCGGGCGAGTCGATGAGACGAGGAGGTTCGCTGTGCCGAGTGGATCGAGGGAACGGGCCGAGCCGGACCACCAGCACGACGGCGCGGTGGCAGGCCTCGCCGACGTGAGGCCGTTTACGCACAGCTTCGAGGCGACGATCGAACGTCACGGCGTCGGACGCGACCGTAAGGTCTGGTATGCGGTGCTGTTCCTGCCCGACGTGATCGCCAAGGAAATGCCGTTCGACCGCTATCCCCAGCTGCGCGTCGAGGGAGAGATCGCTGAGCTGCCGGTCAAGAATGCCTTCATCCCGGCCGGTGACGGGCGCTACTACGTCATCGTCTCCGCGGACACGCTCAAGAATGCCGGCGTCGCCCTCGGCCATACGGTCGAGATGCGCTTCCGGGTCGCCGACCAAGACGCCGTCGACGTGCCCGACAGTCTGGCGCGGGCGTTGTCATCCGACGAGACTGCGGCTCGGGCTTGGGATGCGCTGACCGTAGGGCAGCGGCGAGGCCTCCCCCATCACGTGGCGAGTGCTCGGACAAAGGGCACATCCGATCGGAGGGTCGCCGCGGTGCTTGCGGCCTTGACGGGCAATCTGCCCAGCGACGTCTTGCCCGCCGATGTCAAGCGGCTCCACCGCCTGCTCGGGCGGCCCGGCCTCTCGCCTGAAGGTCTCGTTTGAAGAGGCTTCGGGATGTTCCGTCGGATCGGGCCGTCCGACAGCGTGCGGCCTTCCCGACCTAGTACCGGCGCCGATACCGCCGGGACGACCGTCTCTCGCTGCCGACGTCGAAGCTCGCGGTCTGGCGGCCGCCACGCGTGTAGCGCCCGCGGCGGCCCCGCTGCCGTCCCGTGTCGAGCACGGGCTCTTCGGTCACCGGGATGCCGGTGGCGCTGCTCGGCGGGATCGCGGCGACCGCCGCGGTGCCGGCGGCGACGCTGTTGCCGTCGCCGACCATGCCGCGGGCCGAGGGGCCGAACATCGCCAGGCACTGGTTGTAGGCGAGATCGTTCTTGAGGCGCTCGCATTCCGAGGCCGAGCGCGGGGTGCCCTGCGCGCCGGCGAGGGAGGGCAGGATGAGCAGGGCGGAGCCGATCAGGAGCGTGCGGAGGCGGGGCATGAGGCGCTTTGGCGACCTTCGGCTGACGAAGCTTCGGGGAGGTCCGCCGTCTCTGCTGTCCGAGTACGGCGAAATCCCGGCATCCGCCGCTTTTGCCCTTCGAACGACGCCCTAGGGATCAACACGCCGCGCGCCGGCCTCGTCGGCATCGGGCTTCTGCATCCAGCTGATCAACGGCATCAGCGGGAAGATCCAGGCGATGCCGAGGAAGCAGTAGAGGAGCGTCTGGACGAGCGCGGGGGTCTGCGCGATGCGGCTGTCGGCGAGCGCCATCGCCACCGGCGCATAAACGATGATGAAGGCGAGCATCACGATCGTGCCGATCAGGGAGCGGGTGCGGCGGCGCATCGGCCTCGTCCTCGGGTTTTCGCGGTTCGGGACGCCGGCAAGGCGACGCCCCGTTATGGAAGTGAGCTAGGGATGCGCCCGGCCGATGACAACGTCACGCGCTGCCGCAAAGGGGCAGGTGCGGCATCGCCGGTCGTTGCCCGGTGCGCGCGCCCCGCCTAACTCACGCCCTGGGCTGGACGCCCCCGGCGCTCCGCCCTTTGGTTCGAACCCGCAAGACAGGTCGCCCCGCGATGGTCACAGCCGCAACGGCCCTTCCCGATGATCACCGGACCGTGCGGCGCTGGCTCGTCCTGCTCGTCCTCCTGGTTATCGCGATGGTGGCGGTG
This sequence comes from Methylobacterium iners, assembly GCF_022179305.1. Taxonomy (GTDB): domain Bacteria; phylum Pseudomonadota; class Alphaproteobacteria; order Rhizobiales; family Beijerinckiaceae; genus Methylobacterium; species Methylobacterium iners. The sequence continues at coordinate 56,573 of NZ_BPQP01000089.1, forward strand.
GGCGGCGCCACGCGCCTGACGGGCTCCGGCCTGTCGATCACCGAGTGGCGGCCGGTGACGGGGGCCGTGCCGCCCCTCTCGGCGGAGGCCTGGGCGGCGGAGTTCGAGAAGTACCGCGGCACCCCGCAATACCAGATCCTGAACCAGGGTATGGGCCTGTCCGACTTCAAGGTCCTCTACGCCTGGGAATGGGGCCACCGGATGCTCGGGCGCCTCATCGGGCTCGCCTTCTTCCTGCCGCTGCTCTGGTTCTGGTGGCGCGGCGCCCTCGACCGCCGCCTCGGCATCGCGCTGTTCGGCCTCGGGCTCATCGGCGGCCTTCAGGGCGCGATCGGCTGGATCATGGTCGCCTCCGGGCTCCAGCCCGGCATGACGGCGGTCGCGCCCCTCAAGCTCGCGCTGCACCTCACCACCGCGAGCCTCATCCTCGCGGGCCTGGTCTGGCTCGCGGTCGGATTGAGGCCCGGCCCTGGAGAGCCGGCTTCTGCCCGCCTGCGGCGGGGCGCCTACGCTCTGATGGGGCTGGTGCTGCTCCAGATCTGGCTCGGCGGGCTGGTGGCCGGCTCCAAGGCCGGCCTCGTCCACAACACCTGGCCCGACATGGACGGCGTCCTGGTACCGCCCCTGAGCGAGCTCTTCGCGGTCCGGCCCTGGATCGAGAACTTCGTCGACAACACGACGCTGGTGCAGTTCAACCACCGGCTGACGGCTTATCTCGTCGTGCTCGTCGCCTTCCTGCACGCGCTGGACGCCCGTGCGACGGGCGCGGCGCGTCGGGCGGCGGGGCTTGCCGTGCTGGCCCTGTCCCAGGCCGCGCTCGGGGTCATGACGCTGCTGCTCGCGGTGCCGCTCTGGGCCGGCCTCGCTCATCAGGTGCTGGCCGTGCTGCTCCTCGCGGCGGCGACCGCCAATGCCCGCGTCTGCCGTGGCGTGAGCACGGCGCGCGTCCCGCAGGCGGAGACGCCGTTCGGCTTCGAGGCGCTGAGCGAACGCGCTGCCTGAGGCGTGCCGCGACGGCCGCTCAAGCCCGCACGTTGCGCTTGGCCATCAGCCGCTCGATCAGCGACCCGCCCTTCTCGATCTCCGCGAGCTCCTCGGCCACGGCATCGACCGTCTCCCGGATCTGCTCGGGGGTGTGCTCCGAGGTCATGAAGAAGCGCAGCCGCGAGGCCCGCTCCGGCACGGCCGGATGGATGATCGGCTGGACGTTGATGCCGCGCTTGAACAGGCGGTCGGACAGGGTCACCGACTTCAGGGAATCCCCGACGATCACCGGAATCACGGCGAGGCCGAGGCTCGTGCCGGTATCGAGGCCGTGCTTCTTGGCGCAGGCGAGGAAGAGCTGGCCGTTCTGGCGCAGGCGCTCGACCCGATGCGGCTCGGCATGCATGAGGGCGAGTGCGGCTTCGGCGGCGGCGGCCAGCGGCGGCGACAGGCCGACGCTGTAGAGGAAGCCGCCCGCGGTGCACTTCAGGTACTCGATGAGCGGCGCTGGCCCGGCGACGTAGCCGCCGCAGGTCGAGAGCGTCTTGGAGAGCGTGCCCATCCAGATGTCGACCTGGCTCGGGTCGACCTCGCAATGCTCGTGCAGGCCCGCGCCGCTCCGGCCCAGCACGCCGAGGCCGTGCGCGTCGTCGACCATCAGCCAGGCGTTGTAGCGCTCCTTGAGGGCGACGAGCCCGGCGAGGTCCGGCGCGTCGCCGTCCATGCTGTAGAGGCCCTCGACCACGATCAGAGCGCGGCGGTGCTCGTGCCGGGTCGCGCCGAGCAGGGTTTCCAGCGCGTCGAGGTCGTTATGGGCGAAGGAGCGGCGCTGGGCGCCCGAGAGCTGCGCCCCGGTGACGACGCTGTTGTGGATCAGCGCGTCGTGGAAGATCACGTCGCCGGGCTCCAAGAGGGCGCCGATGGTCGTGACGTTGGTGGCGTGGCCGCTCACCATCACGACGCAGCCGTCGGTCTCGTAATGCGCCGCCAGCGCCCGTTCCAGGCTCAGGTGTCCGGGGCGCTCGCCGGCGACGATCCGGCTCGCGGAGGCCGAGGTGCCGAAGGTGTCGATCGCGCTGCGGGCGGCCTCGTTGATGTCCGCGTGCCCGTTCAGGCCGAGATAATCGTAGGACGAGAAGTTGATGAAGGACCGGCCGTCGATGCGCGTCGTCGCCCCGGCTCGGGTCTCATGGATGCGGAAGAACGGGTTGCCGAGACCGATGAGGTCGGCGGCCGAGCGCTGGAGCTTGAGCTCGCGATAGCCCGGTAGCGCCTCGAAGCGCTGCACGCCGGCCTCGCTCTTGGCCGCCGGCTTGGGCGGGGTGGGACGCGTCGTGGCCGCGTTGCGTCCCAGGCGGTTCGTGACGAAGCCTGCGAGCGCCGCGCGCCCGCCATCGGGTCGTGCGGGTCCGGTCATATCAGGATCTCTTTGATCTCGAGGCTGTTCTGTTCAACCATCGTGTTGAAGGGTTCGAGGTCGCGGATGTCGACGCTCTCGCCGGCATGGCGCTGGGCGAGGCTCATCACCGCCGCCGCCGCCTCGTCGACGGGCGCCGAGATCGACTGGATCAGCGTCTCGGTCAGCTCGTTCACGGTGAGGCCCGAGGAGATGCCCGAGGGCGGCGCGTCGAGAGCGAAGCGCTCCTGCAGGCTCGCCCCGAGCTCGACGCCCATCAGCGAGTCGAGGCCGATCTCGGAGAGCTGACGCACGCGGCTGATGTCGTCCTTGGGCAGGCGCAGGATGCGGGCGATGTCCTCGACGATAGCGTCGGACACCGTCTTGCGAACCGTGTCGATGTCCTGCGTCTTGTGGAGCGCGGCGATGTTGATCGCCGCGACGGCGCCGGATTCCATCTGCTGGTCGGAACCGAGATCGGCGTAGCTCGGCGAGCGCATGGTGGCCAGGCGCTCGCGGGCCTTGCCCCAATGCATGGCCGCGATCGCGATGACGGCGTCGTCCGGCTGCGCGCCCTGTCCCTCCAGCGCCTCGGCCATGAGGTCGAGGCAGCGGCGCGCGTCCATCGGCGTGACGCCGACGCGGCCGGCGAGCGTCTCCATGACGGCGCGGTTGCGGGCCAGCACCCCCACGTCCCCGATGGCGCCCCAGGCGACGGCGAGCGCCGGCAGCCCGTGACGGCGCCGCTCGCGGGCCAGGCCTTCCATGAAGCCGTTGGCCGCGACGTAGGCGCCCTGACCCGGATTGCCGATGAAGGTCGTGGCCGAGGAGAACAGCACGAAATAATCGAGCTGCCGCTCGCGGGTGGCCGCATCGAGGTGCTCGGCGCCGATCACCTTGGGCCGGATCACCGCGTCGAGGCTCGGGCCGTCCAGATTGGCGATCAGCCCGTCCTTGAGGACCATGGCGCCGTGGATGATGCCGGCGAGCCGCGTGCCGTCGGCCTCGATATCGGCGAGCAGGCGATCGACCGCCTTCCGGCTGGTGATGTCGCAGGCCCGCGCATCGACGGTGACGCCGCGCTCGGTGAGCTCGGCGACGAGGGCCTTGGCCTCGGGCGTCGCCGCGCCGTTGCGGCCGACGAGGACGAGGTGCTTCGCGCCGCGATCGCTAAGCCAGCGCGCCGCCTCGAGACCGAAGCCGCCGAGACCGCCGGTGATGAGGTGGGCGCCGTCGCCGGCGATTCCGAAGGCGGATTTGCGGGCGACCATCACGCTGCCGGGCTTCGGCGGCGCGATCACAATCTTCCCGACGTGACCCGATTGCTGCATCAGACGGAAGGCGTCGGAGACCTCGTCCGCGGTGAAGGGCTGGAACGGCAGCGGCTTCAGGCCGCCCTCTGTGAACAGCGCCATGACCTCGCGGAACAGCCGCGCCCCGTCCTCGCCCTGGTGCTGCAGCACCTGGTCGAGGTCGACGCCGAAATAGGAGAGGTTCCGCCGGAACGGGCGCAGGCCGATATGGGTGTTGGCGACGTAGTCGCGCTTGCCCAGCTCGATGAAGCGGCCGAAGGGGCGCAGCACGTTGAGCGAGCGCTCCATCGCCTCGCCGAACAGGCTGTTGACCACGACGCCGACGCCCTCGCCGGTGATGCGGCGGACCTCGTCGACGAAGCTGAGCGAGCGCGAATCGAGCACGTGCTCGGCGCCCAGCGCCTTGACCAGCGCCCGCTTCTCACGGGAGCCGGCGGTCGCGATGACGCGGGCGCCCTTGAGCTTGGCGATCTGGAGCGCGGCGAGGCCGACGCCGCCGGCGCCGCCATGGACCAGCACCCACTCGCCGCGCCGCAGCTTGGCGCAGGTGACGAGCGCGTAATAGGCCGTGAGGAAGGCGACCGGCACGGTGGCGGCGGCCTGCGCGCCGACGCCGGGAGGGCTCGGGGCGACGACGAGCTCGGGCACCACGATGTGAGTGGCAAATCCCGATTGTGCGAAGGCGACGACCCTGTCGCCGGGCTTGAAGGCCTTCACGCCGGGGCCGACGGCGAGCACGCGTCCCGCGACTTCGAGGCCGAGGCGCGGACCGGCGAAGCCGTCCTCCAGGATCTCCTCGGGCAGCATCGAGAGCGCCCAGAGCACGTCGCGGAAGTTGAGGCCGGTCGCCTCGACCGCGATCTCGACCTCGCCGCGGCCGGGGGCGCGGCGCTCGGCCGGTCCCCATTGCATCTCGTTGAGGCCCCCGGTGTTGCTGCGCTCGAGCCGCGCCGCCTCGGCCGGCACCGCGTCGGCGGTGGGCCGACGGGCCATCTGGCCGGGGGAGAACCGCATCACGCGGGTGCGGTCGTCGTCGAGGACGATTTCGGTCTCGGGGGTGCCCGACAGGATCAGGTCGCGCAGGCGCTCGGCAGAGCGCTTCGACGACATCGCCGGCGACAGGTCGATCCGGCGCACGTCGAGGCTCGCGACCTCGTTGGCGAGCGTGCGGGTGAAGGCCCAGACGCCGGTCTCGACGGCGCTGCCCTCGCCAAGGTCGCGGGTCGCGCCCGGGCAGATCACCCAGAGCCGGGTCTGGCGGGCGCCGAGATGCTCGACGCAGCGCTTCAGGCTGAGGCAGCGGTCGCGCAGGCGGTCGGCGGCGGCGCCGTCGCGGCCGAAGGCACCGGCCAGGAACACCACCGTGTCGGGGGTCTCCCGCTCGAGTTCGAGCAGGGATTGCTCGGAATCGAGGATGATCGAGACGTGGACGCCGCCGGCGACGAGAAGCGTCGCCAGGGACGACGCGGTCTCGGCGGCGAAGGCGTCATGCGAGCCGATGACGAAGGCGAAGCTCTGCCCCGCGGCCGGATGGGGGCGCACCGGCGCCTCGGCCATGAGCAGGAGGTCGTCGCCATTGCCGGACGCCGCCCGGTCGACCGCCACGCGAACGAGGCCGGTATCGCTGAGCAGGCGCTGCCAGCCCGTGATGTCTTCCAGGCGCCCGACCGGCAGGTCGCCGGCGCCGGCCTCGAACCAATCCGGCGTGAGGCCGAAGACGAGGTCGCGGAACAGGGAGGCGCCGGGCTCGACCGCGAGCAGGAATCCGCCGGTCGCCAGCGCATCGCCGACCCGGCCGAGCAGGCCGCGCTCGGCCCGGTGCAGCACGTTGCTGGCGAGGATGATGTCGAAGCCGCTCTCGGGCAGGGCAGCGGCATCCTCGACGATGACGACGCCGCGGGGTAGGGCGAGGCGGGCGCGCTCGGCCAGACGCCGGTCCGCCTCGAACACGGTCAGCTGCGCCTCCACCCCGTCGGCGAAGGCGGCGATCTGGGCGGAGAGCGGACCGAACCCGACCTGCATCATCCGGAGGGCGCGGTCGCGCGGCAGGCGGGTCCGACTCTCCTCGACGATTCTGGCGATCACGTCGGCGGAGGCGCGGGCCGTCGCGCTGCGAAGGGCGAAGGCGTCGAGCGCGTTCTGCGACAGGGTCGGCGCGGCGGTCAGGTCGCGCGCCACCAGCCGGCTGGCGACGGCACCGATATCGGCGATCAGCACGAGCTCGGCGGAGAGCTCGGGATGGTCGGCCGCGATCCAGCGCATGATCTCGTCGGGCGCGGGCAGCGACACGTCCTTGCGCAGGATCCAGCGCTCGCCGTCGAGGCTGGCGAGGCCGCTGCTCTCCAGGGCGTAGAGAGCGTTGAGCAGCCAGGGGCGCATCCCGTCGGGCACCCGCTCGTCGAGGGCGACGCTGCCGGAGCGCTGCAGGCCCTCGGCAAGCCGGTAGGCGAGGGAGGTCGCCCAGCCTTCGAGGAGAAGGTGGCCCGGCGCGAGCGGCGTCTCGGCCGGCGCGCGGGCCAGCTTCGCCTGCGGCCGCAGGCTCTCGGCGATGCTGGGCTGACGCTCCAGGGGAATCGCGGTGGGCTCGGTCGCGAGCTCCGAGCGCTGCTGGATCGCGTAGGCCGCGAGCTCCGTGTCGGACTTGGCGCGCAGCGCCTGGAAGCGGCCCTCGCGCAGGGTGGCGATGACCTCGCCCTCGGCGTCGACCAGGGTGAAGTCGGCCAGGATGCTGCGCTCGTTGCAGCGCCGCGTCCGGATCTGCGCCCGCGCGATCACGGCGCCGGGCCGGACCAGGCGGATCTCGCCGAAGCGGACGGGAACGTAGGCCTTGGTCGCGTTCTCGCCGAGCAGGTCCGCGAAGAGCAGGATCAGACCGTGGAAGCAGGAGTCCAGGCGGGCGGGAACGAGTCCGAAGCGCGTGTCCGGCTCGGCCGGCGCCAGCTCGGAGACGATGGTGGTATCGTCGACGCGGGCGCTGAGGGTCACCTGCCGGAAGCTCGGGCCGAAGCCGAGGCCCGCCGCGTCCGCGCGGCGGTAGAGGTCGGGGCCGGCGACCGCATGGTCCACGGGCACCTCGATCGTGACCGGGGCGGGCGCCGAGAAGGTGCCGTCCACGATCTTGGCCTGGGCGTGCAGCTGCCAGGGCGCCTGGGTCAGGCGCGGACGGCTCAGGATCTGGATGCCGTTGCCGCTGCCCGAGAGCCGGACGCTGACCTCGCGCAGGGAATCCTCGCCGAACACCATCGGCGACAGGATCTCGAAATCGGCGAGCGCGACGCTGTCGCTGCGCTGGGCCTCGCGGGCGACGCCGAGCGCCATCTCGATGAAGGCCGCGCCGGGCAGGATCGCCTGGCCGTCGATGCGGTGGTCGTCGAGCTCGGGCACCGTCGCGATGTCGACATGGCCGTGCCAATCGAGGCTGTCGGCCGCGACGCGGGACCCGTAGAGCGGGTGGAAGCTGCGCACGCCGACGCCGCCGACGCCCTCGGTGGTCTCGGCCAGCCGGAAGCTGCGGCGCTGCCAGGGGTAGAGCGGCAGGGACACGGGACCCTGCGGGTTCTCGCCGAACACGGTCGCTTCGTCGACGGCCGCGCCCTGGACCAGGGCGGAGGCGACGGCCCGGGCGATCGGATCGCCACCGGCCGGCTTGCGATGCATCACGCCGACGCCCGCCGTCTCGATGCCGAGCGGCTCGATCGCGTCGCCGACATGGGAGAGTAGGGTCGCGCGCGGGCCGACCTCGACGAAGATGCGGGCGCCCCGACGGGTCGCCTCCTGCACCGCCTCGCAGAAGCGCACGGGCTCGCGGATGTTGCGCCACCAGTAGCCGGCCCCGAACTCGGAACCCGCGAGCACGTCGCCGGTCACCGTCGAGACCATGGCCGTCGTGCCGGCATGGGGCTTGAGCCCGGCGAGATCGCGCAGCAGCGGCTTCTCGGTCGGGTTCATCAGCCGGCCGTGGAAGGGGTATTCGAGGTCGAGCTTGCGCCCGCGCCGACGCCGGCGCGACAGCGCCTTCATCGCCGCGTCGATGGCGTCGACGGGCCCCGCGACGGTGATCGCCTTCGGGCTGTTGTAGGCGGCGATGTCGAGGGTCGGATAATCCTTGAGGAAGACCTCGATCTCCTCCGCCGGCGCCAGCAGGACCGCCATGGTGCCGAGGCCCCGCGTCGTCTCCTGATGGTGGCTGCGATGGAAGATGACCTTCACGGCCTGTTCGAGGCTGAGGATGCCCGCGCCCTCGGCGGCGGCGATCTCGCCGACGCTGTGACCGATGACGTAGGACGGATTCAGGCCCCGCGCCCGCAGGGCCGCCGTCGAGGCGCTCGAGATCGCGAAGATCAGGGGCTGCGAGACCCGCGTCTCGGCGAGGCGCAGCTCGAGGTCGTCCGCGAACAGGGCTTCCTTCAGGGACCAGCCGGACAGCTTGGAGAAGAGTACGTCGATCCGGTCGAAGGCCTCGCGGAAGACGGCGTTCTCGGCATAGGCCTCCTGGCCCATGCCGGCCCATTGGCTGCCGTTGCCGGAATAGATGAAGGCGACCTCGGCGGCGCGGTCCACCGCCGTCCCGACCGCGGCATCGGTGTCCTCGGCCTCGCCGACCGCGCGGAGCGCGGTGGCGACGTCGGCGTTCAGCGGCAGGGCGAGCCGCGCCGACAGGCGCTCGCGGCGATGCGCGGCGGCGGCGGCGACGCGCACGACCTCGGCCGGCTCCGCGCCATCGAGGCGATCGGCATAATCGAGCGCGAGCTCGTTGAGCGCTGCCCGGCTCTGGGCGGACAGCATCAGGATCTCGGGCGCCCGGGTCTCGCCGGCCGCCGGCTGCGCCACCGGCTTGGCGTCGGTCAGGACGATATGGGCGTTGGTGCCGCCGAAGCCGAAGGAGTTCACGCCGGCGAAGCGCTCCGCGCGTCCGCGGGGCAGCGGCAGCGGCTTCGTGGCGACCGCGAGGTTGAGGTCATCGAAGGCGATGTCGGGATTGAGCTCGGCGGCGTGCAGCGACGGCGGGAGCAGGTCGTGCTCGAGAGCAAGGCTCGCCTTGAGCAGCCCGGCGAGGCCGGAGACCGGCTCGGTATGGCCGATATTGCTCTTGATCGAGCCGATCGGCAGGGGCGCCTTGCGCGGACGCCCGAGCCGGCCGCCGATGGCGCCGGCCTCGATCGGATCGCCGACGGGCGTTCCGGTGCCGTGCGCCTCGACGAAGGCGACCGCGTCGAGGTCGATCTCGGCCTCGCGGTAGACCTGCTCCAGCAGCGCGCCCTGCGCGTAGCCCGAGGGCAGCGAGATGCCGGTGGTGCGACCGTCCGAGTTGACCCCGCTCGCCGCGATCACGCCGCGCACCGTGTTGCCATTGCGCGCGGCGGCCTCGGCCGATTGCAGCACCAGGACGACGCCGCCCTCGGAGCGGACGTAGCCGTCGGCATTGGCCGAGAAGGCCTGGCAGAGGCCGGTGCGCGAGAGCATCTGCGCGTTCGAGAAGCAGATGAAGTTGAAGGGGCTCGCCAGCAGATTGACGCCGGCCACCACGGCCGTGTCGACCCGGCCCGAGGCGATGGCCGCCACCGCGTTGTCGAGGGCGACGAGGGAGGACGAGCAGGCCGTGTCGACGGTGAAGCTCGGACCCTTCAGGTCGAAGATGTAGGAGATGCGGTTCGAGAGGATGGAGAGCGTGTTGCCGGTGGCGGCGTAGGCATCGCCCGAGGCGGTGTCGAGCACGCGCAGGTTGCCGTAATCCAGCGAGGAGGCGCCGACGAACACGCCGATGCCGCTGCCCGCCACGCTCGACGGACGCAGGCCCGCATCCTCGAGAGCCTCCCAGGTGAGTTCGAGGAGGAGTCGCTGCTGCGGGTCCATCTGCTCGGCCTCGCGGGGCGAGATGCCGAACACGGCCGGATCGAAGGACCAGATGTCGTCGAGGATTCCCGCCGACCAGGTGTAGCTCTTGCCGCGCTCCTGGGCGCGAGGGTGGCCGAAGCGCTCCAGCGACCACCGATCCTCGGGGATGCGGCCGACGGCGCAGCGCGCCTCGGTCAGGAGCTGCCACAGCCCGTCGACGTTTGAGGCGCCGGGAAGACGGCAGGAACGGCCGATGATCGCGATGTCTGTACGCTTTGTCACGTTCGATTCGCACACGCTCTTGAACGGGGGACAAGATCGCTCGCCGGCCGGCGAACAATCGCGACCACCCTTATTATGACCCCAACCCGGTGTCCAACCCGTCCCTGGCCCCGAAACACGGCCTGAATGAGGAGGCCGGCCGGTCACCGCACGTATTCGTCGGCTCTTGCTGCGTCGGGATGTCCGGTTTTGGACGATATGCCCGCGAGGCTTTCAAAATTCGAGCCAAGTCGCACCCAATAAGCGCCGCAATTCAGGCACCGGGCACGGGGCAAAAGCGTGGAGATGAGGCGCTCAGCGCCCGCTCACCTTTCTCGAGGCCTGGGAAGTGCATGATCGCTATTGCGCAGCCCTGCGCAGGGCATCGCCGAGGCGGGGGCTAGCCTGCGCTCGGCGCCGCGCCGGGGGCGAATGTGGCAATCCCCATTCTCATCCGCGGGACCAAGCTCGGGCTGTCGCTTTTTCCGCCCTGGTGCCGCAGCGCAACATATCGCCCGGAAGCCTTAAAGCCGGAAATGGGCGGCGACCCGGGACAAGTTGGGATTGTAATAGGGGTCGGCGAGGAGCTGCGGCTCCCAGCGCTGGCGCATCACTGCCGTCTCGGCCTCGAAGCGCGCGCGCTTCTCGGGCGTATCCTCGGGGCCGCGGCTCTTGGACTCGTGGTGGACCAGGCAGGCGTAGGGCGTCCACACGATCCGGTATCCGGCTTCTCGGATGCGCAGGCAGAGGTCGACGTCGTTGAAGGCGACCTTGAGGAGCTCGGCGTCGAAGCCCCCGACTTCCGCGAAGACCTCGGAGCGCATGGCGAGGCAGGCGCCGGTCACGGCCGAGACTTCCTGCGACAGCACCATGCGGGCGAAGTAGCCAGGATCGTCGCCGGGGAGTCCGAGGTGGCTGTGACCGGCGACGCCGCCGATGCCCAGAACGATGCCGCCGTGCTGGATGGTCCCATCGGGGTACAGAAGCTTTGCGCCGACGGCGCCGACCTCCGGATCGAGGGCGACCGAGACCAGCTCACCCAGCCAGCCGGGCTCGACCACCTCGATGTCGTTGTTGAGGAACAACAGGATCCGGCCCCGCGCCGCCGCGGCGCCGCGGTTGGAGAGGTCCGAAAAGTTGAAGGCGCCGGGCACCGGCAGGACGCGCAGGCGCGGATCGGCGCCGTATGTCGCGAACAGCGCCCGCGTCTCCGGCTCGCGGCTGTCGTTGTCGACGACGACGACCTCGATCGGCGCGTAATCGGTCCGCGTGAACAGGCCGTCGAGGACGACGCGGAGGAGTTCGGCCCGGTCCCGCGTCGGGATGATGACGGAGACGAGCGGCCTGGGATCGGGCAGGGGCCTGACCAGGCGGTTGAAGCCGAGCGGCCCGCGCTCGGCCCGGCCGCCGAAGGGCGCCACCACCTCTGCCAGGGCCTGAAGGCGCGCCGCCTCGGACCGGGCGAGGGCACGATCCGAGAAGGTGCCGGAGCCGCCCGCCGCCCGCCAATGGTAGAGGACCTTCGGGATGTGACGGATGCGGGCCGGGTCGAGGCCGGCGGTCAGGCGCAGGAGCAGGTCGTGGTCCTGGCTGCCCTCGAAACCGGGGCGCAGGCCGCCGACCGCGCGGAGCGCCTCGGCCCGCGCGACGGTGAGGTGGTTGATGTAGTTCTGGCCGTAGAGCAGTTCCCGGTCGAATCCGGACTTGAAATGCGGCTCGAAGCGTCGTCCGCCGGAATCGATCTTGTCCTCGTCGCTGTACAGCAGGACGAGGTCCGGGTCGGCCCGGATCGCGGCCGCGACATGATAGAGCGCCGTCTCGGCGAGGCGGTCGTCGTGGTCGAGGAAGGCGACGAAGCGCCCCCTCGCCAGCGCGAGCGCATCGTTCGTGGCCTTGGCGATATGTCCGTTCTCCACCCGGTGCACCACGCGGATGCGGGGGTCACGCGCCGCGTGGCGATCGAGGAGGCGGGGGATGACCGGGTTCGTGGAGGCATCGTCGGCGATGCACAATTCCCAGTTCGGGTAGAGCTGCGCACGAACGGAGCGGATCGCGTCCTCGAGCACGGCGGGCCTGGGATCGTAGACCGGCATCACCACCGAGATCAGCGGCGGCTCGGCCCAGGCCGCGATCTCGCCGCGGACGCGCTGCCGATCCGCCTCGCGCAAGGTGTCGAACCGGGCGATCCAGGCGGGATAGCTCGTCTCCGCGCGGTGGGCGAGGGCGCGGGCGAGGAGGCCGCGGGCCCGGACCTTCAGGCCCAAGCTGCGCCAATAGACGGCCCGGGCGGTCAGGGCGGGTTGGCGCAGGAGCGCGCGCCCGACGAGGGCGGCCCGGCCGCGACGCCGGATCGTGCAGGCGACGAGCGCGAAGGGCCGGTCCCGCGACAGCCGCGTCATCCGTAGCGCCCGCAGGCCCGTCGGCAGCCGGCCCGTCCAGGCGAAGTCCTCGCCGCCTTCCCCTTCGACGGGCAGGGCCTGAGTCGCCGGCCCCTCGGGGCCGTCGAACGCGGCGCTCATCAGGACGCGGGCGAACCCCTCGCTGCCGCGATCCGTGAAGCGGAGGGTCACCCAGGCCCCGGCGAGCCCGACATCCGCCAGGTCGAGGCGCCAGCCGTTGTCATCGAGGGCGAAGGCGCGGGTGTCGCGCCGGCCGAGGCGGTCGGTCAGGGTGGCGGAGGGCGATGCCGGGGATGCCACGCTCAGAGGGTCCAGCCCTTGGCGACGGCGGTGCGGACCGCGTCGGTCATCGCGACGTCGAAGACCAGCATCTCGCGGGCGACCTTGAGGCCGCGCAGCTGATTGGCGAGGGTGTTCGCTTCCCCCGGGATCGGCTCGGGCGCCGGGACCGTCGCCTCGATGCCGAGCCGGTCGAAGACCGTCGCGACGAAGGCCTCGAAGAAGTCCCGGTGCCCGACGATTCCGACGCGGGCCAGGATCTCGATGGCGACGATGGAATTGCCCGGATGCAGGCGGTCGTCGGGCAGCTTCGTTCCAAACTGCCGGGTCAGCGGATTGTAGAGGAGGTGGTAGGCCGGCTCCGGCAGCATCCGGAACAGGCGCTTGAGGCTCTTCGGATCGTCGAGATCCTGGTCGGCCATGAACAGGGCCGCCTCGGCGAGGCGGCCGAGGCGCCAGTTGCGGGCCGGGTCCGCGGCGGTCAGCGCCTTGCTCCGCAGCCACAGGATCCGGGTCGCCATCTCCACGAAGGGATCATGGACGAGGCAGGTCGTCAGGAATCGATCCGGCTGCAGGGAGCCCTCGTAGCGCGGATAGATCAGGGCGCCGGAGAGGAAGCACGAGGTCAGCCAGGGGCCTTCCAGCACCACCCGCATCACCTCTTCGGAGAACCCGCCGATCCCGAAATAGCTCTGCCGGAAATGGTCGAACATCGCCGTCTGGATCGGGACCTCCGGACGGATGCTGGTGTTCACGAGGAGTACCCGCTCCTGCACGAGCCCGTCGCGGGGGGCGCGTCGATGCACGAGGACGTTGGTCTCGGCGTCGTAGATCTCCAGGCGCCGGACCGACGCCAGGTTCGGGACCGATGCTTCGGTGACCTCGAAGATGCATTGTCCCGTCGAGTGCCAGCCGTTCCGGCGGATCGCGTCGTCGCTGTGGGTGGCCGACACCTCGGCGACGCGACGCCCGTCCACGGCAACGACGACCCGGCTGATCGCCACCGGGTTGTCCGGGACGACCCAGCCCCGGACAACATGCCCCAGATCGTAATCGACGTTGAACCGCATTCCTCACCGCTGCCCGCCACGGGGCCGGCCGCCGCCGGTCCGGTGGCCTTAGCGCATTTTTCGCCGCCGTGCAGCGACGCGCGTTTCGCCCGGCTTCGGCTTGCATGGCCGCCGGCCAGACGCTATACGCCCGACCTCGCCGAGGCGGAACCGCATCGGGGGCGCGTAGCTCAGCGGGAGAGCACTACCTTGACATGGTAGGGGTCACAGGTTCGATCCCTGTCGCGCCCACCATTCCAACCCACTGGAATGGTTGAAGAAAATCAGGGCCCCTCGCGGGGCCCTTTTTCGTTGGGTCGGAAACTGGGTCGGAAACCCACGTGAAAGCGCCCCACTCGGACGGGGTCCGGCGGGGTGGTCGGCGACGCGGGGAGGGTGCCTTGGCACTGCCCCTTAAGGCGTCACGAGGCCATCGTCCCACCGCCCCCGTGTCCCGTTCCAGGCCACGGTAAATCTGCTGTGAGAACGACGCCTGAGCGCATTGACCGAATCGTCAAGCTTTGGGGCCATGCTGCAAGCCGACATGAGCAGAGTAGCGTTGATGCGTGGCAAGGGACGGGTTGGTATTGCCAAGGACGGTGATGCAACCGTCAGGCTGGGCGCGGCCTCGATTACGAGAGGCGACAGTCTGAAGGCCTGCGACGCCTGGCTTCCGCCTGCGTGCATCATCAGTGATGGTCCCTACGGGCTTGGCAAGTACCCCGGGGAGCCCGTCTCGCCGGATGGCCTCGCGGAGTTCTACGCACCGCACGCGGCTGCTTGGGCACGTCGAGCGGAGCCGTTCACGACCCTGTGGTTTTGGAACTCGGAGATTGGCTGGGCCAAGAGCCACCCGGCGCTGGAACTCCATGGCTGGCAGTACGAAGAGACGGTCGTCTGGGACAAAGGCATCGCTCACATCGCCGGCAACGTGAACTCCCGCACCATCCGCGGCTTGCCGGTCGTGACGGAGCTCGCCGTCCGCTACACCCGGCGGGCCACGCTCCAGACCGAGGGAGGCCAGGAGCTCTCCCTGAAAGAGTGGGTGAGGGCAGAGTGGCTTCGCTCCGGCCTGCCTATGAACCAGTCGAACGCGGCCTGCGGCGTGGCGAACGCCGCTACGCGCAAGTACCTCACCCAGGACCACGTCTGGTACTTCCCGCCCGGGTCCGCCCTAGTCGCCATGGCACGTTGGTGCACCCAACGCGGGCGTCCGACGTCGCGCCCCTACTTCTCCCTGGACGGCAAGACCGCGCCGGCCGCCGAGGCCTGGGACCGGATGCGAGCGAAGTGGACCCACGTCCACGCGCTGACGAACGTCTGGCGCGAACCTCCAGTCCATGGGTCCGAGCGCGTGAAGGCGCTGCACGGCACCGGCTACCTGCACGCGAACCAGAAGCCGCTCGCCCTCATGGAGCGTCAAATTCTTGCCGCGACCGACGCTGGCGACGTGGTCTGGGAGCCGTTCGGGGGGCTGTGCTCCGCAACTGTCGCCGCTGTCCGACATGGGCGGAAGGCACATGCAGCCGAGCTCAATCCTGAATTCTTCGAGGCGGCGGTCGTTCGGGTGCGGCACGAGATCGAGACGCTACCGCTCACGAGGACGGCATGAGCCCGATAGCGCGCAGACCTCCGGCAGGTGCCCCTACTGCACCTGGAGTTGGACCAGCCGCGGCTCCGGCCTTACCGGCCGGCCCTGTCCGCATGGGCGGACCCGATCCGAAGGCGTGGCCGCATCGCGCCCTCTACGACCGGGTCCGCAACACGCTCTATGCGCTTCCGTCACGGTTCCGCACGAGCCTGCGCATCGCCGGCATATCGGCGACCGACCTGTTCACGCTCAACACTCCGCTTGGCGCCGCCATCGAGCAGAGTGTCGTAGAGTCCCTGAACGACGTCCGTGAGCTCTGGGACCCGGAGCGGAAGTACCAGCAATACGCGTTCGTACGACAAGCACAGGTCTTTCCCGACGTGCGGCTTCAGACCTCCGCCCCGGGAGTGCCGGAGGCGGACCGCGTGTTGATGGGCATCGAGCTCAAGGGCTGGTTCATCCTCGCCAAGGAAGGCGAGCCCTCCTTCCGATACACGGCCTCTCCGTTGGCATGCGCACCGCAGGACCTGCTCGTGGTCTATCCATGGACCTTGGACGAAGTGCTCTCCGGCGCGCCCAAGCTGCTCCGTCCGTTCGTAGAGGAGGCCCGTCACGCCGCCGAGCAGCGGAACTACTACTGGGAGAACTTGCGCCCGACCACGGGTCCGGACGCCAGGGTAACGCCTGCGGCGCATCAGGCGCCTTACCCAGTGAAGGGAGACAGCTTCAACGACGTGCCGGTGCATGATGGAGGTGGCAACTTCGGACGTGTTGCACGGTCCCGCATCATGGACGATTTCATCGTGGCGCTGATGCAGGAGGCGCTTTCCGGCATCCCGGCGCGCTACTGGCAGAATTTCCTCAAGATCTTCGCGGAGGGCATTCCAGACGCTAAGATCGAGCGCGCGCTCATCACCCTGCGCGCCCAGGCTGAGGCGGCGGGAGATGCTGGAGTGAAGATCGATGCCCTGGACAAAATTGCCGAAGGGCTCGCTGACCTTACCAAGCGCCTGTGACCTTGCCGGTTGCCCTGGCCGCCCTCTCCAAGCATGCTAGCGCGACCGTAATACGGGGAATGCCATGAGCAAAGGTGCAGACAGGGCGCATCGGGCGGTGCTGGAGCGGCGTGCGGCCGGCGCTGATATCGCTTTGCGGGAGGCCCAGCCTTCGAAGGCCGAGCTCCGGGCGTCCATTCCGGCCTACGACGAGAGCATGGTCAAGCGCATCGAGACGCCGCCTAAGGGCAAACGGTCGTCCCAGAAACGATAGACGCTCCTTTTAGGATCGCGTCGAGGACCTCGCGACCTGGAAGCTAGACGCCTTCAACAGGCGCTGGGGCGCGGTGCTGTTGTCGTGATGTCGATCAGTGACGGGTCGTGCCGGCCTTGCGCGATAGCTCCTTGAGGGTGGCGTCCACTAGGGCCTTGAGCTCCTCAGATCCGGCCAAGTCCATCCTTTCCAATCGGGTCTTCGCCGCGGCGAGCATCCATCCCGCGGCCGCGTGGTCCCCGTTTCGCCGGCACTCATCGAAGCGTTGCAGGCACGCCTTCACCCGCTGCGGCATCGGCTGCCCGGCCTCCCTCATGGCCATTGATAGCCTGCAGCCGTCGTGGAAGCCGGTCTCGATCAGCAAAGCGGTCGGCGCGTCCGCTTGCGCTATCACCATCGCCGCGTAGCCCAGGGTCTCTTCGAGGTCGTTGGCCTCGTTCTGCATACGCAATCTCCGCTTGTGGAGTGGCCCCTATCACGCGTCGGTCACGACCGCACGAATTGCTCCTGTGGATCCTGGGGTGCGGGGGATTCGCGCCCGGGCCAGGCCTGCTACCTCTCAGCCTCAGGAGACCACCATGCGCCTCGCAGCCCTCGCCATCGCGGTCGCCGTCCTCGTCCCGGGCGGTGCCGGAGCCAAGCCCGGGGACCGGGTCGAGTTCACGCAGGCCGAGTACGTGGCGGCCTACCGGAAGGCGGTGGCGCTCAAGCCGGCGCCGGGCCGGGAGCCGTTCTGCCGGAGGCGGCTGGGGGCCAGGGCCGCCGGGGTCCTGACGCAGGCCTGCCTCGACGGCGCCGGCGGAAGCCACGCCCGCTGCCAGCCGCAGGGGCGCGAGACATGCGCCGGCATCGTCGAGCGCCTCGATTGGCTGTGCCGCTCCCGGGCCGTCGAGGGCATCCCGTGCACGTACCCGAAGCCCACCCCGTAGCAGACTGGAGACCGTCATGCGTACCCTCGTCGCCGCCGCCATCGTCATCGCCACCCTGGCCCTGCCGGCCGCCGCCGGGCCGAGGCGCCCCATCGAGGACGCCCGCGACCCCGTCTACCTCAAGGCCGCTAGGAAGGCGCTCGCAGCCAAGCCGGGGACGGACAAGGTCTGCACGCGCACGGTGGGCCGCTACCTCGCCGACGCGATCCATCGGCGGTGCATGTTCACCTCGGGCTCCTCCAGTCCGCAGTGCCACGTCGACGGGCCGTGCGTGGACATCATCGAGGAGATGAAGCTCAACTGCGCCGGGTCCATCTTCGATGGCATCCCGTGCTGGGACGGGCCGCCTCCCGTCCGCCCCTAGGACGGTCGGCCCCGGTCTGGGGCGGCCATCAGATGTAGCGGCTCTTCCCATCCCCGAGATCCACGCGGCGGCCGGGCCACTCGAAGCGAATGCCGTAGAGGTTGAGCTCGTACACCTCGCGCCCCTGTCGGGTCTCGGCGTCTATTTGGGTCAGCTCCTCGCGGAGTTCGTCCGACGGCACTCCTTTGAGAAGGGTGCTGACCAGGCGCATGCCGGTGTCGTGCTGCAGGCGGACGGTGACCGCCTCGCCGACCCCGTGGGGGTCGAGGACGCCTCTCAGCATGGCGAGCGCCTCCCGGAGCTTTTCAGCCGCTTCCACTGCCATCCCCGGCACCCTCATTGTTATAGCGTCACACTTACAAACTCGATGACGCACAATCGACTTGTCTAATCCTCTCCCGCTGCACGTTAGCGTTCCGTGTGTTTGAGATGCCACGCCATTCAGGGTTGGACGGTTCGGTCACCGCTTTCGGTTGGGCGGCTTGCCCGTGCCCAGGTCGCTGAACTGCGCGCGGCACCAGGGGTGGTACTTGTTGGGCCCCCGCCGACCCCACGGTTTCGGATACCTGCAGGTCGCCGTGATCCGGCGGAGGACCTCGTCGAGGGAGACGCCCGCACCATGCCGGGCGATAAGCCTCTCGACGCAGTAGTCGCCGCGGCGCCGGGGGCACCATACGCAGGTGACGCGCACCCGGCGGTAGGGGAAGGCGCCCAGGCTTGAGGGTCCGTCGCCGTCGTCCATCCGAGTCTCCCGGGTTGCCTTGCCCGTGAGAATTTGTTCTCCATATGTTCTCGTCAATGGAGGACGCGGACATGACCTACGGATTCGACGAGGCCCTGGTTTTCGCCGCGGCCGGCGAGGAACGCGACGCGGCCTGGCGGTCGCTCGCGCAGGACATCGCGGACGCCTCGGCCGCGGGGCGAAGCCGCCCGGGCTTCATCAGGGCGAGCAAGCCGGCCGACCTAGCGAAGGCCCTCGGCCCACGACGGCGGGAGGGGCGCCGGAAATTCGGCAGGAGATGAGGCACTCCAAATAAGCGCACGTAGGGGCGGCAGGTAACCAGACGTCGAATTTCCGGAGCCGACGAAAGCCTTCGTTAACCATGTCTTGGCCAGCTTGGCCACATGATACCGACGGCGAAAATCTATTCCGACGACCCTGCCACTGGTTACGGCGAGAGCTCAGTGAGCAAGCGCATCCTTGCGCTGTTCCTGGCCAACGTCGGCAAGGTGGTCACCCGCGAGCAGATCCAGAAGGCGGCCACAAACCCCGAAACAGGCCTCATCCCAGAGAACTGGCACCAACGCCTGTCGGAGCTCAGGACCGACTCCGGCTACACCATACTGGCGAAGCGTGACTGGCCGGAGCTTGCGGCCTCTGAATACGTGATGCCCTCGACCGACCGGCGCGCCACTGCGGCCAAGCGGGTGATGCCGAAACCGAAGACCTGGGCGGAAGTCCTCAAGCGCGCGGGCAACTGCTGCCAGTGGCGCGAGGATGGCCAACCGTGTGGGCTCCGGGCAGGGGACATCGACCCCATCGGCGGAGGCACCGTTCGGTTGACGGCTGACCACACCACCCCGCATTCCATCAACCCGGCCGCCGATCCCGACGACCCGAATGCATGGCAGGCCTTATGCGCCCGTCACCAAGTCACGAAGAAGAACTACTGGGACAGCACCACCGGCAAGATGAACATCCTGGGGATCCTCCAAAACGCCAACCGACAGCAGAAGGAGGAGGCGCTACAGTTCCTCCTTACGTATTTCGGGATGGCCACAAGGCCCAAGGAGTGACGCGTTTGATCGAGGTGTGGAAGCCGCAGGACGTCGAGGCGTCCATCGCGGAGATGCAGGATTCCGGGCGTCACGTGCGGGTGACAATGCTCGACCCCTGGTACAACAAGGGCGTCGGCGGGGTCCGCGACGACTACGAGGACTACATCTTCAAGCTCCTGGAGGGCGTCGCCGAGTTCAGCGACCACGTCTTCCTGTGGGGTTTCCCCGAGATCGTCGCTCCCTTCGTCAAGCGGATGCCGCCCGGACACAAACTGGTGGCCTGGCTGACCTGGTACTACAAGAACAACCCGTCGGTGATCCGCGGTTGGCGGTCGAGCCAAAACGCTTGCCTGCACTTCAGCAAGCCCGACGCGAAGCTTTATCCGGAGCATTTCCTTAATGCCGCCCAGGAGGCGCTGAAGGAAAAAGGCAAGCTGCGATACATGCCCGGTCCGACCAGCGTCATCGAGAGCGCCCTGCTCACGGGCTTCGTCGGACGTGCCGAGCAGACAGGGCACCCCGCCCAGAAGCCTGAGGCAGTCTACGAACCATTGCTGATGATGACCTGCAAGCCGGGTGACCTCGTATTCGACCCAATGTGCGGGTCAGGAACGACCGCGGGTGTATGCCGCCGGCTGAAGCTGGACGGCATCCTGTGCGACATGAACCCCGAGTACACAGCAATGGCGGAGCGCCGCGCCGAGGGAGCCCCCGGACGTGCCGTGTCGGACGAGCCGCCAGCCTTCGACTTAGCAGGCGAGATACCGCCCCAGGTTACTGAACCGAAGAACTCGAAAAACGGCTACGTTCCCACAGGCAAGCCGCGAGGGCGTCCCCGTAAAAACGCTGTGGCGGCGGAATAGGTCGCTACCTACGCTCCAGCCGAATTTCCGGAGGCACCCACGGCCAGGGCCGCACGTAGGCCCCGGCGCACGCCGTCGGCGATGCCGTTCCGCTGGCGCTCTGAGTTCCCCCACTGCGTGAGGTCACCGTAGAAGGCATCTCCGAAAGCTACGACCTGCGCGTCGGTCGGCTCGGCGTTCGTCACGCAGGTTCGCCCGGCTGGCATCACTTGTTCGACGAGCCGCACCTCTCGTTCGGAGAGCTCTTGCTCGTAGTCGGAGCCGATCTCCAAGATGCCGTGAGGTCGGTTGCCCCGGAACGAGATGCGCGCCGGCTCAAGCGGCATGCCCTCTATCCACTCGACCCACCAGAATTCGTCCGGTCGGTCCCGCTCGACAGTAGCGTTGAGGACGCTGCCCATGCGAGCGGTGACGGTGACGCTCATGCCGCCTTCCGGATCATGGCCCTCGCCGCGGCCTGGTAGGTCTCGACCGTCGGCCTGGGCGCGGGCATGCCGAAGAGACGTCGGATGGCTCGCATGACGAAGCCGCCGGCATCCTCGCGGTGGTCCTGCCCCCGGCGCAGCTCGGCGTGATAGGCCTCGATCTCGGGCCAGCCCATGCGCTCGATGGCGCGCTCCATGGCGGCGAGCTCGACAGCCTCAAGCGTCGGGCCCGACGGCGTCCGCAGGGCGAAGTGACGGCGCAGGTCGTGGACGATGCGAGGGTTGCCGTCCGGGCCACAAAGGGTCGCGATAACATCCGTTAAGAGCGCTCGCGGCACCGCCACGAGGTCGGTGTCCTGGTGTTGTCCCATGCCCTGATCCCCCGCGGCGTGGATGCCTGCACCGATTCTCCCCCTCGCACCCCGATTCGCACAGGGCACCGAGCGGACGCTCCGGGCGGCCTCTCGATTGGCGGGTCGTCGCCGGCGCGGCCGCGCTCCCGGCAACCCCTGACGGGGGTCCTCCTCTCCGTTCCGGCGCTACGCGTGCGGGGCGCGACACGGCCGGCACCAGGCCGCCCACGAGGCCGCATCGGGCGGCCCGAGGGAGAGCACCATGTCGGCCTTCGTCGTCAGCAAATTTCAGATCGACGCCATCCTCACGGCCGCCCTCAACTACGGGGCCGACGGCGTGGACAGGAACAGCGCCACGGACATCGGGCGGGTGCTCTGGCTGGAGAACGGCAAGAGCTTCGCGGCCCTCTACCCGGCCAAAGTCGACGCCATCGAGATCGCGACCAGGCGCGCCGAGGTCTACGTCTTCAAGGCCGTGGCGGTGCCTTCCATCGTCGAGGCCGCCAAGCTCGTCGACAGCCTGGAGTACCAGTCCTGCGAGCACGATGGCTGGGCGCGGTCCGACGCGCTGGCCTGGCTGGGCGTCATCCGGGCGGCTCTCCTTCGGTCCCTTCCGGGCTACGAGGGAGCCGCTTGGGCCGTCGACCGGGCGGCCTGAGGGCCTCTCCGGGGCGGTCTCCGGGCCGCCCCGACCGAGGTACAAGGGGTCCCCCTTTTTCGTGAGCGTCATCAGCGGCTTGCGAAAACGTCAGCACTTGTGCGCACGCGAAACTGAACGGGGTTGCCCCTCGACAGGGGAGTCAATCCGCCGCAGCCAAGCTTAGGTGTCGGGGGCCAGGAGAAACGGGGGTCGAGGGGCACAATCCTAATGGAGGCGCAACGACGCGCCCCGATTGGAGGTGCCCATGCTCAGTCGCGTCTTCAGCAGCATCGTTTGGTTCGCAGGGTTCTCGCCCGCGCCGGCGGTTGCCCCTCCGTTGCCCCGCCGTCGACCCCGGGAAAAGGCTGTTGCCCCGACCGTTGTCCCTGCACCAGCCCCCGTAATTCGGTTCAACCCGGCCAAGCTGCCGTTCCGGCGGTTGCCCCCGGCGGCCACGAGCGTGCGCCTGCTCCAACACGCGCGGGGCAACCGAAGCTCCTCTGACGTCGGCCTGGGCAGCTACAGCGTCGCGGACGCCCGCGAGAGCCTCGGCGCGGAGCTCGCGGCCTACGTGGCCCTGTGCGTCGACAGCCGCACGCCGCTCCCGTCGCAGGACGTACGACGCGAGTACGCAGACGACGCCCTGTACCGGGGGCGCCTCCGACGCGCGATGCTCGCCGACCTCGATCTATGGGCGGCGGCCCGGGACAAGCGCGCCCGGGAGCGCATCGAGTATCAGGAGGCGCGCGTGCCCCCGCCTGATGAATTCTACATGCCGCCCAGCGTCGAAGCCGCCCTGGCAGCCCGATCCGAGGCCAGGAGGAAGGAGGCCGAGGAGCGCCGGAAAAGCGGCGGGCGGGGCGGGGCAACGGCGTTCGCCCTCGCCAAGCAGGCCCAGCGGGAGGCCGAGGCCGACAGTCCTCCGATCCCAGACGGTGATCCGCTGGCCGACACCACGCCCTCCACCGCTACGCGCTGAGGTAGAGCTATGCACGTTGTCCCAGATACGTTGCCCCTCGGGTTGCCCCTCGGTTCTGAGGCAGAGTTTAAGCCAGCCATGGAGGGGCAACGTGGCCCCTCCAGCGCTCCCCTCCCGGTCGCGGCTAGCCAGGGGCTCCGCCCCGTGGACCCCAAGACGCCTCCGGCTAAGCGGCCTACGCCGACGGTGCGAACGACGCTCGCTCAGGTGCTCGGCGTGAAGCTGTCGCCCGACCTGCGCCTGCAGATCGCGGCGGCGGCCCAGCGCGAGGGCATCAGCGACTCTGCGTGGCTCCGGCAGCGCGCGCTCGACGCTCTCGGCACCGTCTCCGCCCCGGACGCCGCGTCGGGCCGGCGGCCCCGGGTTGCCCCCGAAGACCAGGCCGCCCTCGCAGGCGCGGTCCGCGACCTGGGCGAAGCGACCGTCGCCCTTGCCGCCGTGCCGTCCCGCCATGCCGATGCGACCGCCGCCCTGCAGCGGGCGCGTGAGACCATCGTGCCCATCGTCATCGGTTTCGAGCGGAGGCCGTCATGAGAGACCTTCGCTTCACTCTCGACCGCGAGATGCGCCGCGGCCACCGGCTCCCCGCGCATGTCCGGCGCCGCGAGGCACGGCGCCTGGCGGCCGCCATCGAAGCGGCCGGCTACGGCATCCCGGGGCCACTCGTGCCGGGCGATCCCGTGGCCAGCCGGGTCGCCCTCCAGGGGGCCCAGGTCGCCGTCGCCTTGCTGCAGGCGGGGCGGCAGATCGGCGCCGGCGTCGACCGGCTCGTCCGGCATGTCCAGGAGCGCCAGGCCGCGTCCCGGGCGAAGGACCTCGTCGGGAGGCGCACGTGATCAGCGGCGCCATGAGGGGCAAGGGCGGCGACGCCCTGGCCCGCCACCTCCTTAAGCCGGAGAACGATTCGGTCGAGGTCATCGCCCCCCGCGGCCTCGGCTCCCCCGATCTCGTCGGGCAGGTTCGCGAGCTCGTCGCTCTGAGCCTCGGCGGCCGGACGGATAGCCCTTGCTATCACGTCCACTGCGACCCGGACTTGGCCATCGAGGACAACGACGGCGCGCGCCGCCGGTGGTGGCATCTGTTCGAGCAGGAGTTCGGCCTGACCTCGCAGCCCTATTGCGGGGCAGTCCACGTTAAGCACGCCAGGCGCCACGAGCATCGCGTCTACGGCCTCGTCCGGAGAGACGGCGGGGTCGTAGATCTCGCCTGGGACTACATTCGACGCGAGAAGGTCAGCCGCATCGTCGAGCATCAGTTCGGCCTGCCGCCGGTCCCGTCCAAGCACGCCCGGGCTATCGCGCATCAGCTCGTCGCGGACGGCAGGCCCGAGGTCGCGCGATGGCTAGAGGCCGCCGGCATGCTCGGCATCGAGCGGCCGGTCGCGCCGCTCAGCCCCCAGGAGCGCCTCGTTCAGGAGCGGACCGGCATCAAGCTCGGCAACGTGCGCGCGGCCGCGCTCGCCGCCTGGCACGCCTCGACCGACGGGGAGGGCCTTCGGGTCGAGCTCGCCGCCCGGGGCCTGCGCCTCCACGCCGGGCGCGCCGGGCCGGTGGTCGTGGATGCCGGCGGCGGGACGCACCTCGTGACCCGTCTCGTCGGGACCGCGTCGAAGGCCGCCGACGGCAATCGTATCCCCGCAGCCGCCGTCAGGGCCAGGCTCGCGGGACTACCCCTCACACAGGCAGGAGACGGGAATGGAAGCGTTGTTGGCGCGGCTCGACCGGCAGGACACGTTGTTGGAGGCGATCCTGGCGGCGCTGGCTCCGCCGGCGGAGCAGGAGGGCTCGGGGCTGGACGACTTGGTGGAGGCGCTGAGGGACCTGACGGTGGCCGTCGAGGCGCAGGGGGCCGAGATCCGGACGCTCCGCTCTCTCGTCTCCGGAGGCTACCGGCCTGGCGCCGAGGCCGCCTAGCCGCCCGGCTCTCCGGCCTCGCCCTGCGGGACAGCGCGTCCCGCATGAAGGACATCGACCGGGCAAGGGCGTCGCTCGGGAACGGGTTGGCCCGGACAGACATGCACGGCGTCGGTCAACTCGCGCCGCCGGCGCCCTTCTGAGGGTGGGCGGGTGGCGGAGGCTCGCCAGCCTCCGCCTTGATAACGGCCCGCCGGCGACGGACGGCCTTGGCGAGGTCAGGCTCCCCTGCCGCGGCCAGCACATCGGCGGCGACGCCCAGTCCCCAAAGCCTGGCCAGGTGCATCGTTCGGGCTGACGGCGCGCACTCGCCATCCCGCCAACGCCGGACCTCGCGCGGGTTTTTCCCGAGATGCGGGGCGATCTTCCCCTCCCAAAGCATTCCGTGGACGGCGCGGCCGATCCGCGACAGGGCGTAGTAGGAGGGTGCCTCGGCGAGGGGCGGCGCGGCGTCGCCCGTCGGTGCGTGCGGGGGCTCCGGCGGAGGGGCACTGGCGAGGTACTCGACCAGGTCGAGTTGCCCCGGCAGGTCCTCGCGCGGGCTCCAGCGGGGAGGGGGATCGCGGCCCATCACGCCCCCTCACATGCCCGGCATCATGTCGGGCTTGTCGTCGAGGTCCGCGTCCCGTTCGAGCGCGATGCGGGCGGCGAGCTCCTCGGAGACCTCGCGCGCGCCGCGGGCGAGCGAGCCCCAGTGGATGTAGCGGGCATGGAACGCGAGCGGCAGCGCGTCCTCGACCCACGGCGGGATGCCACGGATCTCGCTCTGCCACTGGTTGACCTGCGCCGGGCTGACCGGGCGACCGGCGGACTTGGAAAGGTCGATGGCCAGCAGGGACGCCCACTTGGGCGTCCGGTAGACCCTCATGCAGAGGGCGTCGAGCTCGTCGATGGTCATGCGACGTCTCCCATGGCGCGCTCGCCGGTGGGGTGGGATTCCGTCAGGATGCGCCAGGCCTCCCGGGGCAGGAAAGGCGGGCGCGTCGCGGCACCGGCCTCGACGGCGGCGAAGGCGTCGTCGATCAGGTCGGCCAGGATGGCGTCGCGGTCGACGGGACCAAGGGCAGGGCGCGAGCCCGCGGCGAAGGCCAGCGCGAGCAGGAGCAGCGCGGCCAGGGCGATGAAGGCGAGGGTCACGGGTCAGGTCTCCAGGGATGGGGAGGGCGCCCGGAGCGGGGCGATGACATCTGGTGCTCCGTGCGAGGCCGGTGCGAGCCCGGCCCCGAGGCGGAGCATCAGGCGATACGGACCTTGGCGGCCTTGATCGCGGCACGCAGTGCCTTGAGGGCGGTCGGATAGGTGCGCGGCGTATCGTGCTGGGGACGCAGGATGGCCCAGCCACCGCCCTCGGCCGGGGCAACCGCGTAGACGCGGTTCGGGTGGAACAGGCCAAGGCCGCCGTTCTGACCGGGCTCGGCGTAGATGCGGTAGTCGCCGAGGGCCTCTCCCATCGCCACGATCTTGTCGGCCGTGGCTTGCGTAATCCCGTAGAGGCTGAGGGCGTTCTGGTACCACGGGTCCGACCGCGCTGCGGCGGCGAATGTACGTCCGTTCTCGGCGATGTGCGCGTTCATGGTCGAGCATCCCTTGTGCCGCCCGCTGGACTATCCCGGCCGGTTGGTAAAGCAAGATTTAGCAATTCTGCCGCGATCCACAAGGGCTCTGAATTATATTCTTTTAGCAATTAATTCGGCTGTGCGGTTGGCCGCCGTAAGGGCGGCCGCGTCTCGGCGTGTCTGGGCGGCCCCATCCACAGGATAGCAAGGGATGGTGTTATTCCATGAGATCACATTGACTTAGCGTTCATCCGGACATGCTAAGACGTAGGCCATGGTCGGGTTTCGAACGTCGTTCAAAACCTTCCGTGATGCCGCTGGGATGGCGTGACTCACTACGTAGAATTTAGCGGGTGGAGGCGGACATGGATTTCGAGAGATTGGGCGAGGCCTACGGGTACCGGCGCACACTGGACCACATCGAGGCCCAGGCGAACGCGGAGATCGAGAAGGGGAACCGGGCGATCCACCGGTTGAACTGCAACGTGCTGGCGCTGCAGGCGCAACGCCAGGCACTCCTCGATGCCCTCAGGGAGGCTGCCCCCGGGCATCCGCTCCTGGCCCGGACAGGTCGCGTCTACGCCGATGGCCGGCGCGAGCTCGCCTACGAGGTGCCCTACGTGGAGCGGTTCAACCGGGAGGCACGGGGGAACGGTACGGTCCTGATCGAGGAGGCCATGGCGCCAGCCGACCGGGCCGAAGCGGACTACCGGGCGATCCTCGCCGAGCCCATCGCCGACCGGGGCTGGTTCCGGCAGCGCTGGTACTGGCGTGGGCAGGAATACGCGACCGCAGGGCAGGCCCGCCGCGCCCGGGAGGAGGCCGCCGAGGCCGCCCGGGACGGGGCCCTCGCCGCCTGAGGGAACCGGCCCGCGCGGTAGCGGACCGTCCGTAGCTACCGATTACTCGCACGGCTCACAGGCCGGGTAGGTAGCCCTGGCGCGGGAGCTCGGGGGCCTTGATCCCGAGGACCTTGGCGTAGTGCACGATGCCCTTGGCGGTGACCTTGGTCGTGGGGCGAGGCTTCCCGCCGTGCTCTTCCCACCGCACGTCCATGATCCCCCGGTCGATGAGGTACTGCCTGGCGCACAGCCCGGACGCCCGCCGGTACAGGTCGCCCCGCTCCAAGAGCCAGTTGACGAACCCGTTGGGCCGCTGGCCCAAGGACTTGCCGGCTTGCTGCAGGCCGTAGAGCCCCTCGCTGTCGACGAGGGCGCCGATGAAGTCGAGGGCGGGCCGGGCGGCCTCGACGGCGGCCTCGGCGACGACGGCGCGGGTCTCGGTGGTGGCGAGCCGGGTCGAGAGCTCCTGGTTCACCTGGATAAGCTGGAGGGCGATCAGGGAAAGCTGGCCCGGGTCCCGGACGTCGATGGCCGGCACGGCCGGCGCCGCCGGGAGGGCGTAGGAACCGGTCCGCCGGATAGTCGGCAGGACCTCGTGGTTCACCCAGCGCTGGAAGCGGAGGATGCGCGCCTTCACCACGTCGGGCAGCTTCTTGACCTGCCGGCGCGCGTTGATGGCGTGGTAGACGCCGGCCTCGGAGACGATGCCCACGCGGAGCTCGGTCAGGGCACTACTCAGACAGTGAGTACCCTTCTCGTCCTCGTCCAGGTTCCGGAGCATGTTGCCGGCGTCGCGGTAGCCGAGGCAGGCGGCAAGATCCGACGCGACGAACCAGGGCTCGCCGTCCCTGTCGACGTTGCGGAAGCGGGACCCCTCGAACTCGAAGGGCCTGGGCGCGGCGACAGCCGGCACCTGGGGACGGGGCGAGGATGTGGTGGTAGACTGGATGGCAACCTGATTCACGGTGTCCTCCGTGGTCGGGGAGGCTCCCGTGTGGTGTTCGCGCACCGCCGGGAGCCGCGCAGCCGGCTGGCGCGGTATTCCCAATCCTAGCGATTCGTTTTTTCCGTGCTCGACGGACCCCTTAGGCGGGGCGCTCCGGGTTGCGGTCCCGCTGGACGGCCTCGGCGGGTGCGGGGGCGGCCGCCGCGGCGAGGACCGCCCCAGCCAGGGCGCAGGCCGCATGCAGGCCGACGGCCACGAGCAGGCCGAGCGCGGCCCGGGACACCCCCAGCACCAGGCCCTCGACGAGGCGCCGCGCGATCCCCCCGACAGGCTTCCGGAGCGGCAGCACCAGGGCGACGAGGACCGCGACGACGAGGATGTCCGGGACGGAGCTCAGGCTGATGCCGAACGTGAGCACGGGGTCTCCTCCACGGTGAGCTCAGGGAACAGGGCGGCGCAGGCAAGCAGGGCGAACGTCGCCAGGTAGTAGGCGTCCGGCCCGCTCGCCGGATTTCCGGCGCCGGCGTAGATCCGACGGGCCTCGCGCAGCGCGTCGAGGGCGAACAGCCTGGCGTCGTCCTTGGCGCGGGCGGCGTCGGTCATGACGGTGCCTTCAGGCATGCCGGCGTCTTGCGCACAGCGACGAACGCCTCGGCGTAGCAGAGGGGCGTCGGCATCGACGGCAGGCACACCGACCGCTCGACCACGACCTCGCAGTCCCCGACGGTGGTCACCCGGGCGTTTCCGTCTCCGCAACCGGCAAGGGCCAGCAGCAAGGGGGCGAGGGCGAGGAGGAGGTTAGATGGGTGCATGGTCGGCCTCGGCATCGAGGGCGGCGAGCGCCCGTTCAAGGGCGGCCGCCACGTCGTCGGGGAGCGGCCGGTCGGGGGGCAGTTCGAGGAACCAGCGCCTGGACCTCACGAGCTCGCGCGCCGCGGCGATGACGGCCTGGGACGCGGCGCGGGCATCGACGCCGTCGGTCATGACCTACCCACCGACAGGATCTCGGGCAGGCGCAGGGGGACGCGCCACAGCCCGAGCCAGCCCGGATACCAGAGGGTGACCTCTACGCGGGCGTCGTCGCGGGTCTCGACGTTCGGCGGCAGGGTCAGGCAATAGCGCCGGTCGACTGGGCCGAGGGGCGCCGCGCCGGACGTCGACCACGGCATTTCGTCGACCTCGCGGAACAGCGAGGCCGTGAACCGGTGCGGGTGGCGGGGGGAGTGGACGTAGACGTCGAGGTCGTCGGTCGTCCCGTCGCGAAGCTTGATGGACGACCAGCCGAAGCACATCCGATTGCCGGCGCGCGTCACCCCGGCGATGCGCTGGTCGACGCGGACGGGGAACAGCGCCGCCTCGACCGCCGGGCCGGCCGACAGGCCGAGCGTGCCCAGCAGGTAGAGGGTGACGACGATGGCGTAGCCGATCCAGAACCGCCTCATGGGTTAGGCCCGTGGTCGCGGCGGCCGAGAACCGCCAGGATGGTCGCCGACGTGTTCCGGATGGTGTGCTCCACCGTGTCGAGGCGCCGGTTGATGCGGTCCTCGACCCTCTCCAGATCGTCCTTCTTGACGCACACGCTCTCCACGTGGAGCCGTAGGTCGGCGATGGCCGTGCCGTAGGCGTCGACGCGGGTGGCGAGCCCCTTGGTGCGCTCGTCGTTGTCGCCGGTCCGGATGCGGAGGGTGACGTAGCCGGCGATCAGGCCGATGACCGCGATGGCGAGGGGGATGACCTGGCCGAGGTTGAAGTCCCACGAGAAGGTCATGGCGTCGCTCCGATGGCGCGTCCGACCGTGCCGAGCTTGCGCCGGCAATCGGCGCCGGCCTCCACCAGGTCGAGGACGTAGGGGGCGATGGCACGCTGCCGGGCGCCAGGGGGAAGCGGCGCCGGCTCCGGGCGGCACCGCACGAGGTCGGGGGATACGGCCGGGCGCTCGACGACGACGCGGTCGACGTGCCGGACGGTCTCGCACCCGCACAGCATCATCGCGACGCCGAGCAGCACCAGGCTCCAGGCGAGGATGCGGCTCATCGCGCCTTCCCCTTCGGCTTGCGCAGGGCATCCATCGCGGCCTTGAGCGATCCCGGCAGGTCGGCGTCCTCGGACACGCGCTCGCCCTTGAGGGCACGGTGGACGGGGTCGTCGACGAGGGGCTCGGGCGGGTCGGCGCAGGACTGCGCGGCGAGGGCGGCCGCCTCGCGGGCCAGGGCGACGCGGTCCCCGTCGAACCGGGCGATCTCGGCGTCCTTGGCGAAGGACTCGGCCTGTCGGCGCAGGTCCTCGCCCAGCCGCTTGGCCGCGTCTGCGTTGGCCTGGGCGGCGTCGGCGAGGGCGGCGGCCGCCGCCTTGGCGGCGGCGGTGCGAGCCTCGGCCGCCTCGACCTTGGGCCGCTCGTAGGCGACCCCCGCTGCGAACGCCCCGGCGAGCACCGCCAGGATGATGGCGGCGCCGGCGAGGTAGCGACCGGCCGGGCCGAGGAGGAGCGCGAACACCGTCAGATCCCCTTGAGGCAGAGCTCGCGCTCGGCCTGGCGACGGCGGACGAGGCCGGGGAAGACGACCCCGGCGGCGCGGTTGAACTTGAGGAGGGCGTCGCAGGCGGCGCGGGTCTCGCCGGCGTTGTGCAGGCGGACGACCGAGCTCCGGCAGAAGCCGGCGGTGCCGATGTTGTAGCTGAGGGAGACGTAGGCGGCGTAGGCGCCGTCGGTCATCGGGGCCTTGACGCACCCCTCGACCGCGAGGGCGTACTTCTCCAGCGACGCGGCGAGCATCGCCTTGCACTCGGCTACCGTGTAGCGGTCGCCCGCCTTCACGCCGTCGGTCTCGCCGTAGCAGACCGTCCACGGCTTCCCGCGGGTGGCGGGGTCCGGGTAGGCGGTGGTCCGGAGGCCCTCGAAGGCGCCGACTACCGAGATGCAGGCCGCCCCGAGCGTGGCGTTCCGCTTCATGCGGGAACCGGCCTTGGGCGTCGGCGCCCGGGCCGGGGCGGCGGGCGCCGGAAATGCGGCGGGGGTCGGACGGCGGAGCCAGGACCACATCAGCGGGGGTCCCCCGAGATGGGCGCCTGCGCGACGAGGCGGGCGAGGCCGCTGGCCGCGGTGACCGCGAACGCGACGACGGCGAAGGTGCCGGGCGGGATCGGCGGGTTGCTGGACAGCACAGAGACCGCGACCTCGGCCCCGGAGAGCACTGTGGCGATGACGCTGAGGCGGAGGGACCAGGCGTGGGCCAGCACGCTCCTCCAGTTGTCGACCAGTCTCACGGGGCAGCCCTCGGGCAAGGCCGCCGATGCGGCCGGGATGCCCTGAGCCTCCCACCGCACCCGTCACGCGTTCCAGGCCACGGAGGTCAGTCCCGGGTGACGACGGTGACCACCCGGTGGCCCTGCAGCACCAGGCCTACGCGACCGACGACGACGCCCTTGGCGCCCCAACGAGGGCCGGGATAGCCATAGAAGGCGAGCCACCGGCGCACGCCCTCGACGTCGACCTTGAGGCCGCGCATGGCGTCGAGGGCCTCGCGGTCGGTCAGGCCCTCAAGCAGCTCGTCGAGGTGCAGCACCCGCTCGGCGAACCGCCGGACGGCGTGGCGGGTGACCGTGGCCCGGTAGCCCCCGGACCGGTCGTAGACGACGCACGGCGGGGGCGGCGACGGGTCGAGGGTCGGGGCGGCGTCAAGGGCGAGGGCAGCGGACACGGGGACCTCCGGGGCGATGGAGGAGAGCGTGCGCGCGTCGCGGCGGGATGGGCAGGGGGAGGCGGTCGGGTCGTGCCCCTCGCGGTCCCGGCGGCATGTCCCAGCGGCAGTGCCTGCCTAGGCGGGTCAAGGACATGCTATAGTCCGGTATGAACCGAGAGGGGGCGATCCTTCCGGACCCCGTCAAGCCTTCCGCTACCGGCTTCCGAAAAACGAATCGATGGGCGGTCGGAACACGACCCTCGCGTTCCGTACGGGACTATAGCATGTCCCTTGACCCCCTCTCTCCGAGAGGAAGGACCCGTCATCCCGTCCTTCGACGCAGCCGCCCTTGCGGTAGGCTTGGCCGCCAAGCATCATCCCCTCATCGAATTCGGCGTCGTGCGGGTAGAGGTGCCTCGCGGGACGCCCCATCAGGGGAACCGGCGTGAACCCGTCAGCCATCGTAGACGAGCCCCACGGGGCGTCCCTGGCCGTGCCAGGCCCATCCGACGCCGACCTGGAGCCGCGGTTCCGACTAGGGCGCAAGGACAACCGGCACCTCGTATGGGCCGACTTCATCGCCCTGTTCCACCCGGAGGACAGCCGCTCCGTCGCCGTCTTCGCCTACTCCGTGGAGGTCAAGACGGACGAGTACCGGACCCGCAACGCCGGTGCCAAGGGCTCCGAGATCCGCGACGTCGTCCGGAGGCACCGCCCGCGGTTCGTTACCATCAACTCCTTCCGGGAGGGGAGGCCCCTCAAGGACGGGTCCGACTACCGCACCCGGCCCTGCAAGGCGCAGTCGAACCTGGCGAGCCTCAACGCGCTATGGGTGGACATCGACTTCTACAAGAAGGGCTGCGCCTACAGGAACCGTACCCAAGCGGAGATGGTCGAGGCCGTGCTCGGACGCTGCAAGGAGGAGGGCATCCCCGCCCCGAGCCTCATCATGTCGTCGGGCAAGGGGCTCCTCGCATTGTGGCTCCACGAGCGCCTGCCCGCCCTTGGGAAGCGCGGCTGCCTGTCCGTCTGGAAGGCCTGCCAGCAGCACCTCAACGAACTCTTCGTCGACATGGGCCGGGACATCAAGGCCATGTCCGCCACGATGAATTTCAGGGTCCCGGGGACGACGAACAACCAACGCCCCGTCGAGGTGATCTGGCCCCGCTACGTGGACCAGGTCCATCGCCACGAGTTCAGCCTTCTCCGGACCGAGATCCTGCCCTACACGGCCGAGGAGGTCCGCGCCCATCGCGAGGCGCAGGCGGCCAAGCGGGCGGCCAGGGCGGCCAAGCGGGCCGAGCGCGAGGCTACAGGGCAGCCATCGGCACCCCGGGTCAAGCTCACCCGCGAGACGTTCCAGCGTGCCGTCATGGCCGACCTTGAGAAGCTTTTCGACGCCAGGTTCCAGGGACGGCCCGTCGAGAAGGGGCAGCGCGACCTCTGGCTCTACGACCTGACCGTCGCCGCCTCGTGGCTCCTACCCCCGGACGCCCTTCGCGACGAGGTCAAGCGCCTGGCCCCCCTTTGCGGCCTCACGCAGCGCCGAGCCTTGACGCTCATGGGCGCCGTCCTCAGGAAGGCCAAGGCCGCGGCCGACGGGAAGACGGTGACCTACATGGGCCGCCCCGTCGTCCCCCTCTACCGCACGAACCCCGCGCTGATGGCGAAGGCCCACGGCGTGACCGTCGAGGAGGCCACGGAGCTCGACCTTCGCCTCCTCGTCCCGCCGGCCCTCAAGGTCGCCCGCGAGGCCAAGCGCGCCGAGAGGAACCGGCGGCTGGCGGGGGCCAAGGACCGCCGCGTCACACAGGCAGCGAGGCTGGAGTTCGGGCGCTACGCCCTGGAGCGGCGCGAGGCCGGCGTCATCGTCGACGAGCTCGTCTTCGAGGCGCGTGCCCGGTTCGACGGCATGGGCTCCAAGACCTGGGTCGAGAAGGCCATGCGTGAGGCCCGCGCCGTGAACGCCATCGGCAGGCCGCAGGGCAAGGCTAAGGTCGGCAGACCCCGGAAGCAGCCTGCCCAGACCGGAAATAACCCTCGCGGTTCGTACGGGTCTATCTCCGCATCGACCGGCCTTGATCGGGAGGCCGCGCAAGTTGTGGCCGGGGGCCGCGCGGGCTACAATGGCCCCGTTCACGCCGTGCACCTCACGTCTACGAACAAGACGCCCGCTGCGGTCCTAGACCCGGCGGGCGTTGACGCGTCAGGGGACATCATCCTTGACGAACGCCGCTACCGCCGTGAGGGCCCTGGCTGGATACGGTACCACGAGCCGTCCGAGGACTGGGAGGTCGTAGAGGTCGGGCTCGTGGAGTACGAGATCCATCGTGCGTCGGGCTGGCAGAGCGAGATGACGCCCGCGGCTCGCGAATGGGAAGAGCACCTCCAGGACTTCCTTCTGCCATACCAGCCCGTCCCAGCGTAGCCTGGAACCCGCCACGCCCGAGGATGCATCGTCCCGGGCATGGCCGGCATCGACTTCACCTCCGACATCTTCGACCAGGTCGCGGCCTGGCAGGACGCCTTCATCAGCGAGTCCTCGCTCGACCGCTACCGCCGGGCCTGCGCGTGGACGGCGTCCGAGGTCGCCAAGGCCGCCAGCAAGGGTGCGACCTCGGCCATCGACGAGGCCTTCGAAAACCCCACGCCGTGGATGCGGCGCGCCTTCGGCTACACGCGCGCCCTGAACCGGCGCGGCGACGCGGTCGAGGCGAGCCTCTACACTCGGTCAGACCAGTCCATCGTCATGAAGTACGCGATGGGCGACAACCCCAACGTCCGCCGCCCGGGCGACGTCGGCCTGGCGTCGGGCAAGATCTACGTGCCGCACTGGAAGAACCTGCAGGCGACGCAGGGCATCAGCCGGAACCGGTACGGCAACCTGCCCGGCGGGGTCGCCGCCAGGCTCGCCCGCGAGGCCTCCGGCACCGTCGCCAAGCGCCGCGTCGCGGGCCGGTGGGGCGTCTACCGGGGCGAGATCGAGGTCGGGGGCAGCCGCCTCATGGGCTTCATCGCGCGCCCCGGCCGCGACCGCGCCCCCGTCGGCAAGAACGGGCGGAGCATCCTCGTGAACCTCGGCAGGCCCCGGGCCCTCCTCGTCGCGATCCAGCAGGCCAGCTACCAGCCCGTCATGCAGGAGCCCTACGACCGCGCCGTCAACGAGGCCCTCGCCCTGATCCCGTCCCTCATGGAGGACGAGCTCGCCGACGCCATCGGCTACATGGCGACCCGGGCTCGCCGCTCCCAGCGCTAGGCCGGCCGCCGCATTTACGGCGCCCGTCGCGCCAGCCCCGAGGCGCGCCAGCGAATACTTGGGCGCGTGTGCGCTTTATTGAAGAATACTTGCGCTCGCCTGTTGCAGATAAAGCTTAGATGTGGCACTATACCTTCATCGGCAGCACAGACCCGCAGGAGATCAAGATGAACACCGACAGCACCAAGATCATCGAAGCCGCGACCACCGGGGACTGGGACTTCTTCGAGGCTCCCTTCGAGTACCAGGCCGGCGGCGAGACCATCGTCATCGACCTCGACTGGGCCGTCGAGACCGCCGCCCGCACCGTCGCCACCGCCGTCCAGCTTGACGACCGGTACGCTCCCCTCTCCCCCGAGGCCGGCTACGACCTCATCGCCGGCACCGACCGCGTCGCCCGGGACGGGCGTGTCCGGGAGCGGGCCATCGGGATGCTGGCCTACGACCGGCAGCACAAGGGATACTGAGCCCACCGGCCCCGGGCGCACCCCGGGGCCACCATCCCAGCCTACCGCAGGGGCGGCCTCCACCAGGGGGCCGCTCCTTCCCGTTGTGGCCTGGAACTGGTGACGGGCGCACGCGCACCCTCTCGGGCATCGACCCACCCCAATGGGGGGAGGGGTGCCACCGCTGCCCGGAGGCCGGCCATGAAGAAGCTCTGAGAGACCGAAGCCCAGGGAGGCTCGATGACGGTCGTGCATGCCGAGGCGGGCCACCATCCATCCTTCGAACGCGAGGGCATCAGGCGAGGCCCGCTGCCTAGCTGGCGGGCCGAGGGGATGGGGTCCCCTGGACGCCAGGAGAACCTGCGGGGAGGCATTCGCCCCCAGGTCCGCGCGACTTGTGAATTTTTTTGAGAGGGCTCCGCATTCCGCATTCGCATCGGGCGAAAGGCCAGACCGGCCAGCGGGATAGGGGTCCGCCGAATGCGGAACGCACCCTTCGATGACCGACGCCGCGACGCCCGCCGACCTCGACCAGACCCCCGCCGGAAATCCGGCGCTCGGCCGGCTGTTCTCCCTCGTCGACCTCGCCGACCTGACAGGGGTCCACCGGGACACGCTGAGCGCCTGGGTCCAGAAGGGCATGCCCACGGTCCGCGGCGGCCGCCACGGCGTCGCCTACCAGGTCGACATCCGGGCCTACCTCGCATGGCGCGAGGAGCAGATCCGCACCGACGCGATCAAGAACGCCCCGGTCACCGGCGCCTTTTCCTTCATGGGGATCACCGACCCCTACAAGGCCATCATGGCGCGTGACCGCTTCGTCCGGATGGGCGAGAGCGAGAAGGCCCTGGTGCACCGGGCCCCCATGCAGGCCGCGATGCAGCGCGCCTACGGCATCCTGCGCCAGACCGTCATGGCCATCCCCGACCGCCTCTCCCGGGACATGGTGGGATTCCCCCAAGAGCGCGTCGACGAGTGGCGCCGCAGCGCCAAGGGCTACTGCTACGAGGCCCTCGCCGAGGCGGCCAACCAGATCCGGGAGGCCGCCGAGTTCGCCGCGGCCGAGGCTGAGTCCGCCGCGGCCGCGCCGGCGCCCTTGGCATCGGAGGCGGCCGCTTGAAGCAGGTCTCCGACCACGGTCCCGACCTCGTCCTCCCGACCTGCGTCTCCGAGGAGCCGGGCATCGACGCGGTCTACCTCGACATCTCGGCGAAGGGCACGGCGCTGTTCAACCGCGGGAGCGCGGCCTCGGCCGACGCCCTGGTGCCGAACCCGCACGTCGACATCGTCGACTGGCTCCGGGACAACGTCCGGCTGCCCTACGCGATCTCGGAGCGGGCCGGGCCCCTCGTCCTGAACCCGATCCAGGCCGCCGTCGCCCGGCGCTGGCAGCGGCCCGGCGTTCGCCAGATGGACTTCGTCAAGCCGCCCCGGTTCGGCTCGTCCCTCCTCAACGGCGGCGGCGTCATCTTCTTCTCGGGCCACGTCGGCGCCGACACCCTGTTCTACGAGCGCACCGAGGGCGACGCCCAGGATTTCCACGACAAGAAGCTCTACCCGATGCTCACGGAGAGCCCGGAGCTCGCGCACCTGCTCCGGGCCGACACCCGCTCGGGCGTCCAGGACGCGTGGATGGACCGCATCCTGACGACCGGCGCCAGCATCCAGCTTCGCGGCGTCATGACGAACGGCTCGATGCGCGCCGTGAAGGGCATGTTCATCGCCGTCGACGAGGCGTCGTCCCCCGAGTACCAGGCCGGCACCGCGGGCAAGAAGGGGGAGGGGTCGAAGCTCGCCCTGATCAAGCGCCGGGCCCAGGAGTTCAACGACCCCATCGTCTACGTCGGCGGCACCCCCACCGTCGTCGGCTTCTGCCTGACCTCGGAGGAGTACGCCAAGTCCGATCAGGGCCTCTTCATGATGCCGAGCCCGTGCTGCCCGGGCGAGGTGCAGGAGTTCTGGGACGACATCCAGCGCGTCGACAGCCGGGACGTCCGACTGGGCAAGGGCCTGCGGTACACCTGCGACGACGCCACCGGCCGGCCGAACGACGTCTGGTACGAGTGCGCCCATTGCGGTGGCGCCATCGAGGAGACGGACAAGGTCTCGATGATGGATGCGGGGGATATCGTCCCGCAGGTCACCACCGGCGAGGAGGGGCACCTCGGCCTCTGGGCTTGGGCGGCCTACTCGACCGACCCGCAGTGCACGTGGATGCACATCGTCCGGGACAACGAGGCCCAGATCAAGGACCCGGACCAGCGCCAGCCCTTCATGAACCTGGTGCGGGCGCGCCCCTGGCAGCCCGAGGGTCCGGGCACCGTGGACGCCCACACCCTCGCCGACCGGTGCGAGGCGTATCCGGACGGGCACATGCCGGCCGGCGTTCTCACCGTGACCGCCGGCGTCGACACCCAGGAGGGCGGCCGCAACGGCAAGCCCCGGCACGAGATCGTCTTCGTCGGCTACGGCGAGGGGGAGGAGTCGTGGATCCTCGACCGCGTCGTCATCGACGGCGTCCCGGGCGTCGACCGCGACGGCAAGCCCGTCATGGAGGACCTGGAGCCGTTCTCGCCCGACGCGGCCCGGGCGGTCTGGGCGGCGCTCGACCGCGACTGGGTCACCGCCGACGGCGAGGTCCTGCGCCCCGAGGCGGTCGTGGTCGACGTCGGCTACGACATGAACCGCGCCCTGGCCTTCTGCCACCATCGCGAGAGCCGCAAGCGCAAGGTCATCGCCGGGAAGGGACGGCGCGAGGCCCACGGCTCGCGCATGCCCATCATCACCAAGCGGGCCAGCGTCTCCAAGTCGGGCTACGAGTTCCAGCCGATCGGCACCCAGAGCGCCAAGGACACGGTCTACCGCCGCCTCGGCTACAAGGTCGGCGGGGCCGAGAGCATCCACGCGCCCGAGCACCTGCGCCGCGACGCGCTGTGGGACCACTTGGCGGCCGAGAGCCTGCACACCGACGACAAGGGCCGGACCTGGTGGGACGTCACCAAGCCGGGCACCTCGAACGAGGCACTCGACTGTCTCGTCTACGCCTACGCCGCGCTCTGCCTGCGCAAGGCTAAGAGCCGCCGGGTCCGCGAGGCGTCCGCCATCAAGCTTGAGGCGCGCCCCGTCCCCGCCGGAAATCCGGCGCTCGCTCCCGTGGCCTTGAACGGGTCACGCCCCGGGGTGGACCCTCTCCCGAACGAGGGCCGTCCGCTCGCCGGCGTGCGCCGCATTTCCGGCGCCGGCGGCCGGGCGGCGGTTCCGGCCCCGGTCGCCGATCAGGCCCTGGGGAACGCCCCGCGCCGGTTCGGGGTCAAGCACGGCTTCGGCCGGGGATGGTGACATGACGACCTGGAACACGTTCGCCGAATGGGACGAGGCGCGGTGCCTCAAGTCCATCGACCACATCCAGACCCAGATCGCGGCCGGCGCCGAGATCATGGGCTTCAACGGGTCCGGCTACGCCAACCTCACCCCGGCCGAGAAGGGCCGCCTCATCATCTGGGAACTGCGCTGCCGGCTCGCCGAGATCCGTGGCACCGAGCGTCCCGCGCCCCCGCCGAGGAACGACCGCAGCCGCCTGAGGATGCGCAATTTCCTCGTCCAGTACGACGGGGGCTACTGACATGGCCGCCCATCCCCCGGGCCTCCTGGCGCGCGTCGCCCACGGCCTGCGCGGCGCCTTCGCTGCGGGAGGCAGGCGCTCCGGCGACGGCTTCTCTACCGGCGGCGCCGGCCGCACCTTGCCGGCCTACATGGCGGCCTCGCAGCGCTCGTCCGTTCCGCAGGTCGCCGAGCTCGGCCCCTTCGACGCGGTCAAGTTCTTCCGGCCCTGCCAGCGGCTCGTCCGGCACCAGTACCGCAACGACAATTGGGTCCGGAGCCTGGTCAACAAGACCGGCGAGCTCATGATGTCGACCGGCCCCGTGCCGGTGTCCAAGTTCCCCGAGCTCGACGACCTGTGGTGCGCCGCGTCCGGGCAGTTCGACTCACGCGGCGTGAGCGACCTCGGCGGGTGGCTCCGGGACGACCTGTACCGGGACTACAGCCTCGACGGCGAGGCCATGGTCCGGCGCCGGGCCCGGCGCGCGAAGCGCCTGGTGGACGGGACCTTCGTCCCGGAGGCGGGGCTTCTCGTCCCCCTGCAGTGGCAGTCCCTCGGCACGCACTTCCTGCCGACCGGCCACAACCGCATCCTCGACGGCGGCGGCCGCATCGTGAACGGCGTCGAGCTCGACGCGCTGGAGCGCCGCGTCGCCTACCACCCCTACCAGCGCCACCCGCGCGACCCCAATGGCTGGAGCGTGCCCGGGCAGACCCGCGTCCCGGCCGACGAGTTCCACCACCTCCACGTCCCGTCCGAGACCGGCGCCGTGCGCCCCGAGGTGCCGCTCGCCGCCGGCGTCCTGCGCTCCCTCAAGAACGCCGAGTTCGAGGACGCCAACGCCGTCATCGCGCGCAACGCGACCTGCATGTCCATCATGTTCGAGGAGGACCTCCCCGATGGCGAGGACGGGCCGAGCGAGGCCGAGAAGCAGCAGTTCATGGACAGCATCATGCTGTCCCCGGGGATGATCGGGCGCGCCCCGACCGGGATGAAGATGAACATGCGGTCGCCCCCGGCCAACCCGAACTTCAGCCCCACGATCCGCCTCAACCTCCTCTACGTCTGCGCCGGCATCGGCACGCCGGTCCACGAGGTCACCGGCGACTACGAGACCATCACCGAACGGGCCATGAGCTTCGCCGGCATCTCGCTCCGCCGGAAGGCGGACATCGAGCACGCCCGGGTCGAGCACCAGGTTCTCAACCGGATGCGCCGGTCCTTCGTCGACGCCTGCGTCGCCACCGGCCTCTGGACCCCGCCCCCGGGGCGGCCGCTGTGGGAGGCCTACCTCTGCGACTGGCAGTGGCCGGCGATGCAGATCACCCGCATGTCGCAGGAGCTCAACAGCCTGGTCGGCGCGATCAAGGCCGAGGTCATCGACCCGGACACGGTCACCACCAGCATGTTCGGCATGCGCCCCGAGGTCCGCGCCCGTCGCGCCGCAAAGGCGGCGGCCCGGAACCAGGCCCTCGGCTTCAAGACCGGCGCCCCGGCCTGGGGTCCGGAGGCGCAGGCCGCCGCCCGCATCCTCGCCGAGGCCATCGCGGAGGAATCCCGCGAGAGGGACATCGTCGAGTCGTCCTCCACGGAGGACGGGCCCATCGACCGGGACGACGACTGAGGCGCGCGGCGTGGCCTGGAACTGGTCACGGGTGAGGGGGGACACTCTCCGCAGATCACGGAGAGACCCCGCGTGCCGCAGGCCGCTACCCAGGACCAGGACAAGGCCGAGGCGCCCGTCGCCCACCGGCTGACGCGCGGCCTGCGCGCCGGCGAGATCCGCACCCGGGCGGCCGTCAACGGCGCCCCGGCGTCGGGCACCTTCGACGCCGAGGCCCGCACCTTCGAGTTCACGCTCCTCACCTCGCGGTCCTGCAACTCCTACCGCTACGTCCTCACCGACGGCGACCGCTGGCCCGCCTACACCCGGGTCGAGGAGAAGCTCGACATGGCCGGCGCCGTCGGCCTCGTCGAGCTCGTCGGGTCCAGCGTCCTCAACTCCCATCGCTACTGGGACATCGAGAGCGTCATCGGCGTCATCGAGTCTGCCGAGGTCGAGGGCGAGGCCCTCAACTGCCGGGCGCGCCTGTCCCGCCGCCCCGACGTCGAGCCAATCGCCCAGGACATCGCCGACGGCATCCTCCGCAGCATGAGCGGCGGCTTCGACATCATCGAAGAGACGCTGACCGTCCGCGAGAACCAGGACCCGCTGGTGACCATCACCAAGTGGCGCCCCCGCGAGGCGAGCGTCGTCCCCGTGCCCGCCGACCCTTCCGCCCGCATCCGTTCCGGAGAGCCCTACGTGCCCCAAGCTAAGATCGTCCCGCCCCCCGCCGGCCAGCGTTCCGAGGCCGAGCCCGAGGCGGCCGCCGTCGTGACGGCCCCCGTCCTTCCCGCTGCCACCGAGACCGTCGAGGCCGCCACGGCCGAGGTCGAGGCCGCCCGGTCCGCCCTGGCGAAGGCCGAAGCCACCCTGGCCTCCCGCGCCGCCGCCGCCCCTAAGGCCCCGGTCACCGGTGCCGACGCCGAGCGCACCGCGCACGTCGCCGCCCTCCGGGAGGTCGCCCGCGGCCGCGGCGAGAAGGTCTCGAAGGAGTTCGAGGCCCTCGCCGGCACCGGCGCCACCGTCGCCGAGCTCCGGTCCGTGTGCGTCGCCGCCATCGCCACCACCGGCGGCGAGATCTTCGGCGCGGCCGCCCCGGTGAGCGGCGGCCGCGCCGAGGCTCCCCTCCTGACCCGCAACGCCTACGCCGCGCACCGCGCGGCCGCCGCCAACTGAGGACCTGACCGATGGCCGTCGAGACCTACCGCATCTCCGAGCGTCGCAAGGACGCCGAGTTCATCCTCCACGCCGTGGGCGACCGCTCCTACGGCAACGTGAAGGTGGCCCCGGTCACCTACTACGAGGCCTCGACCCCCCTGGCGTTCCCGGCCGGCGCCCAGTCGGTCGCCTCGGTCGCCAAGGCTGGCAACGTCGGCAACGGCGCCCTCGGCGCCCTGACCGCGGACGCCTCGGCCAAGGCCGGCGCCTACACCGTCATCTGCATCGAGCCGGCCGCCAACGGCGGCACCTTCGAGGTCTCCAGCCCGGCCGGCGTCCCCGTGGGCATCGCCCAGGTCGGCGCCGCCTTCGACGGCCCGGTCAACTTCACCATCGCCGACGGCGCGACCGACTTCGCGGCGGGCGACACCTTCACCGTCACGGTCTCCTACGCCGCGGCCGGTACCACCGCCGTCCCCGCCGGCGCGGGCCTCCTGACCGGGGCCCAGGTCTTCGCGGGATTCCTCGTCGGCGAGGTCGGCGGCGGCGCCCCGGGCGAGAAGCTGATCGGCGCCCTCCTCATCCGAGAGGCCGAGGTCGCTGAGTCCCGCATCGCCTTCCCCGAGGGCGTGGACGCCAACCAGACCGCCGCCATCCACGCGGTCATCGTCGCGGCCGCCGAGGCCCGCGGCATCATCTTCCGGACCCGCTGAGCGCGGCCGAAACAGGAGCTACGGCAATGTCCGACGTGTTCAGCAACGACCCGTTCTCGAACGTCTCGATGACCGATGCGGTCAACAAGATGCCCTACGTCGACCCGGGCATCCAGACCCTGATCCCCGCCACGGAGACCACCTCCGTGACCGAGGACATCCAGATCGACATCGAGCAGGGCACCGTGCGCCTGGTGCCCGTGACCGCCCGCGGCGGCGAGGCGGCCACCCAGGACCGCGCCAAGCGCCACACGGTCAAGATCCCGATTCCGGTCTACGAGCTCCGGGATACGATCCACAACCGCGAGGTCCTCAACCGCCGCGAGACCGGCGGCACCAACCTCGTCATGCTGCAGGCCTACCGCGACAGCATCGTCATGCCGATGGTCCAGTCCATGGTCCACACCAAGGGCTTCCAGCGCGCGAAGGGTTGGCTTGAGGGCAAGGTCCTCGACGACGACGGCTCCCTCGTCCTCGACATCTATCAGCGCCTCGGCGAGGAGCAGATCGAGTTGGAGTGGGACCTGACGGACGCCAAGTTCAACGCGACCGAGGCGTTCATCGAGCTCATGGAAGCCTCCGAGGACGAGCTCGGCGCCATGGCGGCCGACCGCTACGTGGCCATCGCCGGCCGCAACGCCCACGCCAACCTCCGCCTGAACAAGGAGGTCGAGGCG
Source organism: Methylobacterium iners (assembly GCF_022179305.1). Lineage (GTDB taxonomy): Bacteria > Pseudomonadota > Alphaproteobacteria > Rhizobiales > Beijerinckiaceae > Methylobacterium > Methylobacterium iners. The sequence goes on from NZ_BPQP01000089.1 coordinate 99,675, forward strand.
CAGGCCCAGAACCCGCTGAACGTGCAGCAGCAGTCCATCGACAAGCGCAAGGGCGTGCGCATGTCGGAGAGCGTCGACCTCGCGTCCTACGGGCGCGCCCGGTACACCAAGCCCGACGGAACCACCGACGGCTTCGTGTCGGACGAGTTCATGTACTTCTCCCCCGTCGGCGCCGGCCAGGCCCGGTCGATCACCGGCCCGTCCGACATGACCGAGTTCTGGGGCAACCCCCTCGACTTCTACGCCAGCGTGGAGTCGCTCCGTCACGGCAAGGGAGAGGAGGTCCTCCTGCAGGCTTGCTTCCTCAACCTGATGGCTCGCCCCCGCGCCGTCATCAAGGTCCGGGTCATCGGCCAGAAGAGCCTCAGGGCGCACGCCCCCCTCAAGTAAGGGCGGCTTCCCGACCAGCGCCGACATCAGGGCCCGTCCGAACCCCGGGCGGGCCCTTCTCACAGGAGCTTCTCGTGGCAGACAAGGTAATCGCCGGAGCCGTGTTCGCCCGGGCCGAGACCGCCGACGCCTTCCCGCTGGGCGGCCGGGTCTACTCCCTGCCGGTGGACGGGGACGCCCCTGTCGCGCTCGACGGCATCGTCGCCGAGGCGGGCAGCCTCTTCATGCTCGACGTCCCGGAAGGGCGCGTCCTCTACGCGGGACACGCCGCCCAGGTCGGTGCGCTCCAGGGCGCCGCGGCCCGGGCGGTCATGTTCCCGTTGCGCGCGGGGACCTGGACCGTCGCCGTGACGGACGCCGGCCAGGCCGTGCTCCGGCTCCTCGGCGACGCCGACTTCGCCCTCAAGATCCTCGCCGCCGCCACCGTGGACGGGACCGCCTGACATGCAGACCTTCGTCCCCGCCGCGTCCGCCGCGGCCGCCCCCGCCGCCGGGCAGGTCGCGCTCGCCCCGGTTACCGGGTTGCAGGCCGAGACCGTGCAGGGCGGCATCGCCGAGCTCGCGGCGCGTCCTGCGTTTGAAGGGCTCCCGAACTCTGGGCTGCCCCCATTCGCGGTCATCGTGCCCTCAAACAATTTCGTGTCGACGCCAGGCCCCACCGATCCGCTGATACTCTCCGTCCGTGGACGGTTCGACGCCACGGTCGACGTGACGCTGACGCTCGTCGGGCTCGACCAGATCTCGTCGCTCGACGCACTCGTCGAGGCGCTGAACGAGGGTCCGCTAGGCGGGCTGGAGGACGGCGCGCCTCGGCCGGTCGTGGCACAGGCGTTCGAGGGCAAGCTCGTCGTCACGGCGAGAAACGCCGGCCAGTTGCTCGACCTCAGCGCCTCGTCCGACGCCGTCTACCAGTGGGTGGGCTTCTACCGGGATGCCGTGGTCGACGAGGGTTATGCCGAGCTTGGGCTGCCCTACGACGTGGCCACGCCCAACGTCTACGACCCGGCCAGGGGCATGCCGCTGCATCTCACGCTCGCCCAGGACCGGGCGACCCTCTCCGAGCTCGCGGCGCGCCCGACGGGCGGTGCGTCCGATGGTGCGGCCGACAGGCTCGACGACCTGACGACGTCCGTTGTGAGCTACGATTACAACTACTTCACGGGTAGCATCAGTCCGAATACCTCGTCAGCACCCGACCCGTATCTGGTCCCGATTGCCGATTACTTCCCCGCCATCCAGGACGGGATGCAGCTAATCGCGACCAGCGTCGAAAACCCCGGACATAGCTCGACGTACACCTACGTCGCCGGAATGACCTTCAACGACCTGCGGTTCAGCGCGGCGGTCGTCGGCGGGAGCGTTGCCACGAACCTCGAAGTCGCGACGTTCCCGGAGGGGACGGTGGCGCTCCGGCTTGTTTGGGGCGGCATCAATCCTGTCCCAGGCAACGCAGACCTCACCGGCGACCTGGCGGCGCTGTTCGGGCTGCCTGCCACGTTCGGCACGCTCGAACTTTCCAACGAATTCGTACCCGCCGCAAAGGTTTCCGTCGATACGCAGCCGCTCTCAGGCCAGGGCGTGTACTTCTATGCCAAAGACCTGCAGCACGTTCTCGCTCAGTTGCTGTACCGCGACGGTTCTTCAATCTATTCTGGCGTGTATGAGAACTATAACAACCTGTTGCTCTCCACTACGTTGCAGGACCTAAGAGAACGCGTCGCGGCGCTGGAGGCCTACGTCCAGGCTCACCCGTGACCTCCGTCCTCGCGCTCGTCCTCGCCCGGACCCTGGCGGCCTCGTCGCTGTCCGAGGCGTGCGTCCTTGAGACCGTGGCCCACGGGACCGTCGTCACACGCGGGGGTTTCACGCGGCGCGAGCTCGTGCGCGACCGGCTGAACGGGGAGGTCCCCATGCTCGACGCGGAGAGCCTCGTCGTCATCGAGGAGGCGGCCGCGCCTGGCGTGGAGATCGGCGACCTCGTCCACGTGGACGGCAAGCTCTGGCACGTGCGCTCCCCGCTCGCGACCGCGGGCAGCGTCACCCTGCAGCTTGTGGCTGCCCAGCGCGCGGACGTGTCCTTCGAGGGGGACAATCTCTCGGTCTACGTCGCCGGCGATGCCGACAGCGGCGGTCCCCTCGTCGCGCTGGCCGCGGCCGGGGTGCTGCGCCGGAGCGACGTCGTCGACGTGGACGGCACCGCCTACACGGTGGGGACGCCCAGGGATTGGCCCGCGGGCGGCCTGCGCAGGTACTGCCTCACGCCCGAGTAGTGTGGACAGCGGTCCGCTGCCCTTGCTGGCATCGGACGCGCCCTGCATCGTCCCCGCATGTGGGATTTCCTCGTCGCCTACCCTTTAGCCATCATCGGCAGCCTGGCCCTTGGCGTCATCGGCAACCTCCTCACGCCGCGCGTCGTGGCCCTGTGGTCGTCCTATGACGCGGCGTCCAGCAAGAAGGCCCTCGACCGCCAGGTCAAAACCCTCAACGAGCAAGTAGAGGCCTACAACAGGGGCGCGATCATCCCCGTCATGATCGCGCAGCAGGCCATGTTCACCTGGGGCGTCGCGGCTTACATCATCGTCAGCCTGATGGGGTACTCGCTCGACTTGATCGTCCTCGTCATCGAGGGGGCCAGGCGCCCGGCGGGGCAGCCCCTCGACGTGGCGGCGGTCTTCTTCGGCGCCAAGGCGTGGACCATCCGCGCCTTCGGCCTGACCATGATCTTGCTGGTCACGATATTGCTCATCCGCCGCTACGCCGAGATCAAGCGCATGTCGCTCCTCGCGCTGGACCCCGAAGGCTACCGGGCGAAGCGGATGGCATTCCTCCGAGAGCTATACCCCGACCTGCCGGAGGACCGCATCGTGCCCGTCCGGCCGCGTCCGCCGGTCGCCGACTAGCGGGACTCCCGCAGGCCCGGGCCGCCGCATTTCCGGCGGTCGGCGTGGCCTGGAACTGGCCACGGGTGACCCCTGACACTCCCTCTCGCACGCCAGCGAGAGCCCGTTGTCCGAAGACGTCGACTGCCTGACCCAGCTTGAGGATGCCGTCCGCGCCGCCCTGGAGGCGAACGCGACGCTGGCCAAGCGCGTCCTCGGCCCCGAGCAGTTCCCGGTGAAGGCCGCCCATCTGCCGGCCCTCGCGGTCGACATCGGGGACGAGAGCGCCCCGACCTACCTCGGGAACGAGGGCGGCGACCGCCTCATCGAGCGGACCGTCCAAGTCGACGTCCTCGTCATCCTCGACGCCGGCATCGCCGATTTCAGCCGTCTGGCCAGGGCGCTCGCCAACCAGGTGCGGGCCATCCTCTCCGGGCCGCACGTGCTCGGCCTGCCCATCGACGACTTCAAGCTCGTCGGCGCCAAGCCGCAGACCTTCGCGTCCGAGGCCGGCAGCCAGGGCGGCTTCCACCTCGCGTTCGTCGCGACCTTCATCACCGGCGAGGCCACCCCCGACCGGTTCGAACCCCTCAACGACACCTCGGAGCTCGTCTGAACATGGCCGCCGTTTTCAAGCCTCTCGACGCCCGCCTCCTCAACAAGCCGTCGGGCCAGTGCGCCTTCCAGCTTGAGGGCACCACCGCGCTCGTCCCCTTCGGCCATGCGACCTGCATGTTCAAGAAGTCCGAGACCAAGACCGAGACCCGGTCCCCCGAGGACCCCAGCCGGCCGATCATCGCGACCGACTACTCCGAGCTCACCGGCATGGTCGACGTCGAGTTCGGCACGCTGAACGTGCTCGGCCTGCGCCTGTCCCACATGGCCAACGTCCGCCCCTTCACCCAGGCCATCGTCGCCGCCAAGTCGCAGACCTTCCCGGGCGCCATGGTCAACGAGTGGCTTGAGCTCAAGGCCGGCGACGACGCCGCCGAGGAGGCCGCGTCCGCCGGCCTGGTGAACACCTCCGTCACCTCGGTCACCGTCGGCGGCGAGGCCCTCACGCCCGCCCAGTACCGCCACGACAGCAAGTCGGGCATCGTCCAGGTCATCATGTTCCCGGCCGAGGCGTCCCTCAACGAGGACGTGGTCGTGAGCTTCTCGGCCCCGGCGGTCGCCGCCTCGGCCGGCCGCAGCGTCATCGAGCTCCTGCAGCTCCTGTCCCTGCGCGGCCGCTTCGTGCTCCGCCAGAACAACCTGCGCGGCACCAACCGCAAGATCGTCATCCCGACGCTCAACTTCGGCGGCGAGAGCGGCGACGTCGCCTGGATCGCGGACAGCAACGACATCACCAAGGTCACCACCTCGGCGACCATGGAGGCCGATTACTCCCAGCCCCCGGGCATGGAGTACGGCTACATGGTCGACCTGGTCTGAGGTCTGACGGATGTCCCGCAACCTCCTCACCAAGGACCAGTTCCGCGCCATCGCCGGGGTCTCCCCGGCGGCGGGCGGGACCGTCACGCTGTTCGGCAAGCAGGTCCCGTGGTTCCCGCTCTCCGTCGGGCACTACTGCCAGTACGTGCTCGGCCGGTTCGAGTGCGCCAAGAGCTTCTACGTGCTCGGCGCCCAGATCGCGGTGGCGAAGGAAGGCATCGACCAGGTCGAGGCCGAGGGGCGCGAGCCCACGGTCGACGACGTGAAGGCCCTCGACGCGCTGGTCGACCGCAAGGGCTACCTCGACGCCCAGGCATCCGACGCGGCCGCCGCCAACATGGCCTTCATCGCCTGCGGCATCGGCTTCCCGGGCGACGAGGAGGTCGAGGCCTGGCTCCTCGGCGGCGACGACGAGGAGCTCATGACCGCCCTCGCCATCATCGAGGAAGGGACCTGGGGCGCCGACCCCGAGGATTTTTTCGCCCGGGTGGGACGCAAGATCAGGGGCCGGACCCTGACGGTGATGCAGGCGTCCAGCCAGGCGAAGGACCAGGCGACGACTACGTCGACCCCGACGCCTTCGAAGGCGAGGACCAGCCCGACGAGCAACTCGAACCGGCAGGCCCGGCGGGCGGCGCAGTCGAGCAAGCCGAAGGCCCGAGCCGCCCGCGGCTGAGCCTCCTCGTAGCGCTGATCGAGGAGGTCCTCCTCCTGGAGGAGCGGATGGGACCGGCGGCATGGGACCTGAGCATCGCCTCGGTCCGGTACCGCATGCGCCTGCGGCGACACCGGGAGAACGAGGCCTCGGTCCGCATGGCGCAAGCGATGGGCATGGGGATGGGCGCCGCCCCCGAGAAGTGGACCGCTTGGGTCCGCGCCATGACCGGAGAGGAGTGAGACCGTGCGTCGCGAGGTAGCCGATATCCGGACCCGCTTCGCCGTCGTGGGCTTGGACGCGGTCCAGGCCGCCTTCCGCTCGACCGCCGAGACGCTCGGCCGCGTCACCCGCATCACCCGCCAGGCCGGGGACCTCGCCGGACGCTCGGGCGCGGCCGCGCAGGATGCCGCCCGCCGGTCGACCGAGGCCGCGCGCGCCCAGGTCCAGGCCGCGGCGCAGGCTGCCCAGAACCAAGTCCGCATCGCGCAGGAGGCCGCGCAGCGCCAGTCCCAGATCGCCCGCCAGCAGGCGGCCGACCGCATCCGGCTGGCTCGCGAATCGGCCAACCAAGCCCAGCGTGAGTCCGAGGCCGCGGCCCGCCGCGCCGGAGCCGTCGCCGGCCCGACCGCCGGCATGGGCGCGATCCAGGCCGCGCTCGCCCGGGCGGCGCAGGACGCCGCGAGGCAGCAGGCCCGGGAGGCGGCCGACCGGGCCAGGGCCGCGGCGCGGAACCTCCAGGACGAGATCCGCCAGGCCCGCGTTCGCGCGGCCGAGGCCGACCGGCAGGGCCGTCGCCAGATGCAGGCCGCGCAGGCCGCCGCACGCGCCGCCGCCGAGGCCGCGAGCCAGCAGGCCCGTCGCGACGCCGCCGATGCCGCCGCCCGCGTCGCCCTGATCCGGCAGGAGGGGGCGCAGCGCCAGGCCCAGGCCCGTGCCGACGCCGCCGCGAGGCAGGCACAGATCCGCGCCGACGCCCAGGCCGTGGCCGCCCGCGTCAGGGCCCTGCGCGAGCTCGCCCAGCAGCAGGCCGCGGCGGACGCCCAACGGCTCGCCGCCCTCCGGGCGCAAGCCCAGGCCGACGAGCTCGCGGCCCGGACCGCGCTCTCCGCCATGCGGGCCACCTCGATTGCCCAGCGCGCGGCCGCGAGGCAGGCCGCCCGGGACGCGGTGGAACGCCTGCGCCAGTCCCGGGAGGCGGCCGCCGCCGAGGCTGCAGCGGCCGCCCAGCGTCAGGCCGATCTCGCGCGCCAGGCCGCGGCCGAGACCCGCATCCAGCGCGAGCGCGAGCGTCGCGCCCGGGAGCAGGCCCGGCGCGAGCTCGCCGATATCCGCACCCGCGTGGCCGCCGACCTGCGGGCCGAGCGGGAGGCGGAGCGCGGCCGCCGCGACGCCGAGCGCGCTTCCAGGACCGCGGGCCAGGCCGCCACGCGTGGCGCCGTCGACCGCGTCGCCGCAGAGGCCCGGGTCGGCCGGGAGGTGCGCGCGACCACGACATCCCTCGGTGACCAGGTGAAGGCCGCAGGCACGGTCGCGACCGCGTTCGGCACGATGGGTAGCAAGCTCCGGGCTGCCCTCGGCGGCATCGGCAAGATCGCGCTCGGCGGCGCGGCCGGGGGACTTCTCAGCGGGGCGTCAGGCGCCGGCATCGGCGGCCTCGCGGGGAAGGCCACGGCGACGGGGTCGGATTACGCCCGCGAGACCTACAACACGTCGCTCTCGACGGGCCTCGACCCGGCGACGTTCCAGATCGTGGCCGAGGCCGCCAAGAAGGCGGACATCGACGTCAACGACCTGAGAGCCTCGCTCCTCCAATTCCAGGGCCAGGTGCGCTCGGCCGCGATCTCGCCCGACAGCGACATCGGCAAGGTCTTCGCCCAGATGGGCATCGACCTGAAGAAGGCGAACGGTCAACTCAAGACTACTGACGAACTACTGTTTCCGGTCCTGATGAAGCTTGAGGGCTTGGGTCAGACCGAGAAGCTCGGCGCGATGATGCAGCTTTTCGGCGAGGACGACACGGGCAAGCTCGTGCCGTTCTTCAAGATGCTGATGGAGCAGGAGGACCTCCTCGCACAGACGGGGCTCCGGCAGCGCGAGCTCGGCTCCTCCCTGACGCAGGGGGATCTCACTCGCGCGCGCTTCTACAAGCAGGCCGTCGACGACATGGCCCAGGCGTGGAAGGGCGTCTCCCTGGAGATCATGGCCGCCGTCGGCCCGGACGTGTCCCGCATGCTGGGGGCCGCGGCGACCGACCTCGGGCGCAACCGCGTGGCCATCGCGAACGCGTTCCGGATGGCGTTCCAGACCTTCTACAGCCTGACCCGCGACATCGGCATCATGATCTTCGGGGGGCGCCAGTACGACGGCTCCATCGCCAACCGCTGGCTCCTGCCGGTCCGCGAGGGCCTGATCATCCTTGGGACGGTCGCCATGGCCACCGGCCGCCTGATGCGGGAGGCCTACTACACGATCATGGGCCAGGACCAGAACGTGGTCGAGTTCCCGTGGCTCATCTCCCTGCGCAACGGGCTCACCTACACCTATACGCTGGTCAAGCAGTTCTTCACCGACATCTATTATCTCTCGACCTTCCAGGACTACAACGTCTCCACCAGGTTCCCGTGGCTCACCGCGATCCGGGACGGCATCGTCGAGGTCGTCGAGTACGCCAAGCTGGCGTGGCGCGATCTCATGGCCGTGTGGAATGGCGGCACCGACGCGACGGTCTCCACCGGCCCGGCCAAGATGCTCGTCGGGATGCTGGAGGGCTTCAAGGCCGCGCGCGCGTACATCGACGAGTGGGTCGCGTGGTTCAAGCTCCTGGGCGCGGACATCGCCAAGGTCTGGGAGCAGATCGGCAATCCGGAGAAGGACACGGCCTTCAACTTTGCCTGGATGAAGCCACTGGCCGACGGCTTCTGGTTCATGGCCGACGCGGCCAAGGAAGCCTGGGGTTGGTTCAGGAAGGTCTACGACACGATCTTTGATTTCGTGCGCTATACTACTGGCCTAAACTTCGAGAGCATCGTCTTCTTCGTTGCGATACTGACGTTCACCGGAACGATGCGGGTACTCATGCCCTTGCTCCGGGGCGCCCTCGGGCTCATCACCGGCATCGGAGCGGCGACTGGCGCGGCCGGCGCGGTGAGCGGCCTGGCGGCTGCCTTCGGCACGCTTGGGACGGCGCTCGCCACCATCGCGGGGCTCGCCGCCAACCCGTTGGTCATGGCGATCATCGGCGGCGTCGCCGGCGGAACCGCCCTGGCGAGCGTCCTCAAGGGGACCGCCATCGATAGGTGGATCGGCCAGTTCGAATCGTGGGTCAACGACCGGGACAACTCGCCGGGGCAGCAGGCCATCCGGCAGGCCAACGCCTCCCTGTCCCCCCAGCAGGAGTTCGGCATCCAGGTCAGGGCGGGCCTCTACCAGCCGTCCGATTGGCCGCAGTGGTCGGCCCAGCAGGCGGCCATCGCCCAGCAGCAACTCGACGCGACGCGCCAGGTCGCGGCTGAGGTCGAGCGCTCGCGCCTGGCGGCGATGCCGCAGCCCAACCTCGGCGGCCAGGCCGCGCCCCGCAACCCGCTCATCATCAACATCCCGGGGGCCGGCACCATCAACGCCAGCCAGACGGACGACGAGTACGCCCGCTCCCTGCGGGACTTCCAACGTTTCGGACGCTGACGATGCCGCTCATGGACCGCCGCCACCTCCGCATCGGCCTCTCCGGGATCGTCATCCCGGCCGGCGCCGACTGGGGAATTCAGGAGGAGCACGCCCGGTTCGCGTCGAACACGACCGCCCGCTCGTGGAACGGACGCCCCATCATCCAGGGTCCGCGCGACGACCACCGGCACGTCATTACCCTGTCGGCCGACGGCACGCGCTGGGGACCGACCCTCGACGACGTCAACGTGAGGGACCTCGTCGAGCTCCACTCCGCCCGGTTCGAGGCCGCCCGCATCCCGGCCGGCATGCTCAGCGTGGTTCTGCGGCGGCCGCCCGTCCCGGACCCATCCAAGCCGTGGGGCTACGCCGTGTTGGCGCATCGCGACGGCGAGAAGACCCGCATCCCGGTGACCGTCGCCGGCAAGGTGGTGACCCTCCTGCAGGCCCAGGACGTCGACGTCTCCGTGCAGTACCGGGCCATCCGCCCGTGCGTCGTCACCGACTACCGTCCAGGGACGACCGACACGCGCTCCGGGACGCAGGGCTGGGGCCTCACCCTGGTGGACCGCACATGAGCATCCAGCACCTCGTCTGGCTTGAGGACGCCCTCGACCCGATCACCGACGCCGACCTCGCGACGGCGATGGAGGAGGGCAACGACCAGATCCTCAGCGGGACCCTGACCCGCGAGCGCGGCGCGCTGCCCGCCCTGGAGGTCGAGATGGCCCACCCGGGCTGGGGGATCCTCGCGCCCGGGCAGCGTCGCGGCGTGGCCCTCGTCGTGTCCGATGACGGCACGATGGCGACCGCGACCGTCCGCGCCCGGGGCTACGTCCGGGCGATGCCGTCGGCGCTGACCGGCGACACGCTGACCCTGCAGTTCGAGTGCTCGCCGGAGGACTGGGAGGAGCGTCGGGACGCGGCCGCCCGGGCCGTCCTCGCCGCTTCCCAAGGGGGGCTCTGGCAGGCGGACGGCGGGCGACGGGACCCGAGCCGCCGCGGCGACGCCACCGTGGACTTCCTCTTCGGCCGGAGCCAGCACATCGTCGACGACCTCCTGGCCTCGACCAGCGCGTTCATCCGCCACGACCCCGTCAGCCACGAGGTCACCCTGGTGGACGTGGCCACGAGCGCGCGCGTCCATAACCTGGGCGACGGCTACGACCCGACGAGCCTTTCCGTCACCGAGGGCGAGGGAGCGGTCGAGCAGGTCAAGTGGACCCTCTTCGCCAACATCCAGCAGACGGCCTCCGGCGTGTGCGACATCGCCTCGCGCATGCCGGCCCTGAGCTCGCTCCTGGGCTACACCGTCGGCGGCAACACGGACATGTCGGCCAACATCGGGTGGTCGCTCGACCAGCCCCAGATCCAGCAGGTCTACTCGGCGGGCACGCCCGCGGAGACCGGCCGCGTCTGGCGCGTCGAGAGCCGGCGCATCTACTACATCCAGGTGCCCAACCCGAACGGGGCCGGGACCGTCACCGCGACGACGTACACGTCCACCCGAACGACCGATTACCACGAGTATCAGCGCCGCCAGGTCCAGACCACTTACTTCCGTTCGTGGCCGGCCAGGTTCAACTACAACCAGACCCGGCGCGAGAAGGTGGTGCTGACGCTCGACGTGCCGGTGCAGCGCGTCGGGGGCATCCGCCGCGTCCTCGACCTGGGCGAGACGACGCTTCGCGATCTGTACCGGCCGGACACCACGGACGAGGACGCGGAGATCCTCGTCGAGGGCGACACCGCCGAAAACGGCTTCGCCGAGGGCACGTACGCCTTCCTCGCGGGGAAGCTTTTCCAGGCGGTCAGGGACACGACGGAGCAGCCGTACAGCACCAGGCTCACCCGCCAGCTCGACGCCGTGGTCGAGCTATCCGACGACTGGGTCGACACCGGCCTGAGCGCACCGATGCCGGACCGGTCGGCGGCGTCCTTCTTCGACACCGAGCGCGGGAAGGCCCTCATCGCTCACGCCCTTCTCCGGATGCGTAGGGCGGCGCTCGGGCGCCTGGTGTCCTGGCAGGTCACGCTCACGTGCAACCGCGACGACCTGCCGAGCGTGGACCTGGAGGACCAGGTCCGATTCCTCCTGCCCGCACGCTGGGACCAGCCGGCCAAGGAGTGCGTGGGCCGCGTCCACAAGATCGTGGAAAAGTGGTCCGGCGCCGACGGCGAGACGGTGACCCTGACGCTCGGCGTCCCGCTCGGCACCGGCGTCGAGGCCTTCGCCCGCCAGGCCGTCATCGACCGCTACGGCGGCGACGCCTATTTCGGGGTCGAGACCCCGTTCCTTGAGCGGGGCACGGAGTTCCTCAGCGCCGGTGACGACGTCGAGTTCGTCGTCACCGCCGACCCCCTCGTCCAGCACTACGCCCCCCAGTACCTGACGTGGCACGCCTATGCCGTCCGCGACATCCTCGTGCGGGGCAGCGCCGTCGAACAGGAAGCGGACTTCGCGAGGGCGGCCGCCCAGGGCATCGCGCCGTCGGCGCAGGTGACCCGGCAGACCCAGATCGACGTCAAGCTCCTGCCCCTCATCTCCGAGCGCCTCATCGAGCGGGAGATCCGCGTGCAAGGCACGCTCCTCCGCTCACCCCGCGGCATCGACCTCACCCAGGCAGCATAGTCATGGCCGACACCCTCATCGACCTCATTAGGACCGTCGCCAACAGCGGCGCCAGGCAGGCCACGACCGCCCCGCAGGGCATCCCGACGGACGCGGAAAATCCCGGCCCGAACCTGTCCGGAGGCTTCGGCGACCCGCTCAACTCCCTCGGCACGGGAGACGGGACGCAGCGCCCGATCTGGTTTCCGGAGCCGCCGGACCTGTCCGGGTCCATCAGCCCCGACAATCCCGAGGCCCCGGGCGGGGCGCTGGAGATCTTGAGCGTCAAGCAGATCCGAGGCGCCCCGTCTTTGACGGCCCCCGCCTCGGTGATCCGCTACCAAGTTAGAGGACAGGTGGTCTGATGCCCGACGCTTTCATCGACTGGAACCCGGGCGACCCGCCCCTCAGCGCCGTCCAGCACGCGGGCAACATCCGCGCGCTCTGGACCAGGCTCGGCGAGGTCATCGCCGCCGCCGGGACGGACATCATCAACGGCTCGACGCAGTCCGCCGACCTGCGGACGCTCACGTTCCAGACCTCGCTTGGCAGGACGTTCTCGGCCACGCTCCCGCCCGGGCCGTTCTTCCCCAAGGGGCCGCGCATCGTCGGCTCGTCCTACGCGGTCGACGACCTCATCACCTGGCAGGGGAGCAGCTACATCGTGCTCCTGCCGCACGTGGCGAGCGTCTCCCTCGACACCGACCTGGTGGCCAACCGGCTGCAACTCGTCGCCGCCAAGGGCCGGGACAGTGAGACGTTCCGCGGACCCTACGTGGCCGGGCTCGCCTACGCCGCGGGCGACGTCGTCTACACGGGCACGCCCGGACAGGAGGTCCTCTATTTCAAGGCGTTCGCCGACGTCGCCCCAGCCGATCCGGGACCGCCGTCGTTCGCCTGGGGCCAGGTCAGCCTCTCCCCCTACGACGAGCTCCACGTCGACGTATCCGGCCTGCCGGGCGCCGGGGCTGTGGTGCGCCGGTACGCGGTCCCGCGGCCGACCTATCTCCTGCCGGGTTTGCCGAGGAGCGCCGCATCCCTCGACGTCGCGACGACCGCCGCGTCGGTCTACCGCCTCACCGTCAACGACGTGCAAGTCGGGACCATCACGTTCGCGGCCGGCAGCAAGGTCGGCGTGTTCGCGATGGCCGCGTTCCAGTTCCTCAACCCCGGGGCGGTCCTTCGCGTCGTGGCGCCGGCGACGCAGGACGCGACCGCGGCCGGGCTCGCGGTGACCCTGACGCTCGCCCGCTGACCGGGACCGCCAGGGGCACGACCAGCCCCTGGCCCCCTTCCCGAATTGGAGGGGCGCAGGCACGATTTCGGGCATGCAGTTCGCCGCCCTCGAAACCCTCCTTAAGCGCAAACTCCATGACGCCGTCGTCGGCGCCGTCATGGAGAAGGGCCTCGACCGCCACGACCTCTGCAGGCTGACCGGGCAGCCTTGGTCGAGGCAGGCCATCTACCGGTTGCTGGCTGGCCCCGAGCAGCACGCATGCTCCGCCGACCGCCTGGAGCGAATCGCCAGGGCCCTCGGTCTGGAGGCCGAGGTCGAGGTCCGGGTGCGCCCAGCGGGGCCGAGGCAACTCCCGCAGCGGCACGCGGTTCCCCTCGCGGCGTAGGGCGTTCCCCTCGCGGTCCCGGGCGGACATTGTAGGAACATGGTCCCGATGGCACGATTCCCTTGCGAGATCAGGGGATTCGCCCGCGTGCACGCGTCCCGTCCAGCAAGAGCTTACCCCGAGGCCGACGCGGCCCGGGCCGTCATCGTGGCCGGGCTGGCATCCGCCCGGTACCGGATGAAAGTCAGAGGCGACGATCTCGTCGCCCGGCACAACGCCGAGGCCGGCCACCAGGCAGCTACCGAGTTGGAGCGGGAGACCGCCACGCAGATCGCGACAAGCTTCGAAGGTTCGCCCATCGAGTTCTGCGCCCGCGTCAAGGCCCGAGTGCCCAGCGCCAAGCCCTGTCGGATGCCGGGCATGAACTCGCAGCGGGTCCGGACGCAGCTACGCGCCGGCGATATCGAGACCTGGGGCTTGGACCGCCTCCTCGCCGTTGCCGCCTCCCTCGGGCTCCGGGCCGAGATCCGCCTCGTCCCCATAGAGGGCATCCACGGCTGACCGCCGGAAATCCGGCGCTGCCTCAGGCCGCGATGTCCGACCGGCTTCGCTCCATGCGCGCCTTGCCCTCGGGCGTGATACTGGCGTGAGTGGTCCGCTTGCCCTTCGTCGACCCCGGCTTAATCCAACCTTCCTCGACGGCATGGACCGCGGTCCAGCCGCCCTTCAGTCCATAATCGCTCCAGCCGTCCTTGATCTGCAGGAGCGCCTCCCTGCTCCGGTCGGCGGGCTCCTCTACGCCCAGGCGCTCCATCAGGAACCTGGCGTTACGAACGGACAGGTCACCCCAGAACAGGTGCAGGCCGACGCAAGTCAGCACCGCTTCCAGTGTCGTGTGCGCCATGGTCTCGGCCAGTCGCTCCCAGCCCTCATCGGTAGCGAGGTCGATGGCATGGTGTCCTATGCCGCTGCCCTCGTAGCCGCCGGCGCCGTAGGTCGCCTTGAGTCCCGTGATCTCCTCGACGCGGCGAACGTAGGGAAGGTCGGCGCAGGCGGGGGTCGACAGGTGGAGCGAGGGGGTCCCGTCCCGGTCGCGTTTCAGCGTGACCGGAAACGCGATGCTTCGAGGGATGAAGGGCACCGTCTCGTCCTGGAGAGCGTAGCCCATCGACAGCGAGTAGCGGCAGGCCAGGCCCGCCTCGATCAGGGCGAGGTCCATCGGCGTCTCGCCGGGGCGGTTCGAGGGCGCCCCCTCGACGACGGGCGCCGGAGCCGGACCGGGAAGGAGCAGGTCGAAGAACGAGGCCTGCCGGGGGTCGGGGCGACGGCGGGCCATCACATCCCCTCCCGTCCGAAGCAGCCGAGACGCAGCGCCTCCGGGATCTGGCGCCGGTGCCGCCAGACCGCTGCCAGGGCGTGGCTCGCCTGGATGACATTGAGCTCCCTCTCGGCCGCGAGGACGTGCCCCGCGTGCGAGTGGCTCTTGCCCCAACCGGCATCGTTCTGGACGGTGGCGCGGTCCTCGTCGAGGGACGAGAGATACCGCGTCGCGGCGTGGACGCAGTGGCGCACGCCCTCGTCCTGCGCGGCGGTTAGCCAATCGTGGGCCGGGTCCCGGGCGACGCGCTGGCGCACGCGTTCGATGGCGCAGTCGACCTCGACGACGAGGTCCCGGGCGAGCTTGGCGACGTGCGCCCGGGGCGCGCCGCCGGCATCCTTGGGCTCCCGGAATAGGCTCTCGGCGAGCTCCCGCTTCCGCTTGCTCCAAGCCCAATGGAGGACGTCCAGGCTGCGCCTCAGCGCGGCCATGTCCTCGCGGCGGGCGTCGCCGCTCAGCACCGCTTCGAGCTCCGCGTCCCGCAGGCGCTGCGCCTCGGCCTTGGCCGCCTTCGCGTCGTCGGCCGCCAGGGCCTCTTCGGCTTCGGCGAGGGCTTTCCAGACGAAGCCTTCGGGCACGGACCGATCTTCCCAGCAGACCGGCACCGTCATCCCGCGGTCGCGCTCCTCCTTTCCCCAAGAGTAGCCGACCGACCGAAGGGACTTCCGCGCCAGGCGGTACGCCCGGCTGTAGCGGCTCGCGTCACCGTCGCCGACCCACAGCACCCTCGGCCCGTTGCGGGTCCCGACCTCTCGGGCGCGTCGCCACGTCAGGCCGAGAGCCGCGACCGGGATAGCCGGGGCCGGCGCCGGGACCGTCTGCGGAAGGGGATCGGTCGCCAGGTGCCAGGCCGCGGCGAGCGTCAGGGCGAGCGTCAGGAGGAACAGGGCAAGGGTCAACATGGCGGGCTCCAATGGGCGATTGCTTATCGCCCATGATGCGCCTGGCGCCACCCTGAAAGCAAGTATCCGTCGAAAAGAAAGAATGCTTCGAAAGTCGAAGCATCTGTCTATCGGCGGGTTCAATGAGACAAGAAAAGCTGTCTCATTGAATGGCCCTTGCAGTTTGCGGGCACTCCTGCTTTGCTTATCGCCAATCGCCGCAAATTCGCAGCCGGCGATAGCTCAGAGGCCAAAATGATAACTTCGAGGCCACCTTGTTCATCTCCAGATCCGCAGGATGTCCTGCGGGCCGCAATCGAGGAGGAAGGTTCGGCATCCGCCGTGGCTCGCCGCCTCGGCGTCTCGCCCGCCTACCTGCTCGACGTCCGCCACGGGCGCCGCCCGGCGAGCAACCGGCTCCTGGAGGCCATGGGGCTGCGGCGCGTCATCGTCTCTCTCGGGACGGAGGGACGCACGCGTGGGTAGGCCAGCCAACTACGCCGACTTGCCCCCGTTCCTGCAGCACCTCTTCGACTGCGATGCCGAGGAGGCCAACCCGGCCCTGTCGTGGAAGGCCCCTCGTCCGCAGGTCGAGGCCCTCGCCCCGGAGCCAGTCCGCCGCGAGCCCCGGCCCGCGCCGACGCCGCAGATGCCCCCGCCGGCCGAACGTCCCGCCGTCGCGCCGGTGGCCAAGCCTGCGCCGCGCATGCCCGCGCCCCGACTGCCGGTCCGCCGCATGCCCTCGGCCGATCCGAGGCGGACCCAGGGGAGCCTGCTATGACCACGGGCAGCATCGACAGCAACGTCTACAAGAAGCCGACGCCGGTCGCCGTCGCGCGGTTGATCGAGACCCACTCCTTCGAAGCCGCGGCCGCCAGGTGGCACTGGCTCGACAAGCGGACGCTGAACTCGCTCGCCCAGTCTGGCCGGGCGGCCGCGGGGCAGGCCGGGTCTATCCGGCGGCCGCGCACTTACGCGGACCTCGACGCCGCGGTCTGCCTGGAGGCGGCCTACGTCCTGGGGTCGACGACCCGCGGGGAGCGGGCCGCGGGCGTCCCGCCGAACGCCGGCATCGGCATCTTCAATGCGCGCGGGCTTCCCAAGGTCGGCATCAGTCCAGCAGAGCGTGGCATCGCCTCTCGCATCGGGCACGGCATCCGTGCCGGCGACCCGCACGCCATCGCTCAGCGCGAGCGCCAAACCACGTTCGAGCTCGGCGTCGGTCGGGTCCTGCGCATCGCTCTGGCCCTGGTGCACGACCAGCCTGCCACCGGCCGCTACTGCCTGCCCGCGCCAGGCGAGGCACTGCGCCTCGCGCTGCAGGGCGAGGACCCCGCTGCGGTCACCGCCGTCTTCCCGGGCTTCGACCTAGCGCCGCCCGTACCTCTTCCGCCCCCGACAACAGTCCCCGTCCCGGTCGTCAACGAGCATCAGGAGCCCGCCGTGTCCAATGCCCCTATCTGTGCGCGTCCTCCGCATCCCCTCCGCCGCGCTCCGGACGACGCAACGATCCGCGCCGACCATGCCGACCGCCTGTCCCTCTCCCTCGCCACCATAGCGCTCAACTACGGCATCTCGCCCGGTAGCCTTTACGCCCACTGGAAACGGCTCGGGCTTGACGCGCGCGGGCGGCTTGAAGGCTACGAGGAGGCCAAGAGGAATTGGGTGAAGACCGCGGCGAAGCTGAAAGCCGCCGAGGCGAAGGCCTCGCCGGTCGAGCCCGCCCAGGCTGAACCGCCCTTGCCTCAGGCGCCCGTCCTCGTCGAACCGCAGGCCTCGACCCCGCCGCGCACCATCCTCCCCACGCCGGCCCGGCTTGGCTTCGAGGACCTCGTCCTCGCCGCGCGCGTCTCGATGGAAACCGGCGTGCCGCAGGCAGTGGCGCTCACGCTTGTCGCTGCGGACATTGCCCGCGTCGACGCCGCGACGTGGCCCTTGGCGCCCGAGGCCATCGACGGAGCGGCCATCGACGCCGAGCTCATCGCGATGGTCGTCGCCACCGAGGAACGCGAGGACGCCGAGAAGCGCGCCCGCGACCCTTTCCGGCAAGCGGCCGAGTGATGTTCGACCGCGACGCCTGGCGCCGGGAGACCGAGGCCGTCGACGCGCTGGCCGAGGCGCTGCTCGCCCGGGACGGGGCCGCCGCGGCGCGCACCGTCCGGGACCTGCCCGACTGCATGCACGCCCGGGTCTGGGCCCGGGCAAGCCTCCCAGTCCTTTGGCACGACCTTGCAGGGAGAGACTGATGATCCTGCCGAACATGGACGGCCTCGACGGCACCTCGATGGCCGTCGAATTCGACCGGCTCCGCGCCGGCGAAGCCTGGTGCGAGACCGAAATCGCCGGCTTGCAGTATCACGATTACTACCGCGACGGCCTGGACGGGCAGCCCGTACGGCCGCGCGAGGGCGACCGCCTGCAGATCGTCCGGGCGCCTGAGAACCCGTACGATCCCCGCGCCTGCGAGGTTTGGTGGCGGAATGACGTGCGGCTCGGGCACCTGCCTCGCGGCGTCGCCCGGCTCGTCGCCGGTCCCCTCGACGAGGGCCTCGCGCTCCGGGCGTATGTCGCCTCGGGCGGGGACGGCGAGGCCTGGAGCGCCCGGGCGCTCCTCGTCGGCCCGGCCGCCCAGGCCCTCCACGAGAGCCACATAGCCCATGTCATCCGGCAGGACTTCGCCGAGTGGGAGTGGGAGCAGGTCCTCGCCGAGAAGAAGCGCGAGGCGCCCGGGCGTGCGAACGGCGCCCGGTTCGAGAAGCGCCTCCGGGACGTGCGGGCGGCGCGCCTTGTCCAAGCGACCAACACCTTCCTCGCGCACGTTCCCGTCGAGGGCGAGATCACCCTCCCGCCGGTCGGGGAGACGGTGGAGTTGTTCGCCATCGAGAAATCCCTGGGCTGCTCGCGCTCGACGGCGTTCCGGCTGGCGCGCCGCGCGGGCGTCAAGCCGCGGTCCCGCATGCGCGGGTGGTACTGCACCGGCACGGACGTGACCGTCACGCCTGAGCTCCACGAGGCCATGGCTGCATGGGCCGCGCGCCCCCGCACCCGAGTTACGAAGGACCACGTCTCATGTCGTTGACCCGACGCGAGCTTTCCCATGTTCTCGCCGAGCCGCATTACAGCGTGCGCGGCCTGATGCTCCTCGGCGCGCCTCACGAGGGCCAGGGCCGGGAAGCCGTCTTCTCCCCTATGACCCTCGCCTCCTGGTGCGAGGCCGAGGCGCGCCGCACGGGGGACCGAGAGGCGGCCGCCCGCTGGCACCGGCGCGCCCTGCGCCTCGCCGCGCACGCCGCCCAGGACGAGTGACCGGGACCGGCAGGGCCACGATCTTAACCGTGCGTAGTCTTTCCGCTGGCGTCCGGGCGCGCACTACGGGATTCTCGACCCATGGCGTATGAAATCGTAGTCGCAGTGATCCCCGTCCTCCCTGGCCTCTATGGGGACGACCTCGATGCCCTGCTCCCGCTCGACCTCGCTTGCTATGCCCGCGAGATCATGGACCCGAGCGGGGACACCTGCCTGTTCTCCCCTTACCAGTTGAGGCGCGCGATCAAGACAGGCGCGCTCCAGGGGTTCAGGCCGGGGCACGCGGTCTACACGACGCGGCGCGCCATCCTCGCATGGAGAGACACATGGCACGCCCCCGCAAGCCCGCCCGCCTCAAGCTCGACCTCGACCGGAACGTCTGGGCCATCCACGACGGGGACTACAAGCGACGCACAGCGCACGGCCCTGGCAATCGCGGCGAGGCTGAAGCGGAGCTCGCGCGCTACGTAATCGAGCGCGACCGCCGGGCCGAGGACGAGGCCCGTATCGTCCCCGACGACGACGACCCGACGAACCAGGATCCCCGCCTGGTGAGCATCGCCACATGCCTCGCGTTCTACGGCCAGGCCATGGAGGGCGGCTCGAACGCGTCCCTGACCGGGCACCACATTTCGAACCTGCTCCGGCACTGGGGCGGCAAGAGCCTCGCCCAGGTCAAGGCGGCGTCATGCCGGGCCTACGTCGAGGCCCGCTGCCTGGAGCGCTGGAAGCCGCCGGGCTCGAAGGGAGAGGGTAAGCCGACTAAGCCCGCGACCGCAGGGCGCGAGCTCCAGACACTGGGCGCGGCAATCGGGCACTGGCACCGCGAATTCACGCTGCACGCCAAGCCCGTCGTGACACTGCCTCCCAAGGCCCAGCCGCACGTCGACTGGCTGACGGAGGAAGAATACGCCCGCCTCCTCAAAATCACCCAGGGCTGGCGCTGGGTCTCCTCGGACCTCGCGACGCGGACGCCCAACTGGGAGCTCGCCGCGGACACGGCCTTCGTCGCGCAGTGGCGAGCCGCGGCCGCGGACGCCTACGTCCACGACGACCACATGGAGCGGTTCGTCGAGATCGGCTTCTATTCGGGCAGCCGCTCGGGCGCGATCCTCCGAATGCGGTGGAAGCGCGACCGGATCGACGGCTGGTTCGACTTCAACGCCGTGACGATGTTCCGGGCGGGACCGGAGGCGCCGCCGAGCCGCAAGCGCCAGCCGCCGTGCCGCATCCACGACCGGCTCCTCCCCCGGCTCCTGGAGTGGCGGAAGGCCGACATGTCCCGCTCGTTCGTCGGGGCCGACGGCAAGCCGGGCGCGCCGACGCACGTCGTCCACGAGCGCGGCGCCTCGCTTAAGCGCGTCGGGGGCGCCTTCGGCCGCGCGGCGTGGCTCGCCGGGCTCGACCGTCGCGAGATCGACGGCTCCTACCGCGTCGGGAACGAGAACCCCGACGAGGACCTCGGCATGCCGACGCCTCACATCCTGCGGCACACCCGCGCGACGCTGATGCTCCAGGCCGGCGTTCCCCCGCACGAGGTCGGCGAGTACCTCGGCATGACCGTCAAGATGGTCCTGGAGGTCTACGGCCACACCCATGCCGAGTACCAGAAGCGGGCCGCCGCGGCTTGACGTGAAATTATCCTGAAATTTCTGCGTCGGTTTTTGTGTCCCGCTCCGGGTCGGAAATGGGCCGGAAACCCACTATACGGGGGGCTTGATGGGACTGCACGACACCGCACGGGAATGGGCCGCAATGCGTTGACCGGCCTCGGGAAATGGGCGGTTTCACTAGGGGAGGGCGGGTTGGCTTGACTACCTTGACATGGTAGGGGTCACAGGTTCGATCCCTGTCGCGCCCACCATCCTCACCGGATGGAACGAAGAGAAGGCGCTCCGCGAGGGGCGCCTTTCTCGTTTCGCGTCCAGGCTACCAGCCCCGCCGATCTTCCGGGCTCGGGCGGCGCCCTTGCGGCGTGAGGCCGTCGATCACCCCCGGCAGCGCCTGTGCGAGCTGGGAGAGCAGGTCGCCCCGGTCGAGGCCGGTGCGGCTCTGGAGTTGGTTCACCGTGTCCGGGCCGAGGGCCTCGGCGAGCTGGTTCGGCTCGATCCCGCGGTTCTGGCCGGGGCCGATCCAGGAATCCATGACGTCGCCGAAGCCGCCGCGCTGGAAGCGGTCGATCAATCCGTCGAGGCCGCCCTGCTCATCGGCTTGGTCGCGGTCGAGGCGGGCATAGGGCCCAGCGCCGCCGTCGCGGGCGCCCGAGGCTCCGCCGCCCGGCCCATCGAGCATCCCGGCGAGGTCGCCGAACTCGCCGCCGCGTTCCTCGCGGCCGCCAGAGCGGCCGGCGCCCCTTTCCTGTCCGAAGCCGCCGATGTCATCCTGGCCCCGTCCGTAGGAATCGGGGCCACCCTCCTGATGCGGGTCTCCGCCCGGCGTCGGGCCGCGGCCACCGCCGAAGATGTCGCCGAGGCCGCCGGCGCCCTTCGACATCAGGAGCATCAGGAGCGCCTGCACGATCGGCGACATGGCACCGCCGCCGAGGCCGCCGCCCATGCCGCCACCCTGGCCGCCGCGACCGCCGCCCATCATCTGGCCGAGCACTCCGCCGATGACCTGATCGAGCAGACCCATAATCGTTCCTTCCTCTCGGCGCCTCGTCGGCCCGATGCCTCAACCCTTGGGGCGGCGTGCGGGTTGCGGCCCGCTACTCGCGTCGGCCGCGCATCGCGGTGCGGTCGGCGGCCGGCAGGTGGTCGAGGGGATTGGTGTAGGCCGCCTTGCCCTTGCGGTCCGAGGCGACGATCGCGGTGCTCGAATTGATCGCATCGGGCGGAGCCACGGGGGCCACCGGGCGGTCCGACGGCCCGGTCCGCTCCGGCAGCGTCGAGGGTGTCGGCTGGTCCCGCCGGCTCTCGATGCTCTGGGCATGGGCGCCGGATCCGATCGGCGGCACGATCGCCAGGGCGGCGATCGCGAATCCGGCGAGAGCGGAACGGGTCGCCGCGGCGGGCGGGCGAAGGGCGGAACGCATGAGCATGGACCTCTCCATCGTCACACCGTCACGGCCGGGCGGCGCGGCACCTCGAAAGCTTCAGGTAGAGCAAATTCGGGGATGCCCTCGTAGGTTCCGCTCGCTCAGCCGCGCGAACGGGAGCCGCCGCTGCCGCGACCGCGGAACTTCGGCTTCTGCCCGCCGAGGCCCTGCGTCGACCGGGCCTTCGGCCGCTCGGCCCAGGCGGGCGCCGGGCCGCCCACCGGCAGCTCGCGGTCGGTTCCGGGCCCCATGTCGTCGAGGCTCGGCTTCACGATCCGGCTGCGCTTGACGCCGTACTTGCCGGCCTCGCGCTCGACATCGTCCTGGCGCGCCATGGGGTCGTCGGAGACGAGCAATTCCGTCGCCTGCAGCCTCTTGAGCTCGTCGCGAAGTCGGGCCGCCTCTTCGAAGTCGAGATCGGCGGCGGCCGTGCGCATCCGCTTCTCGAGGTCGGCCATCACGGCCTTGAGGTTGTGGCCGACGGTGATGGCGTTCTTCGCGAGCCCCGTATCGACCTGGACGTGGTCGCGCTCGTAGACGCTGTCGAGAATGTCGGCGATGCCCCGCTTCACGCTCTGGGGCGTGATGCCGTGCTCGGCATTGTAGGCGAGCTGCTTCTGGCGCCGCCGCTCGGTCTCGGCCATCGCCCGCTCCATCGAGCCGGTGATCTGGTCGGCGTAGAGTATGCAGCGGGCGTCGGCGTTGCGGGCGGCACGGCCGATGGTCTGGATCAGCGAGGTCTCGGAGCGGAGGAAGCCCTCCTTGTCGGCGTCGAGGATCGCGACGAGCGCGCATTCCGGGATGTCGAGGCCCTCGCGCAGCAGGTTGATGCCGATCAGAACGTCGAAGGCGCCGAGCCTCAGATCGCGGATGATCTCGATGCGCTCCAGCGTGTCGATGTCGGAGTGCATGTAGCGCACCCGCACGCTGTTCTCGTGCAGGTACTCGGTGAGGTCCTCGGCCATGCGCTTGGTCAGCGTGGTCACGAGGGTGCGGTAGCCGGCCTGCGCCACCTCGCGGACCTCGCCGAGAAGATCGTCGACCTGGGTCCGGGCCGGGCGGATCTCGATGACGGGATCGACGAGGCCGGTCGGGCGGATGACCTGCTCGGCGAAGACGCCACCGGTCTGCTCCATCTCCCACTTCGCGGGCGTGGCCGAGACGTGGATGGATTGCGGGCGCATCAGGTCCCATTCCTCGAAGCGGAGCGGGCGGTTGTCGAGGCAGGAGGGCAGGCGGAAGCCGTACTCGGCGAGCGTCGCCTTCCGCCGGAAGTCGCCCCGGTACATGCCGCCGATCTGGGGCACGGTGACGTGGCTCTCGTCGGTGAAGACGAGGGCGTTGTCGGGCAGGTACTCGAAGAGCGTCGGCGGCGGCTCGCCGGGTTTCCGGCCGGTGAGGTAGCGCGAGTAGTTCTCGATGCCGTTGCAGGCGCCGGTGGCCTCGATCATCTCGATGTCGAAGGTGCAGCGCTGCTCGATGCGCTGCGCCTCGATGAGGCGGCCCATCCGGGTAAGTTCCTCGACGCGGCCCTTGAGCTCGTCCTTGATGCCCTTGATCGCCTGCTGCAGCGTCGGGCGCGGCGTCACGTAGTGGGAATTGGCGTAGACCTTCACGAACTTGAGCTCGTTGAGGGTCTTGCCAGTCAGCGGGTCGAACTCGGTGATCCGCTCGACCTCGTCGCCGAACAGGCCGATGCGCCAGCCGCGGTCCTCGAGGTGGGCCGGCCACAGCTCGATCACGTCGCCGCGCACCCGGAAGGTGCCGCGGGCGAAGTCGGATTGGATGCGCTTGTACTGGAGCGCCACGAGGTCGGCGACGAGCTGGCGCTGCTCGATGCGCTCGCCCAAGCTGACGGTGAAGGACATCGCCGTGTAGGTCTCGACCGAGCCGATGCCGTAGATGCAGGAGACCGAGGCGACGATGATGACGTCGTCGCGCTCCAGCAACGCCCGGGTCGCGGCGTGGCGCATCCGGTCGATCTGCTCGTTGATCGAGCTCTCCTTCTCGATGAAGGTGTCCGAGCGCGGGACGTAGGCCTCCGGCTGGTAGTAGTCGTAGTAGGAGACGAAATACTCGACCGCGTTGTCCGGAAAGAAGCTCTTGAACTCGCCGTAGAGCTGCGCCGCGAGCGTCTTGTTCGGCGCGAGGATGAGCGCCGGGCGCTGCGTCTCCTCGATGACCTTGGCCATCGTGAAGGTCTTGCCCGATCCGGTGACGCCGAGGAGCACCTGGTCGCGCTCGGCCGCCTTCACCCCACCCACCAGCTCCGCGATGGCGCGGGGCTGGTCGCCGGCGGGCTGGAACTCCGATTGCAGGCGGAAGGGAACGCCGCCCTCCGACTTCTTAGGCCGCTCGGGCCGGTGGGGGACCCAGGCCTGCCCGTCCTTGAACAGCGGGTTGCCCTCGGACAGGAGCCGCGAGAGCGCGTCGACCGTGGCGGAGACGCCGTCCGTCGCCAGGGAGGTGCCCTCCGCCTCCTCCGTCGCCGGACCGTCCTCGGGCCCGCGCAAGCCCAGGGCCTGCGCGAGGCGCGGATCGACGTCGGCGGCTTTGCCGTGGGCGAAGGTCGCCTGCGGCGCCTCGCCGAAGCCCGGCGCCGTCTTCTTCGCGCGGCCGGGACGCTTGGCCGGCCCGGCCGGCGACGTGTTCTCGACGGGCGGCAGCCGGTTCCGGTTGAGGGCCGGACTGAGGAGTTCGGCCAGGAACGGATCGAGCGGCTTCAGCTCGGGCTTCGAGGCCTTGCTGGTCGACGGACGGGGTGTCTTCGGGGCGGGCATGCTTGGAATATGGGCGCAAGCGACCGCGCGAGGAAGCCCGGCGGAGCGTGAAGCGGGGCGAGAATCGCGCTTGCGTACCGACGTCGGCGAGAGTACTCTGCGTTGCAAAGTTGTTGGCGGGGGTTGAGACGGTGCGGGATTTGGACAAGGCCCTGGCCGATATCGTCCTGATCCGGACGCAGATCGCGAAGGACACCGCCTTCCGCGGCCTCGGTTCGGCGACGCTCGCGGCGACGGGCCTTCTGGCCCTCGCCGCCGCGACCGGACAAACCCTCTGGCTCGCCGATCCCGCGGGCGATCCGGTCGCCTATTTCGGCCTCTGGATCGGCGCGGCCGCCATCGCCGCACTGATGATCGGCGGCGAGACGCTGCGGCGCACGCGGCGGATGCACCGGGGCCTTGCCGACGCGGTCGCGCTGAACGCCGTCGAGGGCTTCCTTCCCGCCCTCGGAACCGGGGTCTGCCTCGCCGTCGTTCTCGCGCGCTTCGCGCCCGACCAGGTCTGGATGCTGCCCGGTCTCTGGCAGGTGCTGGTGGGGCTCGGCCTCTTCGCCTCGGCGCGGATCCTGCCGCGCGCGGCCGTCCTGGTGGGGGCCTAGTACCTGCTCGCGGGCTTCGCCGGCCTCGCCGTCGCCAGCGAGGGGCGGTCGCTCTCGCCCTGGCTGATGGGCGTGCCGTTCGCCGTCGGCCAAGCCATACTGGCCGTCGTCATGCACCGGAGCGGAGGAGGGGACGATGCGGGAAGCTGACGAATCCGTCGGCCGCTTCTCCTATGAGGGCCTCGACCGCATCATGCACGAGAAGGCGCGCCTCAGCGTGCTCGCCTCGCTCGTCGCCCATCCCAAGGGGCTCGCCTTTCCCGATCTGAAGCGCCTGTGCGGCCTCACCGACGGCAATCTGAGTCGCCACCTCGCGGTGCTGCAGGAGGCCGAGCTCGTGAGCCTCGAGAAGGGCTACGACCGCAACCGCCCGCAGACCCTCTGCCGCCTGACGCCGACGGGACGGCGGCGCTTCCTCGACTACCTCGCCGTGCTGGAGACGGTGGTGCGGGACGCCACCAAGGCCGCGGCGCCGAGCCCCGATCCCACGCCCCTGACCACCAAGCCCGCCTGAGCGGCGCCCAAGGCCCTTCACCCATCCAGTCCCTCGAAAGCCGTCAGGCCTGAGAGACGCTCGGAATCCGCCCTCACTCGTCCGGAAACTTTACAATGCAAAGTCATCTCGATCACAGAACGAACATCCACGTCGCGATCATCATGGATGGGAACGGGCGCTGGGCTGAGCGGCGCGGCCTTCCGCGCAGCCTCGGCCATCGCGCGGGCGTCGCGGCTGTCCGCCGGGTGACGGAGGCCGCGCCGGGGCAGGGTGTCGGGACGCTGACCCTCTTCGCCTTCTCCAGCGACAACTGGGCCCAGCCGGCCGACGAGGTGGACGGCATGATGGGGCTCCTGCGCGGCTACCTGCGCTGCGAGACGGCGCGACTCGAGCGGCGCGGGATACGCCTCTCCGTGATCGGCCGTCGCGACCGCCTGCCCGCGGGCTTGCCCCAGGCCATCGAGCGCGCCGAGGCCGACACGCGGGGCGGAACCCGCCTGCACCTGCGCATCGCCGTCGACTACTCGGCCCGCGACGCCATCCTGGCCGCCGCCCATCGCCTGGGCGGAGGGCCGGCCACGCGGGAGGCGTTCGGGCGCCTCCTCGCCGGCGGGGATGAGGATCGCCGGGACGTCGACCTCCTGATCCGCTCCGGCGGCGAGCGGCGTCTCTCCGACTTCCTGCTCTGGGAGGCGGCCTATGCCGAGCTGCACTTCACGGACCGGATGTGGCCCGATTTCGACGCGCACGACCTCGCCCGCGCGATGGCGGATTTCGCCCGCCGCGACCGCCGCTTCGGCGGCCTGACCCCGGCCGCGGGCCGAACCGCCGCCTGATGCGCGGTCCTTGAGGAGAACCCCCATGACGGACGCCACACCCACCGTGTCACGCCCGCGGCCGCCGATGCGGCTGCAACGCAAGCTCATCCAGCTCGCCATCCTGATCCTGGCATCGATGGTGCCGAGCCTGCTCATCCTGCAGCTCATCGACGAGCGAGGGGACCGGCAGGGGCAGGTCGAGGTCCAGATCGCGAAGGCCTGGGGACCGAGCCAGCGAATCCAGGGGCCAGTGCTCCTCGTGCCGGTCTCCCGGTCCGACCGCCAGCCGGGCCATCTCGCCATCGCACCGAGGACAGTGGCGGCGAACGGCACGCTCGCGCCCAGCGAGCGGCGCCGCGGCCAGTTCGGGGCGATCGTCTACGAAGCGGATCTGACGATCACCGGGGTCTTCGATATCCCCTCGGGCGACCTCGCCCGCAAGGCCTCCGAGACCGGCGGCGACGCGCTGCTCTGGGACGAGGCGATCCTGGTGATGAGCCTCAGCAAGGCGAGCGGCCTGCGTCCGGAGGACGGCGTGGCGATCGCGGGCAGCAAGACCGCCTGGCGCAGCTGCGCGGACGCGGCGCTGCCCCTTCTGACCTGCGGCCGCGAGGCTCTCATCGTCGCCCGCGTGGACCGCAGCAACCTCCGGGAGAGTGAGAGGCTTCCCTTCACCGCCACCCTGCGGGTGCGCGGCACGGAAGCGCTGAGCCTGACGACGGCCGCGCCGCAGACGCAGGTGACGCTGACCTCGCCCTGGCCGGACCCGAGCTTTCTCGGCGACGCGCTGCCGAGCCGGACCGAGATCGGCAGCAAGGGCTTCACCGCGACCTGGCAGATCGACGATGCCGCATCGGCGCCGGTCTCCGTGACATCACGGGGTGCGACCGGATCGGTCTTCGGCAACGGCGCTGAGGTCGGCGTCGGCCTGATCGAGGCGGTGTCGCTCTACCGCATGATCACGCGGGTCGCGAAGTACGGCCTCCTGCCCGTCTGACTCGCCTTCGCCCTCTATCTCGGCTTCGAGATCCTGGGACGCATCCGGATCCACCTCGTGCAGTACCTGCTGGTCGCCGCGTCGATGGTGGCGTTCTCCCTCATGCTGCTCTCGTTCAGCGAATGGATCGGCTATGGGCCCGCCTTTCTCCTCAGCGCGGGTCTCGTCATCGGGCAATCGAGCCTCTACACGGCCGCCGTGTCCCGCAACGGACGGGTGACCATCACCTTCGCGCTGCTGATGTCGGGCCTGTTCGGAATGCTGTTCGTCATGCTCGGGCTGGAGACCTACGCGCTGCTTCTCGGGACCGCGGCGGTCTTCCTCGTCGTCAGCGCGGCCATGGCCGTCTCGCTCCGGCTCGACCTCACGGGCGAGCCCGACGCCGCGTGAGGGGTCGCCGGCCTCGGCGAAGCGCCGCCGGGGCCGGCAGCGTCCTGAAGCGATCCAGAGCGGGTGCCCCAGAGGTTTTGCACTTCGTGCAAAATCGCACTTACACGGTGTGCAAACTCGTGTGACTTCGATCCCGTGAACGCGGTTCACCGATGGGAGATCACCGATGTTGAAGCTGTTGCGGATCCTTGCCCGGGGCAGTGCCGCCCGCGCGCAGGAGGAATTGTTCGACCGGCACGCCCTCCTGGTTCTGGACCAGCAGGTCCGCGAGACCCGAGCCTCGCTGGAACGGAGCCGGCAGGCCCTCGCCACGGCGGTGGCCGGGGACCGCGCCGAGGCCCGGCGGCTCGCCGAGGTGGAGGCACGGGCCGCGGATCTCGAGGCCCGCGCCATCGCGGCGCTCGCTGCCGGCCGCGAGGATCTGGCCTCGGAGGCCGCCGAAGCTCTCGCGGAACTCGAGGCCGAATGCGGCGCCATTCGCACCGCCCGTGGCCGCTTCAGCGCCGAGATCGCCCGCATCCGCGGGATCGTCGCCGATGCCGGGCGCCGTCAGGCCGAGCTGGAGCGGGGGCGACGGACGGCCGCCGCGGCGGAGGCGGTGCGCCGCCTCGGTGCGGGCGTGGCTCCGAGCGAGCGGGCGACGCTCCGCGAGGCCGAGGCGACGCTGGCCCGCCTGCGGGAGCTTCAGGCCGAGGCGGCTGATACCGAGGCGGCCCTCGCAGAGGCGGAGCCCGGCGCCTCCATCGGCGAGCGCCTGGAACGCGAAGGCTTCGGGCCGCGCACCCGGCCGAACGCCGCCGACATCCTCGATCGGCTCCGCGGCAAGGCCGCGGCGGGCCCGCACTGAACCCACTCCGCCGCTCTCACGCGATCATCAGGGAACATCCGCCATGACCAACGAACACGCACAGCATTCCGGCGCCTGGGTCAGCTTCACCTACGCGTCGTTCCTCGGCTCCGCCACGATGGTGGCCGCCGGCATCCTGTTCATGCCGGTGGACTTCTGGATCAAGGGCTACCTCGCCATGGGCGTGGTGATGCTCGTCCAGTCCTGCGTCACCGCGACCAAGACCGTCCGCGACGTCCACGAGGCCCGCCGCATGGTCAACCGCATCGAGGACGCCAAGACCGAGCGCCTGCTGATGTCGGTGACCAAGGAGTAGGCGGCGCTGGACAGGCGGCCGCCGGGGGAGTCACATCGGCGGCCAGCCGCCGGACCTCGCCGCATGAACCCTGACGATCAAAAGCCCGTCCTCGACGACGCGACCCTCGCCTTCGCGGGTCGCGTCTTCCAATTCGCCCGGATGGGCCATGCCGAGGAACTCGCCGACCTCCTTGGCCAAGGGCTGCCGCCGAATTTGCGCAACGACAAGGGCGACAGCCTGCTGATGCTGGCCGCCTATAACGGCCAGGCCGAGGCCGCCCGGGTCATCCTCGACCACGGCGGCGACTCGGAGCTCGCCAACGATCGCGGCCAGACACCGCTCGCCGGGGCGGCCTTCAAGGGCGACACGGCGATGGTCCGCCTGCTGCTCGATCGCGGCGCGCAGGTCGACGGCGGCATCGAGGGCGGCCGCACCGCCCTCATGACCGCGGCCATGTTCGACCGGACCGAGATCGTCGACCTGCTGCTCGCCCACGGGGCCGACCCGGACAAGCGCGACGGCGCCGGCCTCACCGCGGCCGAGATGGCCCAGTCCATGGGCGCCACGCGGACGCCGGGCCAGCTCGCGCGGGCGCCGCGCGTTCCTAGAGGATGAACCGGCTCAGGTCGGCGTTGGCGGCCAGGCTCTCGACCCGCTCGCGGACATAGGCCGCGTCGATCGCGACCGTCTCGCCGGAGCGGTCGGTGGCGGTGAAGGAGATCTCGTCGATCACCCGCTCGAGCACGGTCTGGAGCCTTCGCGCGCCGATATTCTCGACGGAGTTGTTCACGTCCACGGCGACCCGGGCAAGCGCATCGACGGCGTCGTCGCTGAAGGTCACGGTGAGGCCCTCCGTCTCCATCAACGCCACGGTCTGCTTCAGGAGGCTCGCCTCGGTCGTGGTGAGGATCTGCTTGAAATC
Source organism: Methylobacterium iners (assembly GCF_022179305.1). Classification (GTDB taxonomy): domain Bacteria; phylum Pseudomonadota; class Alphaproteobacteria; order Rhizobiales; family Beijerinckiaceae; genus Methylobacterium; species Methylobacterium iners. The sequence goes on from NZ_BPQP01000089.1 coordinate 129,621, forward strand.
CTCGACCGTGAGCGGCTGCAGCTCGACCCGGATCGGCAGGCGTCCCTGCAGCTCCGGCAGCAGGTCCGAGGGCTTTGAGACGTGGAAGGCGCCGGATGCGATGAACAGGATGTGGTCGGTCTTCACCGGCCCGTGCTTCGTCGCCACAGTGGTGCCCTCGATGAGCGGCAGCAGGTCGCGCTGCACGCCCTCGCGCGAGACGTCGGCCGAGGAGCGGCCCTCGCGGGCGCAGATCTTGTCGATCTCGTCGAGGAAGACGATGCCGTTCTCCTCGACCTCGCGGATCGCCTCGCCCGTGAGCGATTCGGCATCGACGAGCTTGTCGGATTCCTCCGCGAGCAGGGGCGCGTAGGCGTCGCGCACGCTCATCCGGCGCGGCTTGCCCTTCGAGCCGCCGAAGGCCTTGCCGAGCATGTCGCCCAGATTGACCGCGCCCATGGCGGCACCCGGCATGCCGGGGATCTCGAACATCGGCATCCCGCCGGCGCCGCCCGCGAGCTCGATCTCGACCTCCTTGTCGTCGAGCTCGCTCGCCCGGAGCTTGCGGCGGAAGCTGTCCCGGGTGGCCCCGCTCGCCGTCGGTCCGACGAGGGCGTCGAGGATGCGCGCCTCGGCCGCCGCCTCGGCCTTGGCCTTCACCGCGCGGCGCTTCTCCTCGCGCTTGAGGCCGATGCCGACCTCGACGAGGTCGCGCACGATCTGCTCGACGTCGCGGCCGACATAGCCGACCTCGGTGAACTTGGTCGCCTCGATCTTGAGGAAGGGCGCGCCGGCGAGTCGGGCGAGGCGCCGGGCGATCTCGGTCTTGCCGCAGCCCGTCGGCCCGATCATCAGAATGTTCTTCGGCGCCACCTCCTCCCGGAGCGGTCCCCTCAGCTGCTGGCGCCGCCAGCGGTTGCGCAGCGCGATGGCCACGGCGCGCTTGGCGTCGGCCTGGCCCACGATGAAGCGGTCGAGCTCGGAGACGATTTCGCGGGGGGAGAACGTGGTCATCGGGCTCCGATCGGATGCGGCAGCCGTGCCGCCAGGGTGCGGGGGAGGGCGCGCAGGAGGCCCGCGCGCAGCGGGTGCCAGCCGGCGCTCAAGAGGAGGATGAAGGCGCCCAGCGCGAGCAGGGTGAGCGGCAGGGCGTTCGTCGCAAACCCGGCTTCGCGCATCAGGCTGCCGAAGGCGATCCCCGCGTAAGCGAGCCCCGAGACGAGGATCGCGCGGCGGTCGGTGATCAAGGCGACGAGGGCGAGAACGAGCACGACCGCCAGCACGAGCTGGGCATTGCCCGCCGGGCCTCCGCTCGTCGTGGCGATCCGCGCCAGGACGGGGTGGACGATCAGGGGCGCGGCCAGGAGGTGCAGCCAGAAGGCGATGTCGGTCCGGCGGGTCAGGCGCAGCGGGTCGGCGAGGTCGAAGCGCATGGCAAGCGCGAAGGTGGCGACGCCGGCGACGATCAGCAAGGCGTTGAGATGGGCCTGAACCGCATCCGGCGCGACGGCGAGCCCCAGCGCGACGAGGGTTCCGATGAGCGCCGCCGTACCGGCCGCGATCGTGACGGGTACCGCGAAGCGGCGGTAATGCAGGGCCGCCAGACCGACGGCGGTGAGGGCGCCGGTCGCCAGGATCGCGGGCCGGTCCGCCCACTGGCTGATGCCCTCGGCGAAGGCGAGGACGACGGCGCCGAAGCCCGCGCCCGTGAAGGCGATCAGGAGCACGATGCTCGGCAGAGCCATCCGGCGCCGACGGGTGAAGAACTCCGCCAGGCCCCAGGCCGCGGCCGCGGTGATGGCGAGCCCGAAGGCATGTCCCCCGAAGAAGGCGAGGGTGCCGAGAAACAGGACGAGGCCGATGGTGACGAAGATGTCGGCGAAGCCCGTGACGAGGCGCAGCTGCTCGTCGTCCTGGACCGCGTCCGTCCGGGGCGGTCCGTCCGCCTCCCGGCTCAGGCGCTGGAGGGCGAGCGATTGCTCCTGCGTGATCACGCCGTCGCCCACGGCGCGCTGGAGCAACGCGGTATCGATCATGGTGGTATCGCCGCGCGAGGACCGTCCGGACGGCCGCCGAAGCGCGGCCGTACCCCGTCCTTCGATCTAAGCCTGAACGACCCCGCTTTCCAGGTCGGCCGCCCCCATCACGCGGCCCGAATGCCCGAGACGAACCCCTCGACCTCGCCACCGAGCGCGCCGCATTGCCGTGAGAGCTCGGCCGCCGCGTCGAGGACCTGGGCGGCGCCGGTGCCGGCCTGGACCGCGGCGTCCTGGACCTGCGCCATGGTCTCGGTGACGGCCTGGGTTCCGCGCGCGGCGTCGTTGACGCTGCGGGCGATCTCCTGCGTCGCGACCTGCTGCTCCTCGACGGCCGCCGCGACGCCGAGCGCGATGCTGTGGACGCTGCCGATCGTCGTGCCGATCTCCTCGATCGCGCCCACCGTGTGACGCGTGGCGTCCTGGATCGCCGAAATCTGGGCCGTGATCTCGTCGGTGGCCCGGGCGGTCTGGGTCGCGAGCTCCTTCACCTCCGCCGCGACGACGGCGAAGCCGCGCCCCGCCTCGCCGGCCCGGGCCGCCTCGATCGTGGCGTTCAGGGCAAGAAGGTTGGTCTGGCCGGCGATGCTGGAGATGAGCGCGACGACGTCGCCGATCTTGCAGGCGCTCTGCGACAGGGCCTGGACGCGGGCGTTGGTGCGCCGCGCGCTCTCGACGGCGCCGGCCGCCGCGGCCGAGGTCTGCGCGACCTGCATGCCGATCTCGTTCGCGGTGGCGGCCAGCTCCTCGGTGGCGGCGGCCACCGCCTGGACGTTCATCGCGGTCTCGTTGGCGGCGGCCATCACCGCGCTCGACTGACGGTTGGTCCTCTCGGCATTGGCCGACATGCCGTGCGCGGTCCGCTCCATCTCCTGGGCCGCGCCCGAGAGGCGCCCGACGAGGCTGCCGACGCTGCCCTGGAAGCGCTCGGCGAGCTCGCTCCGCTCCGCGCGGCGGCGGCTGCTCGCGACGCCGGCGGCCTGCTCCTGGCCGTCGCGCAGGCGCGCGGCCTCCTGCATCGCTCCGGCGAAGACCTGCATGCTCGTCCAGATCGCGCCGATCTCGTCGCGGCTCGGCTTGACCGCCGGGAGGTTGTGGTCGCCCTCGGACAGGCGCCGGATCGCCGCGGCGACGCCGCCGAGCGGGCGCGCGATCTGGCGGTTTCCGACGAAGCCGCCGATCAGGAGGCAGCCGAGGGTTCCGCCCAGCGCCAGCGCCACCAGGAGCGCGAAGCGCTCCGCGTAGAGCGCGTCCGTCGCCTTGTCGATCGCCTCGACCTCGCCGCGTGCCCGGGCGACCAGGGCGTCGATGCTGTCCTGGAAGGCCTGCCGGTTCGCCCGGTTTGCCTCGGTGAAGCCCTGCTCGGCGGCGGCGCTCGGGGCGACCTCGGTGCCCAGCCGCGCCGTCTCGGTGCGCAGCGTCGTGAAGGCCGCCGCATCCTGGACGAGCTTGTCGAATAGCGCGCGGTCGCCCTCCCGCACGAGGGGCGCCCATTCCTTGAGGAGCGCGTTCATCGCCGTCAGGTTCTTCAGGAGGCGCTCGGCGTATTTCTTGGCGTCGGCCCGGTCTTTCGACGCGTAGATGCCGCGTGCCTCGACGACCACGCCCGTGACGATGCGGTTGAGGTTGGCGCCGTGGAGGGAGCGGGTCGAGGCCTGCTTCGTCTCGCCGAGCGCCGCGTTGAAGGTCGCGAGCGTCTGGATGCTGATCCCCGCAACGAGCAGTGTCGTCACACTACAGATTGCAACGAAGGCGAGGATTTTTGTTCGGATCCGCATCACGACATACCTAGATTATGGCGACATCCCCCTCTATTCGCCTTTGCTTGCGGCCCCGTTAACATATCACCGAATAGGCCGAGGTTTGATGGTGTCCATCGCGGCCGGCGATGCCGTCAGGGCCTCGCGTTCGGCCTCCAGAAGTCCGATGAGCCGCATGGGCCTGCCGCAACGCTCCGTCGACCTGCCCCGGCTCCTGGGAGTCGGGCTCCTGATCGGCGGCGTCGTCCTGATCCGCCGATAGGGGCGGAGCCGGTCAGCTCTCCGGCGCCTCCAGGCTCTCGATCACGAGATTCTCATTGGTGTAGATGCAGATCTCCGCGGCGATGGCCATGGCCCGCCGGACGATCGCCTCGGCGTCATGCGTCCCGTCCTCCAGGGCGCGGGCGGCGGCGAGCGCGTAGTTGCCCCCTGAGCCGATCGCCATGACGCCGCCTTCGGGCTCCAGCACGTCGCCGGCGCCGGAGAGCAGCAGGCTCACCTCCCGGTCGGCGACGAGCATCATCGCCTCCAGCCGGCGCAGGTAGCGGTCCGTGCGCCAATCCTTGGTGAGCTCGACGCAGGCGCGGGTGAGCTGGCCGGGATATTGTTCGAGCTTGGCCTCCAGCCGCTCGAACAGGGTGAAGGCGTCGGCCGTCGCCCCGGCGAAGCCGCCGATCACCGAGCCCTTGGCCAGCCGCCGGACCTTGCGCGCATTGCCCTTCACGATGGTCTGCCCGAGGCTGACCTGGCCGTCGCCGCCGATGACGACGCGCCCCCCCTTGCGGACCATCAGGATGGTGGTCGCGTGCATGCGGGGGGCGTCGTCGGGATGGGGCAAGGGAGGCTCCGAACTCTCTTCTCGAACCGGACAGGTAATCGCCCGACCCTTCCGGTCCAACCCGGCGCCGCTCCGTCGCTACTCCGGAAAGCGCGCGAAGGTGGGCAGGACGCCGAATTCCGCGAACCAGCGCGGAGCGTCCGCGGTCTGGATGCGGATCTGGGGCGGCAGCGCGTCGGGCTCGTCCAGGCTCCCGGTCTGAATGTCGACCTGGCCGGGGAAGAGGCTCTCGTTGACGTAGAACAGGCCGGTGCCGCAGCGGCCGCAGAACTGCCGGACCACGCCGGGCGAGGATTCGTAGCTCACCGGCTCGCCCGAGACGCTCACCCGCTCGCGCGGGAACAGGGCCCAGCCCACGACCGGCGCGCCGGCCGAGCGGCGGCAATCGGAGCAATGGCACAGCGCGTTGTGCACCGGCTCCCCCTCCGCCGCGTAGCTGATCGCGCCGCAGCGGCAGCGTCCCGTCACACTCATGCCCGCCTCCCCGACAAGCCCGCGGGCGGCCCGCGATACGGCCGCTCTCCGAATCGGGCGGGGTGACTACACCAGCCGGCGGCGGCGCTGTCCATGACGGCGCGCCGGTCAGACCACCACCGTGATCGCCTGCGCCGCCCGGGTCAGCCCGGTATAGAGCCAGCGGGCGCGGTGCTCGCGGAAGGCGTAGGATTCGTCGAACAGCACCACACGGTCCCATTGCGAGCCCTGCGCCTTGTGGACGGTGAGCGCGTAGCCGTAGGTGAACTCGTCGGTCTCGCGGCGCAGGAAGGCTGGGATCTCCTCCTCCGACCCCTGGATCACCGCCCGCAGGACCTTGATATCGGTGGGGCGCCGCCGCAGGGCCGGGTCGTCCTCGGGCACGACGTCGAGGCGGATCGTGTCGGGGCGCGGCGCGGCGCGCAAGGCGTGCACCGTCCAGGTCGAGCCGTTGAGGAGGCCCTTGGTGCGGTCGTTGCGCAGGCAGACGAGCTTCTCGCCCACGGCCGGCATCGGGTCGACATGGCCGGCGAGCTCGCGCAGCCGCGTGTTGTAGAGCCGGCGCGTCTTGTTGAGCCCGACCAGGACCTGGTCCGCCTCCATCACCAGGGACGGCTCGAGCTCGCGCCGGGCCACAACGCGGCTGTTGCCGAAGGTGCCGCGACTGAGCTGTCCGCCCTCGCGCACGGTCATCGCCATGCGCACGATCGGGTCGTCGACGGCCTGCCGGTGCACGTCGGTGAGCATGACGTCGGGCTCGGCCTCGGTGAAGAAGCCGCCGCCGCGCACCGGCGGAAGCTGAGCCGGGTCGCCCAGCACCAGCACGGGCTTTCCGAACGAGAGCAGGTCGTTGCCGAGGTCGGAATCCACCATCGAGCACTCGTCGATGATGATGAGCTCGGCCTTCGCCGCCGGACCCGAGCGATTGAGGGTGAAGGCCGGGCCGCCCTCCTCGTTCTCCTTGGTGCGGTAGATCAGGGAGTGGATCGTCGCCGCCTCGTGGCAGCCTCTCGCGCGCATCACCGAGGCCGCCTTGCCCGTGAAGGCGCCGAACACCACCGCCCCCTCGACGTCGTCGGCGATGCGGCGGGCCAGCGTGGTCTTGCCGGTCCCGGCGTAGCCGAACAGGCGGAAGACCTGGGCGCCGCCGCCCTTGCGCCAGGCGGCGATGGCCTTGAGCGCCGCCTCCTGCTGCGGCGCGAAGCGTGAGGGAAGGTCGGTGCCCGTCATAGCGTCAGGGCCGCGTGCGCAAGCGCACGGACCGACGCCGCGCGCGGGCAGAGATCCCGTCCGGACATCTGCGGGAAACAGAGGCGTCCGACGCTTGCCCGCAGACCGCGACGGCCCGGCCGGCGCAGAGGCGGAGATTCCGATGGCGACGATTCTCGAACTCAGGACCGCGCGGATGGAGCCCGGCGCGCCGGGTCAGGCACTGGCGGCCGGCGCCGAACTGGCCGCGGCCCGCCTGCTGACCGAGCTCGAGATCGCCAAGGCGCGGCTCGACAAGAGCTTCAGCGAGCTGCGTGGCCAGGACCCGCTCGCGGCGGAGATCTACGCGCTCCGCCGCGCGGTCCACAGCCTCGACGGGCTGCTTCGCGCCCGGGGACCGAGCGCCGAACGCGCGTCCCCTCACGGCCAGCGCACGGTCGGGGGCAGCGAGGAGAGGATCGAGGCGACGTTGCCGCCCGTCTTCAGTCCGAAGATGGTGCCGCGGTCGTAGAGCAGGTTGAACTCGACGTAGCGTCCGCGCCGAACCTGCTGCTCCAGGCGGTCGGCCTCCGTCCAGGCCTTCTCGAAGTTCGCCCGAACGATGGCCGGGTAGGCCGCGAGCAGGGCGCCGCCGACGTCGCGGGTGAAGGCGAGGTCGGCCTCGGGCTCCCCGGTCCAGTGATAGTCGTAGAAGATGCCGCCGATGCCGCGCGGCTCGTTGCGGTGCTTTAGGTGGAAGTACTCCTCGCACCAGGCCTTGTAGCGGTCGTAATCCGCGGCCGGATGGGCATCGCAGGCCGCCCTCATGGCCGCGTGGAAGGTCAGAGTGTCGGGATCGTCCTGCGTCCGGCGCCGGTCGAGTACCGGCGTCAGGTCGGCTCCCCCTCCGAACCAGGTCTTGGTCGTGACCACCAGCCGGGTGTTCATGTGCACGGTCGGCACGTTCGGATTCCAGGGATGCGCGATCAGCGAGATGCCGGTGGCGAAGAAGCGCGGATCCTCCGCGGCGCCCGGCATCTGCGCGCGGAATTCCGGCGCGAACTCGCCGTAGACCGTCGAGACGTGGACGCCCGCCTTCTCGAAGACGCGGCCCTTCAGCATGCCCATGGTGCCGCCGCCGCCGGGCTGGCCGCTATGGTCCGTGCGCTCCCAGGGCGTCTTCACGAAGCGCCCGGGCTGCGCCGGCGCTTCCGGCGCGAAGGGGCCCGAGGCCTCGTCCTCCAGCGCCTCGAAGGCTGAGACGATCCGATCGCGCAGGGTCGCGAACCAAGCGGCGGCCTGCGTCTTCAGCGTGGCGAGCTCGGCCTCGGGGAGGGCGCGCGCGGTGGTGTCCGGCATCGTCATGGCTGGGATGTCCCATCCCAGGTCGAACGCGTCAATCGCGGCGGGCCGGCCACCTGTCGCAGGGCCTCGCCCGCGATCATCGCGGCGGCGACGGCCACGTTGAGGGAACGCAGCCCCGGGCGGATCGGCACGACGACGCGGGCATCGGCCGCCTCGTGGACGCTCTCGGGCACGCCCGCCGATTCCCGGCCCAGCAGGATGCAATCCCCTTCGGAGAAAGCGAACCCGGTATAAGGCAGGGCGCCCGACGTCGTGGCGAGGACGAGCCGGCAGCCGGCCGCACGGCGCCACTGCGAGAAGGCCTCCCACGAGCGGTGCCTCGTGATCGCGACGTGGTCGAGATAGTCGAGGCCGGAGCGGCGCAGGTGCCGGTCGGAGACGTCGAACCCGGCCGGCTCGATGATCTCGACGGAAAGCCCGAGGCAGGCGGCCGTCCGCAGCATGGTGCCGGTGTTCTGCGGGATATCGGGCTGGTAGAGGGCGAGGCGGAGCATCGGGCCGATCGCTGATTTGAGGATCTGCGGCATCTCCCCCGGGTTGGCAGGTCGTCAAGGGCGCTTACATCCCGACGGACCTCCAGACACCGGCAGACGCCCATGTTCCTCGACTGGCTCGAGCGCCGCATCGACCCGTTCGCGCCCTTCGACGAGGGCCGGATGCCGCCCAAGACCGTGCTCGGCTTCGCGGGCTTCTACCTGCGGCCGATGCGGGGCGCGCTGATGCTGCTCTTCGCGATCGCGCTGGTCGCCGGTACGGTCGAGGCCTCGCTCTACCTCCTGATGAGCTGGTTCATCGACCTCCTCAACACGGCCGACCGGGCGACGCTCTGGCCGCAGCACGGGACCGCGATCACGCTCGCGGCGGGCTTCGTGCTCGTCGTGCGCCCGATCTCGATCTGGCTGCACGAGCTGCTCTCGAACCAGCTCCTCGTGCCGCAGGCGACGAACCAGATCCGCTGGCGCACGCATCTCTACACGCTCGGCCACTCGCTCTCGTACTTCCAGGCCGACTTCGCCGGGCGGCTGGCGAACCGCGTCGTGCAGGTCGGGCCGGCGGTGCGCGAGCTCGCCGTCGTGTTCATCGACACGCTGCTCTACGTCGCGATCTACGCGGTCACCGCGATCGGCCTGTTCGGCTCGATCTCCGTCTGGCTGGCGCTGCCGGTGGTGGTCTGGGTCGGGGCCTACTCGCTTCTGACGCGCTGGTTCGTGCCGCGCGCCCGCGCCCGCTCGCACGCCACCGCCGACACCCGCTCGCACCTGATCGGTCGCGTCGTCGACAGCTACACCAACATCCTGACCGTGAAGCTCTTCGCCCGCGACCGCGAGGAGCGCGCCGCGGTGCGCGGGGCCGTCGACGTCCACACCAAGGCCTACCTGCACCAGTTCCGGCTCGTCACCCTGACGACGACCCTGCTCGGCGTGCTCAACAGCCTGCTGATCCTCTCGACGGCCGGCATGTGCCTGGTGCTCTGGCAGCGCGGCGGGCTCACCACCGGCGAGGCCGCGGCCGGCCTCGCCCTGGTCCTGCGCCTCATCGCAATGTCGGGCTGGGTGATGCAGACGGTGCGCGGCATCTTCGAGAATGTCGGCGTGATCCAGGAGAGCATGCAGACGATCGCGCGGCCCCACGGCCTCATCGACGCGCCCGAGGCCCGCACGCTCCGCGTGACGGGCGGCGAGATCCGCTTCGAGAACGTCGACTTCCACTACGGCCGGGGCGACGCCAGCATCATCGAGAACCTGTCCTTCCGGATCCGCCCCGGCGAGAAGGTCGGCCTCGTCGGCGTCAGCGGCGCGGGCAAGACCACGGTGACCTCGCTGCTCCTGCGGCTCCACGACCTCGAGGGCGGCCGCATCCTGATCGACGGGCAGGACATCGCCGGGGTGACGCAGGACAGCCTGCGGGGCTCCATCGCCATGGTCAGCCAGGACACCTCGCTGCTGCACCGCTCGATTCGCGACAACATCGCCTACGGCCGGCCCGGCTCGAGCCCGGCCGAGGTCGAGCGGGCCGCGCGGCTCGCGCACGCCCACGAGTTCATCCTCGATCTCTCCGACCACAGGGGCCGTCGCGGCTACGACGCCCATGTCGGCGAGCGCGGCGTGAAGCTGTCCGGCGGTCAGCGCCAGCGCATCGCGATCGCCCGCGTCATCCTCAAGGACGCCCCCATCCTGATCCTCGACGAGGCGACGAGCGCGCTGGACAGCCAGGTCGAGGCGGCGATCCAGGACGCGCTCGACACGCTGATGGGCGGCAAGACGGTGCTCGCCATCGCCCACCGCCTCTCGACCATCGCGGCGCTCGACCGGCTCATCGTGATCGATCGCGGCCGGATCGTGGAGGAGGGCAGCCATGCCGAGCTGATCCGCAGCGGCGGCCTCTACGCCGATCTCTGGCAGCGCCAGTCCGGCGGCTTCCTGGGAGACCGGGCGCCGGCCGCGGCCTCCTGAGCCGCGGCACGGAAGCCGGGTGGAATGACACCGACATCGAGCCTCGCGGCGACCCAGTTCGGGCAGCGGCCGGCCACGCCCTGGCGGGACGAGGTGCGCGCGACGCTGCGGCTGTCGGCGCCGCTCGTCCTGATCAACCTCGCGCAGCACGGTCTGATCGCCTCGAACACGGTGCTGCTCGGAAGACTCGGCGCGGAGCCGATCGCCGCCGGCGCCCTCGCGACCGGCCTCTACCTCCTCCTCTTCATCGGCGGCATCGGGCTCACCTCCGCGGTGGCGCCCCTGGTGGCGGAGGCGATCGGCCGGACGGCGGACGAGAATCGCGCGGGCGCCGGGGACGAGGCGCGTCGCACGGTGCAGGCGGGCCTGTGGCTCAGCCTCATCGTCACGGGCGCGCTGATGCCGCTGCTGTGGAACGCCGAGGCGCTGCTCCTGCGGCTCGCCCAGGAACCCGCCGTGGCCCGGGAGGCCGGCGCCTACATGCGGGTGCTGCAATGGTGGATGCTTCCCGCCCTGGCCTTCATGGTGCTGAAGGGGGCGCTCGCCGCGCTGCAGAGGGCAGGACCGCCGCTCGCCGTGAGCCTCGCGGCACTCCCGATCAATCTCGGCCTCGGCGCCTTCCTCGCGTTCGGACCGCCGAAGCTCGGCATCGTCGGCGTGGCCTTGGGCACGGTGGTGACCGAGTTCCTGGCGCTCTTCGCCCTCGTGACGATCATCGGCCTCGACCGCGACCTGCGCCGCCACCGCCTCCTGGCAGACCTCTGGCGCTTCGATCCCGAGCGGCTCGGCCGCGTCGTGCGGGTCGGCCTGCCGATGGGAATCACCGGCATCGCCGAGGCGGGGCTGTTCGAGGCGGCTACGGTGGCGATGGGCACCTTCGGAACCATCCCGCTCGCGGCCCATGCGGTGACGCTGCAGATCGCGGCGACCTGCTTCATGGTGCCCAACGGCATCGGCCAGGCGGCGACCGTGCGGGTCGGCCGCGCCCTCGGCGCCGGCGACCGGCCGGCCCTGCGCCGGGCGGGCGCCGTGGCGCTCTCCCTCGGCTTCGGCTTCATGGTGTTCTGCGCGCTGCTCCAGCTCCTGGCGCCGCGGACGCTGATCGGCCTGTTCCTCGATGCGGGGGCGCCCGGCGCGGCGGAGGTGTTTCCCGTCGCCATCGGCTTCCTGATCTTCTCGGCCTTCTTCGCGATCTCGGACGGCGTCCAATCGGTGGCGCTCGGCGCCTTGCGGGGGCTGCAGGACACCAAGGTGCCGATGATCATCGCGCTGAGCGGTTATTGGGGCGTTGGGGTACCGCTGGGCGCAGCGCTCGCCTGGGGCGCGGGCTTCGGCGGCCAGGGGATCTGGGCGGGGTTCTGCGCCGGCTTGCTAGTGGTGTCTGTCCTGCTCGTGACGCGCTGGCTGCGGCTGAGCGGCAAACCGGGCGCCGCTCGGGGAAATGCCGGCTGACACGGCCTTCGCTTGATCCCTCGGATCGCTTCAACAGCGGTCCCTCTGGCCGATCGCCAGCCTCACACGACGACTCGTCGGCGCACATGCGAACCACGCCGGACTCCCTCTCCCAGGGGGAGAGGGTTGGGGTGAGGGGCGCGAACTCTCCGGATAAGGCACGCCCCTCAACCTCTCCCTCTAGGAGAGGGGACCCGCGGTTCGTCCGCGAGGCCGGAGGCATTGGCCCGCCTGGGCGGAGAGGCGCGGGCCGACCTCATGGGGTAGTGGTGGCATCCGATTTCCCCTACCACACGCGCGCCAGCCGATGACGACGCCCGACGCCGATGCCGTGGCCGCCCTGCTGCGGGCGGCGCTCGCCGATCCCGAGACCTCCTTGAGCCTCGGCAGCTTCGGCGCGCTCGCAGAGTTCCGACGTGAACCGGACGAGGCCGCAACAGCCTTGACCGATGAACGCCTCGGGATTGCCACTGGGCGCGGCGCCATCGCCCTGCACCCGCGGCCTGGTCTGCGGCCCGTCGCCTACGAGACCGCGTTCCGCTCGGGCTGGAGCCACGCCCTCGCGCTCTGCCTGCCGGATGCCGCGTGCGCCATGAACGGCCGGACGCTGCTCACCGAGCTCGGCCCGGACCATGAGGCGGCCCGCCCAGCGGATCGGGGCGGCGTGCTGTTCGACCTCGGTCTCCGTCTGCGGGCGATCGATGCCTGCCTGCGCTCGCGCGATCCGGAGACCACCTCCCGCCTGCGCGCCGCCTGCGGCCGGCCGTTCTTCGATCAGGGAACCGCGCTCGCGTCGGCGCTCCTCGCCCTGAATGCGGACCGCGTCCTCTGCGCCCGCATCGGCCGCATCGAGGTCTTTGCCGCCGAGCCCCGGCCGGACGGGCCGCGCGCCTACCTCGTCCCGGAGATCCTGCGCGCCGGCCGCACCCATGCCGCGACGGCGCCGATCCCGGCGGGCCTCGTGCCGGTGGCCGCGATTCATCCGCCCCACCCATGCCGGGATGCGCGAGGCCGGCCGATGCCGTTCGATCGCGCCCGCCACGACGCCTTCCAGGCCCTGCTCACCCGTTGGGGCGATCCCGATCTCCTCGCCGTCAAGCACGGCCTCGCGGAGCCCCGAGGCCGTCACGCCCGGGCGGCGCGGCGCGCCGGGGAGCGGCAGGCGCCCTTCCTGGCGAGCCCGCCACCCAAGGGTCACGCTTGAGTGACCGCCAAGCTTTTCTTCGTGCGTCGGTCGTGCTCACGGTCTATCTGGAATCGATCCAATCAACCGACCTGACGCACGACGCGCACCGGAGACGAGGCATCATGATGTCGACACGTATGACCGCGGGCTGTGCCGCGGCGCTCGCCTGCCTTCTCGCGGGGCCCGTCTCCGCCCAGGAGGCCGACGCCCAGGCCATCGTCGATGCGCTCTTCGCCGCCGGCGGCAACAAGCCCGGCGTCCGGGCGAGCGGTGCCAAGGGCGTCTGCGCCAAGGGCACCTTCACCCCGTCGGCCGAGGCGCCGAGCCTCACCAAGGCGCCGCACTTCGCCAAGGCGGTGCCGATGACGATGCGGTTCTCCATGGGCGGCAGCAACCCGGGCATCTCGGACAAGGCCAAGCCCGTGACGCGGGGCTTCGCGATGCGCTTCACCGACACGACCGGCGACATGGTCTTCGTCTTCATCTCGGCGCCGGTCTTCTCGACGAAGACGCCCCAGCAGCTTCTCGAATTCGCCCGGGTGCGCGCACCCGGCCCGGACGGCAAGCCCGATGCCGACAAGATCAAGGCGTTCGGGACGGCCAATCCCGAGACGACCAAGCAGGCGGCCTGGCTCAACGCCCGCCCCGTCCCGGCGAGCTTCGCGGGCGTCGACTACTGGGGGGTCCAGGCCTACACGCTGACCGACGCCAAGGGGGCTGCCAAGATCGTGAAGCTGAAGACCGTCGCGACCGCAGGCCAGCTCGGGCTGATCGACGACGAGCTGAAGGCCAAGCCCGACAGCTTCTACGCCGACGAGCTCAAGGAGCGCCTCGCCAAGGGCCCGGCCACCTTCGACCTCGTCGCTGTTCTGGGCGAGGCCGGCGATCCGACGAACGACTCGACGGCCACGTGGCCGGAGGAGAACCGCAAGTCGGTCAAGCTCGGCACCATCGCGGTCAGCGCGATCGAGCCGAACGCCACCTGCGACGCCAACACCTTCGATCCCGTCGCCGACCTGCCCGAGGGCGTGGCCGGCCCGGCCGACGATCCGATGTTCGCGATCCGCTCGCCGACCTACGCCATCTCGCTCTCGCGCCGCGCCGCGCCCTGACCGGGAACGGAGGGTCCGGAACGGCGGTTCTCCTTCTCCCGAGACGAGGGGCGGAGGAGAGCGCCATGGCCGAGCCGGACCCTGCCAAACCCGGAGACGAAGCCCCGCCCGGCGTGCCGGGCACCGGTGAGAACGTGTGCCGCCGCTGCCGCGGCGCCGGCACGATCGACGCGCAGCCTTGCCCGGACTGCGCCGGGACGGGCCACGTCACGACACCGATCGGCGGCGGCTGAATGGCCTTCCCCTCGACCTCGCCGACGGCCATCCTCGACGAGGGGCGCGGCGCCCGCTACCGCGGCGACCCCGAGAGCGCCAACCCTCACCCGCAAGGGTCGGAGGAGCACGCGCTGTGGCTGAGAGGATGGCAGGTGCCCGACGGGTCGCAGGCCGAGGCGGAATCGCCCGAGCGGGAGGCCACCGCTGCGGGGAGGGCCGGGACGGCGCGCGAGGGGCCGGGACGAGACTGATATCGCCCCTTCGGGCCGTCGCGTTCGTCCATCTCGCGGCACGTGTCGTGAAGGGGGCTGTTGCCCACCCACGCTCGTCATTCCGGGGCGCCGCAGGCGAGCCCGGAACCTAGAGACGCTGGCCTGGCAAGCTGAAGAACGACCTTATGGTTCTGGGTTCCGGGCTCCGCTATGCGGCCCCCGAATGACAAGCGTCGGGCTTGGGGCGCGAGCGGGACCCGCTCGACCGAACGTGGCCTCAGACGATCCCGCTCTTGTCGTAGGGCCAGGGCTTGCCGAGATGGGCCGCGACCTTCGCCGGGTCGTTGCCGGCCGCCGCGACGGCTGCCTCTACCTGCTCGACGGGCACCTCGAAGCGCCGGGCCCAGAAGGCGCGGGACCGCGGCTCCTTAAGGCTGACCGTGTCCGGGTCGCCGGCCTGCGGCTCCACTCGATCCGTCATGCTGATTCCTCCTGCGCGACCCCGCGCGAGTGACCGCCTCGACAACGCCCGGCCACCGCCTAGTTTCCCGCCATGCGCACCATCCTCCCGGCAGCCCTGCTTCTTGTCCTCGCCGCACCGGCGCGCGCCGATTCCTGCGGCGACCTGATCGACCGCGTCGTGGCGGGCACCGAGGCGCGGCTGGTCAAGCGCAGCGCGGACTTCGCCGAGCTCGCGGCGAGCGACGATATCACCATGACGCTCGCCTGCGGCGGCCTCTCCGCGGTGGGGGTGCAGTTCCGGGGCGAGGCGCTGCCGAAAGCCTACTTCCCGCTCGTCGGGCGCGCGGGCCGCGTCGTCACGGGGATCGAGACCGCATCCATCACCGAGGCCGCCAAGCTCGCGCGCGAGAACGCGGCGCGGACGCGACACAGCCACGTCGATGCCGGCTCGGCCCTGGTCACCTGTTCCGTGGTCAAGGCGGCGGTCGGGCTCGTCACGGCCTGCGCGGTGATCGAGAAGGACGAGCGGCGCTGAAACGGCAGGCCGTTCAGCAGCGCCGCATCGCGATCACGACGAAGCCCGAATAGGCGAGGGCGGCGGCCATGACGAGGAAGGCGCTGGTGTCCATCGCCGCAACTAGGCCGGGTCCGGCTCCCCGGTCGATCCGGCGTCACGTCGCTGCGGCATGTGCGCACCCCGGGCCGGGCCGCTTCACCGCCTGTTAACCCTATGGGCTCGATCCTGCCGCGCTCGCAGTCCCGGAGGCGGAGGAAGCCGTGCCGAGCCGCCCCATCCTGCGCCTTCCCAGCCTGCGCCTTGCGGCGATCCTGACGCTCGCCGCACCGGCCGCGGCGCAGGCGCAGGAGCCGCTCTTCCTGCGCATCCGGCCGGCCTCGCCGGAGGCCGCCTTCGCCGCGCGCGAGGCGGTCTGGACCCGCAGCCACGAGCGTGCGCGAATCGCCATCGCTTCGGTCTGCACCGGATGCCTGCTACCGGTGCCGGCCGAGAGACCCTCCGACGCTTCCCCCTCCGCCGAGACAGGTGCCCCATGACGCAAGCCCACCCGACCAGCGGCCCCGTCGCCGACCCGGATTGCCCGGTCTCCCTCGACCTCCTGGGCGAGGTCTACCGCGCCGATGCCTACGACCTGCCCGGCATCCTCGAGGCGATTCCGGCGACGACCCGGGCGAAGCTCGCGGTCTACCTCTACGGCAAGAGCCACATGCACCAGCTCGGCCTCACGGTGGCCCGGGCCTGCAGCCGCGACGACCTCGTCCGGGTCGCGGGCGAGATCGGGTCGGTGGTCCACGGCCAGTCCCAGCTCAAGGCTCCCAAGGCGGCGACGCCCGCGCCCGCGGCCGCCCCGCAGCCCAAGAAGATCAGCCTCGGCGGCTCCGCCGCGAAGGGCCGCTCCTTCGACTGACGCCGTCTTGCGGGTCCGGCCAAGGTTAACCCCGCATTAACCATACCCTCCCATCGTCGCCTCGGATCGGGACGAAAGGAGAGCCTCATGAGACCCTTCGAGCAACAGGTGCGCGAGCGCGCCTACTACATCTGGGAAGGCGAGGGCCGCGTGTTCGGCCACGCCGAGGCGCATTGGCTGCGGGCCGAGGCCGAGCTCCGCGCCGACCGGGTCCAGGCCTCCGGCGGGGTAGTCCAGGCCCCCGCCGCGGCGGTACAGGCCCCGCTCCCGGCCGAGGTGCTGAAGCCCAAGGCGAACCGCGCCCGCAGCGCCGCGGTGAAGAGCGCCGTCACCAAGGCCGTCGCGGCCGAGACGGGCAAGGCCAAGGCGAAGGCGGCACCGAAGGCGGCCCCCAAGCTGACGGCTCCCAAGGCGGCTCGCCCGAAGGCGCCCCGCGCCACGGCGGCATCGAGCGCCGCCCTCCACTGACCGGCCCTCGCCGGCCGACACAAACCCGCCCCGGCAACGGAGGCGGGTTTTTTGTTGCTTTGCCGAAGGGTGCGGCCTCGAAACGGAACACCCGGGCAAGCGTTGCCGTTATCGGGTACGTTCCCGAGCCACCCACCCGCGAGGCCGCCCCGTGAGAACCCCGTCGCTCCTTCTCGTGATCGTCCTGGCCGGCACGCCCCTCGCGGCCGCGGCCGGGCCCTATCGCGAGCTGCGCCCGCGCTACGACATCGACGCCACCGGCAGCGTCGGGGGCCGCGCGCCCTGGAGCCAGCCCTGGGAATACGATTCGGGCAGCGACAACGACCGGCGCCCGGAGCTGGAATACTACCAGCAGGGCCGCGGCCAGCAGACCGGCGGGCCCGCCCGCAACCTCCTGCCCGACGACGGGCTGCACTTCTTCCCGCGCTGAGGCCTCACTTCGCCAGCGCGTCGGCGAAGGCCGCCGTGCGGTTGCGGGCATAGACCGGCAGGCCGGCGCTGATCGAGGTGCCGGTGTTGAAGGACGAGTTCCCCATCAGCACCTGGGCCGGCAGCAGGTTCTTGAGCACCGGCACCCGGGCATATTCCTGCTTGCGGTCGAGCACGTCGGCCTTGATGGCGAGCGCCATGTAGGTCGTCACCACGGTCTTGCTCGCGTCGCCCGGCATCGGCTGGAGGACCGCCAGGAACTTGCCGAAGCGCAGGATCTGGTTGACCCAGAAGATCGTCTGCTCGAGCCCGCCCGCCACCGGCGTGTCGAGCTTCGTCAGGGTGCCGAGCCCCGCCGCCTCGGCTTGCGGCAGGACGCGCAATTCGCTCTGGAACGAGACGAACTCGGCCACCTTCTTGGCGGCGCCCTCCTCGAGCTTGTTGGCGAGCTTCACGCCGAGGGGCAGCTTGCCCTCGAGGTCGTAGCGCGATTCGATGCAGACCGTTCCGTCCGCGCACCAGGACCGGTCCGGGCGCCGGGCGAAGGCGGCGGCCGGGTCCTTGGTCGGCGTCACGTCGGCCGGGTTCAGGGCCTTGTGCTTGATGACCGGGTCCATCTTCGAGACGAAGGGCAGGGTCGCGTAGGCCGAGAGGTCGATCGCGCTCGCGGGCTTGGGGACCACGAAGCGCCCCTGCGCCACGTAGACCTTCAGGGTCTCGTGTCGTGGCTTCGGAACGCCGTTGACGATCGTCGTGTAGTTCGGCTCGGCATAGGCCGCATGGGGGGCGAGCACCGCGCGCTCGGCCGGCCGGAGCTTGCCCCAGTCGAGATAGGGGACGAGCCCGCTCTCCGGGTTCGAGGGATTGTCGCGGTGGTCCGTGAACAGGACCGTGCCGGGCTTCAGGGTCGCCAGGTCCGCCGATTCGATCGAGGCCACGTCGCGGATGCGGTCGGGCGCCTGCAGCTTGATGCCCTCCTGGGCCGAGGCGGCGGAGGCGAGGGCGAGGCAAAGGAGGATTGCCGGAAGTTTTCTCTGCACGTGGGTACCTTGCTCACCGTTTGAGCCTGTCACCTCCCCCTTGTGGGGAGGGGTCCGGGGTGGGGGTGGTTCCGCTTGCCTCCGCGGCAGGGTCGCCCCGCCACCCCCACCTCCAACTCCTCCCCACAGGGGGGAGGAGAGATGCGCGATCCCGAAGGCGGTCGGGAGACGCCGCGTCAGTAGCGCGGGTCGTCGCCGAACAGGTAGTCCGGGTCGCGGCGGCGCGGCCGCGGATAGGTCTCCTCGTCGCCGAAGGGCGAGCGCTGGGTCTGGCCCGGCCAGGGCTGGTAGCCGCCATACCCTTGCGCGCGCCGGTCGCGGCGCGCGGCCCCGTCGTCGCCGAAGGGATCGAAGATGTCGGCCTGCCGCCCGCGGCGCCCGGTGAGATTGTCGTAGAGGTCGCCGGAGGCGTCGGCACCGGGCTCGTCGAGGTCGCCGTCCTCGGGCTCCGAGCGCATCGCCATCTCGGTCTCGCGAGGCAGAAGCTTGTACTGGGTGTCGGCCATGCGGCCGTCCTTGATCCGGAAATGCTCCAGGAAGCCGCCGTCGGCGAGGCGCTCGCCGCTGCGCGCGTCGATCGGAAGGTCGGCCAGGTACTGGCGCGCCTCGGGCGAGGGCGGGGCGAGCGGCGTGCGCGGCACGCCGTTCGCCCAGGCCGCCTGCAGGATGGCGCCGGCGATCGGCACCGCGAGCTTGCCGCCGGTCTGGCCGCGGCCGAGCGTGCGGCGAACCCCGTCGGCATTGTCGTAGCCGACCCAGACCACCACCGTGACCTCGTTGGTGAAGCCCGCGAACCAGGCGTCGTTCTCGTTCTCGGAGGTGCCGGTCTTGCCCGCGACGTAGGGAGAGGATCGGCTCAGCGCGGCGGCCGTGCCGTGATGGGTGACGCCCTGGAGCATGGTCTTGAGCTGGTAGAAGGCGACCCGGTCGGCCGAGCCGATCCGGACGGGCTCGCGCGGCTCGCGCCGGTAGACGGGCTTGCCGTCGCGCTCGACCCCCTCGAGGACGTGCGGCGCGGGCCGGCCGCCCTCGTTGGCGACGGCGGCATAGAACCCGGCGAGGTCGAGCATCCGCACGGGCTGGGAGCCGAGCACGAAGGGGTAGAAGCGCTCGCACTCGGCGTAGAGCTGCGCCTCCAGCGCGAGGTCGCAGACCCGCTGCAGGCTCGCCGGCGCGGTGGCCGCGATGCCGCCCTGGAGAAGCCGGGCGGTGACGAGGTTCTTCGAGAATTCGAGGCCCCGGCGCAGGGTCGTCGCCCCGGAGCCGCCGCCATCGTAGTTCTTGGGCGACCAGGAATCGCCCACGCCCCCGATCGGCGGCAGGGTGACGCCGGTGTCGAGGACGAGGGTGTTGGGCTGCAGGCCCGCGTTGAGCGCCGCGAGGTAGGTGAGGGGCTTCAGCGTCGAGCCGGGCTGGCGCACGGACTGCGTCACCCGGTTGAGCTGGCTCGCCGGGTAGGAGAAGCCGCCGGCCATCGCGAGAATGCGGCCGGTGCGGTTCTCCATGACGAGCGCCGCACCCTGGACGACGGGACGCAGGCGGATCTCGGCCCGCGGCGTCTTCGCGCTCGGGTCGCGCAGCTTCACCCGGACGACGTCGTAGGGCTGCAGCCGGCCCCGCGCCGGGCCGGGATCGAGGCTCGCGGTGCGGCCGTCGGCGAGCCCCACCTTCGCGGGGCGGCCCTGGCCCGGATCGAGCACCACGGCGAGGGGCCAATGCACGTCGTAGAGGGGCGGCCGGGCGCTCCCCAGAGCGCGCTGCCAGGCGGGCTTCGGGGCGGGGGTCTTGGGCTCGGCGGCTTTGGCCACGACCTTGGCCGCCTTGCGTCCGCCCGCCGCCTTCGACTCGCTCGGCCTGGCCTCAACCGGCTTGACTTCAGCAGGCTTGACTTCAGCAGGCTTGGCCTCGGGCGCCTTCGCCTCACCGCCGACGATCAGCGGCACGCCGGCCACCGCGCCCTCCGCCGCGGGCGCGGCGCCTTCGAGCTTGCGAACGGCCTCGGCGAGGTTGAACTCCGGCCCCTCGTAGACCTGGCGCCCCGTCGCCCGCTCGTAATTGGCGAGCCCGTCCTGAAGGGCCGTCTCGGCCGCCCGCTGGAGGCCGGCATTGATCGTCGAGCGCAGGGTGTAGGAGGCCGAGGTCACGGACTCGAGCCCGGCGAAGGTGCGCGCCTCGCGGGCGAGGTGATCGACCACGTAGTAGCCGCTGTCCCGCCGCGCGGTCTCGACGGGCTTGAGGCCGAGCGGGGCGTTGGCGGCTTCCGCGAGCTGGGCGTCGGTGATGACGCCCTCGTCCTTCATCCGGGCAAGCACGTAGGCGCGGCGTTCCCTTGCCCGCTCCGGGTGCCGGTCCGGGCTGTAGAAGTTCGGCCCCTTGGGCATGCCCGCGATCAGCGCCGCCTCCGGCACGGTGAGCTGGCCCACCGACTTCCCGAAGTAGGAGCGGGCGGCCATCTCGATGCCGTAGGAATTGCGCCCGAGATAGATCGCGTTGAGGTAGAGCCCGAGGATCTGGGGCTTGGTGAGCACGCGCTCCAGGCGCGCGGCCACGATCATCTCGCGGATCTTGCGCTCGTAGGTGACGTCGTCGCCGACCATCAGGTTCTTGACGACCTGCTGCGTGATGGTCGAGCCGCCGGCCGGGCGCCCGGGCGCGGCGAGGTTGCCGATGAAGGCCCGGATCACGCCGCGCTCGTCGATGCCGCGGTGGCTCTCGAAGCGCTTGTCCTCGGCCGCGACGAAGGCCTTCTGCACCATGGCCGGGACCTCGGCGATGGGCACCACGAGGCGGCGGCCATTGGCCTCGAAGGCCTCGGCGTAGCGTTTTCCCGCGCCGTCGAGGATGAGGCTGGCGCCGGGGAGTTTGGGGTCCTTCAGCGTCTCGGCCGCCGGCAGGTCGGCGGCGGCCTTGTTGTAGAAGGCGATCACCTCGGCCGCGTCGAAGGGCGAGTTCGCCGGGTTCTCGCCCTTGCAGAACTGCTTGTAGCTCGTGTTGAGCTCGGCGATGTCGAGCCCGTGCAGGAGCTTCGGCGCGCCCGCTCCCGCCACCGCGGTCGGGTCCTCCATCGCGGTCGAGATCAGGTCGTCGAGGTTGATGTCCTCGATGTCGAAGGCCTTGCGCATGTGGGCGCAGCCGTCGCGCAGGATCTGCACGACTTCCCCCGCATCCTTGGCCGGATCGAAGGCGGTCTTCACCGCGTCCGGCCGCGTCGTGACCTGGCTCAGCGTCAGCGCGGTGGCGAACAGCTTGATCAGGATGGCGTTCATCGAGCCTCAAGGCACCGGTGTCACGGACGCGGGCGTGCCATCCTCATGGAGCGGCGCCCATGAACATGGGGTGCACAAGGCGGCTGTTTTATGGAGAGTCACCGCGTGGTGGGCATCTCATGCCGCATCCGCTTGATCGCCGCGGTTCGGTGCGCGTCCTCCTCTCCCCGCTGGGCGGGGAGAGGGCTGCATGGACCCCGTCGTCCATGCAGCGAGTGGAGCGAGGGTCAGGGGGCCCTCCGCGTGAGGCTCGTCCGGAAACACCCCCTCACCCTCGGCTGTCGCCTTGCTTTGCCGACGACAAGGTCGTCAAAGCCCTCTCCCCGCCCGGCGGGGAGAGGGGTACGCGCACGACCGAGCCAATCAATCGGAACTCGTCTCAGCTCTTCGGCGCGATCGTGAACGGCTGCTCGAAGGTCGAGGTCTTCGCGCTGCCCTTGTCGCGCAGCGTGTAGACCAGGATGTACTTGCCCGGTTCGGCACCGCTGATCGACATCGTCACGCTGAGGAACAGCTCCCGGTTCTTGAAGCGGCTCGTGAAATCGAAGCTCTGGAAGGCGTCCTGGCCGCCGAGGATCTTGCCGTCCGCCGACTTGATCGCGAAGTCCAGGGTGAGCCCGAACTGGTAGGTGCCGTCCGCGCCCGGCTTCCAGCTGTAGCCGACCGGCTCCACGTAGGTGAGGAGCTTCTCGCCGGGCGCGAAGACGTTCGTGGGACGCTCGGCGTAGCCGCCATAGAGGCTCGCCGGCGCGCTCACGAAGAGGGCGCGCCGCTGCGTGAGCGGCATCTTCTCCCAGGCCTCGGTCACGGCGCGGTCGAGGGCGTCGATCTCCGCGAGCGTCGGGGCTCCCGCCGCCGGCTTGCCGATCTCGATCCGGCCGCCCGACCCGCCGGCCTGGGCGCCGCCCGCGGCGGTCCCGAGGCAGAGGAGGAGGGCCAGGGCCCGACCGCGCTTCAGTCCCGACATCCTGGTCCCCCGATCGTCTCGACGCCCGGCAGGGTCATGCCGCGCTCGCGATAAAGTCAAGCTTCGCTTGGGCGGAGGCGGGCGCCCATACCGCCGGCGATGGCGCATGTCCGCCGCCGCGGCTCTCTCCTCCCCCTTGTGGGGAGGCGTAGGAGGTGGGGGTGGCGGGGTGACCCTGCCGCTCACCAGGCGGAACCACCCCCACCCCGAACCCCTCCCCGCAAGGGGGAGGGGACGCGCCTCGGCGGGTCGGGTAGCGCGAAACCATGCCGGCGATCACGGCGCGAGCGAACCCGCTCGACCCAATCGCCCGCTGCCGCGTTGTGCCCCGGGCGCACTCCGTGCCCTCGGGGGACGCCTGCATGATCAAGGATCTCTGGTACAAGAACGCCATCGTCTACTGCCTGTCGGTGCGCAGCTTCCAGGATTCCAACGGCGACGGGATCGGCGATTTCGAGGGGCTGGAGCGCCGGCTCGACTACCTGCAGGGGCTCGGGGTCACCGCGGTCTGGCTGATGCCGTTCCAGCCCTCGCCCAAGCGGGATGGCGGCTACGACGTCGCCGACCATTACGGCGTCGACCCGGATTACGGCTCGCTCGGCGATTTCGTCGCCTTCACGCATGCGGCCAAGCAGCGGGGCCTCAGGGTCATGATCGACCTCGTGGTCAACCACACCTCCGACCAGCATCCCTGGTTCAAGGCGGCCCGCGCGGACCCGGACTCACCCTATCGCGACTGGTACGTCTGGTCGGACAAGAAGCCGGCCAGCGCCGACGAGGGCATGGTCTTTCCCGGCGTCCAGACCACGACCTGGACCTACGACGAGCGGGCGAAAGCCTATTACTTCCACCGCTTCATGCCCTTCCAGCCCGACCTCAACACCGCCCACCCTGCGGTGCAGGCCGAGATCCTGAAGATCATGGGCTTCTGGATCGAGCTCGGCGTCTCCGGCTTCCGGATGGACGCGGTGCCCTTCGTCATCGCGAAGAAGGGTCCCGAGGTGAAGGGCGAGCCGATCGAGCAGTTCGACATGCTGCGCGAATTCCGCGAGTTCCTGCAATGGCGGCAGGGCGACGCCATCATCCTGGGCGAGGCCAACATCCTGCCCCGCCAGGACATGGACTATTTCGGCGACGATGCCGACCGGCTGCACATGCTCTTCAACTTCCCCGTCAACCAGGGGCTGTTCTACGCGCTGGCCATGGGCGACCACGATCCCCTGGTCAAGGCGCTGAAGAAGACCGCGCACCGTCCGGCCTCGACGCAATGGGCGATGTTCCTGCGCAACCACGACGAGCTCGACCTCGGCCGCCTCAGCGAGAAGCGCCGCGAGGCGGTGTTTTCGGCCTTCGGGCCGGAGCCCGACATGCAGCTCTACGACCGAGGCATCCGACGCCGCCTCGCGCCGATGCTGGGCGGCGACCAGCGCCGGCTGGAACTCGCCTACAGCCTCATGTTCACGATGCCCGGCACCCCGGTGATGCGCTACGGCGACGAGATCGGCATGGGCGACGACCTCACGCTGAAGGAGCGCGAATGCGCCCGCACGCCGATGCAATGGACGGGCGAGGCGCAAGCCGGCTTCACCACGAGCGCCCGCCCGACGATGCCGCTCATCGCGGAGGGCGCCTACGGCTACCCCCACGTCAACGTCGCCTCCCAGCGCCACGACCCGGATTCGCTCCTCAACTGGATGGAGCGCATCATCCGCACCCGCAAGGAGGTGCCGGAGATCGGCTGGGGCGATTTCTCCGTCGTCGAGACCGGCGCGGACGCGGTGCTCGGGCTGCGCTACGAGTGGCGCGGCAGCGCCGTCCTCTGCCTGCACAACCTCGACACCAACCCCGTTGAGATCACGCTGTCGGCCTCCGCCGCCGGGCCGGACGGCGCGCTGCTCATCGATCTCCTCACGGGCAAGCGCAGCGAGGCCGAGCGCGGCCGTCACCGCATCCTGATGGAGGGCTACGGCTATCACTGGTTCCGCGTCGGCGGGCTGGACGCGCCGCTGAAGCGGAAGTTGGCTTAGCGCCTCTCCTCCCCTTGTGGGGAGGAGTTGGAGGTGGGGGTGGCTGGGTGACCCTGCTGCAGCGGCCAGCGGAACCACCCCCACCCCTACCCCTCCCCACAAGGGGGAGGGGACGCTCCGGTCAGGTCCCGACCCGGCCGCCGCCCTGCTTGGTGATCGCGACCACCGCCGGGCGCGGGGGCACGCCGTCGCGAAAGTCCGGCCAGCGGGTCGCGGGTGCCTCGAAGGTGGCGGGCGCCGCGTTCGGGTCCTCCTCGTCGGCCTCGCCGGGGTGCTGGATGGCGACGAAGAAGGTGGTGTCGTCGGGGGTGAAGTAGGGGCCGCACAGCTCGGCGCCGTTGGGTACCCGGAAGAAGTGCTTGGAGGTGCCCCGGCCCGCGCCCTCCGTCTCCATCGCCCAAACGCCGTCGGCGCGGCCCGTCTTGGAGGCGGAATTGCCGTCGGTGGCCACCCAGAGCCGGCCCTGCGCATCAACCGAGCAGTTGTCGGGCATGCCGAACCAGCCGTCCCGCGTCGTCGCCGAGGAGAAGGTCGCGCCGACCGCGGCGATGGAGGGATCGCCGCAGCGGACCAGGATCTCCCAGCCGAAGCCCCGGGCCGCGTGGTCGCCGCCGTCGGGGGTGAACTCGACGATGTGCCCGAAGCGGTTGTCGCCGCGCGGGTTCGCCGCGTCGGCCTGGTCGGCCTTGCGCGAGACGTTGTTCGTCAGCATCACGTAGACCTTGCCCGTCTTCGGATTGGCCTCGACGTCCTCGGGCCGGTCCATCTTGGTGGCGCCGAGCAGGTCTGCGGCGAGGCGGGTCTCGATCAGCACGTCGGCCTGGCTCGCGAAGCCGTTCTCAGGCGTCAGCGGCCCGGTGCCGTGGACGAGGGGCAGCCAGGTGCCGCGCCCGTCCGCGTCGAAGCGGGCGACGTGGAGGGTGCCGCGATCGAGGATGTCGCGGTTGGCCTTCGGGTCCGCGGCGACGGCGGCCTCGGTGACGAACTTGTAGACGTAGTCGAAGCGCTGGTCGTCGCCCTGGTAGACGACGTATCGGCCGCCCTTGGCGACGATGCCCGCCGCGCCCTCGTGCTTGAAGCGGCCCATGGCGGTGCGCTTCACCGGCGTCGAGGTCGGATCGAACGGGTCGATCTCGACGACCCAGCCGAAGCGGTTGGCCTCGTTGGGCTCCTTCGTCACGTCGAAGCGCTCGTGGAAGCGGCCCCAGGCATAGGCGTTGGCCGGCAGGCCGAGGCGCTTGTAGTTCTTCGCCTCGGGCGCGTCCTCGGGCAGCTTGCCGGAGAAGTAGTAGTTGATGTTCTCCTCGCAGGTGAGCCACGTCCCCCAAGGCGTTGTGCCGCCGGCGCAGTTGTTGATCATGCCGAGCACCGTCCGGCCGGCCGGATCGGCCTGGGTCCGCATGCGCTCCGAGCCTGCGGCGGGGCCCGAGATCGTCATCGGGGTCATGGCCGTGATGCGGCGGGCGTAGGGTGAATCGGGCACCACCGCCCACTTGCCGTCCACCCGGCGGACCTCGATGACCGAGCCGCCATGGGCGGCCATCTCGATGTCGACGAGGGCCTGGTTCATGCCCTTGAAGGCGACGCCCTTGGTGTCCTGCCGGCCGAGGCCGGGGAACATCAGCTCCTCGTTCGTGTATTCGTGGTTCACGACGAGCAGGCCGTGGGCGGCAGGGTCGGCGGCGCCCGGCATCGGGAAGTAGCCGACGAAGTCGTTGTTGTAGCCGAACTGCTTGGCTTGGGCCTCGGCCGACTGGTTCTGCGGATCGAAGGCCGGCGCGCCGGGCAGCACCGGGTCACCCCAGCGGATCAGCACCTCGGCGTCGTGGCCGGGCGCGACGTGGTGGCGCTCGTCGGTGCCCGCCTTCAGCTCCGTGAAGGGAAAGAGCGGGGCCGGCGCGCCGTCGGCGGCCTGGGCCGCGCCGGCGGCGAGCGCGCGGGGCGTCACCACCGCCGCGATGGCCCCGACGCCGAGAAGCCCGCGCAGCAGGTCGCGCCGGTCGAACCGGGCCGCGACCACGTCGCCGAAGGTCGGGTTGGCGCTCGGGTTGGCGCCGATATCCTCGCCGTCCTCGGCGGCCTGCGAGCGGGTGCGCATCGGCTCGGTCATCGCGTCAGTCTCACTGTCTCATTCCTCGATCGACCTGGGACTAAAACGCCTGCATGGCACGCGCATGACGGCGACCGGATCAGCGCTCGCCCGCCGCGCGGAAGGCGCTCGCGAGAATCCGGCGGGTCGGTCCGTCGAGGCGGCTGAGCAGCACCACCCGCCCCGTCGGCAGGGGCGGCAGGCCGTGGTCGACGGCGACGCAGCCCTCCGGCAGATGCCGGCGTCCGAAGGTGCCGATCCCGAGCCCCGCGGCGACGGCCGCCTGCAGCGCGGAGACCGAGCCGCCGAGGAAGGCCTGGCGCCAGGGGCGCCCCGCCGCGTCGAGGGCGCCGGTCGCGGCGGTCTTCACGCCGCAGGGACCGTGCAGGGCGACGAGGGGGACGGGCTCGCGCTCGTCCCAGTCCAGGCTCGGGGCCGCCGCCCAGGCGAGGGGATCCTCGAACAGCGCCGTTCCGTCGCGCCGGCCGCTCTCCTGCCGGACGATCGCCGCGTCGGCCTCGCCGCGGTCGTAGGCCGCCCGCATCGCGCTCGAGAGCCCGACGACCACGTCCGGCGCCAGCAGCGGCAGGGCGCTGCGCAAGCCCGTCAGCGCCGCGGCGAGGCGGCCGCCCGCGGCGTGGTCGCTGACGGCGAGGCGGATCGTCGAGCGCCCGGCGCCGCCCTCCATCTCCGCGACCGCCCGGTCATGGGCGGCCAGGATCGTGCGGGCATGGGCGAGAAGGCGCGTTCCCTCCGGCGTCAGCCCGACCGCGCGCGGCGTGCGGGCCATCAGGCGGCGGCCGACGCGCTCCTCCAGCCGGGCGATGCGCAGCGAGATCGCCGATTGCGTGGCGCCAAGGCAGGTGCCCGCCGCCGTGAAGCTGCGGAGGTCGGCCGCCGCCACGAAGGCGCGGAGCTGGTCGAGGTCGAGGCTGCGCATTCCGTCATTCGTATCGCAAATCTCTGGAAGTGCAAAAACTCGTTTCTCAAATGATGCGGCGCGGGCGAGAACGGCCTCGTTGCCACACGCGAGGAGTCGCCGACATGCCCATCATCACCGTTCTGGTCTCGCCCAGGGATCCCGTCTCCGACCTCGAGCAGAGGGCGGCGGCGATCGCGGTCCGCGCCTCCACCGAGCGCCTCGGCAAGCGGCCGGAGCTCACCGCCGTGGTCGTCCGGCAGATCGACCCGGCCCATTGGTTCGTCGGCGGGCCCTCGCTGGCGGCGCAGGGACGGTCGAGCGTCTTCGTCGAGATCAAGGTCGTCGACGGCACCAACACCAAGGAGCAGAAGGAGGCCTTCATCGCCGAGATCTTCGCCGGCATGGGCGACCTCCTCGGCGACCTGCACCCGGAGAGCTACGTCCACGTGGACGAGGTCTCGGCCGACGCCTACGGCTTCGGCGGCCTCACCCAGGAGCGCCGCTTCATCGCGGGGCGCCTCGGGGTCGCGGCCTGAGCGCGCCGCGGCTCAATCGCTCCAGAGGATCGGCGGGAGCCCGACGGGATGCGAGCGGAGGGCCCGCTCCGCCGATCTGCGCCGCGCATGGTCGCGGATCAGCTCGACGACCGTCGCGATGAGGTAGGGCTTCGGGACGAAGGGTCCGAAGTCGTCGTCCAGGCGCCCGTCCTCCTCCCGGCGCCGCGCCGAGGTCAGGATGACCTTCACGCCGGGCTGCTGGATCTGGGCGTAGAGCGCCGCGATCAGCCCTTCGTCGTCGCTCGGCAGGTTGAGGTCGGCGAAGAGCACGTCGACGGGAGCCGTCCGCAGGAGGTCCATGGCTTCGGCGGCGTTATAGGCTTCGAGGACCCTGAACCCGTCGTGCCTCAGGGCTTCGCTGATCGCGTGCCGCGTGAGGAGATTGTCCTCGAGCACCATGACGGTCTGGTTTCCTCGCGACGCCCTGGAGGCGTGCGCCTGTGCCTTGCCCGTTCTGCCGATCACGCTTCAAGCCGGTTCCGATTGCATCGGTCATGGGTTCGGTGGCGCTCGAAGTCGCGCGGGGACCCCTTTGTCTAGTTTGATACAATGCTGCAACCCCAACGCGCGGGACAAGGGAGCGGCCGATCAAACCTTGTTGACACCGCGACCCCGTACCGGGCCGCGACGCACCCGTCTCAGGGCTTGGTGCGCGCCGCCGGCTTCGCCGCAGACTTGGCAGGTGCCTTGGCCGGCGCCTTCTTGGCGGCCGCCGCCTTGGGCTTGGCGGCGGGCTTCGCCGCGGCCTTCTTCGCCGGCGCCTTGCGCGCGGGCGCCCGCTTCTTCGCCCCGCCGCCGGCGGCCTCGCGGGCCGCGATCAGTTCGAGCGCCTGGGGCAGGGCGATCTCGTCGGCCGAGAGGGTCTTGGGCAGGGTGGCGTTGGTGGTCCCGTCGGTGACGTAGGGGCCGTACTTGCCCGATTTCACCACGATCGGTTTGCCGGACTCGGGGTGCGGCCCGAGCGCCCGTCCGGGATCGGAGGCCGGGCCGCGGCGCCCGCCGCCCTGCTCCTTGGCGACGATGAGGTCGATGGCGCGGTTGGGCCCGACCTCCAGCACGTCGTCGTCGCGGCCGAGATTGGCGTAGGTCTTCCCGTGCTGCACGTAGGGCCCGAAGCGGCCGAGATTGGCCAGGATCGGCTCGCCGGTCTCGGGGTGGCGCGCGACCTCGCGGGGGAGGGCGAGGAGCGCCAGGGCCTTGGCCAGATCCACGGCCGCGGGGCTGAGGCCCTTCGGCAGGGAGGAGCGCTTGGGCTTCTCGGCCCCCTTCTCGGCGGAGGCCTCGCCGAGCTGGACGAAGGGGCCGAAGCGGCCGTCGCGCAAGCTCACGGGCAGGCCGGTGACGGGGTCGTCGCCGAGCACCCGCGTGCCGGGCTGGCCGCCGTTCTCGGACGTGCCCTCGCCGTCGCCCTCGACGCCCGAGGCCGCGAGCTGGCGGGTGTACTTGCACTCGGGATAGTTCGAGCAGCCGACGAAGGATCCGAACTTGCCGAGCTTGAGCGAGAGCTGGCCCGAGCCGCAGGTCGGGCAGGTGCGCGGGTTGGAGCCGTCCGCCTTCTCGGGGAAGATGTGGGCGCCCAGCAGCCCGTTCAGGGCCTCCAGCACCTCCGTGACGCGCAGCTCCTTGGTGCCCCCGATGGCGGCGGAGAAATCGCGCCAGAACTCACGAAGGACCTCGCGCCAGTCGATCTCGGCGTTCGAGACCCGGTCGAGCTGGCCCTCGAGGTCGGCGGTGAAATCGTACTCGACGTAGCGCTTGAAGAAGCTCTCGAGGAAGCCGGTGACGAGCCGGCCCTTGTCCTCGGCCACGAGGCGCTTCTTCTCGATCCTGACGTACTCGCGGTCGCGCAGCGTCTGCAGGATCGCGGCGTAGGTCGAGGGCCGGCCGATGCCGAGCTCCTCCATGCGCTTGACGAGGCTCGCCTCCGAGTAGCGCGGCGGCGGCTCGGTGAAGTGCTGGGTCGAGACGATGCGCTCGCGCTTGAGCGGATCGCCCGCCTTCATCGGCGGGAGGCGACGCGAATCCTCGTCCTCCTCGTCGTCCTTGCCCTCCTGGTAGAGGGTGAGGAAGCCGTCGAACTTCACGACCTGGCCTGTGGCGCGCAGCTCGATCCGGCGCGGGCCGACGCTCGCGGTCACGTCGACGGTGGTGCGCTCGAGCTCGGCCGATTCCATCTGGCTCGCCACGGTGCGGGTCCAGATCAGCTCGTAGAGCCGGGCCTGCTCCGCATCGACCGAGCGGGCGACCTGCTTGGGCAGCCGGCCCATGTCGGTCGGGCGCACGGCCTCGTGGGCCTCCTGCGCGTTCTTGGCCTTGGTGCTGTACTTGCGCGGCACGTTCGGCAGGTAGCGGTCGCCGTATTCCTTGCCGATCACGCGACGGGCATCCGCGATGGCCTCGGGCGCCATGTCGACGCCGTCGGTGCGCATGTAGGTGATGAGCCCGACGGTCTCGCCGCCGAGGTCGATCCCCTCGTAGAGCTTCTGGGCGACCCGCATGGTCTGGGCCGGCGCCATCCCGAGCTTTCGCGAGGCTTCCTGCTGGAGCGTCGAGGTGGTGAAGGGCGGGGCGGGGTGGCGCTTGGCGGGCTTGGCCTCGACGGAGGCCACCTGGAACGTCGCGAGTTCGAGGTCGCGCTTGAAGGCGGCGGCCTCCTCGGCGTTCCCGACATCGAGGCGCTGGATGCGCTTGCCGTCGGCGCCGACGAGACGGGCCTCGAACGTCGCGCCCTCCGCCGTCACCAGGGTGGCGACGAGGGACCAGTACTCGCGCGGCCGGAACGATTCGATCTCGGCCTCGCGCTCGCAGACGAGGCGCAGCGCCACCGACTGGACCCGGCCGGCCGACTTGGCGCCCGGCAGCTTGCGCCACAGCACCGGCGAGAGGTTGAAGCCGACCAGGTAGTCCAGCGCCCGGCGCGCCAGGTAGGCGTCGACCAGGGCCTGGTCGATCTGGCGGGGCTGGCGCATCGCGGTGTCGACCGCGGCCTTGGTGATCGCGTTGAAGGTGACGCGCTCGACCGGGATGCCCTTGAGCGCCTTGCGGTTGTTCAGCGCCTCGACGACGTGCCAGGAGATGGCCTCGCCCTCGCGGTCCGGGTCGGTCGCCAGGATGAGGCCGTCGGCGCCCTTCAGCGCCCGCGCGATCTCGGAGACGCGCTTCGAGCCGCGCTCCTCGAGCTCCCACAGCATGCGGAAATCGGCCTCGGGATCGACCGAGCCGTCCTTGGCCGGAAGGTCGCGGATATGGCCGAAGGAGGCGAGCACCTCGTAGCCGCGGCCAAGATACTTGTTGATCGTCTTGGCCTTGGCCGGCGACTCGACGACGACGACTTTCATGTAGGGGTTCAGCCTCTCGTCAGAGCCAGCCGCGACTGAGATTGTGGGAGTGACGCATCGGCGACATCAGCCCTTGGCGGAGGGGCGTCGCGCCGGGGACAAGTGGGTCACGGCCGGCGGCTTGTCAAATGGACTGGCCCTGCGGGCGGGGCTCCGAACGCGGGTGGACAGCGATCGTGGGACAGCTGGTGGAATGTACGAGCCACAACGCTTGTCATCCCGGGGCCGCCCCCGGAATGACAAAGGGGGGTGCCCCGCGCAGTCCCGTGACCGCCGCGCACGCACCATCGGAGCCCACCCGATCACGATTGTTCTTGATAAATAT